>NZ_WQGP01000001.1:0-720854 GCF_013034745.1 Ruegeria lacuscaerulensis | reverse complement strand
ATAACGTCCGTCCCTCAACTTCACCGCTCACAGCTACGCCGTTCACAGTCATCGAGACCTGTGCCATGAAATCCTCCCGTTTCGTGTTGTTCCTCGGGTCGAGTTAAACACGCGGGTTTTCATTTGAGAACAAAAATTTGAGACGGTTCAGAGGATTGTCGGGAAAGCCCACCACATCAGGGCTTTCGCGAAGACCTGGGCTGCGGGCGCGTCGGGATCTCTTTCAGCAACCCACCAACACCCATTCCGGCGATGTCGAGCCCCGTTGTTTCGATCCCGCAGGCCACGCGGGACAAAACCCAATCGGCCCCGTTCAGTGCAGGTGAACGCGCGCAGCCCGGCAAGCCAATCACGGGCCGCTCGCCAAGCGTTCCGAGAAACAGAAGGTTGCCCGGATCGACCGGCATTCCGAACCGGTCCACCTGCCCTCCGGCGGCGCGTACCGCCTCGGGCGCCACGTCGTAAACGTCGGACGTGGCCGAGCCGGTCAGAATCATGACGATATCCCCCTCAGCGTCGGACACAGCCGAGGACAAAGGTTCTGCCTGATGCGGGACGATCCGAACGTCTGACAGTTCCATCCCCAGGGCTTCGACACGGCCGCGGATCGCTGCGATCCCCTTTTCGTTCGACGGGCCACCGGGAATATCAGTCACCACCAGACCCGCCGTTTTGTGAACCGGCGAGACCATACGGATGGATGCCTGTGCCAGACGTGCTGCGTGCATCACATCGCCTCCGGGCACGGCATAAGAGATAACCTTGATCGTAGCCACCATGCCGCCTTCGCCCATCTGCTGGTATTGCGGAACAGTCGCGACGGTGATCATCGGGTTGACGCGATTGAACGCTTCCAACGCCTCGACATCCAGCACGGCGACGCCCGGTCCATCCGCCAGCAGATTCACGCGACCGGTAAAAGGTTGGGTCACGCGTAAACCCGCCTCGGTTGGGTTCGGAGCTAGAGCGGCGGCCAGCATCCGGGCGGCCTCATCCTCGTGACAGTCACCGGGTTCCAGTCGCGCGACAGTGACGGAGCCAAGGCCAGCCTCGGTCAGGTCTTCGATGTGGTCTGCCGTCAGCGCGATGCCTTTACGCAGCTTACGGTCACCGACCTTGATCGAATGGGCAAGGATCGTGCCTACGGCCTCGGCAACGGGGACAGGACCGAACTTCACGCCTTGCCTCGTAACACGGCGGTCATCTGTGCCAATATGGCGACTGCAATTTCGGACGGATCGGCAGCCCCGATATCCAGACCAACCGGACCATGAATGCGGGCAATCTGATCTTCGGTGAACCCGGCCTCGGTCATACGAGCCACGCGTTTGGCATGGGTCCGGGTCGAGCCCAGAGCACCGATGTAAAACACCCCGGCGGCCAACGCTGATTCCAGCGCCGGGTCGTCCAGCTTGGGGTCGTGGGTCAACAACACCACAGCGGTGCGCGAATCCAGACCCAGCTTGGCAACAGCCTCATCCGGCCAATCGGTCAGTATGTTTTCACCCGGAAAACGGGCGCTGGACGCAAAAGCATCCCGTGGGTCGATAATCGCGGGGTCATACCCTGCAATCCGTGCCATCGGCACCAGCGCCTGCGCAATATGAACCGCACCCACGACAATCAGGCGCAAAGGTGGGTTGTGAACGGCCACAAAGGTCTTGCCGTCCTCTTCAAACCCCGAGCGATCCATGCGCAGCCGGTCGGTATAAGCGTTGCGACGCAGCGCGCGGTGGCCGGTCTCGACATTTACCTCATAGGCGAGTGGAACTCGCGCGGCACGCGCCTCGACCAGATCACGAAGCATGGGTTCGGGCAGAACGCTTCCGATGGGCTCGACCAACACCCGAATCGTCCCTCCACAGGCCAGACCAACAGCGAACGCATCTTCGTCGCTGACACCAAATTCCAACAGACGTGCTTCGCCTTCATCTATGGCCTCAAGCGCTTCGACGATCACAGCGCCTTCGACACAACCGCCCGAAACCGAGCCTTCGATCCGACCATCGCCGCCAATGACCAACTGCGCGCCCACACGGCGCGGGGCGCTTCCCCAAGTCTCAACCACGGTGGCGAGCGCGGCCTTTTTGCCATTGCTGAACCAGCGCAGCGCAGTTTCTGGGCTGTTGTCGAATCTGTCCATTGCGCCCTCCCATAGTGCTTTGACCCAACATAGGCAGGTTTGGCCAGATGAAAAGGAACCCCGACTTTAAGGTCAGACGCGGCAGTCGGGCTTCGGCGCGAATTGGCTGAGTTTTTACCATTTTCTGCAAAGCATTGATTGTCTGCAGAGCAGATTCTAGCCTACACATACATCTGCTGCATTCCAATATGCGCATATTTAATTTTCACAAGGGAGACAAAGAGTTGAAACGCATTTTTGCACTCGGAACAGCAATCGGACTTTTGGCATCCACGGCAGTCAGTGCAGATACATTCCTGCGCTATGGCGAGGTCGAGGGCTGGAAGGTATTCATTGATCAGGACAAGAAATCCTGCCTGATTGAGGCTATAGATGACTCCGAGAACGTGGTTCAGATGGGGCTAACCGAAGATCGCGGCGTTGGCTATGTGGGCGTCTTCACCAAAGAAAAAACCGACATCAAGCGCGGCGATACCGAGGCTGTGGCAATTCTTCTGGGCGACAATCTCTATATCGGTGAAGCCACCGGCATGAAGGGTAACATCACCAAGGGGTATTCGGGCGGTTACGTTCTGTCCAATGATCCCCAATTCGCTGAAGACATTGCCAAGCAAAAGGTGATGCTTGTCTTCCCCGAGAAGGAATTTGCCTTCACCGTGGATCTGACTGGCACCTACAAGGCCATGGAAATGGCCCGCAAGTGCAATGAAGAACAGCTGAGTTAACCCTAACTCGAAAGCGCGGTCATCAGCCGCGCTTTCTCACCCATGTCATCGGGTTTCGAGATGACCTCGGCCAGATCTTCGAGCGAGGCAATCGAATGCCCGGCCCGAAAGCTGTCTACATGCGGCAACATCGCGGCCACGCCCTGCGCCTTAGGTGCAAACCCGTCCCAGCGCAGCAGTGGGTTCAGCCAGATCAGACGGCGGGCGGAAAGGTGCAGACGCTCCATCTCTTTTCCCAGCGCTTGCGGTTCGCCCCGGTCCAATCCGTCCGAGATCAGCAGAACCACCGCACCCTGCCCCATGACGCGCCGCGACCAGTCGCGGTTGAACGCGTGCAGGCATTCGCCGATGCGGGTGCCGCCCTCCCAATCCTGCGCTTCCGCCCCAGCGGCGGCCAAAGCGGCGTCCACATCGCGCTGATGCAGGTGGCGGGTGATATTGGTCAGCCGCGTCCCGAAAGTGAACGCGTGAACCTTGGCCCATCCCGCGCCTTTCGCGTTCGAGACCGAGTGCAGAAAATGCAGGATAATGCGGCTGTATTGGCTCATCGACCCCGAGATATCACACAGCACCACCAGATTGGGCCAGCGGGTTCGGGGTTTCTGACGGGCGATTTCGTGCAACTCTCCGCCCTGGCGCATGGCGGCGCGCAAGGTGCGGGCGCGGTCGATCCTTTGCCCTACATGGCTGGCTTGACCGCGCCGGGATTCGATTGGTTTTACCGGTAACGTCATACGGGCCAATATGCGCTTGGCTTGAGCGATCTCGGCGGTGCTCATCTGTTCAAAGTCAAGACTGCGCAGGCGTTCCTCGGTCGAGGCGGTTTGAGAAGCGTCGATCTCAAGTTCAGTTTCTTCGCCCGTGTCTTGCGTCTCTGGCTGATCGCGTTCGACACCGTCCAACAGCGCCTCGGCCGCGCGCTTTTCGCCCGCGTCGGCCTTGCGGTCTTCCTGAACACCACGGATCGCAGGCAGCATCATGGCCATCATATGCTCCATATACCGCGGGTCGCGCCAATACATGCGAAAGACCTGCGCGAACACTGTGCGATGTTCGGGACGGCTCACGAAACAGGCGTGCAGGGTCCAGTAGAAATCCTGCTTTTCCGAGAACCCAGCAGCCTGCACCGCGCGGATGGCATCGACAACACGGCCCGTGCCTATGGGTAAGCCCGCCTTGCGCAGGGCCCGCGCGAAATGGGTGATGTTCTGCGCCAGTTTGGGGTCATCTGGGACATCTAGGGGAAGCTGCTCCGCCATCACACCGGTTCGAGCGTGGCTTTGGCTTCGTCCAGAATACGTTTTGCCTCAGACCCTTGGAGTTTCTGGATGTCGTCCTGGTACTTCAGGATCGCGCCCAGCGTATCGCCGATCACTTCGGGGCTGAGGTTAATCACATCCAGTGCCAGCAAGCACTTGGCCCAGTCGATGGTTTCGGCAACGCCGGGTTTCTTGAACAGGTCTTCGGTGCGCAAATGCTGGACGAAGGCCACCACCTCGCGGCTCAGCTGCTGTGCCGCTTCGGGTGCGCGGGCGTTTAGGATTTCGATCTCGCGCTCGAAATCGGGGTAGTCGACCCAATGATAGAGGCAACGGCGTTTCAGGGCGTCATGCACCTCGCGCGTGCGGTTCGAGGTGACGATGACAATAGGCGGTTCGGGCGCTTTAACAGTGCCCAGTTCGGGGATTGTAACCTGAAAATCGCTGAGCGCCTCCAGCAGGAACGCCTCGAACGGTTCATCCGTGCGGTCAAGTTCGTCGATCAGCAGGACCGGCGCGCCGTGTTCATCTGGGCGCATAGCCTGCAACAGCGGGCGTTCGATCAGGTAGTCGTCCGAGAACAGCTCGGATTGCAGGGCACCCCTGTCGGCGCCGCCCGAGGCTTCGGCGGTGCGGATTGCCACCATTTGCGCCGGGAAGTTCCATTCGTAGACAGCCGAGGACGCATCCAGCCCCTCGTAACACTGCAGTCGGATCAGGCGGCGGTTCAGCCCGGCGGCCAGCGCCTTGGCGATCTCGGTCTTGCCGACCCCGGCCTCACCCTCCAGAAACAACGGGCGGCCCAGTTTAAGCGACAGGAAGACGACCGTGGCCAAGGCCCGCCCGCAGACATAGCCCTGATCGCCCAGCATAGTCTGAACGGCGTCGATGGAATTTGGCTGCGTCATGGCGATCTCCCTCGGGGCACAAGAGGTCACGACGGCGGGCGCGCGTCAAGACCAGGGCTTTGCAAGGAATTACGACGTTCGGGCATATTGACAAGGGGCAGCCGTGCATTCGGGGCCTTTCACGGCTGCGCGCACTGTGCTAGCCGGGGGCCATGACCGATACCCTGACGATCCGCCGCCCCGACGACTGGCACCTGCATCTGCGCGATGGCGCGATGCTTGAGGCCGTCCTGCCCGAAACCGCGCGTCATTTCGCCCGCGCGATCATCATGCCGAACCTCGTGCCGCCCGTGGTGCGCGGCGATCAGGCCGCCGCCTATCGCGACCGCATTCTGGCCGCCTTGCCCGAAGGCATGACGTTTGAGCCGCTGATGACCCTCTATCTGACCGAGGACACGGATGCCGAAGACGTCGCCGCAGCCCATGCCAGCGGGCTGATCAAAGCGTGCAAGCTGTATCCGGCTGGGGCCACGACCAATTCGGCCTCGGGCGTGAGGGATTTTGACAAAATACGCCCGGTGCTGGAAAATATGGCCGAGATTGGCCTGCCCATGTGTGTGCATGGCGAGGTTACGGATGCGGATATCGACATTTTCGACCGCGAGGCCGTGTTCATCGACCGCGTTCTGGACCCGATCCGCAAGTCGACCCCCGGCCTGCGCGTGGTGATGGAGCATATCACCACCGCGAACGGCGTGGACTATGTCAAAGCCAATGACACTGATCTGGGCGCGACGATCACGGCGCATCACCTGATCATCAACCGTAACCATATTCTGGTTGGCGGGATCAAACCGCATTACTACTGCCTGCCCGTCGCCAAGCGCGAGGAGCACCGGCTGGCGCTGCTGGCCGCTGCGACCTCGGGCGATGCACGGTTCTTTTTGGGCACTGACAGCGCGCCGCATACAGATGCGAACAAGGAAATGGCCTGCGGCTGCGCCGGGTGTTTCACCGCGACGAACACGATGTCACTAGTGGCCGAGATGTTCGACCGTGAAGGGGCGTTGGACAAGCTGGAAGGGTTTACCTCGCTCAATGGCCCCGGTTTCTATGGCCTGCCGGTGAATGAGGACACGATCACACTGACCAAGGGCGAACCGGTCGTGTATCCCGAAAAGATCGACTCTGGTGACGGGCCTGTCACGGTGTTCGACCCAGGATTCCCGCTGCATTGGCGCGTGGTCTAATCCGCAAGCAATGCCGCCAGATCGCGGGCGCGGCCTCCGGTGCGCAGCATCGACCAGATCGAGTCCGCCTCGTCACCTCCGATCAGTTTGGCGGCCTTGCCGCGCACCCGATCTTCTCGCTCAGATAAGGGCATCGGGGTCAGAAGATCATGGCTGGCCTCTTTGCGCGCACCATCACGGCGCAGCAGGATCAGGTGGGCTTGCGTCTCGGACAGCGTTTCATCCGCTTCGACCGTAACGCGATCGCGCAGCGAGATCAGGCGCGGATCGGCGCAGGTTTTCTCGGAATAGCTGACGGGCAAGGCGGTGTCATATCCCAGCGCCTGCATCGCAATCACCGTCCGATATGAGAACTTTGCGCCCAGCCCAGTTGTCGGAGAAATCTGGTTGCACACGCTCATCCATCGCGGATGGGTCTTGACCGTGATCTCGGCCACTTCGGGTTCGGCGATGTCCAACGTGCGTGCGGCCTCCAGCGCTGCGTGCAGCCCGTGGCAGCAAGCGTGGAACTTGTGGCTGACGGATTCGAACAACCAATCCTCGCCCAACCGGTCCAGCGCGGTTTGCGTATCGTTTTGCCCCTGATGGGTTGCGCCGAACCCATAAGGGCCTTCCATAGCCTCGACATTTGGATCAAAACCTTTGGCGATCAGCAAAGCCGCCTCGACGCCAGCCGAGGCCGCAAGCCCCGCGTTATAGGGCTTACCCATAGTTCCAAACTGCGCTTTGAGCCCCGCCGCGCGGGTCGCCGACAGACCCAGAACTTTGCGCATCTGATCCACATCGAACCGCAGAACACGGCCCGCAGCCACGGCCGCCCCAAACGCGCCGGCTGTAGCCGTCTGATGAAACCCGGCCTGATAATGGTCGCGCCCCAACCACAGCCCCACGCGGATCGAGACCTCCATCCCCACCAAAGCGGCCTCAAGAACATCCACAAGAATGCGGTCGTCCCATTCACCAAGCGCAAGCGCCGCAGGTAGAATGGCCACCGAAGGATGGCCGATATGGGCGAAATGCGTGTCGTCATAATCGAGCGCATGCGACACCGTCCCGTTAACCAGAGCCGCCCCGCGTAAGGGCGCGGCCCCACCGCCGAATAGATGGGCCTGCATGGTGCCGCCCTCATCAAGAACCAAGGCGCGCACGGTCTGCGAAACGGGTTCGTCTACCCCAGCCCGCCCCACCGCCAGCCAATCCAAAACGGACAAAGACGTCACGATGCGGGCTTGTCGCGACGTGGAAACGGGGCCAGCAGCAAACCTGGCCAAGGTATTGGTAAAATCACTCATGCGGCGCAGTCTAGCGTGCGCCGGGGTCGGGTAAAGCCTTAGCCGTACAAATCTGCGGCGCGGGCCTCGAAGGCTTTGACCACACGTTGCATGGCTTCGTTAAAGACGACGCCGATGATGCCCTGCAGGATGGCGTTCTTGAACTCGAAATCCACATGAAACGAGATGTTGCAGCCCCCTTCAGGCGCGTCCGCGAACTGCCAATCGGATTTCATATATTTGAACGGCCCGTCCAGATACTCGGTGTCGATCCGGCGCTCCTCGGCGTGTAGTGTCACGCGGCTACCGAACCGTTCGCGGAACACTTTGAAGGAAATCACCAGATCGGCCTCTAGCACCTGTGCCTCGCCCGCCGCATAAGTGCGCCTGATCCGGGCCGCCGCGCACCACGGCAAAAACTGCGGATACTTCGCCACATCCGCGACAAGGTCATACATCTGCTGAGCGGTATACGGCAGGTGACGTGTCTCGGAATGGGTCGGCATGGCGGTCCGCTATTTGCAGGTGACAATGGCGCGTCATGTCGTATGTTGCGCGCCAAAGATCAAGGGGGCAGTGATGACAGACCGCGCATATGTGATAGATGAGATGATCTCGGCCAAGGCCATCGCCGCCCGGATCGAGGAGTTGTGCCGCGAGATCACAGCCGAGTTTGGCGCAACCGACAAGCTGGTTGTCGTCGGTCTTTTACGCGGCAGTTTTGTCTTTATCGCTGATCTGGTGCGCGAGTTGGACCTGCCTATCGAAGTCGATTTCCTCGAAGCGTCCTCTTATGGAGATTCCATGGAGAGCAGCCGTGAAGTACGTATTCTCAAGGACTTACGCGGCGCAATTGAAGGACGCGATGTGTTGGTGGTTGAAGATATTGTCGATACCGGCCACACGCTGAACCACGTTACCAAACTGCTGCAAAGCCGCAAGCCTGCGCGGCTGAAATCCATTGCGTTACTGGACAAACCCAGCCGCCGCGAGGTCGATTTCCGCTCGGACTGGATCGGGTTTGAAATCCCTGATGAGTTTGTCGTGGGCTACGGCATCGATTACGCGCAACGCAATCGCAACCTGCCCTTTATTGGCAAGGTGCGATTTGTCAAAGACTGAGCGGCCCTCTGACCTATCCGGTTTGTGCAAGTAGCAGTGGTTAAGCTTCCTAAAAATTCTCCTATTTGAATATCATTGGACATTCCTCCCAGCAAGAGACTACCATTCGAGTACTTTGGGAGGTTTTTTACGTATGAAAACACTGTCTATTGGACTAATGGCGGCTTGCGCGGTAGCCGCAACAGTTGGAATTGCGGATGCAAAGGACAACAAGGGCAAAGGTAAAGGCCCCGACAAGTCGAAAATTGAAAAGTCGGTAAAAACAAATAAAGGCGTCGGTGTACCGCCCGGACAGATCAAGCGTTACACGCGAGGTCAGAAAATCCCTAATGACTTGGATTTTGACTATCTTGACGACCTCGATGGCTGGAAGTTGAAACCCCTGCCCGCCGGTCAGCGGTATATCCGCGTAGATGACGAAATCCTGTCGATATCCGATGACACAAAAACAGTTATTGATGCCGTTGGAATTGTCAGTGATCTCGTAAACTGAGGGCTCGGCCTACAAGAGATCGAATTACTGCACTGAAAACATCTACCCCTACAGGGATCAGCGCGTCCGGAAAATCATAGTCCGGGTTGTGCAGTTGCGGGTGCGCTTGTCCGGCACCCAGCCAAAACATCGCCGCCGCGGCGCTTTTGCCAAACTGGCCGAAATCCTCGGAAAACTTTTGAGGCTCATTCGTGAGAGTACAAGGCACGCCCTCCGTGACACAAGCCTCGGCAACCGCAGCCACTGCTTGCGCATTGTTTGTGCAGGCCTCAAACACATCCTCATAAGTGATCTTGACCGCCAATCCCTGGGCTTCTGCTGTTTGGGTGACAAGATCTTCGGCTTCGGCGATCAAGCATTTCATACGGGTGTCAGACACGGTGCGCAGCGTCACCCACAGTTCGGCCGCTCCGGGGGCGACGCCGAATGTGGGTTCGCCCAGCCGCGCATGGGTCACGGTCGTCAGGGCGAAATCGGCATTCAATGCACCGCCCGTTCCTAGATCCGCAAGCTCCGGCATCAAAGACGCGAGCGCTTCAGCCGGCGAAATTCCATCCTGCGGTTCCGCCGCGTGAGAGGTCTTGCCACCAAGCATCACCCGCATCCCGCGTGACGCGCAGTTGGCGGGGCCCTCACACAGCAGCACCTCACCTAGCGCAAGGCCCGGCAGGTTGTGCAGCGAAAATACGAAGTCCGGCGCGATTGGCGCAAACTGAGGATCAGCTATATATGATACTGCCCCTTGCCCTGTCTCCTCGGCGGGTTGAAAGATCAACACCACACGGCCCTTTTGCGGAGGGGCCTGGGCCAGATGATCAGCTACGCCCAGCACCATGACCATATGGCCATCATGCCCGCACAGATGCCCTTTGCCGGGGATCTGCGAACAGTAAGGCAAATCCCCCAGTTCTTGAATCGGCAGACCATCCAACTCACACCGAATGGCGACGGTGGGTCCAGGTGCCGCGCCATCGAATACTGCGGCCACTCCATGACCGCCGATACCGGTCAGGACTTCGTCAGCGCCCAAATCGGTCAGCAGACCGGCCACACGCGCAGCTGTGTTATTCTCTTGCCCTGACAGTTCGGGAAACCGGTGCAGGTCATGGCGCAGAGCGGTTAGTCGCGCCAGCGTCTCGGGACTCACCCCTGATCCAACATTTTCTGCCGTGCGGCGCGCAGGCGGGCAAAGTCATCGCCCGCATGATAAGACGACCGGGTCAGCGGCGTGGCCGAAACCATCAGGAAACCTTTGCCATAGGCCGCTTTTTCGTACGACGCGAATTCCTCCGGCGTCACGAACCGATCCACCGCATGGTGTTTCGGCGTCGGTTGCAAGTACTGACCAATGGTCAGAAAATCGATATCGGCAGCGCGCATATCATCCATCACCTGCCGCACTTCTTGTTCCTGCTCACCAAGCCCAACCATGATGCCGGATTTGGTAAAGATTGACGGATCGAGTTCCTTGACCCGCTGCAACAAGCGCAAAGAATGGAAATAGCGGGCACCGGGGCGCACCTCAGGGTAGAGACCCGGCACGGTTTCAAGATTGTGATTGAACACATCCGGCTTCGCCTCGACCACAGCTTCCAGAACCGATGGCTCGCATTTCAGAAAGTCCGGGGTCAGAATCTCGATCGTCGTCTTGGGCGAGCGGTGCCGCACCGCACGAATGGTCTGGGCAAAGTGGTCTGCCCCACCGTCGGCCAGATCGTCGCGATCCACCGAGGTGATCACCACGTGGTTCAGCCCCAGCTTTTCAACCGCATGGGCCACACGGCCCGGTTCGAACACATCCAGCGCATCCGGTCGGCCAGTAGCGATGTTGCAGAAGGTACAACCTCGAGTACAAATTTCGCCCATGATCATCATGGTGGCGTGGCCTTGGCTCCAGCATTCACCAACATTGGGGCAACCTGCCTCTTCGCAGACGGTGACTAGGTTGTTGTCCCGCATGATCCGCCGCGTATCCGCATAACCTTTGCCGCCCGGCGCTTTGACCCGAATCCAGCTTGGTTTCTTGGGCTGAGCGTTATCGGGCTTATGGGCCTTTTCAGGGTGACGTTGTTCGGGGATCTTCAGATCACGCACGGCTGGCTTTCCTGACTTTGGGTCAATTTGCTGTCGTCTAACATAGTCTGACGATCCGCACCATGCCACTGGGACATATCCGCCATGCGTTGGTGTTTTTGCGACGCAGCATTCAACAGTTGCGACACGTGATTGGGTGCGAACCACCGCACGATTTCAGCAGATTAGGCAAATTCGCACTTGCAGCAAAAGGCCGGTTGAAGCGGGGTTGGAACTCTTTTAAAGAGCCGAAAAATCATCAATGAATCACAGGAGATGAATATGAAATCCGGCACCAAACTGCCTGAGGTCACGTTCCACACCCGCGTCCGCGATGACGCCGTCGAAGGCCCCAACCCCTTCCGTTGGGAAGACAAGACCACAGCAGATTACTTTGCAGGCAAACGGGTCATCCTGTTCTCGCTGCCCGGTGCGTTCACGCCCACATGCTCGACCTACCAACTGCCGGGGTTCGAAAACGGCTATGCCGATTTCATCGCCAAAGGGATCGACGAGATCTACTGCATGTCGGTCAATGACAGCTTTGTCATGAACAAATGGGCCCAGGATCAGGGGCTGAAGAACGTCAAAGTCATCCCAGACGGCTCGGGCGAGTTTACCCGCAAGATGGGGATGCTGGTCGACAAGGACAATCTGGGGTTCGGAATGCGTTCGTGGCGCTATGCGGCCATCGTCAATGATGGCGTGGTCGACGCATGGTTCGAAGAGCCCGGCCTGATGGATAACTGCCCTGAGGACCCATATGGCGTATCCTCGCCGGAAACGCTGATGCAGCATCTGGAAGACGCAAAAGAACCTGCGCTGGCCTGAGCGTCCATCTTTTGAAGTCGGAACGACCCGCCCTTGTGGCGGGTCTTTTTTGTGTACGCGTGACCATCAGGATTTATGTACGCGTAATCGACACGATGTCTTCGCCGACCACACGGATCACATCGGCCAGACTGTCAAACCAATCCTCGGCACGGGTAGACCTGCGCCGGACCAATCCCACAGTTCTAAAGGGCTGCGGTTTGCCGAACCGTTGTAACTTTAACCCCGGCACTGCCCCGGTTTCGGCCTTCGCCGCCAATTCCGGCATCAGCGTCAAACCGAATCCTTCAGCCACAAGCCTTGACAAGGTCGCCAACGAAGACGCGCCCATATTGATCAACCCACTGCTGCGATCCTGCCCGCAGACCTCAAGCGCCTGATCCGTCAGGCAATGGCCATCATCCAGAAGCATTAACTGCGTGGTTTGCAAATCGACGGGGCGCAGCGCCTCGGGGTCCTGCCTCATGGTCTGCAAACGACCCGCGCTGCCTGCCAGCAAGAAGCGGTCTTCAAACAAGGGCAGTTCGAACAGCTCATTACCGCCAGACGGCAGCGCCATGACGCCTGCGTCGATCTCTCCAGCGCGCAGCATGGCCAATAGACGGTCCGTGCGCGCCTCGCGAATCCGCACCCGTAGCGAGACATCTGAGGCGCGAAGCCCTGCAAGAACTCCCGGCAGGATATAGGGCGCGATGGTGGGAATAATCCCGATAGACAAAGACCTGTGCCCGCCTGAATGGTCGCGCGCGAACTGGTCAAGCCGGTCCGCTGCGCCCAGCACCTGCTGCGCATAGTCCAGAACGTCCCGCCCTAGCGGCGTCAGCAGAATATCGCGAGCCTGCCGTTCGAACAGCGGGCCGCCCAGCGTTTCCTCCAGCGCCTTGATCTGCACCGACAGGGCGGGTTGCGAGACGTTGCACATCTGCGCCGCCCGGCCAAAATTACGCTGATCGGCCACGGCATTGAAATATTGAAGTTGTCTGAGCGTGAAATTCATAACCTTTGATTATCTCAACACCGCCCAACCGCAAGGGAAAATTATTACCCTAGCCGATCATTCGGTTCTTTTCCGCCTGATCCTCGTAGTGGCGCTTTAGGCGCTGAAGCGCGATCCGCAGGACGATTTTTCCTGACCTCGCCGACCAGCCCATACGCTTTTCGGCAAGTTCGAGTCCCTCAAGATAACAGCAACACCGCAGCGCTACGTCGCTTAGACCTGGCCCCAGATCGGACAAGGCGCATTCGACCCGATCCCGCGCATCGGAAGAACCGCGTCCATCTTTCATACCTGCACCAAAGCTGCCACGCCCACCCGCGGTCAGGAAATGATCCCAGTTCTGCGTCACTTGTGGGCCGATCTGGGCCAGTTCGAAATCTTCGCGTAACCGCTCTCCTGCTCGGACAAGGGTTTCATCCAGAAAGGGTTTCCCATCCCGGTCCCGGCGGCGCGCCAGGGCGATCAGTGGGCTCTCGGCCGCGCTATAGCGCATCCGACGGCGTCCTTCCGTTTTGGCCGCTCCGACCTGCGCCAGCGACGACGCCGTTTGAAACGGAGCCTGCGCCTCGGCCATTCCAAAGTCGTTGCGGCTGCGCGCCTTGTTCTCGGCCTCGGCGACCAACTGACTGAGCGCGGTGCGCCCAGACGATGAAATCCGGTAGCGGGAAATGCGACCGGGATTGTCGCAGGTGATCCAATCCTTCAACGCCAGCGCCTGCGCCAACTTGCAGTCCACAACCGCCGTTCGGGTCGCGCTATTGTCGCCACTGTCGCGCACCACAACCGCTTTATCCATTTCCTCGGCTACGGCCAGCACCGCCCCGGATTCGCATAACCGCCTAAGAACCCGCAGCGCCTCGCGCGAGAATTCTTCTTCGGCCGCAGCAACCCGATCTTCATGCCCGGCTGGGAACTTCTCGGAGGTGTCCGAGAAATGCGTCTCGGCCAAGGATTGCAGGGCAGCATCCACCAGCGGGTCATCGCGCCGCATTTCAACGCGACGTATTTGCCGAAGTATGGTCGACGCATGGCACCCCGCGGACCGCGCAATGTCGCGGATCGACTGACCGGTCTCGGTATGCGCCAGATATCTCTGCGCCCCCTCAGGTACCCAGGCCGGAATGGTGAAAGCCACGTTATTTTCCATAGTTACTTGCCCTCGTCGACAATCCAATTCTGATTCCAATCGCCCCCGATGAATGTGTTAACCAATTCTAACTAGAGCCGCTTTCGTTACTCGTTCGTTAACCAACGGGGGTAAAAACCAGATTTGATTCAAAATCATAAACAGTCATGAAACCAACGTTCGGAGGGAAAGCAGTTAAAGCAACACCCGCTTAGGTTGTGTGACAAAGACGGAGACTTTTACACAGACAAGGGACCCCTTCCATGCAAGATCTGATGACCATGATTACCGCTTTACGCCGCCCTCGCCTGTTAGCACGGGCGGCAAAACACGGCGCGCAGGACTATGACCGGGATCGGCACTTGCAGCGCATTCTGGGCTACGGATCCCTGCCCGGAACAGGCGCGGCGCTGATCCGGCTGATGGATATGGAGAGAGAGGTCAACGCGCAGCGAGTTGCCGAAGATGCGGCCTATTCCTTGGTCCGTCATCTGGATCTGCTGATCGCGCTACTGGGCGAGGCGCAGCTGTACAAGGCCAGCCGCGCCGCGCAATATCAGTAATCAAGCAAAGGCGTCCGGCATGGAGGCCTTTTTCTTCTCGATATATTCATTCAGGGCCGCGTGGATCCCGGGGTCGAGCTGCGGCTGCTGGTAGTTGGCCAGCAGGTGCTCAACCCGCGACGACGCCAACTGGCGCGTGTCGCGGCCACCTTCGTCTTCCCAAGTTTCGAACGGTTTGTAGTCCAGCAGATCAGACTTCCAGAACGCCTCCTTGAAGTTCGCCTGTGTGTGGGCACAGCCAAGGTAGTGACCGCCGGGGCCAACTTCCCGGATCGCATCCATTGCCTGTGCGTTATCGTCATAGGCAACGCCCTTGGCCAGACCGTGCAGTACGCCCAACTGGTCGGCATCCATGACGAACTTTTCAAAGTCGGCAACCAAACCGCCTTCTAGCCAGCCGCAGGAATGCAGCATGAAGTTCACACCGGCCATCAGGCCCATGTTCAACGAGTTGGCTGTCTCATACGCGGCCTGCGCATCAGGCAGTTTCGAGCCGCAGAATGACCCGGCCGAGCGGAACGGCAGTCCCAGACGACGGGCCAGCTGACCTGCGCCATAGGTGACCATCGACGCCTCAGGCGTACCAAAGGTCGGCGCGCCCGAGTTCATGTCGATCGACGACACGAAGGCACCAAAAATAGCCGGAGCACCGGGACGGATGATCTGGCTATAGGCAACACCAGCCATCACTTCGGCCAGCACCTGAGTCAGCGTCCCCGCAACCGAGACTGGAGCCATAGCGCCGCCCACGATGAAGGGCGAGATGATGCAGGCTTGATTATTCGCCGCGTATACTTCCAAAGAGCCCATCATCACATCGTCGAAAGTCATCGGCGAGTTGATGTTGGTCAGCGAGGTCATGACCGTGTTTTCCTGAACGAATTCTTTGCCGAACAGGATCTCGCACATCTCGATCGAATCCTGCGCGCGGCTGGGATCGGTGACCGAGCCCATGAACGGCTTGTCCGACAGGGTCATATGCGCCATCAGCATGTCCAGGTGACGCTTGTTCACCGGGATGTCCGTGGGTTCACAGACCGTACCGCCCGAGTGGTGCAGCCATTTGGACATGTAGGCCAATTTCACGAACTTGTTGAAATCATCCATGGTCGCATAGCGACGGCCACCCTGAGCGTCGCGCACGAACGGAGGGCCATAGACCGGGGCCAGAACCAGATTGCGACCGCCGATAACCACCGACTTCTCGGGGTTGCGGGCGTGCTGGGTGAATTCGCTGGGAGCGGTTTTGATCAACTCACGCGCCAGACCACGCGGGATGCGGACCCGCTCACCGTCAACATCGGCACCGGCGTTCTTCCAACGCTCAAGCGCGGCGGGGTTGTCGACAAAGTTGACACCGACCTCGGCCAGAATTGTTTCGGCGTTGGTTTCGATGATCTGCAACGCTTCTTCGTTCAGAACTTCGAAGTTCGGAATGTTGCGTTCGATATACTTTGCTGTTTCGATACGTACCGCGGTGCGCTCGGCCCGGCGGGCGGCGCCACCGCCACCTCTTGCCCGGCGCCGGGTGTTTGCCTCAGCCATGTGAAGATCCCGTCTGTTGGTTGGTTTGATTATTTTGGTACAGCAGCTAAAGCGGGAAAAGCATATGGATTACGGCGCTATCGGGGGAAAAGCGACATCTGCTTTGCGCCAACGCGGTGGACCCGGTTGCTATTCTGTCAGCGTTTTTTCCATCAGAACACTGTTTCCACTCACCTTTTGCTGCACCCAACCCAGATGAAGATACAGAGATACAGTCTGCTTCATCAAACAATGAGTTCGCAGCCTGAGTTTCTTCAACCCACTGACACGAGCGGTGGTTTCGGCGACACCTAGCAAGCGCTTTGCCAGCCCTTTACCCTGGGCGCTTGGTGAAACCGCAAGGTTATAGATCATCACCGCGCCATCAACCTGACCAAATACGATGAAGCCCATGACATCCCCGCCCTGCACCGCCACCCAGGCCGTTTGGTTTGCGATATCCTCGGCCACACCATCGGTCACATCCGGCAAATCTGGCAGGTCGCGCAAGGCCGTGGCATATGCCGCCGCGATGCAGTCTGTGACCGCTTGTGTGTCATCCACGGTCGCCGGGCGCAGTTCGATTTCAGACATTTGCGACCTTTTCCGTTGCCATGCCTGCATTATTGCCGTCATAGCGCTTGCACATGCAAGGCTTGCGACCTAATAGCCAACCATGACCCAGGACACCCATGACCGCCTTCTGATCATCGACTTCGGCAGCCAGGTAACGCAGCTTATCGCGCGCCGCCTGCGCGAACTGAACGTCTATTGCGAAATCCACCCTTATCAGAACGTCACAATGGACTTCGTGCGTCAGATGGCGCCCAAGGCCGTGATTTTCTCAGGCGGGCCGGACAGCGTGACGCGCGAGGGTTCTCCGCGCGCGCCGCAAGAGATTTTCGACTATGGCGTACCGATTCTGGGCATCTGCTATGGTCAGCAGGTGATGATGCATCAACTTGGTGGCAAGGTCGAAAGCGGCCACGGCACTGCCGAGTTCGGACGTGCGTTCGTGACGCCTCAGAACCGTCTCGATATTCTCGAAGACTGGTTCGCCGAGGGTGACGAGCAGGTCTGGATGAGCCATGGCGACCACGTCAGCGAAATCGCACCAGGGTTCGAAGTTTTCGGCACCTCGCCTAACGCGCCTTTCGCGATCACTGCTGATGCAAGCCGTCACTTCTATGCGGTTCAGTTTCATCCCGAGGTGCATCACACGCCGAAAGGCGCGAAGCTGTACGAGAATTTCGTGAAGCTCGCCGGGTTCAAGGGCGACTGGACCATGGGCGCCTACCGCGAACAAATGATAGATAAAATCCGCGAACAGGTGGGCGACAAGAAGGTCATCTGCGGTCTGTCCGGCGGCGTCGACAGCTCGGTCGCGGCGATCCTGATTCATGAGGCGATCGGCGACCAGCTGACCTGTGTGTTCGTCGACCACGGGCTGCTGCGCAAGAACGAGGCCGAGGAAGTCGTCGGCATGTTCCGCGACAACTACAACATCCAACTCATCCACGCGGACGAAAGCGACCTGTTTCTCGGCGAACTCGAAGGCCAGTCCGACCCTGAGACCAAGCGCAAGATCATCGGCAAGCTGTTCATCGACGTGTTCCAGAAACACGCCGACACTATCGACGGGGCCGAGTTCCTGGCTCAGGGCACTTTGTACCCCGACGTCATTGAATCGGTGTCCTTTTCGGGCGGCCCCTCGGTCACGATCAAGTCGCACCATAATGTCGGCGGCCTGCCCGAGAAAATGGGCCTGAAACTGGTTGAACCCCTGCGCGAACTGTTCAAGGACGAGGTCCGTGCCTTGGGCCGTGAACTTGGCCTGCCCGCCAGCTTCATCGGCCGTCACCCCTTCCCCGGCCCCGGTCTGGCAATCCGTTGCCCCGGTGAAATCACCCGCGAAAAGTTGGAGATTCTGCGCGAGGCGGATGCCGTCTATATCGACCAGATTCGCAAACATGGTCTCTATGATGAGATCTGGCAGGCCTTCGTGGCCATCCTGCCCGTACGCACCGTGGGCGTGATGGGCGATGGGCGCACCTATGACTATGCCTGCGCGCTGCGCGCGGTGACTTCGGTCGATGGTATGACTGCCGACTATTACCCCTTCACCCATGAATTCCTAGGCGAGACCGCCACGCGGATTATCAACGAGGTCAAGGGCATCAACCGCTGTACTTATGACATCACCTCAAAGCCTCCGGGCACGATCGAATGGGAGTGATAAATTGCCGGGCTTCTGCCCGGCTTTTTTGTTTCTGGTCGGTCGATTTGCCGTTACTTATCAAGACAACAAATTCCAGAACAGACAGGGCTTTTCATGGACAGTTCCAGACCGCAAATCGGCAAGGCCGCGCTCTGGATGCTGGGGGCGATTGCGTCGTTTTCCTCGATGGCCGTGGCCGGGCGCGAACTCAGCGTCACGCATGATACATTCGAGATCATGTTCTACCGCAGCATTGTGGGCATCTGCGTGGTAAGCCTTGTTCTCACAGTGACAGGCAAATGGCATCAGATTTCGGTGCATCGTCTGGGGCTGCACAGTCTGCGCAACGTGATGCACTTTACCGGACAGAACCTTTGGTTCTACGCGGTGTCGGTCGTGCCTCTGGCGCAGGTTTTTGCACTTGAGTTTACTCAGCCCATCTGGGTGATCCTGCTGTCACCGCTTCTATTGGGCGAGCGTTTGACCACTATACGCATCCTGTCGGCGCTGATCGGGTTTGCCGGTATCCTGATCGTGGCACGCCCTGGCGCGGTGCCGTTAAGTGCAGGAGTGATCGCCGCAGCTCTCTCTGCCATCTTTTTCGCACTGACGACGATTTCAACGAAGAAACTCACTAAATTCGCCAGTATCGGCTGCATCATGTTCTGGCTGACGGTCATTCAAACCGGGCTGGGTTTTGCCGCATCAGTCGTTGACGGTCAGATGGTTCTGCCGACCTTATCGACCGCCCCGTTCTTATTGTTGGTGGGGTTCGCAGGGCTTCTGGCGCATTTCTGCATTACCAACGCACTGGCGATCGCGCCCGCTACAGTTGTTGTTCCTTTTGACTTCGCCAGGCTCCCCACAATTGCCATTGTGGGGGTGATTCTTTACCACGAACCGCTGGATCACTGGACGCTGCTAGGTGCCGTTGTGATCTTTTCAGGTATCTTTCTGAACGTTCGGGCAGAGAATCGTAACAGTTTGGCAACAGATTCCCCTAACACTCGTCATAAGTAACGCACGGTCACTAGTTGACGCTAAAATGACCCCTGAGTGAATATCGAGCATCCAAGCAACCACACTGCGCGCACTCACACACGATCCCCGCGCAGATGTCAGGATAGTATTAGGGAGGAATTCTATGAAAAAGGCGCTTCTGCAGGCGTGCGCTTTGTGCGTTGGTGCGACCGGCGTTCACGCGGCGGGTCTGGACCGCAGCGGTCAGGGCATCAACTTGATCTTCGAAGAAGGCTCGGTAGTTCAGGCACGTCTTGGCTACGCTGACCCCGATATCAGTGGCTCACAGTTTGCACCCGGGCTGGGGGACGTCGACTCCGGAGACATCGCCGAGGACTTTTTCTCACCGGGATTGGGTTACAAACGGGCAATCAACGAAACATTGGATTTTGCCCTGATCTATGATCAACCTTTCGGTGCGGACGTTAGCTACCCTGCAAATTATCCCCTATCACTGAATCCAACAGTTCTTGCGGGTTTGGGCGGGCGAACCGACGTATTAAGAGCCGACGCAGATTTTGACGCTATCACTGCATTGCTGCGTTACAAGTTCAGCGGAGGCTTTAGTGCCATCGGCGGCGTCCGCGCTCAGCGCGTCGAAGCCAATGTCGCAGTTCCGGCTGTCCTAGGCTATGAAGTCGACTTCAGCGACGAAATTGACTTTGGCTACGTGGTCGGCGTGGCGTGGGAACGCCCTGAAATCGCGGCACGTGTGTCGCTGGTTTACAGTTCGAAAATCACCCACGATGTATCGTCTACTGAATCGTTCAACGCACTGGCTCCCGGCGCACCTTTGATAACCCAGGACACCGAAACCGAGATCGTCTCGCCTCAGTCTGTCAACTTGGACTTCCAGACCGGAGTTGCGCCCAAGACTCTGGTGTTCGGTTCGATTCGTTGGGTCGACTGGCCGCAGTCTGACGTTTCACCGCCGGTCTTTACCGGCCTACCGCCCAACAGCGATCCACTTGTAAGCTTCGCGGATGACACCTTCACCTACGCTCTGGGTGTCGGCTACCAGTTCTCCGAAGAATTCTCGGGCGCCCTGTCCTTCGGTTATGAGAAGGACACAGGCTCCGAAGTGTCGAACCTCGGCCCGACCAATGGCTTCTGGAGCGTTGGCGTAGGTGGCACCTACTCGATTGAGAAAGCTCAGATCTCGGGCGGCATTCGCTATACAGACATCGGCGACGCCACCACCACCACTGGTGGTGAATTCAGCGGCAACTCGGCTTGGAGTGCCGGTCTGCAGCTGACTTACGCGCTGGACTGATCCATTCAGTGATTACTTGAAAGGCTCTGCCTGATCGGCGGGGCCTTTTTCGCATCTTTCGGGTCGCCTTGGATCATCGCAGCGTGCGAAATACCGGCATGATGGATCAAAAACACCTTTCAGGCCGTGCATGGGCTGAACTTTTGCTGTTGGGCGTAATCTGGGGCGCGTCCTTCGTGTCGATTCGTATTGCATTGGATACGGTACCGGTCATGACCTCGGTGTTGCACCGGGTTTTCTGGGCGATGTTAGCTTTATGGCTGGTCGTTTGGATCAAGGGGTCGAAAATCCCGACAGACCGCCGCGTTTGGGGAGCCTTTCTGGTTATGGGCCTTTTGAACAATGCGATCCCGTTCTCTCTCATGGCGTGGGCTCAGTTGCATATCGAAACGGGGCTGACCTCGATTCTGAACGCAGCGACTGCCATTTTCGGCGTACTGGTCGCTGCGGTGTTCTTTCGGGACGAACGCTTGACGCTGACCCGCGCGGTTGGGGTTGGGTTGGGCTTTACCGGGGTGACGATCGCCATCGGTTGGCAGAATTTCATCACCTTTGACCTGCGCAATCTGGCGCAGTTGGCCATCGTCGCAGGCACCCTGTCCTATGCCCTCGCCGGAGCATGGGCTCGCGCGACCCTCGCCGATCTTTCGCCAATCGTTGCCGCTGCGGGGATGCTGACGGGATCAACGATGATGATATTGCCGCTCTCCCTAATGACGGACGGGATGCCGTCATTTGCCCTGCCCGCCGAAACGTGGCTGGCAATCGCCTACTACGCGCTCATCGCCACTGCCGGTGCATACCTGCTGTACTACCGCGTTCTCGCCATGGCGGGTGCCGGAAATCTGATGCTGGTCACGCTTGTCATTCCACCTGTAGCGATCCTTTTAGGCAGCCTTTTGCGGGATGAAGCCCTGCCGCCACAAGCCTATTTGGGCTTTGCGGTTCTGGCGGCCGGGCTCTTGACCCTTAACCGCTCGGCCAGACGTGATTGACGCCGCCGCTGCCCCGAATTAGCAAGGTTGGAAAAAGGGATAGCGGTCGATGATCTACAACTCGGCAAAAGACTGGCAGGGCGCGGCACGGAAAAAAGTGCTTTTCTTCGGCATGTCGGGGCTGGGCAAAACCTATGTGTCGAATGTGCTGCGGGATTCGGGCGACTGGTTCCACTACTCGATCGATTACCGCATTGGCACCCGCTATATGGGCGAATACATCACCGACAACGCCAAGGCCGAAGCGATGAAGGTCCCGTTCCTGCGTGATCTTCTTCTAACGGATTCGATCTATATCGGCTCGAATATCTCGTTCGAAAACCTGACCCCCGTCGCCGCCTATCTCGGCAAACCCGGCAACCCGGCATTGGGCGGATTGGAGCTGTCGGAATACCGCCGCAGGCAGGAACAGTTCCGCCTGGCCGAGATCCACGCCCTGCTGGACACCGAATACTTTATCGACCGCGCGCAGCGCCTTTACCAATATCCGCATTTTATCTGCGATACTGGCGGCTCTATCTGTGAATGGGTCGACCCAAATGATCCGCGCGATCAGGTTCTGTCGGAACTGTCGCGCCAGACCCTGATGATCTGGCTCAAGGGGGACGAAGACCACACTGCCGAGCTGATCCGCCGTTTCGACAAGGCCCCCAAACCGATGTCCTACCAGCCCGAATTCCTGACGCGGGTCTGGGAGGAGTATCTGATCGAACAAGGCTGCACCGCCGCCGAGGTCGACCCCGACGCCTTTGTCCGCTGGACCTATGCCCGCGCGCTTGCCCATCGCCAACCGCGCTATCAGGCCATGGCCGAAAACTGGGGCGTGGCGGTAACCGCAAACGACATGCACAATGTGCGTGACGCCGCGGATTTCGATGAGTTGATCGAACGCACCCTTGAGACCCGCGCCAACCGCGCTTAATTACCGCCTCTGTACTGAAACACCAAAGGCTTGCACCTGATGCCTATCAAGATCCCCGCTGACCTGCCCGCATTTGACGTACTCTCGCAAGAGGGCGTCATGGTCATGGCCGAGGATCAGGCTATGCGTCAGGACATCCGTCCATTGCGGATCGGGTTGCTGAATCTGATGCCCAAGAAGATTCAGACCGAAAACCAGTTCGCCCGCCTGATCGGCGCGACGCCGCTACAAATCGACCTTTCGCTGATCCGCATGACGGAACATCGCACAAAGAACACCGCAGCCGCCCACATGGCCGAGTTCTATCGCCCGTTCCAGGAGGTCAAGGACCAGAAGTTTGACGGGCTCATCATCACCGGCGCGCCGATCGAACATCTGGAATTCGATGACGTCACCTATTGGGAGGAGATCAGCGAGGTCTTCGACTGGACCCAGACCAACGTGCACTCGACCTTCGGCGTGTGCTGGGGTGGGATGGCGATGATCAATCACTTCCACGGCGTTCGCAAACATATGCTGGACGCAAAGGCATTCGGCTGTTTCCGACAACGCAATCTCGTGCCCTCTTCGCCGTTTTTGCGTGGGTTTTCGGACGAATGCGTGATCCCTGTCAGCCGCTGGACCGAGATGAAACAACCCGAGATCGACGGCGCCGTAGGCTTGACGACTCTTCTGGGCAGCGACGAGGTCGGCCCCTGTCTGGTTGAGGACCCCGAGCATCGGGCAATCTATATATTCAATCATTTTGAATATGACAGCGACACGCTGAAACAAGAATATGATCGCGATATCGCCAATGGCACGCCAATCAATGTGCCGATGAATTATTACCCTGATGACGATCCGAGCCAGCCGCCGCAGAACAGATGGCGCAGCCATGCGCACCTGCTCTATGGCAACTGGATCAATCAGATTTACCAAACCACACCGTTCGAGATGGATCAAATTGGCCGTTAAAACGCTTGTCACTCTGGGTCTGCTTGTTGCCGGGCTGACCATAACTACCACCTGGCGTGCAGCGCAGAATGAGGCGCGATCCGAAGCTGCCTTTCCACCCGAAGGTCAGATTGTTGACGTAGACGGCGTTTCTGTCCACGCGGTTGTCATGGGTGAAGGGCCGGATGTGGTGTTGATCCATGGCTCCAGCGGGAACACGCGCGACATGACCTTTGCGTTGGCCCCAATCCTGGCCGAGCATTTTCGTGTCATCGTCTTTGATCGCCCTGGCCTGGGGTACAGCTCCAGCTTTAACCCCGATGGCGAAACTATTGTCGAGCAAGCGGAAATCTTGCAAGAAGCCGCCGCGCGCCTTGGGGCGGACAAGCCTATCGTCGCCGGACAAAGCTATGGCGGATCGGTGTCATTGGCCTGGGCTGTGACACGCCCCGAAAACATTTCGGCGCTAGTGTTGATCGCTCCGGCTGCCATTCCTTGGGAGACCCCATTAGACGGGTTCAACAGGATGGCAGCGACCCCAGCCGGAAACGCGCTGGCCCTTCCCCTGATCAGCGCCTTTATCCCCGAATGGTATGTCGAAAAGGCACTGGACCGTGTTTTCTCCCCACAAACTGCGCCCGAAGGCTATTCAGACCACTTCGGTCCCGGCCTGACCATCCGAAGCGCCTCGATGCATGCCAATGCAAAACAGCGCGCCAACCTGTTAGAAGAGGTTCGCGCACTGCAACCGCGCTATAAGGATATCGATGTTCCCACCGAGATCGTGCATGGCACCGCCGACACCACGGTCGGGTTGGGCTGGCATTCCCACCGGTTGATAGAACAGATCCCCGGCGCGGAACTGATCGAACTGCCGGGGATCGGCCATATGCCGCAGGTCGTCGCTGCACCCGAGGTGGCCGCTGCCATCGACCGCGCGGCCCAAAGGGCGGGTTTGCGTTAAGCCTTGCGCTAATCCATAGTAGGATATGGATTTTATCGAGAGGTAGCTAATGGCCCGATCCTCAAAAGGCTCCATTGAAAAATATTTTCGAAATGATGCGCCCAAAGACGTTCGCTCTACGATCGAAAAGGCGGACAAGGACGATATTCTGAACTCCAGCTATCCTTACGAAGAACGGATGAAGCGTAAGGACTACGAAAAGCAGATGGAGGCATTGCAGATCGAACTGGTCAAGATGCAGTCTTGGGTCAAGGAAACCGAAAGCCGTATCGCAATCATCTTCGAAGGCCGAGATGCCGCAGGAAAAGGCGGCACAATCAAGCGCTTTCGCGAAAACCTTAATCCACGTGGGGCGCGCAATGTCGCGCTGAGCAAGCCTTCGGATCAAGAGCGCAGCCAATGGTATTTCCAGCGTTACATCCCGCACCTGCCCTCGGCCGGTGAGATCGTGTTCTTCGACCGCAGCTGGTACAATCGCGGTGTGGTCGAGAACGTGTTCGGGTTTTGCGAACCGGAAGAGCGCGAGCGGTTCTTTCGCCAAGTCCTGCCGCTTGAAACCGGTTTGGTCAATGACGGAATCCAGCTTTTCAAATTTTGGCTGAATGTTGGTCGGGCCGAACAGCTTAATCGCTTTCTAGCGCGTGAAACCGACCCTCTGAAACAGTGGAAACTCAGCCCAATTGACGTTGCTGGGTTGAGTAAATGGGAGGAATATTCAAAGTCCATAGCCGAGACGCTGACCCGCAGCCACTCGGATACCTGCCCGTGGACGATTGTCCGGTCCGACGACAAGAAACGCGCTCGACTTGCCGCAATCAGGACCGTGCTGCACGCAGTGGATTATGACGAAAAAGACGCGGATGCCATTGGCGCAAACGATCCGAAAATTTGCGGGGGCCCGGATATCTGGGATGCGTAGGCCGCGCCCGACGGATGATCGGTTGGACGTACCGACATCTCAGCATCATGTCATAAGATCAACGAGCCAAAACAAAAAAGGCGCTTAACACAGGCATGAGCAAACGCGGCTATCATCACGGAAATCTGAAACAGGCGCTGATCGAGGCGGCGCTATCGTTGATCGAGGCAAAAGGCCCAACCGGGTTTACCCTGTCCGAAGCTGCCAAGACCGCAGGCGTGACGCCTGCCGCCGTCTATCGCCACTATCAGGGCCGCGAGGACCTGATCGCCGAAGCCGCCCGTCAGGGCTTTGAGATGTTCGCGGATCTGATGCAGTTCGCCTATGACAAAGGCCAACCCTCGGCCCTTGCCGCGTTCGAAGCGACCGGACGCGCGTACTTGGCTTTCGCCCGCAAACATCCTGGCCACTATATCGCGATGTTCGAAAGCGGTATCTCGATCAACCGCACACCAGAATTGGCCCTTGCCGCCAACCGAGCAAAAGCGGTTTTGGAAAAGGCTGCATCCGATCTGTCACAGCATATTCCGCCCGAAAAGCGGCCTCCGGCATCCATGTTCAGCGCGCATATATGGGCCATGAGCCACGGTGTGGTGGAGCTGTTCGCCCGCAACACCGGAGCCAGTTCGCCTTTCCCGCCCGAGGATCTTCTGGAGTCCGGGATCGGTATCTATTTGCGGGGGCTGGGGCTTGTGCCGCAGGATGACTGATCAAAAAACGGTTTTGGGCTTCGGCATACTCAGGCCCGACGTGACATTGATCAAGTCCATCTCACCCATGCCTTTGACGTCGACGCGACCGATATCAGACACCTGAAACGCGTCAATCAGCGCATATTTCATCTCATCCGGCGCCACGATATGCATCGGGTTGGCAAAAACCTGAAGGCGCGAGGCCAGGTTCACCGCCGGACCAAATACGTCATAGACGTATTTCTGTATACCAACGACCGACCCGACTGCGGGCCCCATACCCAACCCGATACGGGCCTGCCATTTGTGGGGGTGGCTTTCATTGCGCCGCTCCAGATACCGCAGGAACCGGACCGCACAATGCGCAACGGCGGTTGCGTGATCCGGGGTTGGATCGGGCATTCCCGATACCGCAAGATAAGCATCTCCGATGGTCTTGATCCGCTCACAGCCAAACTGTTCGACGATGCGATCAAAGGCGGTGAAAATGTCATTCAACTCGCTCAGGGTCACGGTCGGGTCCGTCTTGGCGGCAAAGTCCGTGAAGCCGACAAAGTCCAGCATCACGACCGAGACCTCATCATAAAGCTGCGGCGTCACCACGCCAAATGTCTTGAACTCTTCATACACGGCGCGCGGCATCAGGTTCAGCAGCAGACGTTCGACACGCTCTTTCTCGCGCTCTAACTCACGCGTGTTCCGCTCAACCATTGAGGAATAGCTGTCGATCATGCTTTCCAATTCGCGGATGCGGGTGATGTTCTGGCATTCGACCACGAGAAGCTGCTCGTCCAGCCCACTTGCCAAAGACACGGCGACCGCAAAAACCAACGTCCGGCGCTTGGGCTTGATCTGCAATTCCACGGAATAGCGCAGGCCCGATTGCTTGACGTCCTCCAATTCGCGCGCGTCCAGATCGGGGAACAGATCCAGCAGCGTTTGTCCTTTTTCAGGCGTCCCAAACCATTCTATGAACGGACCGTTCTGAAAAACGAAGCTCAGATCCGCGGCACGCACGACCGCAACACCAACGCCAATTGCCCGCAGCAACTGTTCGTTGATGGCCTGAATACTCATGCCGCCGAGCGCGTAACGATGATTGCGCGTTTGGATTCAATGGCTCCCAAGGCAATCTTGATATGCGCGTCTTCCATGCCGTGCTGGGCAAGAGCTTCGCCGAACAAATCGGCCATCTCGTCGAAATCTTCATGCGTGATGTTCAGATGCCGATGCACTGCCTCGATCCGGTCATCACTGAACGAGGCAGGTCCACCAACCAGAGAAGACACAAACTTGGTTTGGTGATCAATCAGACGCGGCATGTCGATATCTTCGAAATGACCGCCGATCTGATCAGAATCCAGCGCCATTTCATAGAAGGTCATCACGATCCGACTGATCGTTTTGAAGCCTCCATAGCGGTCGTAAATTGACTGACTCATCCCCCAGACCCTTGTTTAACCGTAAACAACACTGGAAGATTATATCAAACTGACAGTTTTGTTAACGCTTATGCGTTTGGATTGCTAAACGCAGGGTTTCGAAAGGTTAAAACCCCGGCGCACCTAAACGCTCAGATCATCGGCACATGGGATGAAACCGACATATCCCCCTTGCTTCAAAAGCCGCGTTTGGACCCCCATGCGCCAGCGCAACTTACGCCCGGCCGCCAGCAATTCACGTCGCAACCGGAACCATGTCGGCCCCTTGTCCAACCCGCTATTGGTTTTCTGATCCTGCGAGCGTTCGCTGACCTTCACCTCGTCAACAATTTCCGCCTGCTGCTTAGACCAGATCATCTGCACACCGACAGCAGGAAAGCACTGATACATCCGCCAATCCGCGCGCGGGAGCGAGACAAAATCGTCCAGATGGTCGGAATAGGCCGTAGACCATGCCAGCAACTTGCGACAGGCCGCTTGCGACACCACATAGGCCGCCGCGCTTGGTGCCATTTCCAGCATGGGGCGAACTTTCACCTGCCCCAAATCCCGCTCTGCCCCAAATCGCAAGGACCTGGGCGAATAGTCCAGCTTAACGAAATCATACGCGGTCGAATGGTTCAGTACATCCACAATGACGCGGCCCGCATCTGTGGACATCTCGACATCGTCCTCAAAGATCGCCACGGCGGTCAGGTTTTGGTCGACGGCGGCCTGCCAGACGGCCCGGTGGCTTTCGAAACAGGCGATCTCGCTTTGTTTTAAGCCCCAGCGGCTGCCTGAACCGGGAAGATAGCCGTTCTGGTTCAACGCTCCGGGTTGCTGCCCGTCAACCGCACTGAACCGGGTGGCACCAGATAGTCCAGCGTGATCGAACTGCGATTCCATAAAATCCCGACGGGCGGGGACGCGGTCCAGGTTGATATAGAACACACCTGTCTCGGGTGGCAGTTCGTGCTGTCCCACGGCAATCCCTTTCTGGCCTTTCGACCAGATAGACACACTTGGCGGGCGACATTCAACCCATCCACCCCTCAAAGAAACCTATCCTGCTTAAGACAAGGCTTCTAAGCTACAACGGACAAACAAGAAACGGGAATCGCGCTATGTCGTCTCATGGGTATGCAAGTGGCCGTCTGAACCTGCCATTCGTCGGTATTTCGACCTTTGGCAAATCGCCATATGTCGAGGATTGGGACCAGATCGACGCGGATGTGGCGATCATGGGCGCACCCTTCGATTTCGGCACACAATGGAGATCCGGCGCTCGGTTCGGGCCACGTGCGGTGCGTGAGGCGTCGACACTGTTCAGCTTTGGCCATGCCGGGGCGTATGATCACGAGGATGGCGCAACCTATCTGGATAGCTCGGTCCGCATGGTCGATATCGGGGACGCCGATATCATCCACACCAAGACCGACGAAAGCCACGCCAATATCCAGTTCGGGGTCGAGAAAATCCTGAACGCCGGTGCCCTGCCCGTGACGATCGGCGGGGATCACTCAATCAACATCCCCTGCATAAACGCCTTTGCCGAGGATTGCGCCGAGAATGGTCCGATCCATGTGGTGCAAATCGACGCCCATCTTGATTTCGTTGACGAACGCCACGGCGTCACCGCTGGTCACGGCAACCCGATGCGGCGCGCGATTGAGAAAAACTATGTCTCGGGCATGACCCAGCTGGGCATCCGCAATGTGTCATCGACCGCGAAGGAAGGGTATGAGGACGCCCGCGCGCGGGGGTCGGATATCCTATCGGTGCGACAGGTCCGCAAACTGGGAACCGAGGGCGTCCTGGCCCGCATCCCCGAAGGCGCGCGGTATTATGTGACGATTGATATTGACGCTTTTTGCCCATCGATTGCGTCAGGCACCGGCACGCCCAGCCACGGGGGGTTTCTGTACTATGACGTGCTGGAGATCCTGCAAGGGTTGGCGCAGCGCGGAGATGTGGTCGGCATTGACCTGGTCGAGGTCGCGCCGAACTATGATCCCACCGAAAGCACGCAAATTCTAGCCGCGCAGGTGCTGCTGAATTTCATCGGCTTCATTTTCCACGAACGTGGAAAGAGGGGCTAAGCGCCCCTCTCGCCTATCCGGTCAGACAATCGTGTTATGCTCAGGCCCATAGGGGAACCCGGTGATATTCTCGGCCCCATCATCGCCGACAACCAGAATGTCATGCTCACGATAGCCACCCGCACCGGGCTGGCCTTCGGGAATCCACAGCATCGGCTCAATTGACACGACCATGCCGGGTTCCAACACCGTATCGATATCTTCACGCAGTTCCAGCCCTGCTTCGCGGCCATAGTAATGGCTGAGGACTCCGAACGAATGGCCATACCCAAACGAGCGATATTGCAGCAGCCCCTCATCTGCGAAGAACCGATTGATCTCGGCTGTGATGCCCGAGCAAGTCGCGCCGGGTTTAATCAGGCTTAGGCCAAGCTCATGCGCGGCGACATTGGCCTTCCAGATGCGCAGGCTGTCGGCGTCGGGTTCGCCCAGAAACAGGGTACGTTCCAGCGCGGTGTAATAGCCCGAGATCATCGGGAAGGTGTTCAGCGACAGGATATCACCCTTTTGCAGCGCCCGCTTGGTTACGGGGTTATGCGCACCGTCCGTATTCAGGCCCGACTGGAACCAGACCCAGGTGTCCCGGTATTCGGCATCCGGGTATGCGCGGGCAATCTCAACCTCCATCGCGTCGCGCCCAGCCATAGCGATCTCGATCTCGGTCGCCCCTTCACGGATCGCGGCGTGGATCGCAGCACCGCCCACATCCGCCGTGCGCGCACCGCCCTTGATCAACTCAATCTCTTCTGCGGATTTCACCATGCGGGCGGCCATCGTATCCGTGGCCACATCCACCAGCTCGGGCTGCTCCAGCATCGCCAGCGCCGTATCACGCGCGGCCAGCGTCATGTGGTCGCCTTCGATCCCGATCCGCTTGGCACCGCCGATCAGGCTGGCCACCGCGCGCCAGTAATTGTCGCGTTTCCAGTCGGTGTAGATCACGTTTTCCTCGACCGAGCGTCGCCACGGCTGGCCTGCGTCGATATTCGCCGACACCGTCGTACATGCGTCCTGCGTCACCACGCAGCCATAAGGACGGCCAAAGGCGCAATACAGAAAGCCCGAGTAATAGGCGATATTGTGCATCGAAGTCAGCAACACCGCCGGAATATCCCGTGCCGCCATCATGGCGCGCAGGCCCGACAGGCGGCGGTCATATTCGGCCTTGCTGAACGGCAACGGGGCCTTGTCGCCATTGTGGCTGGTGAAGAACTCGGGGCGGTTTGTCAGGTCTGTCATCATGCTCTCTCCTGCAATGCCGGACGAAAGGTGCCCGGCCACAAGTCCCGGCGTTCAGGACAAGCGGCCTCGGGAACCGAGAGCCATGCGCCCGTAGATATGTCACGACGCCATCGTGACCGGGCTGCATATCGCAATGGCTAAATCACGCCGCGGCGCGCGTCAAGCGGGGGAAAGACCCCGCAGACGCTCGGACCGGCGGCGCAGCAATTCAACCGTGGTCAACAGCGCAATTGAGATCACGACAAGAATCGTCGCCACCGCCAGAATGGTCGGGCTGATCTGTTCGCGCAGACCGGTGAACATCTGCCACGGCAGCGTTTTCTGGCTGGCCGAACCGACGAACAGCACCACGACCACCTCGTCAAACGACGTGATAAACGCGAACAAGCCACCCGAGATAACGCCCGGCAGGATCAACGGCATCTGGATCTTGAAGAAGGTCCGCACCGGCCCTGCCCCCATATTGGCAGAGGCCCGCGTCAGCGACTGGTCGAAACCCACCAGCGTCGCGGTCACGGTGATGATTACGAACGGGATACCCAGAACCGCATGTGCAAGGATCACTTTCACATAGCCAACAAAGTTCTTGTCCATGCCCAGCGTGCCCTCAAGGAACCGTCCGATATCGCTGTAGAAAAAGAACATGCCAGTGGCCGAAATGATCAGCGGCACGATCATGGGCGAGATCAGGATACCCATGATGGCCCGTTTCCCCGGAACGTGGCTCTGGCTCAGACCGATGGCCGCCAGAGTCCCCAGCGAGACCGAAATGATCGTAGCAATCGGTGCAATGATCAGCGAATTCTTGAAGCTACGCTGCCATTCATTGTTGGTAAAGAAGTCGCGGTAGTGTTTCAGCGAATAGCCTTCGGGGTCCAACCGCAGCATCTCGGGCGTGAAGGTAAAGAAATCCTGCGCGTTGAACGACAGCGGCAGAACCACAAGGATCGGAGTGATTAGGAATACGAAGATCGCGCCGCAGATCACTCGGAACGCATAGTGCCAGAAAACCTGCTGGCCTGTCATATAGGGCAACAGCTTTTGGCGGTAGCGCCCCTCGTAAAGCCAGAAGATGAAGAAGGCAAAGAACCAACCAGCCAGCAAACCAACGATCAGGCCGGTCACGCCAGCAAACAGCAAACCAAGCGCGCCCAGTCCGAGGATTGTGATCCAGCGGGCCATACGTTCATTGTCCAGAACGTTGATATAGACCCAGGCCAGCCCCGCCATAAGAACCGCGCCGATCACAATGCCCAGCAAGACACTGCCCTGCCCGGCCCCGACGAACATGCCCAGGAAACCTCCGGCAATGGCCACTGCGGGCAGGACAACCGACATGGGTTTGCGGGATATAGGTGTAAGTGCTGCCATCTTCTTTATCCCAGCTTCACGTTGTCGATGCCCACGATCTTGTCATAGCACCAGTAGAGTAACAGAACGACCGCCAGCAGGATCGTCCCGAGCGCAGCAGCCAATCCCCAGTTCAGCGAGGATGAGATGTGGTACGCAATCCGGTTCGAGATGAAGACACCCTTGGTCCCGCCAACGATCTCCGGCGTGATGTAGTAGCCGATGGCCAAGATAAACACGAGGATCGACCCCGCTCCGATGCCGGGAATGGATTGCGGGAAATAGATACGCCAGAAGGTCGTCCAGTTCGTCGCGCCCATGGATTTCGCGGCGCGGGTGTAGGATGGCGGAATGGTCTGCATGACCGAATACATCGGAAGGATCATGAACGGCAGCAGGATATGCGTCATCGCAATGATTGTGCCGAATTGGTTATTGATGATCACCAACCGTGCATCATCGGCCACTAACCCAAGCCACACTAAAGTTTCGTTGATAACACCTTGCTGCTGCAACATAACCTTCCAAGCCGAAGTTCGCACCAGCAGTGACGTCCAGAATGGTAGTAGCACTAGGATCATAAGCAGGTTCGACACGCGCATCGGCAGCGTCGCCAGCAAATACGACACAGGATAGGCCAGCAGGATACAAGATGCCGTGATTATCAGCGACATCATCAAAGTGCGCCCAAACAGCTTGATCAGAATTTGTTTGTCTTCTGGCTGCGCCTGCGCGCCTTCGGGCGTGCGGCGCATGTCGATGGCGTTCAGGAAATATCCGTTGGTGATCGGAACAGCGTGGGTCTTGATGGTACGCCAGGTTTCGATATCCCCCCAACCGTCGTGAATGTCGATCAGCTTGTCTTTGAACGGGCCATCGGTTTCCGGGTCCAGTTTTTTGATCTGACGACCCGAGCGACGGAACATCGAGGACATACCCGTCTGCTCATAGTTCAGGCGCGAACCAAGCCGGGTGTGTGTCTTCTCGTCAATGGCAACGACCATATCTTTGGTGAACGCGGCGTATAGTGCTTCATCCGGTAGTTCGCCGCTTTCCGCATCCCAGTTTTTCAACTCGACCACGGTCAATGGCAGGGTCTCGGCCACAATGCCGTTTTCAACTGATCGGAACAGCATCGAAACGATCGGGATCACGAAAGAGAGCAGAACGAACAATAGCAGCGGTGCAATCAGGGCCAGCGCCCGCAACTTGCGGCGGCGCAATGATCGCGCCAGAGATTTCTTCAGCGGCGTACCATCTGCAGCCAGCATCGGACCGGATTGAGTTGCGTCAGTCATCTGCGTCCCTTGGTCTTTTTTGGTGGGTCGGGGCCAATTGCGGCCCCGACCGATGACTTAAAACAGGCTTATTGAGCCAACCATGCCTGGAATTTCGCGTCGATGTCGTCGCGGTAGTCTGCCCAGAACTCGTAGTTATACAGGAACGTGTTCTTGGCGTTTTCCGGGTCAGTCGGCATATGCGGCGCCATGTCGATACCCAGGTCGGCGTGCTGACCAACCAGCGGAGCCGACGAGGCACGGGCCGGACCATACGAGATGTACTTGGCCTGATCCGCCAGACGCTGCGTGTCGGTCGCAAACATGATGTAGTCCAGCGCACGCTGCGTGCGTTCTTCACTCAGACCTGCCGGAATGATCCAGCCGTCCAGATCGAACACCTGCGCGTCCCAAAGCATGGCGACGGGCTGTTTCTGCTCTTCGATCACGCTGAACAGACGACCGTTATAGGTCGAGCCCATGATGACCTCACCATCGGCCAGAAGCTGCGGTGTGTCAGCACCGGCAGACCACCAGACGACGCTGTCTTTGATCGTGTCCAGCTTGGCCAGCGCCTGATCTTGGCCTTCAGCCGTCGCCAGAACATCATAGACATCGTCTTTGGCAACGCCGTCACAGATCAATGCCCATTCCATGTTGTTGATCGGACGCTTTTCCAACGAACGCTTGCCTGGATAAGCTTCCAGATCGAACACGGCGCATACATCGGTCGGCGGTGTGTCGCCCACCAGATCGGTGCGATAGCCAAATGTGGTCGAATACACGATCTGCGGGATAAAGCAGTCACTGACCAGCAGATCACCGAAGTCATCCGCCGCCGAAGTCCCGTCGGGCGCCGCGGCCAGATGCACGTCGGGGTCGATCTCCATCGCCAGACCTTCGTCGCACAGACGGATCGCGTCCGCAGCCACAACGTCGACCACATCCCAGGTAATGTTGCCCGCTTCATTCATGGCGCGCAGCTTGGCAACCGCTTCGGCGGAGCTGTCATCGTTCAGGATGGTGACGCCCGTTTTTTCCGAATAGGGCTCGTGATACGCCTTGAGCTGCGATTTGGAATAGGCGCCGCCCCAGGACACGATGGTCATCTCTTCGGCCATCGCGCCACCAGCAACGGCAGCAATCGCACTTGCCATCAGAGTGGTTTTAACTTTCATGATTAACTCCCTGTTATTCCCGTTGATTTTACATTTCAGAACCAGATCACGGGGCAATCCGGCTGTTCTTTTCCCCGATGGTGCGGGGTCTTCATGCCTTAGGCGTCCAGCGCCCGGCAGTCATGAGCCAGCCAGCCAATCTCGACTTCCTGGCCGGGTGACAGGCGAACCGCATCCGGTGCGTTCCGGGTTTTGATGATAAAGTCATCATTCCCCGCAACTGACAGGCGGAATCGGAACACGTCACCCATATAGATGAATTCCTTCACAGTGGCCTTCAACGTATGCGCATCCGCGTGCAAACGGTCCTTATTGAATTCCACCCGCTCGGGTCGGATCGAGACCTTGGTCCGCTCGCCCGCAGCGCTGACATTCACCGGCTTGGCGTCAATCTCTGATCCGTCATCCAGCGTCACGACGCAAGAGTCGCCGTCTATCGATTTAACAACGCCCTCCAATGTGTTGTTTTCACCAATGAATTGCGCCACAAAACTGTTTTCGGGTTCTTCATACAGAAGATCAGGTGGGGCAAGCTGCTGAATGCGCCCGTCATCAAACACGGCAACACGATCTGACATCGTCAACGCTTCGGTCTGGTCGTGGGTCACGTAAACCGTGGTAATACCCAGCTCATGCGCCAGACGCGTGATTTCGAATTGCATATGCTCGCGCAGCTGCTTGTCCAGCGCGCCCAGCGGTTCATCCATCAAAACCAGCTCGGGCTCGAACACCAGCGCGCGCGCCAAGGCGATCCGCTGCTGCTGACCACCGGACAATTGCGCAGGGCGGCGGCTGCCAAAGGCCCCCATCTGCACCATATCCAGCGCCCGTTTGACTTTCTCTTCGCGCTCAGACTTGCCGATCTTGCGAACTTCCAGCGGGAAGGACAAATTCTCGGCCACAGTCATGTGCGGAAACAGTGCGTAGTTCTGGAACACCATCCCAATGCCCCGCTTATGCGGCGGGATATTGTTGATAGGACGCCCGTCCAACATGATTTCGCCATGTGTGGCCGTCTCGAACCCGGCGAGCATCATCAGACACGTGGTCTTGCCCGAGCCCGACGGGCCAAGCATCGTCAGAAACTCACCTTTTGGAAGTGAAAGGTTCAGATCCTTTACGACAAGGATCTCGCCGTCATAAGATTTCTGGACACGTTGAAACTCGACGAACGCTGCGTCATTTGACATTACCAACTTGGCTCCCCTGTCTGTCCTTGCTTGCCCGGTTTATCCGGATCTCAAAGACCTTTCGCGAACCATTTAAGGACAAGCAGGACAGGTCGCGCAACCAAAATATGTCAGCAGTATGTCAATGACGCCGCCAGCCGCCTGAAATTCAGGCTGAATTCAGGTGCCGCATATGCCACGCAAGGCTTTGATTGCTGGACAGAACAGGTTTTCCCAGCCGATTTTCGATCTCAGGTATCGCATCGAAAGTTCTTAGATTCGTACAGCTTAGGAACACAGCCTCAACCGCCGAATCAGCTCCCAACCGCACGGCGGCCTCGACCACGGACTCGCGTGAGATTCGGACGACCTTGCTTTCCTCGGCTTCTCCGAACGAGCCGAAAACACCCATCTCAATCCCGTTTTCAGCAAAGGCTTTGCGTAACGGTTCGTTCACTTCTTCGATATACGGGGACAACAGCGCAAACTTGGACACACCCCTGTCCGCAGCGCAAGCAGACGCCGCGCGCAGCGGATTCGTAACCCTCGCTGCAGCACAGGTTTTCTGCACCATTCGCTCAACGGCAGCCGAGCCAATCACGGAACTAGCCGAGGTGCACCCATAGCCAACCACTTTGTAGGGCCTCGCCTTCGGCAACAGATCCGCCGCTGCGGGCAATGCGGCCTCCATTTGCGACAGGGTTTCGGTTGTCACCTCGTGACCGCTGGGAATTCTGGACACGTAAATTGGCGCGCGACGGTCCGAGAAATAAGCGTTGAACTCGGGTTCGATCGTTTCATCCGTTTGCAGAACGATCAGACCCATCGGTGTGACCTGTGGATCGTCTGGTTCCAGTTCGTAAGGTAAGTAACTCATATCACAGGCAACTCCGACCCAACGCGTGGGCTGAGGAAGCGCGGCGCACCGTCATTGATGACGATGTTTTCCTCATGCACTAGGATTTTGCCGCCAACCGCAATGCCCGGTTCAAGCGTCAGCACCATGCCGGGTTCAAGCACCGTGTGATCGGACGGGATCAATGACGGCCATTCGGTCAGCGACATCCCCAGCCCGTGCCCCAGCCTTCCGGCCCCGGTATCGGCGTTGTGGCGGGACAGAACGTCATTCATAGCATGAAACAGGTCCGACGCAGTGGCCCCCGGGCGCGCGATTTGAAATGCGTTGTCCGAGGCGTCGATTAGCGCCGCATAGGCCCTGCGCACCGCGTCCGTGGGCGCGCCGACCGCCCAGTTGCGGTCGTAGTCGCAGAAATACCCATCCCACACCAAACCGGTATCCAGCATGAGAACATCACCATCACTCATCTCGCTTTCCGGAGCGGGTGAAATGACGTCGATATAGCCACCCTGCTCGGCCCCGCCCGCAAGGTAAGGTACCCAGTCCGCGCCTTCCTCAAGGCACAGCATCTGAAACTGGCGAAAGACCTGATCAATCGAGACCCCGCGCCCGGCAATCTTGGGCACACGCTGAAATGCGCGCCCGGCTATGGCACAGGCGGTTTCGATCTTGGATATCTCGGCTTCGGATTTAATCATGCGCAGGGTTCGCAGAATCCCAGCATCGCCCGAGACTTTCCGCGACCCCAATTGCGTCTGAAGCCGCAGCAAGTCCGCCATAGGCATCCGGACATGAGTTTCATGTCCATCCGGCACGCCGATTGTCGCGTCAGCCGGAGTGACCTCACTCAAAGTCTCGGCCAACAGGCTGACCCCGTCATCCGACAGGTCCGGCGCGCTCCAGCTACGGATATCTTCGACCCAGGTTTGGCCCATCAAAGCAGCCCCGATCGAGGGGATGACCGCGATAGGTTTCCCGCTGGCCGGGACGATCAGAAACCAGGGCCGCGTGGGGCTTTCCCAGAACCGGGTCAAGTAGCCGGTGAAATACCGAACCTCGGGCTCAGTGGTCAGCAGCAAGGCAGACAGGCCCGCTTCGGCCATCCTGTCTTGCGCGCGCGTCAGCCGCGCTTGAAACTCGGCGGTGTCAAACCCCCTCATTCCGCGACCTCGGACAGGAAACAGAGGACCCGTGCGTCGGGACCGATACCCAGTTCGGCGCGAACGTCCGGGTTCATGACGGCGGCCACGCCTGCCCCGCCAGATGCCGTTGTGGCCACACCGGCCTCCGACATCGCGGGCAGGTGTTGCGCGACCTCATCATCCGTCAAAGTCAGGAACACATCGGCGTCCCGCGCCAATCCGTTCAAAGCAATCAACGAAGGCTCTTTGCAATCCAATCGCCCCATGATGCTGTCCGGGCCGTCGGCAAAGACGCAAGCTCCGGCCTCGATACTGGCTTGAAGGGCGGGCGCGGCGTCGGGTTCGACAACGATGATCCGGGGCGCATCGCCCCAGACATGCCGGGCATAGGCGGCGACCGCCCCCGCCAAACCGCCAACACCGGCCTGCAGCATGATATGCGTCGGCACCTCGGGGCATTGACGCACGGCCTCGGCCGCCATTTGAAGATAGCCCTCCATCAGAGTGTGGGGCAGTTCAAAATACCCCTCCCACGAACTGTCGGACAGCAAAGTCCAGCCGTTATCCTGCGCGGCCTGACTAGCAGCTTGCATGCTGGCAGCATAGTCCACGCCGTGTCGCACGACCGTTGCGTTTTGCGCCCTCAGGCGGTCAGCAAAGCCTTCGGGCACGGTCTCGGCGATATAGACGACCGCATCCGCGCCGAATATCCGCGCCCCGGCGGCGACGCTCATCCCGTGGTTTCCGGCGCTGGCGGTGACATAGGTCCGCCCGCTAAGCGTTGTTTCGGCAGGCAAATCCGACACATCCGCAGCATGTCGTGCAATCACATAGGCCGCGCCAAGGGCCTTGAACGACCCAAGATTCATGCGTCCGCGCTCGTCCTTGACCCACAGATTCGCCACATCGGCCAGCCCCTTGGCATCGACCAAAGCGGTTTCCCCCGCCGCCGGACATTGCGCCAGAAGATCCGCTACACGAGCAGCATTTATGGAAGGGTACGGAGCAGAGCCGGCGAGTTTCTGCCCGCCGCGATGGGGATTGAGGGTGATCTTCACTGGGGTGTCTTTCCTGAGTTGCCCATTGACGTGACTGCATTCGTCCCGTTCTGTCAACGGAAACTCCATCGCGATAGGAGCGCCTCATGCCCCATGCCAATCCGGCCTTCACCCGCACCGAATACGATCGCAGGCTTGCCAAGACGCGTGCGGCCATGGCTGACGCCGGATTGGACGCGCTGTTCGTACAGGACCCGTCGAACATGACGTGGCTGACCGGGTATGAGGGCTGGTCCTTTTACGTGCATCAGGGCGTCGTCGTCCTACACGATACTGATCCAATCTGGTGGGGCCGCAATCAGGACGCCAACGGCGCGCGGCGCACGGTCTGGATGAGCGATGACTGCATTCACGGCTATGCAGATAACTATGTTCAATCGACCGAGCGGCACCCGATGCAAGACCTTTCCCGCCTGATCTTGGAATGCGGCCTTGAACGCGCCCGCATCGGGGTTGAGTTGGACAATTACTATTACTCGGCCAAGGCGCATCTGACATTGGCCGCCGAATTGCCTCAGGCCACGTTGGTCGATGGCAACGCTTTGGTGAACTGGCAGCGTGCCGTGAAATCCGGTGAAGAGATCGCCTTGATGCGCAAATCTGCGCGGATTTCGGAACATGTGATTGATGGGGTGATAGAACGGATCGAACCCGGCTTGCGCAAGAACGAACTGGTGGCGCAGATTTACCATGACGCGATCTCGGGCGTGGGTGAGGATTGGGGAGACTATGCCGCCATCGTGCCCCTGCTGCCTTCGGGGCCTGATGCCGCCGCCCCGCATCTGACATGGGACGGCGCGCCATTCAAAACCGGGGAATGCACCTTCTTCGAACTCTCGGGCTGCTATCGCCGCTATCACGCACCTTTCTGCCGGTCAGTCTTTCTGGGCCAGCCCCCAGACCACCTTCAACGGGCCGAAGCCGCGCTGGTGGAGGGACTTGAGGCAGGTTTGAATGCCGCCCGTGCGGGCAATAAGGCCCGCGACATCGCCCTTGCGCTGGCCGCTCCGCTGGAACGCGCCGGAATCGAGCGCGGTGCGCGCTGCGGCTATCCGGTGGGCATCAGCTATCCGCCCGATTGGGGGGAACGCACCATATCGTTGCGCGCGGAAGACGAAACCGTGCTGGAACCCGGCATGACGTTCCACTTTATGCCCGGCCTTTGGATGGACGACTGGGGGCTTGAGATCACCGAGACCATCCTGATCACCGAAACCGGACCCGCCGAATGTCTCTGCAACCGTCCAAGAAAGCTGTTCGTGAAACCATGACCCTTCAAAGAACCAAAGACATTCTAGCCGATCTGATCGCGTTTGAGACGGTCTCGGCCGACAGCAATCTTGAGATTATCCGCTATCTGACCGACCGGCTTGAAGTCCTGGGAGCACGCTGTATCGAAACGCGCGATGCGACGGGCAAGAAGGCCAACGTCTTTGCAACACTCGGGCCTGACATACCCGGAGGTATCCTGCTGTCCGGCCATACAGATGTCGTGCCCGTGGCCGATCAGGACTGGACCTCAGACCCGTTCGAGATGATTGAACGAGATGGGCGACTGTATGGGCGGGGTACCTGCGATATGAAGGGGTTCATCGCGGCATCGCTCGCCTTTGCCGAAGCTTTGGACGTCGAAAAACTGACCCAACCGCTGCATTTCGCCTTTACCTACGACGAGGAAACCGGCTGTCTGGGCGCGCAGAATCTGGTCAATGACCTGTCCCAACGCGGCATCGTGCCCGACATTGCCATCATCGGCGAACCGACCGAAATGCGGGTGATCGAAGGCCATAAGGGTTGCTTTGAATACACCACGCGTTTTACCGGGCTGGAAGGTCACAGCTCGTCCCCGGATGACGGTGTAAACGCCGCCGAATACGCCGCGCGTTATGTGGGCAAGTTGCTTGAACTGCGCCATATTTTGAAATCGCGCGCACCGGCGGGCAGCGCGTTTGAACCCCCATGGACCACGATCAATGTCGGGTTCTTCAATAGCGGCGTCGCGCATAATGTGATCGCCAGCAAGGCCGAGATCGGCTGGGAAATGCGCCCGGTTCAGGCCAGCGACGCCGATCTCGTTAACCAGACGCTCAGCGACTACATTAACCACACGCTACTACCCGAAATGCAGGCCGTTCACCCCGAAGCCAGCATCACGCAGGACGTCGTCGCCGAAGTTCAGGGGTTGGAGCCGATGGAGGACAACGTTGCCCGCAAATTGGTGGCCGAACTGACCGGCGCCAACGGCACAGGCACTGTAGCCTTCGCCACCGAGGCCGGTCTGTTCCAGCAGCTTGGCGTTCACGCCATCGTCTGTGGGCCGGGCTCAATCACCCAAGCGCACAAGGCCGACGAATATGTCGAGATCGAACAGCTGGACCTGTGTTGCCGGATGCTGGACCGTCTCGGCCGCCGCCTGACCGCCTAGCCCGTGCCGTGCGTCCGATCATAGGCGGACCGCGCGGGCTGAACATGGGCCGCGCGGACATCCTCGCCGGGATCATAGACCTCCATCACCAGCGGATAGCAGGCGGCCACGTCTGACGAATGCTCGGATGAACAATCGCCGCCGGGACAGGCCGATAGACCCACGATCAGGTCAATCTCGGCGTAGAATTCCAGATAGTCGCCGGGGCGCACCGGGCTGGCCTTCATGAAATACTGCCCTGTGTCGCGGGTAAAGCCGGTACACATGAAGACATTCAGCACATCATGCACATGCATCTCGGCCTCGTGCAGCGGCAGGTCGCAATGATCGGCCAAGGCGCGGGTCAGGTTCGAATGGCAGCAATAGTGATAGTCGTCCCCCGACAGCAACCGTCCCGTATAAGGATCACAGCGCGTCCCGATCACGTCATGGACCGATCCTCCGTAGGCATCGAACCCATACCAGTCCAGCGTGTCTCCGACGATGGTCGCCATCGGGCGCATGTTGGGAAAGCTAGACCACATACGGTCGCCGGTGGACAAATGCGTACCGTGCAAAGCGCGGGTTTTACCCGAATAAAACCGCTCGGTCAGGTCATGTTTGTTCCACATGTTCAGATCGCCCACCTGTGGGCCATCCACCGAAAGCACGCGCAGAAAGGCCCCTGCGGGCACCTCGACACAAACTGCATCGCGCGGGGCCGCCGTCGCCTCGGCCGTTTTCTTCGCCCCCTGTCGAAGAGCCTTCAGCCCGGCGATGTCGGGTTGCGGCAAACTATCCGGCGGGTAGCAGATGACCGGAGGCAGGCTCTGACGGACGACCGCATCTACCGGTGCTGTGAAATTCGGTGCCTTCAGTTTCATGCCTGCTCTCCCTGTGTTTCCACAGGTTTAGCGCATCATCAACAGCTGCGCTATCTGCACTTATGTTATGATTGCTGTCGAAGTAGGTCGGAGAGTTTGGCGAGGCCGCAAACAACCTTAGGCAACCTGAGTGTTACCCCCCACCATCGGTTCATCATTCAGATACTTGGGTCTGATTCAGACAGATCGATGTCGCATCTGAGGATACCCAACCGCACCAAAATAGTGAATTCTGGAAAAAAAGGTCCGATTCATGCGATATTCCGGCTTTCGAGTCATCAAAGAGGCACTGACCGGCCATAAGGGCTGGAAACCGGTCTGGCGCGAGCCTGACCCAAAACCTCATTACGACGTCATCATCATTGGCGGCGGCGGTCACGGTCTTGCAACGGCGCACTACCTGTCCAAGGTCTACGGCCAGCGCAATGTGGCAGTGGTCGAGAAAGGCTGGATCGGGGGCGGCAATGTGGGGCGCAACACGACGATCGTGCGCTCGAACTACATGCTGGACGGGAATGAGCCCTTCTACGAATTCTCGCTGAAACTGTGGGAGGGGCTGGAGCAAGACGTCAACTATAACGCCATGATGAGCCAGCGCGGTATCATCAACCTGTTCCACACGGACAGCCAGCGCGACGCCTATACGCGGCGCGGCAATGCGATGATCCTGAACGGTGCTGATGCGGAACTGCTGGACGCCGACCAGGTACGGGCCGAACATCCCTATTTGAATTTCGACGACGCCCGGTTTCCCATCAAAGGCGGTCTCGTCCAGCGCCGCGCGGGCACGGCCCGCCATGACGCGGTGGCTTGGGGTTATGCGCGGTCGGCGGATTTGCACGGGGTCGACATAATCCAGAATTGCGAGGTCACGGGCCTGCGGATTGAAAATGGCACCTGCTTGGGCGTCGAAACCTCAAAAGGCTTTATCGGAGCCAGCAAAGTGGGCTGTGCGGTCGCTGGAAACTCGAGCCGCGTGATGGGCATGGCCGGGATGCGGCTGCCCATTGAAAGCCATGTGTTGCAGGCGTTTGTGTCCGAGGGGTTGAAGCCCGTTCTGCCCAGCGTCATCACCTTTGGTGCGGGCCATTTCTATGTCAGCCAATCCGACAAGGGCGGGCTGGTCTTTGGCGGCGATATCGACGGCTATAACACCTATGCCCAACGCGGCAACTTGCCCGTGGTCGAGGATGTGTGCGAGGGCGGCATGGCCCTGATGCCCATGATCGGCCGGGCGCGTTTGCTGCGGATGTGGGGCGGCGTGATGGACATGTCGATGGATGGCTCACCCATCATCGACCGCACTCCGGTTCAAGGGCTCTATTTCAACGGCGGCTGGTGCTACGGCGGGTTCAAGGCCACGCCCGCCTCGGGCTATTGCTTTGCGCATTTGCTGGCAAAAGACGAACCGCACCCCGTTGCCACCGCCTATCGCCTGGACCGGTTCCTCACTGGCCGGATGATCGACGAAAAAGGCGCGGGCAACCAGCCCAACCTGCACTAGAGGGGACCTAGGGATATGATCATCAACCACCCTCTGCTTGGGCCCCGGGATGCCTCAGAATTCACCTATCTGGGCGATGCATCCCTGATCGACCGGCCCGACGGAATGGCCGAGAATGCCGCCGACGCGTTCTATGACTATGCTTATCTGCGCGACAACCCCGCCGGTGAACACCGCGAGCTGTGGTATCACGAAGCCGGGGACCGGTCTTGGCTAGTTGTCACCCGCAACACTCTGACCCACGAGATTTCCAAGGTTGAACTGGCCCGCGATGTGGCCTGCGCGCGGGGACGTTCGAAATGACACAAGCGAACCGATTGACCGGCGGGCAGATCGACCGCAATAAGACCCTGAACTTCTACTTTGACGGGCGCAGCTATACCGCGCACCCCGGAGATACTCTGGCCTCAGCGCTGCTGGCCAACAATGTGCGACTGATCGGGCGATCGTTCAAATACCACCGCCCACGCGGGCTGCTGACGGCGGGATCCGAGGAACCCAACGGCATGGTGGAACTGCGCGCAGGCGCCCGCAAGGAACCCAACACCCGCGCCACGACGATCGAGATGTTCGACGGGTTGATCGCAAACTCGCAAAACCGTTGGCCAAGTCTTCGGTTCGATGCGCTTGCGGTGAATGACTTGTTTTCCAACTTCCTGTCGGCGGGGTTCTACTACAAAACCTTCATGTGGCCCGCTGCGTTTTGGGAGAAACTGTACGAACCTATCATACGCCGCGCTGCTGGCCTTGGCTCACTGTCGATGCAGGCGGACCCGGATGAATACGACAAGGGGTTTCGTCACTGCGATCTGCTGATCATCGGTGCCGGACCTGCGGGCCTGATGGCAGCGTTGACCGCCGGGCGTGCTGGCGCAGATGTCATACTGGCAGACGAGGATTTCACGCTGGGCGGACGCCTGAACAGCGAGACCTTCTCGGTCGGCGACCACAGCGCCCCCGACTGGACGGCACAAACCGTGGCCGAACTGTTGGCAATGCCGAACGTCCGGCTGATGCCGCGCACCACGGTGATCGGAGCGTTTGACCATGGAATCTATGGGGCGGTCGAGCGGACGGGTGATCATCTGCCCTCGCTGCCTGCTGGCAAACCGCGCCAGATCCTGTGGCGCATCTATACCCAAAAGGCCCTGCTGTGTGCCGGAGCAACCGAGCGTCCCATTGCATTTGAAAACAATGACCGCCCCGGCATCATGACCGCCAGCGCGCTGCGGACTTATGTCAATCGCTTTGCGGTGACAGCTTCGCCGCGGGTTGCGATCTTTACCAGCAATGATGACGGCCACCGTACGGCCGATGACCTGCACGCCAAGGGCGTTAAAATCGCCGCCGTGATCGATGTGCGCGAAGATGCCCCCCTCAGCTATGACTATGAGGTGCTAAAAGGCGCGCAGGTCATAAACACCAGGGGCCGTCTGGGCTTGAGCTTTGTCGAGGTCGCCTTGCCCGATGGTTCGACCCGGACACTGGATTGTGGCGCGCTGGGCGTGTCGGGCGGCTGGAACCCGAATGTCCACCTGACCTGCCACCAACGCGGACGCCCTGTTTGGAACGAAGCCCTTGCTGCTTTCGTTCCGGGAGAAAACCTACCGGTTGGAATGTCCGTCGCGGGTTCTGCCAATGGCGTCATGTCAACCCATGGCGCACTGCGCTCGGGAGCCGAAGCGGCCGCTGTCGCGCTGGACCTGACCACCCTGCCCGACCTGCCAGAAGCCGAGGACGCGCCCATTGCGCTAAAGCCGTTCTGGTATGTGCAGGGCTGCAAACGCGCATGGGTCGATCAGCAGAACGACGTGACGGTCAAGGATGTGAAGCTCAGCTATCAGGAAGGCTTCCGCTCGGTCGAGCATCTGAAACGCTATACCACGCTGGGCATGGCAACCGATCAGGGCAAGACTTCGAACATCACGGGCCTTGCGATCATGGCCGAGGTTGCGGGCAAGTCGATCCCCGAAACCGGCACAACCATTTTCCGCCCGCCCTATACCCCGGTGCCCATCGGTGCCTTCGCGGGCCGAATGACGGGCAAGGATTTCCACCCGACCCGCCTGACCCCATCGCACCATTGGGCCAAGGAGCGCGGGGCGGTGTTTGTCGAGGCTGGGAACTGGCTGCGTGCGCAGTGGTTTCCCCTGCCCGGTGAGACGCATTGGCGCGACTCCGTCGACCGTGAGGTGCGCCAAACCCGCGCCTCGGTCGGGGTATGCGATTGCACCACGCTGGGCAAGATCGACGTGCAGGGCACGGATGCTGCCGAGTTCCTCAACCGCGTCTACGCCAACGGCTTTGCCAAGCTTGCAGTGGGCAAAACGCGCTATGGGCTGATGCTGCGCGAGGATGGGATGGTCATGGATGACGGTACCGCCGCACGGCTGGCCGAGGATCATTTCGTTGTCACCACCACCACGGCGAATGCTGTAAGTGTTTATCGCCACATGGAATTCGTGCGCCAGTGCCTGTTCCCGGACATGGATGTGCAGCTGATCTCGACCACCGATGGTTGGGCGCAATACGCGGTGGCGGGACCAAATTCGCGCAAGCTTCTGCAAAAGATCGTGGACCCGGAATTCGATATTTCGAACGAGGCTTTTCCCTTCATGGCCTGCGGCAAGATCACCGTCTGTGGTGGATTACGGGCGCGGCTGTTCCGTATCTCGTTCTCGGGCGAATTGGCCTTCGAGATTGCCGTCCCGTCGCGCTATGGAGATGCGCTGATGCGGCGGTTGATGACAGAGGGCGCAGAGTTTGACGTCACCCCTTATGGCACCGAAGCGCTGAGCGTGATGCGCATCGAAAAGGGCCACCCGGTCGGCAATGAGTTGAACGGCACCACCACAGCGCTGAACCTTGGTCTGGGCAAGATGGTGTCAAAGAAGAAAGACAGCATTGGTTCTGTTCTGTCCGAGCGTGAAGCGTTGACCGCACCGGATGTGCTGAAACTGGTCGGGCTAAAGCCTGTGAATCCGCAAGACAAGATCACCGCTGGCGGCCATTTGATGAATGCGGATGAACCGGTCGATGCAGCACATGATCAGGGCTATGTGACCTCGGCGGCCTATTCGCCTAATCTGAACAGTCATATCGGGCTGGGCCTGCTGAAACGCGGCGACGCGCGGATGGGCGAGAAGATGCGCCTTGTGTCACCCCTGACCGAATTGAATGTCGAAGTCGAAATTGTCTCGGCTCATTTCGTTGACCCCGAAGGAGAACGACTGCGTGCATGATCTTGTTGCAATAACCGCCCTCGGCGGGGCCGCGCCACGCGTGGATACGGTCGGTTCGGTCACATGTTCTGAAGTCCCAGATGTGGCGTTGGCCTCAGTCACTGCCCGGTTGGGGCACGAGGCTGCAACGCAGGATGAGGTGGCGCGGCTTATCGGAACCGTAACACCGACCGTGCAGCGTTTTGCCGGAGACCCTGTGACCGCCTTCTGGTCCGGCCCGGACCAATGGATGATCGAAGCCCCCTTCTCCACCCACGAAGACCTTGCCGCCTACGTCAAGACCGCCGTCGGAATCGTCGCTTCTGTCACTGAGCAGACGGATGCCTGGGCGCGGTTCGACTTGCAGGGCGACGGGATCAACGCGGTTCTGGAATTGCTATGCCAACTAGACCTACGTCAGTTTCAGTCCGGTCACGTCGCGCGGGGCGCAGTTCATCACATCGGGTGTTTCATCCTGTGCCGCAGCGCCGACCATGTCAGCCTTTATGGTCCCAGATCATCGGCCGGATCGCTGCACCATGCGGTTCTGGCGGCCATGCGTTCGGCCCATTAAGACAATCAGATCGAAGGCAACGGCGCGTTGTCCTCGACCCGGAACCGGTTGATCCGGCGACGGTCCTCTGCAGGACTTAGCCCAAAGGCCGCTTTGTAGTGCGATACCAACGGCGTGACCGAGCTGTACCCGACTGCAACGGCAATCTGTGCAATCGGGTCTTTCGTATACATAACCATCTGGCGCGCGGCTTTCATGCGCATAGACCGATAGTAGTGGCTTGGGCTTTGACCCGTCGCCTGTTTGAAAGCTCGCTCGATCTGGCGGGGCGTGACCCTCATCTGCCCGGCAACTTCTGCAATCGAGATCGGTTCGCTCAGATGGCCGGCAAATAGCTCAACGCTACGCGCAACCAACGGGGGCAGTTGATCACCTGAACCAGGTGCAGTTGTGTCCGGAACTTTTTGACGCACCCCTGCGCCTCGCATCATCGGGTGCTGAAACCAGCAGGCGACCTCATGCGCGATCTCGCTGCCAAGACGGTCTGAAATCAAGTGCAACGCCAGATCAAATCCAGCGGCCGCGCCCGCGGCGGTCCAGCGCGTATCGGTGCGCACAATCACTTCACTGCGCGCGTCTATGTCGGGAAACTCAGCCTCGAACGCCGCTTCATAACACCAATGAACCGAGACCGGCTGATCCACCATCGCGCCCGAGCGAACAAGGGGGAATACGCCTCCGCTAATGCCGCCGAGGACAGTGCCGTGCCGACCAAATCCACGTAACGCGCCGTTTCCAGTGCGCGGATCGGCAAACCCGGATGTCGGACTGCTGAGCAGAAACAGGATGTCGATATCCTTGCACCCTGTCAGGGCTAGCGCGGCTTCAAACCCCACACCCGCACTGGATTGAACCTTTTGCCCACGCTCGGACACAAGCACCCATCCAAAGGCTTGCTTCCCGGCGATTTCATTGGCCGCCCGAAGCGGTTCGATGACGGAGGTCAGGCAGGCCATCGGAAAGCCGTCAAACAGCAGAAATCCGATCGTGATCCTGTTTTCCTCATGCATCCGGGGATCCTAGCAGAAATGCAGCCCTAAGAGCGAATTCCAAACATGCTGCCCATCCGTTCCCGACGACGCTGCATGGACTTGCGAAATGCCCAGTCGCTGAACAAGGCCAGCGGAAACAAGACACGTTCGCCCAAACCATCAATCACCACCAATTTGCCGCCGCGTTCTTCGGCCCGCACTATGTTTTCGTGGCTCATGTCGCCGACGATGATCCGCCCCCGTTCCAGGTCGTCTAGCAACTCCATGAACTCTTCCCCAAGGCGTTTGCGTCCAGCGGGATCCTCTTTGAGCGACATCCATTCCTTGTAGACTGTCGGCGCCAGATCTCCATCTGGTCCCGTCATTTTCTCGACAACAAGCGCTGGCCCCAATGAGGTCGGTGCATAGCCCATGAAATGTGCCAGACGTTCAATCTCGGGGCAACCGCGATGCAGCGCGGCCAAATATTCGTTGGCTTCGCGGTTCCATTGGCGCAGGTTGCCATAGCGCCATTCCGCATAGCGCGGAATCCAATGATCACGTACAGGAACATCCGCGCGGACTTTTAACAAGGCATCCTGCCGATCGGGGTGCTGAAAGATCAGGTAATTCCGGCTTTTGCGCAATGGGGTGTGGTCAGTCAGGTCAATCATTTGGATCCGATACCTAAAGGGGGCGCGCCATGGCCGACGGCCGCATAAACTGGCACCTTGCGTCAGGGTCATAAATCCTTCGCCCTGCGGTTACAAATGTGTTTTTACCGTCGACCGGACAGAGACGGAGATTCAGCGCAACGCAATCTCGAACCTGCCATAACCGCCGTCAGACTATGGCCCGACTGGCGGACTCGGCAGCAGGACAAATGCCACGGTGCCATCCGTTTCGACTAAAGATGTATGCGTCCAGCCCAGCGGATCAAATGGCGGGGTGGCATCCGTACACTCGTCTGGTGTCGTGTCGCACGATACAACCTCTGCCCCAGTCAGATATTCCAACCGCAGACGCAATCCGCGATCAAACTGAATGAACGCCTCGCGCGCGCCTTCCAATCCGTAGTAGCTACCATAAAGCTGCACACGGTTCATCCCGTCTGGGATCTCATCCGCCAAAGTCCGCGTTGTTTTTTGCCAAAGAGGAAAGGTGCCGTAGGTGATGCGTCCGAATTGGATTGTTGCGATCAACAGAACACACATGATCACAATGCGCGCGACGCTGGCCAACCGGGTGGATGTGTTCGTAAGAATAAACACCGACATTGTCAGGGTGTAACCGAACAAAATCCAGTTCCAACCAAGTGCCCGAAACGGAACCTTAAGACCTGATGTCAGCGTTTTGGCGAACAAAGGGCCACAACCGGCGAGAACCGCGACCAGTACAATCGTTGCCACATAACGCTGACGCCGAAACAGGTAAAGCCACGAGACCGCGAAGAGCGATACCAAAAACACCCCGTTGGACAAAGACCCGCTGCCGACGCGATGCAAGTTTTCGTACAGGTGCAGTTTAAGCTTTTGATAGTTCAATGCCAGATCGCTTATCGACTTGACCTCGGTCGGGTCGCGCCATTCGGCCACCGGAATGTCGAACACTCCGTGATGCAGGAAGTTCAACGAGTAGACCACACCGAAGGCCAATGCGAGGCTCGCAAAAAAAACCACCAGTGTTACGCCCGCACTGACATAGGTTTGCGGCGCCTTTCGGGACAGCAAAACAAGGCTCAACATCATGAACGGGTACGTGGTGTAGGCCATAAACGACAATGGCACCGCCACGATCAGCAACAGAACTGACGCCCGATGGGACAGAAAAACTACGGCCAGTGAAAACAGCGCTAGTACCCAGATACCGGGTAGCAAAGTGTTGAACCAGAACGATATCAGAAAAGCCGGCCGCGACAACGCGACGAACAATGCCATGACGCACAGGAACCACGCAGGCATGGAGCGCCCCAGGACTATGATCGCGGTGCATGCAGAAAAGATCGACCAACCCAGAAGGTACAATGCAAAATTGACCGGTGCAGGCCAGAGGAACGGTCGAAACTGCCACCAGAAATTTAGCCAGCGCCCCTCATCCAGCGCTTTGCTATAAGCCATGTCGAAATGGCCCAGCAAGGCGGGAAAGTCGTCATGACGGACAAATGGATCGCTCAGAAATGGCCCATAGGTCGCCATCAGAGTTCCGAGGCAAAGCAGCGTCAGCCAGAAAACCAGCGTTATATCCGAACGCGCGGTCATCAGTTGCTCCGATGAGACCGTGCGACAATTGAAGCGCGGGCTTGCGCGATTGCGGTGACCGTACGCAATGGCAGTCGCCGGACAATCATCTTTCGCAAGTTCCAACCGATGGTTCCAACCTCACGCAGCGCTCCGGGTGCAACCTTTGTTGCCAAAACCTCTGGCGGTAAGGACGCTGCTGCAGCCGCATTGGCGTAAAGCACACTGTTGTAGCGGTACCAGGGCTCGATTGCCCCGTCGGAAAACAGTTTTGGGCGCAGGCAATCGTAGGCCGTGTACCCCTGCGTTTCGAACAGCCCTTGCCAGAACGATAAAGGTTGCTCGTTGATATGGAACTCTCCGCCCTGCCCCGGGACCGCCGCCGAGAACAACACAAGGTCGCTATGGGCTGTCAGGCTTTGCACAAGACTGGACGAGGCCTCATGCGGCAGATGCTCACCGACTTCTAAAGATTGGGCCAGACCAAAACGCCGCCCAAGATCGACGGGCTGAGTTAGGTCCTTTCCAAAAAAAGCATCCGGTGAAATGGCCAGACGCTCACGATCAACATAGTCTCCGTCTACACCGGCGATATCCGGGCATCCCGCCGCGGACCATTCCGACAGCCAGACACCTCGGCCACAGCCGAAATCGACAACACTGTCTGGCTTGACCCATGTCTGAAGACAACGGATCAGCCGGACAGCGGATTCGCGGGCTCCGCGGTCGATATAATCAAAGAACTCGTTTGAATAGATGTGAGACATAGCTGCTCTTTCAAAGTGACTTTTCTTCGCGGTAGACCCAAAGCCGCAGGATCACAAAATTTATGACAGGCAGGACGATGACTACTAGTCCGGCGGTGACCGGTTGAGACAGTCCAAACCGAGGCCCCAAAACACCTGTAATGGTTGATGAAACGACAAGTCCGATGCCGATCATGCACAAGAACCGACCAAACTGAGCCGGCGCCATGACGGGCTTGCCGAAGGTCCAGACAGACTGACCTATATACTGGATCAAGATCGCGGTTCCAAAAGCCAGCGCATTGGCAATCCAAGGTGAGCCGACAAGCCGCAACAGCCCCAGATAGGTCAGGAAATAGTAGACAGCCACGCCTGTACCAACGACCGCAAAGCGGAATATGCGACGTGTATCGGTCATGCCTGCTTTGATACGTCCCTAACCGAGACATCCGTGGATTGCCCGACATGTTCATCGACAAAATACAACGGGCGGCCCTTGGCCTCGACATAAAGGCGACCAAGATACTCGCCGATGATGCCGAGCGTCAGCAGTTGAATGCCCGAGAAGAAGCTGATCACCAGAACGGTCGAGGCCCAACCAGCCACAGTGTTATAAAGGATTAGGGACCAGAACACATAAACGGCCATCAAGGCCGCAATGATCAGGGTCAGAAAGGCAAGGCGCGTGGCGATTTGCAGGGGCTTAATCGAAAAGCTGGACAGAGCGTCAAAGGCCAGCCTAATCATTTTGGACATCGGATATTTAGTCTCACCGGCCACGCGGGGGTCGCGGATGTATTCAATGCCAATCTGGCGAAACCCGACCCAGGCAAACATGCCGCGAATGAACCGAGATCGCTCGGGCATGCTCAAAACCGCATCCAGCGCGCGGCGACTGACCAGCCGGAAATCGCCCGTATCATTCGGGATCGGAACATCGGACAGGCGATTCAGTAAGCGGTAAAACCCGTGCGCGGTCATCTTCTTGAACCAGCTTTCGCCCTTGCGCTCACTACGCCGACCATAGACCACATCATACCCACGATCCATCATCGCCATCATATCCGACAGCAATTCCGGCGGATCCTGCAAGTCCGCGTCCAGCATGAAAATCCGCTCGCCTTTGGCTGCCATCAGACCTGCGGTCAGTGCTACCTGATGTCCGCGATTGGTCGACAACTTCAAGCCGCGCACACATGAATGTCGATCCGCCTGTGCGCAAATGCCGTCCCAGGTCTTGTCCGTTGAGCCGTCATCAACCAGCACGATCTCAACCTCCGAGGCCCAGGCCCTGGTCGCAGCGATCAGACGGTCCACCAACATGGGAAGAGAGTCCTCTTCGTTCATGCAAGGGACGACAACAGACAATAACATCTAACCTCCGCAGGCAAATTGCCCTACTCGTTTTATGCACATCCCAACCCCGCCATGCGAGGCCGGTCAACTCCTAGTTTTCGGATCCTTACCCTTGATATCTCAAGCCGAAACGACCGCTAATCCAAACACGCCAGATTTCAGCCTGTAGTTACCGATCTGTCACATTGCCGTTTCGGACTACACAACGATGTCCCGATGCCCGACTGATATGGCAGCATTGCGCCCAACTTGCGACAAAAGCGGTTATTTATCTGAAGCGGTCAAACTATGCGACGTTCAGACAACAAACCAGCAAGCACGCGACCAAAGGTCCAAGGAGAAATTCGCCTCGGGCTAAGACAGTCTGGGGGTATATCTGAGGTTCGAGAATTGAGGGATTGTGGCGGAGAGACAGGGATTCGAACCCTGGAGACGGTTTCCCGCCTACACACTTTCCAGGCGTGCGCCTTCGACCACTCGGCCACCTCTCCGTGCGGGCGATATTTGGACTATCGCTTGGGGATTTGCAAGGCCCGATTAGAGCGTTTTTTTCGCTTTGCGGAAAGGGTCGCGAAACCCGTCAAGGCTCGTCCCCGTCCCCGCCTGGCAGGTCAACCTCGGTCATCTCGATCGGCGTGGATGCGGGCGCAGACGCCTGTGCCGCGCTGTCCTGGGCGGGATCCGCCACACGCAAGGTTTCGGGATTGCGCAGCCAGACGTCGCGTTGGGCAAACGGGATTTCGATACCTTCTTCGACAAACCGGCGGTTGATTTCGTGGTTCATGTCCGACTTCACGGACAGCATCCAGTTGACGTCTCGAAGGATAGCCCGGATTTCAAAATCCAGCGAGTCTGCGCCAAACCCCTGAAACACCACATTGGGGGCCGGATTAGCCAAAACCATGGGATGCGCATTGGCAATCTCGCCCAGGATCGCCTCGACCCGGCGGGTATCGGTGCCATAAGCGACCCCGACCGGCACGATCACTCGCCCGACCGTGTTGCCGCGCGTATAGTTCGTCACCACACCGCTGATCAGGTCCGAGTTCGGCACAATCACATCGGATCGGTCGAACGTCTCGATCCGTGTCGAACGGACCGAGATATCGCGCACATAGCCCATCATCCCGTTAACATCGATCCAGTCGCCTTTCGAGATCGGACGCTCGACAAGCAGGATGATACCCGAGACAAAGTTAGACACGATGGTCTGCAAGCCAAAGCCGATACCGACCGACAGCGCACCAGCAACAATCGCCAGCGAGGACAAGTCGAACCCAGCCACCATAATGGCGCAGAGCGCCGCCAGGAAAATTCCGACATAGCCTGTCCCGGCGACGATCGCGTTCTGGCCACCGGGGTCAATCTTGGTCTTGGGCAGCAGGGAACTGCGTAGCCCCCCTTGCAGCATTCGGGTCAGGCCAAAGCCCATCAGGAAGACGATCAGGAAGGTAAAGAAATTCTTCGGTGAAATCGTCACGCCACCGATGTCAAAACCCAGCAGGATGCGGGACCAGACCTCGAGTAAGTCGGTTTCGCGAGCGCCCCAGTAGATCGCCAGAACTGGCAACGCAAAGATCGCCATCGCGAACCCGATCAAGACCGCAAAAAGCGAATCTTTCGCCGCCTCGCCCTGCCCCGAAATCCAGCCATAAACGGCCGTCAGGAAACGTTGGAAGATGACCAGTGCCCCAATCAGGACCAGTGATTTAACCGCAGGATAGACAATCGCTTCGGCGGCATTCGTATAGCCGATGACAGCCAGAATTGGGCTGGCTATACCCAACAGGAACAATGCCCGGCGGAGAAACTCGATCAACTGGGTCAAACCCGTACCCCGAGCCAGCGACCCATCATCAGCATCCAGCGGGGCTTCGGTGCTTCGGATCTGTCGCACGCGTAACAGGACCAGTGCGGTCACAATGGTGACGGGGAACCCGACAACAGCGCGCGTCGCATCCGAGATATTCTCGATCTGCTCGAATAGGTCTACCAGCTCATGCAGGATCAAAAGCACGGCCAGAACGTCCAAATAGACCCGCAACTCAGCCACGCGCTTGGCGGTCAGACGTTTAAACCCCTGTGCTTCTTGCAGCACATAGACTTGCCGCCCGATCCAGTCGAAATAGAAAATGATCGCAGCCCAATATGGCACGTTTTGCAGCAGCAATGTGCCGCGAAAGCCGGGAAGTCCGGACATGACAATGGCCTTGACGACCAGCCAGACCCCCAGCCAGGGTAAAAGAATGCGCAGCAGCGATGTCAGAAAGGTCCACACCCCACTGCCCTGCCCGCCGAACTGCCGCATGTAGTTTCCGGCCACCTCGGACCAGTGCTTGCCGAAGAACAGCAAAACCCCGGCAACTGTCACCAGAAGGGCGATACCCAGCCCCTGATCGCGCAGATTTTCATGCACGGCATCCGTGCCAAAGTTTCGACGCGCCTCGTTAAAGAGGCTTTGACCTGCTTCGCGAAGATCGGTCCATGCCGGCCCCCAATACACGGGATTGACCGGCGACGGTCCCCGCTCCAACAGCTCTTTGGTCTGCCGGGTCCGCAAGAGCTGGTCGATTTCGGTGATCAGGCCATTGGCGCGGCTGAACGCCTCTTCCGAAATGATCTGCGGGACCCGAAGCGTATTCAGCTGTTCTTCCAAATGGGCCCGCAGAGCGGCAATGTCATCGGGCTCGGTCGCGTCACCTTCGGGTTTGGGACCCAGCGCCTTGATTTGCGCATCAAGCGTCTGGATACGCTCGGTATTCGCGCCGCGTGCTCGGTTGAAGTCATCGCGGTACGTATGAATTTCCGCACGCAGATTCTCGAGCGCTGCGTTCGAGGCGCGATCCGCTTCGATCACGGTCTCGGCTCGGTCCGCTGTTTTGACCCAGCCCTGATAATACTCGCTCTGTCTGTCCGAAAGCTGCGCGACCGCTGGGCCACACAGAACCGCTATACAAACCGAGACAAGCGCCAGGAACAGGCGGACCTGTCGCAACATCACACGTCCTCGAACACGCCGGGAATGCTGCGTGGGGCTTCGGTCATCCAATCGGGTACCGGCAGTTCTTTTTCGCGCAGGAATTCCGGGTTGAACAGTTTGGACTGATAGCGTGTGCCGTAGTCGCACAAGATCGTCACGATCGTATGGCCCGGCCCAAGGTCCTTGGCCAGACGCACTGCACCTGCCATGTTGATCGCGGTCGAACCGCCCATAACCAGTCCTTCTTCGCGCAGCAGATCGAAGATGAGTGGCAGCGCCTCATTATCGGTCATCTGATAGGCGTAATCGGGCTTGAACCCCTCGAGGTTCTTGGTGATGCGCACCTGACCGATGCCTTCGGCGATCGAGCTGCCCTCCATCGCGATCTCACCGGTGGTGTAGTAGGAATAAAGCCCCGCACCCATCGGATCGACGAGGCCAATTTTAACGCCCTTTGGCTGCAATGCATCAGCGACGCCAGCCAGCGTCCCGCCGGAACCCACGGCGCAGACAAAGCCATCGACTTTGCCGCCGGTCTGTTCCCAGATCTCAGGCCCGGTGGTTTCCACATGCGCCTGACGGTTGGCCACGTTGTCAAACTGATTGGCCCAGATGGCGCCATTGGGTTCGGTCTGCGCCAGTTCCTCGGCCAGACGGCGCGAGTAATGCACGAAGTTGTTGGGGTTGCGATAGGGCGCGGCAGGCACCTGCACCAGTTGCGCACCGGCCAGACGCAGCATGTCCTTTTTCTCTTCGGACTGGGTTTCCGGGATCACGATTACAGTCTTGAACCCCATCGAGGCCCCGACCAGCGCCAGACCGATCCCGGTGTTCCCGGCGGTGCCTTCGACGATCGTGCCACCAGGTTTCAATTCACCCCGCGCGATGGCGTCCCGAATGATATAGAGCGCGGCGCGGTCTTTGACCGACTGGCCGGGGTTCATGAACTCGGCCTTCCCCAGAATTTCGCACCCGGTTTCCTCGCTGATGCGCTTCAATCGGATAAGTGGTGTTTTTCCGACTGCGTCGGCAAGGTCTTTCGCAATGCGCATGGCGCCCTCATTTCACTACGGATCAAGGCAGATTTACAGTTGCCGCGCGCCAACCACAAGCGGCGATCCTCAGGCGCGCAAACGGTTTCGGTGCCGCGCAAGCCAATGGGCCAGCGCCAGCAAAGGCAAATCTTTGAACCCATGCGCATCGACACGATCCATGAAATCGACAAATGGCAGGATTTGGCTTCGGATATCTTCTCCTTCCGAGGCCAGCCCACCGCCTTGAACTGTCAGTTCCAGATCCGCCAGACCCACGTAAAGGTGAATGTATTCGGTCGATGACCCGCTCGAGGAATAGGCCCCGCCCGCATATTCCAGCGACTGCAGGACCACGCCCGCTTCCTCTTGCGCTTCGCGGCGGGCGGCGTGTTCGGGCGTTTCACCCGGGTCGATCATCCCTGCGACGGGTTCCCACATCCAGGGCTCGGGATCGTCGATAATGAAAACCGGCGGGCGAAATTGTTCAACCAGCAAGACCACATCGCGCGCCGGGTCATAGGGCAGAACCACAACAGCGCTGCCTTGCATCAGGCTGCTACGTTGTAGAACCGGCCCCATCGTGCCGTCATGTTGCCTGTGTTGCAACGCGACCTCTTCCATTCCGAAGTAGTTCACATGAGCATACCGGTGGTTATGCAAGACCACATCCTTGGTAACATCACGCAGGTCCCCTGTCCCGCGCTGACGCGCGGCGATTTTTGCCCATGCCCGTGTTCGAAGTGCCGGAAAGCTTCTGGCCAGCGTGGCCGCGTCGATCTTGCCGAAATAGCCCATCACCTCATGCGCGGCGGTTACGGAAATATCGCCCCAACGATCAACCCAATCTCGCAATTCCCAAAGCTTCGTCGGGGTCCAGAGACCCGGATCGGGGAAGTACACATCCGCCTGCACGCTGGCACCTTCCACTGTCTCAACCCGAAGTGGGCGCAGTTCGCAGTCAAATCCACCCTCATAAAAATTGAGCCGCTCAAGGTCGTTCTGAGACAGATTCTGAACCAGCAATCCTTCCGCATACGAGCCATTTTCTGACAGGATCATCGGAAACGCCTGATCTTTGACCCCATAAACCGCGTGGTCGCTCAGTCTGGCCTCGGACAGTTTCATTTCAGATGCGGGGCGATCCAGCACAAGCTCGAGCAAAAGCAGGTGTTGCAGCGTGCCGTAGAAAAACAGGTCAGTCACGGATCAAGTCTCGTATTCGGTCGGGAATTACCGCCAGCGACGGCTGGCTTCTTCTGTGGCAAGACCCGCGACCAACGCACCGATCGCCAACGTCCACAGTATTTCTGGGGTCAGCAACTGCTGCCCAAATTCGACACTGATCTGAAAAATGGCCAGCAAAGCCTCGAACGGGCCATCATAGCGGTGACGCATGGCCAGCCGGATCATTTCATTGCAGCCCTGAACAAACAGGCCCCAGAACACCAGAGCCGCCATCCCGGTCAGGCCGTTGTTCACACCGGCTGTCCACCCGCGGCCCGCACGTTTGCCCATGACTTTCCAGCCACAGATGACCCCAAGCAACATGTTGACATAGGTGAACCAGCCGTAATCCTTCCCCTCTTCGCCGTTCTCGATCACCATGCTGGAGACGAGAAAAGCCACAACCAATAAGCAGGTTGCAGCGACAAGACGAGACGCGGTGGGCATTGTAAGGGTCCGTTGTTTAACTCGGTTTTGCTATTGTGATCTGTGTCACATCGCAATTACCCGTGTCAAAGGCCGCGCCACATGCGGTCAAATAATAATTCCACATGCGGCGAAAACGCTCATCAAAACCCATCTGAGCGATATCGTCCCATTTATCGTTGAACGTGTCATACCAACGTCGCAGTGTCAGATCGTAACTTTTGCCAAATTCCCTTGATTTGACCACGGTCAAACCCGCTTGAGTCACCTGATCCTTTAGCACGGACGGCGCGGGCAGCATCCCACCCGGGAAGATATATTTTTGAATGAAATCAACACCATTGCGGTAGACGTCCCAGCGATGGTCGGCGACAGTGATGATCTGCAACGTGGCCTGCGCGCCTGGTTTGAGCCTTTCGCGGACGGTTTCAAAATAAATCGGCCAGTATTTCTCACCCACCGCTTCGAACATCTCGATCGAGGCGATGCCATCATACTGCCCACGCTCGTCCCGGTAGTCCTGCAATTTGAATTCTACAAGATCAGAAAGACCAGCTTTCTCAATACGTTCTTGCGCAAACTTCAACTGCTCTTGGCTGATGGTCAGCCCTGTGACCCGCAAGCCACGCTCTTTCGCGGCATATTCAGCGAAGCCACCCCAGCCACATCCGATTTCAAGGATATGATCGCCGGGTTTTGCCCCCATCTCGTCGACAAGGCTGGCATATTTTGCCGTCTGCGCCTTCTCCAGACTTTCCTGTCCGGTTTCGAACAATGCGCTGGAATAAGTCATCGTATCGTCCAGCCATGCGGAGTAAAAATCATTACCCAAATCATAGTGATACGAGATGTTCTTCTTGGCCTGCTTGCGGCTGTTTCCGTTTAGCCAGAACCGCAAACGCTCATAAGCCTGCACCAGAAACTTGCCGGTGAAATCGTCGTAAACCGTTTCGGTGCCCAGATGCACCAGGTCCATAAACGAGCGCAGGTCTGGCGTGCTCCAGTCACCTTCCAGATAGGCGTCCGAGAACCCAAGCTCACCTTCACGCACTAGTCGGGCAAAAACGTCGGGGTTATGGATATCTACCTGCGCGATTGGTCCGGGCTTGGCCCCTTCGGTGCGAAACACGCGGCCATCAGGCAGCACAATGTCCAGGCGACCGGACTCCATCTTTCGCAACATCTTCGTCACTTGCGTGAAGTATCGTGGCAGGTTTTCTTGCCCATCTGTCGTTGTCAGGATCATCCGCTCTCCCCTATGCGGTTGTTGGCGTAGGCTAGGCCGAGTTTGTGTTTCTGGCAAGTTTTCAGTTCCTTACTGGTTCTTGTAGCGTTCATAGGCCGCCAGCGCGCGCCTGCGCCCGTCGCCCAATTCGACAACGGGTTGAGGGTAGCCGTCATCTGGGGCCAGCCCCCAAGCGCGCGGGATGGCCTCAAAATAGGCCAGCGCGGTGTCGGGCGGATTGGCTTGTCCTTCAGCGATCCACCGCCGGACATATTCGCCGTCTGGGTCAAACTTTTCTTGCTGCGTGACCGGGTTGAACACTCTAAAGAACGGAGACGCATCCGGCCCCGATCCGGCCACCCATTGCCAGCCCATCGCATTGGCGGCGATGTCCCAGTCAATCAGGCAATCCTCGAACCACCGCATCCCGATTTTCCAATGTGTCATCAGATGCTTGGTCAGGTAGCTTGCCACGATCATACGCGCGCGGTTGTGCATCCGTCCCGTCACATACATCTCACGCAGACCGGCATCCACCACTGGTATACCTGTTCGGGCCCGCGTCCAGGCCAGAACCTCGGGTTGGTCAGTGCGCGTTTGCCATGGAAACTGATCCCATTCGGGCTTCCAGTTCTGATATGTGATATGCGGCCAGTGAAACATCAGGTGATAGGCGAACTCGCGCCAGACAAGCTGACGCAGATAGGCATCCGAGCCCGACACCCCGTTCAGGGCAGCATTCTGTACCGCGTGCCAAATACGCCGAGGGCTGATCTCTCCCAGCGACAGGTATTCGGACAGGGTTGAGGTCCCCTCGGACGCCAGCAGGTCGCGGTTTCGGGAATAGTCAGGCAGACGATTCAAGAACCCTTGCAATACGACCAGTGCCGCAGTTTCGCCCGGCTGTACGAAGGGTTTTACGACCTGCGCGCCCCGGTTCATCGCAGCACCCAAACGCCATGAGGACAAATCTTCGGACGCGGGCCAGTGCACCGGAGGCGTCAATCGAGTCGGCGCGGCCAACGGTTGTGGAACCGCCCGACCCTGAACAGCCCGCCACATTGGAGTAAACACGCGAAACGGCTGACCCGTTTTGGTGGCCACGTTCCAAGGCTCGAACAACAAAGGGCCAGGGAAGGATTTGGCTTCAACCCCTTGGTCCTTAAGGGCAGATTTTAGCTGGGTATCGCGCGAAATGGCATCCGGGTCATAGGCGCGCGACCAATAGACGGCCGAAGCCCCAGTTTCGGCGACAACGTCTTGCAATACTTGCAACGCGATGCCCTTGCGCAGGATCAGACGGCTTCCGGCCTTGCCGAGGGCGCTCTGAAAAGCCTCAATCCCCAGACCCAGCCGCCATTTCGGCGCAGCACCCAGCTTGTCCGTCAGATCATCGCAGATGAACAGCGGGATGACGGGCCGACCGGTGGCGGCGGCCGCGCTTAGCGCTGGGTGATCTGACAGGCGCAAGTCCCGCCGGAACCACATGATGATCGCAGATTGCTGTTCCATAACCGCCCAGATGTTTTTCCCATTTTACGGGAGTGGACGGGAACTGGATCACAAAACGGCGTCAAGTGCATTCAATAATTGATCAATTTCCTGTTGCGATGTGTAGTGCGTAAAGCTGACCCGCAACACGCCCTGCGCCGGATCGACCCCCATCGCCTGCAACGGACGCCCGGCGTAGAAATCGCCTCCACCCGCCATAATCCCGTGTGTGGCCAATTCACCCGCCACCTCTTCCGCATTTCGGTTCAACGCCAAAGCAACCGTGGGTGCGCGCTTTTCTGCATCAGCGGTGCCAATCAAGCGCACAGCATTGCGGTTTGACACCGCATCCAGCAACGGCTGCAGCAATGACACCTCGTGCTTACGCATCAGATCATGCACGAACGCTCCACGCTGAGTGTCGGACCCGTCGGGACCACCGTGATGAACGCTGAGTGCGGCGATATAATCCGCCATGCCAGCACTGGCCGCGATCTGCGCATGATCGGGTCCGGCAGGCGTGAACCGCTTATACAGCACATCGCCGTTGAAAAAATGCGCCTGGTTGGGCAGCGTCTGCCCCAATTTTCGCCGGACCACCATACATCCTTGATGCGGACCATAAGTTTTATAGGCTGAAAACAGATAGATATCCGCCCCCAGCTCATCCACATTCGGAAGGCCGTGCGGCGCGTAGGACACCCCATCAACACAGACAAACGCACCCGCTGCATGCGCAATAGCGGTTATCTCGGCCACCGGATTGATCTCACCAACTACGTTCGAGCAATGGGGGAAACAGACCAGACGCACCTTGTCGTCCAGCAGGTTTGCCAGATCCTGCGGGTCAAGCGAGCCGGTCTCGGGGTCGATTTGCCACTCCCTGACCTCAATCCCATCCTCGGCCAAGCGCCGCCACGGGCCGGAATTGGCCTCATGGTCCTGATTGGTGACGATGATCGCTTCACCCGGCTGCATCCACTGCCGAAATGCCTGCGCCATGACATAAGTGTTCTGCGTGGTCGAAGGGCCAAAGCTTAACTCATCGGTGTCGACGCCCAGAATAGCCGCCAAGCGCCGACGCGCCTCGTCCATCTCGGCGCCCGCTAGACGACTGGCCTCATAGGGCGCATAGGGTTGTACTTTGCGTTCGGTATAGTAGCGAAACAGCCGGTCCAGCACGGGCTTGCATGTGTAAGACCCACCGGCGTTTTCGAAAAAGGCCTGGCCTTGCAGAGATGGTTCGGAAAAGGCGGGAAACTGCGCGCGGACAAAGTCTATATCCAAAGTGCTCATGGCACGGAACTCCTTGATCATGCAGGTCAATCTTTTAAGGGACCGGGCATGATTCCGGCCTCTTCGGACATCATGGCAGGTCTTCCAGCCGAGCCGCCGCAGCCGCGACGACAGCCCCAGCACAGGCAAGGACGCGGCCAAACTGCCCAGACCGACCAATCCCGTCAAGCGCCCGAACAAAAAAAGCCGGGCGCGATGGCCCGGCTTTTGTCACATATGGGTGAAGGCTTAGCCCTGAACCTTGGTATAAGTCCCTTCACCGGCAAGGATTCCCCGGAAGCCGCCTGGTTCGTCCAGACCAAACACGATGAGCGGCAGGTTGTTGTCTCGCGCCAACGCAATGGCCGAGGCGTCCATGACCCGCAACCGTTTTGCCAGCACGTCATCGTAGGTGACTGTGTCGTAGCGCACCGCGTCCGCATGTTCTTTGGGGTCTTTGTCATAGACACCGTCCACGCCGTTCTTCCCCATGAAGATCGCCTCGCAAGCCATTTCATTTGCTCGCAAAGTAGCCGCAGTGTCGGTGGTGAAATAAGGGTTCCCGGTCCCGGCGGCAAAGATGCAGACCCGCTTTTTCTCAAGGTGCCGTACAGCACGGCGACGGATATAAGGCTCGCACACCTCGTCCATGCGAATGGCTGAGATCACACGGGTGAACACCCCGATCTCTTCCAACGCGGATTGCATCCCCAGCGCGTTCATCACCGTGGCCAGCATCCCCATATAGTCCGCCGTCGTCCGCTCCATCCCCTGCGCCGAGCCGCTGAGGCCCCGGAAAATATTGCCGCCGCCGATCACCATGCAGATCTCAACACCCAGATCATGCACCGATTTGACCTCTTGCGCGATACGCTGGACGGTCGGCGGATGCAGGCCAAACCCCTGGTCGCCCATCAGCGCCTCGCCAGAGATCTTCAGCATCACGCGACTGTATTTGGTTTTCGGGGTATCGATGTCTGGGGAAAGGGTCATGTTGCGCTCCGGGCTGGCACGGGTTTAATTCCGGCGCAAAATGAAGCAAAACCGCGACAGGTTCAATGCGGATCATGAGGAACAAGGCAGCCCCGATGGCCAAAACAGATACATCGCCAGTTTGGGACCGCCTGCCCCCTATCCCAGACGATAAACCCGTACTGATTGCGGGGCCGACAGCGTCAGGTAAATCCGAACTTGCACTTCGGATCGCCGAAGAATTTGGCGGCATCATCATCAATGCAGATGCCAGTCAGGTGTATGACTGCTGGCAGGTGATCTCGGCCCGCCCCTCGACTGAGGATGAGGCCCGCGCGCCGCATCTGCTCTATGGTCATGTCGCGTATGATCAGGATTATTCGACCGGCCATTGGCTGCGCGAGGTCACACCCTTGCTGACCGGCCCACAACGCCCGATTATTGTTGGGGGCACGGGGCTGTATTTCTCGGCCTTGACCGAGGGCATGGCTGAAATACCCGCTACTCCGCCAGAAATACGTGCCGAGGGCGACCAGCTTGACCTGCAAACGCTGAGCAAGGGTGTGGATGCCGAAACTCTGGCCCGGTTGGACCGGCAAAACCGCGCCCGCGTCCAGCGCGCTTGGGAAGTGCAGCGCGCCACCGGACGCAGCCTGCGGGACTGGCAAGCTGATACTCCGCCGCCTATTCTGAGCCCGGACGACACGGTGCCGATCGTATTTGACGTGGACAAACAATGGCTTCTGGATAGGATCAATCGCCGTTTCGATCTGATGCTAGATACAGGCGCTTTGAATGAAGTCGAGGCGATGCGATCCCTCTACGACCCCTCTCTTCCCGCCTTCAAGGCCATCGGTGTCCCCGAGCTTATGTCATATCTTGTCGGCCAGCTTTCCCTGGATGCCGCCCGAGATCGCGCCACGATCTCGACCCGCCAGTTCGCCAAACGACAACGCACCTGGTTTCGTGCACGGATGAAAAACTGGATTCACGTTGATTTCTCAAAGTGATACTAGCGCAACTTGCCACCGCGATAGACGGCAAGAATTACGCGCCATCGATGATCCGAATCCCTTGTGTTAATGGGAACCCGCCAGGCATCTTGAGCCAGGACACGATCCCGTATTTCCAGGCTGCGACCCTCCACAATGTCGCTTTTGTCTCCTGAATGACGATTTCGAACGTTGACCTAACAGAATTTCTGGTGCCGAATGAAGGCATGGGGATGTTCAGTATCACAGCAACGAATACCCGCGGACGCGCTGCACGCTTCTTTCGGCGTTGAGCGGTTCCACTCACAAATCACAAAAATTGATGTCACAGGGAGAGACATAAATGACAAAGCAAACCTTGACCGGAGCACCGATGCACTGGGCGGCGGAGATGCACGCACAGGAATATCGTGACGGCAAGCTCAGCCGGCGCGAGTTCATGGCTCGCGCCACCGCGTTGGGCGTTGCCGTGCCCGCCGCTTATGGCATGATCGGACTGAATTCACCCGCAGCCGCGCAAGAACCGCAGCGTGGCGGCACCATCCGTTATCAGATGGAAGTGCGCGCGCTGAAGGATCCGCGCACCTATGACTGGACCCAAATCGCCACTTACACCGCTGGCTGGCTGGAATATTTGGTCGAATACAACAATGACGGCTCGTTCAAACCCATGCTGCTGGAAAGCTGGGAGGCCAATGACGACGCGACAGAATACACTCTGAACGTCCGCAAAGGCGTCAAGTGGAACAATGGCGACGACTTCACCGCCGAAGACGTGGCACGCAACATCACCGGCTGGTGTGATGCGGGGCTAGAGGGCAACTCGATGGCATCCCGCATGGCATCGCTGATTGACGAAGCCACGCAGAAGGCCGCGGACGGTGCAATTACAGTTGTGGATTCCCATACCGTCAAACTGACGTGTAACGCGCCCGACATCACCATCATTCCCGGCATGGCGGACTATCCGGCCGCCATCGTACACAGTAGCTTTGATGCCAATAACATGCTGGCCAACCCTGTCGGCACCGGCTTTATGATCCCCGAAAGCCACGAGGTCGGCGTCAAAGGTGTGCTCGTGCGCAACGAAGGCTTTGACTGGTGGGGCTATGAGGCCGGCAAAGGCGGCTATATCGACCGGATCGAGTTTATCGACTACGGCACCGACCCGGCAGCCTTCCTGGCCGCCTATGAGGCCGAAGAGATCGACATGAACTGGGAATCGGTCGGCGAATTTGTTGACATCTTCGACGGCATCGGCCTGACCCGTTCGGAAATCCCCTCGGGCTTTACCATCGTCATTCGTCCGAACCAGTTGGCCGAAGACGCCAATGGCAATAAGATCTATGGCGACAAACGTGTGCGTCAGGCGCTGGCCATGGCCGTGGACAACAATGTCTGCCTCGAGCTTGGCATGTCCGGCTACGGCATCCCTGCCGAGAACTGCCATGTAGGTCCGATGCACCCCGAATATGACTCGGCGGTGACCCGTATTCCCTATGATCCGGCAGGTGCCAAGGCCCTGATGGAAGAAGCGGGCATGGCAGACTTCGAGCACGAAGTTCAGTCGATCGACGATGACTGGCGTCGCAATACCACCGCTGCTGTGGTTGCGCAGTTGAACGACGCGGGCATCAAGGCCAAACACACGGTTTTGCCCGGCTCGACCTTCTGGAACGACTGGACGAAATACGCCTTTTCCTCGACCAACTGGAACCACCGCCCGCTGGGCACGCAGGTTCTGGCCTTGGCGTATAAGTCAGGCGTGGCGTGGAACGAGTCCGGCTTTGCCAATGCCGAGTTCGATGCGCTTCTGGCCGAAGCGAACTCGATCGCCGATGTGGACAAGCGCCGCGAGGTGATGGCCAAGCTGCAAACGATCATGATCGAAGAGGGTGTGACCATCCAGCCTTATTGGCGGACAGCAATGCGTCACCACCGTGACAACATGGTTGGTGTTGAAAAGCACATCGCGGACCTGCCGCAGCTGTATAAGTTCGGCATCGTCTCTTAAGCCGACACCTACAGGGCCGCGCCGTAAGGGCGCGGCCTTTTCGTCGGCGCTGACCCGGCGAAAAATACTAGCGACGCGCACGGCCTGAAACCAGCGCCAGCCGACCAACAGGGGCTATCATGGGACTATTCATTCTAAGGCGGGTCGGGATCATGCTATTGACAGCATTGTGCCTGACATTCCTGGTCTTTTTCCTCACCAACCTGTATCCGAACCTCGAAAAGCTTGCCAAAACGCAGGGCAACTTTCGGATGTCGGATGAACAGGTCGAGAGTTTTCTGGAAAAAGGCGGCTATCTTCAGTCAACGCCCATAAAATATGGCGAATGGCTGGGTGTTCTGCCGTCGTACCGGCATACCAACGAAGACGGAACCATTCAGGGCCGATGCATCCTTCCGGGTAAAACCGCCGAAGAATCCCCCAATTTCTGCGGTATCTTGCAGGGGTATTGGGGCTATTCCACAGTCTTCAAAGAAGAGGTCGGAACCGTTGTCGGCACACGTCTCGCCCTAACCGGTCGGCTGATGTTCTGGGTGATGCTGCTGATGGTCCCTTCGGCACTGATCCTTGGCGTTCTGGCGGGCATGAAAGAGGGTTCGGCCACCGACCGCACGCTGTCCACCTTTGCCATCACCACAACAGCGACACCGGAATATGTGTCAGGCGTGATCTTCATCGCAATTTTCACTTCATCCGCCGTCGGATTGAAGTGGTTCAAGGGCACGGCCACGCAGGCTATGGAGAACCCGACATTCGAGAATTTCTTCCTGCCCGTGCTGACGATTGCGCTTTACGGGATGGGTTATATCGCTCGGATGACCCGCGCCTCGATGACCGAGGTAATGACGGCACAATATATCCGTACCGCACGGCTGAAAGGCGTGTCCTTCTCGAACATCGTCATGAAACACGCGCTGCGCAATGCGCTGATCGCCCCCTTTACCGTCATCATGTTGCAGTTCCCATGGCTGCTGAATGGTGTGGTGATCGTCGAGACCCTGTTCAACTACAAGGGCTTTGGTTGGGCGCTGGTGCAGGCGGCGGGGAATAACGACATCCAGCTCTTGCTGGCGATTTCGGTCGTGTCGGTCTTTGTGGTGCTGGTGACGCAGCTGATCTCGGATATCGGCTATGTCTACCTCAACCCGCGTATTCGCATTTCTTAAGGGAGGGTCAGATCATGGAACCACTTACCTGGACCGGCTCTATCGCCTTCCTCAACCCGCTGATCGCCTTGGCGCTGGCACTGATGGCGCTGTCCGTTGTCGCCTGGATGCTGGCGAGCATCATCCTGCCCGAGGATCAGATGACCGTGAACCCGGACGGCACGCTCACGTCCAGTTCGGGGCTGCGAAATATGATCCAAGCCGCGATGCGATACAGTTTTCTGGCCAGTGTCGGCCTTGCGGTTGCCTATATCGTCCTTGGCATCCTGATGGGCACAAACGCCGGGATCATCGGCGCCATGTCCCAGCAGTTTCTGCCGGTTTGGATGTCGCTGATCCTGCTTTACGCCATGTCGATCGCGTTCAAGCGCAAGCTGGGTCTGTATGGCAAGCTGTTCGACAGCCCCATCGGCATGATCGGGTTCGGCCTTGTGATGTTCTGGGTGTTTACCGGAATTTTTGGGGCGATGGATCTGATCGTCACCCATGACCCGCTGGACCAGATTTCGGGCATGAAGAACAAAGTACCAGGAACGCCTTTGTCCAGTTTGGAAGAGGGTCAATACGCCTGGTATCTGCTGGGCGGAGACAACTTGGCCCGCGACGTGTTCAGCCGCATGGTCAAAGGGGCCTGGATCGTGGTGCAGATCGCCCCGCTGGCAACGATGTTCGCCTTCATGGTCGGGATCACGCTAGGCTTGCCTGCCGGGTACTATGGCGGTCGTTTGGACACACTGCTGTCCTTCCTGGCCAACCTGATCCTGGCTTTCCCGGTGATCCTGTTGTTCTATCTGCTGGTCACGCCCGAGATCGTGGCGACAGGGGTGCCGAACTATATGGCCGCTGTCCTGTTTGTCTTTCCGATCATCTTTTTGGGCGTATTGTTGAACTCTCGTTACTACACACGCCCGAATTTCCGCACGCCGCTGCTGATTGGTGTGCTTGGGGTGGCGTTGTGGCTGTATCTGTCGCTGATCTCGACTGGTGGGTACATTGTCAGCACCGACAGCTATAGCATCTGGGGTCTGCCAACCTATCTGGACCTGTTCGACATCCCCGGCGGTATTTTGGTGGTGTTTGTCTCGGTGGTCTTTGTGAACTCGCCGACTGTGTTCCGTATCGTTCGCGGGCTGGCGCTGGATATCAAAACCCGCGACTATGTGGCGGCGGCGCAAACGCGAGGCGAAGGCCCCTGGTACATCATGCTATGGGAGATTCTGCCCAATGCGCGTGGTCCGCTGATCGTCGATTTCTGTTTGCGGATTGGCTACACGACCATTCTGTTGGGGACCTTGGGTTTCTTTGGATTGGGTCTGCCACCGGAAAGCCCGGACTGGGGTTCAACGATTAACGAGGGGCGTAAGCTGCTGTCGATCTATCTGCACCCTGCTCTTCCGCCTGCTTTGGCTCTCTTGTCACTGGTTCTGGGATTGAACCTGCTGGCCGACGGTTTGCGCGAAGAAAGTCTGAAGGACTGATTGTGATCGAGGCCGGGGGGCCAGCCCCCCGGACCCCCCGGGATATTTTTAGCCAGATGAAGGGATCCCCCTGACTCTCGCGAGGAGTAACAAGATGAACAAACTGGCGGATTATGACGGGCCAATTCTTGAGATCGACAAGCTTTCGATCTCGTTTTTTACCCGGTTGAGGGAAATTCCCGCCGTTATGGATTTCTCGGTCAGCGTGCAACCTGGTGAGGCTGTGGGGCTGGTTGGTGAGTCTGGCTGTGGCAAGTCCACGGTTGCATTGGGTGTCATGCAGGATTTGGGCAAGAACGGGCGCATCGTTGGCGGCTCGATCAAGTTCAAAGGGCGTGATCTGGGTGAGATGACCACCGAGGAGTTGCGCGACATTCGCGGCAATGAGATCGCGATGATCTATCAGGAACCGATGGCATCGCTGAACCCAGCGATGAAGATCGGTAAGCAGTTGATGGAAGTGCCGATGATCCACGAAGGCGTAGGCGCGGAAGAGGCTTATGCCCGCGCGTTGGAGGTTGTCACCGATGTGCGCCTGCCCGACCCCGAGCGAATGCTGAATTCTTTCCCGCATCAGCTCTCTGGCGGACAACAGCAGCGCATCGTGATCGCCATGGCATTGATGTCGAAACCGGCGCTTTTGATTCTGGATGAGCCAACGACCGCGCTGGACGTGACGGTTGAAGCGGCTGTGGTTGAACTGGTCAAGGATTTGGGCAAGAAATACGGCACCTCGATGCTGTTTATCTCGCACAATCTGGGGCTGGTGTTGGAAACCTGCGACCGGCTTTGCGTGATGTATTCGGGTGAGGCGGTCGAGCGCGGCTCGATCAAGGATGTGTTTGACGAGATGCAGCACCCCTATACACAGGCGCTGTTCCGCTCGATCCCTTTGCCTGGGGCCGACAAGAACACGCGCCCGCTGGTGGCCATTCCGGGGAACTTCCCCCTGCCCCATGAGCGCCCGCCGGGCTGTAACTTTGGGCCGCGCTGTGACTATTTCGAAGAAGGGCGTTGTGATGCTCAGGATATCCTGATGCAGGCTGTGCCCGGAAATGACCGACACCATACGCGCTGTCTGAAATTCCAGGAGATTGACTGGAACGCACCGATCACCGTTGGGGAACAAAAGGAAAAGGCTGCGATTGGCCGCACAGTTCTGAAGATGGACAATCTGAAGAAATACTATGAGGTCGCGGCGAACGCGCTGTTTGGCGGCGGCGAGACTAAGGTGGTGAAGGCCAACGAAACGCTCAGCTTCGAGGCGCATGAATCCGAGACATTGGCCATTGTGGGCGAATCCGGCTGTGGCAAGTCTACGTTTGCCAAGGTGTTGATGGGGCTGGAAACGGCGACGGATGGGCAAATCCTTCTGGACAATCGCAACATCGAGGCCGTGCCAATTGAAGAGCGGGACGCCAAGACGGTGGGCGAAGTTCAGATGGTATTCCAGAACCCGTTTGACACGTTGAACCCGTCGATGACCGTTGGCCGCCAGATCATCCGCGCGCTTGAGATTTTCGGTGTCGGCAACTCGGAAGCCGAGCGGAAGAAGCGGATGCTGGAGCTGCTTGATCTGGTGAAGCTGCCGCGCGCCTTTGCCGATCGGATGCCTCGCCAGCTGTCTGGCGGTCAGAAACAGCGTGTGGGCATTGCCCGTGCGTTTGCCGGGGACGCGCGGATCGTGGTGGCGGATGAGCCGGTCTCGGCACTGGATGTGTCCGTGCAGGCGGCCGTGACGGACTTGTTGATGGAGATCCAGCGTGAACACAAAACGACTCTGTTGTTCATCAGCCATGACCTGTCGATTGTACGCTATCTCAGCGACCGGGTGATGGTCATGTATCTGGGCCATGTGGTCGAGTTGGGCACCACCGATCAGGTCTTTGCCCCGCCTTATCATCCCTATACCGAAGCGTTGCTGAGCGCGGTGCCCATCGCTGATACGTCAATCGAGAAACAGCATATAGTGCTAGAAGGCGATATTCCTTCTGCGATGAACCCGCCTCCGGGCTGTCCGTTCCAGACGCGGTGCCGCTGGAAGTCCGAGGTGCCGGGTGGCTTGTGCGAACAGCGCGTTCCGCCGGTGAAAACTCTGGCCGAGGGACATCAGGTCAAATGTCATTTGGCCGAGGATGTCCTGGAACGTATGGAGCCGGTCATCAAGATTGCAGCCGAATAAAACACAAAGGCCAGCCGCAGGGTTGGCCTTTTACCTATTGGGACGGGAAGCGGAGTTTAACCGCCCCAGATCACCCTGACGTAATTCTGCGTTTCCTTATACGGAGGAACGCCACCATGTTTTTCCACCGCGCCCGGACCAGCATTATATGCCGCCAGCGCCAGACGCCAGGATTTGAACTTGCGGTATTGAGCGGACAGATAGCGCGCGCCACCTTCCAGATTTTCCCGTGGGTCCAGCGGGTTGACGCCAAGCGTTCTTGCTGTCGCAGGCATAAGCTGTGCCAAACCTAGTGCTCCCTTATGCGAGACAGCATTGGGGTTCCAGCCGCTTTCCTGCTGCACCAACCGCAAGAACAAGTCTTCGGGGACGTTATGCTTACGCGCCGCTTGCCGCGCGATGGTCAGATACTGGCCTTTATATTTCCCATTATAACGCTGGCTGAACTGACGCCTCGGCGTCTTTGGCTTATAGCGCTCGGAATTGCGGTATTGTGTGGCCGCGCGCGAATCCAACACCTTGGATTGCTTGAGGAAAATGTCCTTGCGGCTTTTCGTCGACAAGGTATCCGCCTCAGCCGGGGCTGAGACCAGTGCACAGCATAGCACCGAAAAACTCGCTAACAACAACCGCATAAATGCCGATCCCGATCTCTACGAACCTGAACGAGTATAGATATTTCAGCAAAGAATGAAAGCTTGGTAAATCATGCCTAAAGAATTAGCGCGCTCATTTTCGCGTCATCAACCATGTTTCAACCAAAGCGCAGGCCGTATAGGGTCGCAGAAATAACAGGTGCCAGATTCGGGCACTGCTCAGTCAGACAAGAACGAGGGAATATATGGCGGGTTCAGTCAACAAAGTCATTCTGATCGGAAATCTCGGTGCCGACCCTGAGGTTCGGTCGTTCCAGAATGGTGGAAAGGTTTGCAACCTGCGCATCGCCACGTCTGAGACATGGAAAGACCGCAATACCGGCGAACGCCGGGACCGAACGCAATGGCATACGGTCGCCATCTTCTCGGAGCCCTTGGTGCGTGTGGCCGAGCAGTATCTGCGCAAAGGCAGCAAGGTTTACATCGAAGGCCAGCTTGAGACCCGCAAATGGCAGGATCAGTCCGGACAGGATCGATATTCGACCGAAGTGGTTCTGCGCCCTTACCGCAGTGAACTGACCATGCTGGACGCGCGCGGTGAAGGTGGCGGCGGTGGTGGATACGGTGGCGGCCAATCTGGTGGCGGCTATGGCGGTCAGGCCGGTGGCAGCTATGGGGATCCTTATGGCGAGCCGTCCGGCTCTCCGGCCCCTGCATCCGGCGGAATCGACGACGACGAGATTCCGTTCTAACCAAGACGGAGACATATCATGACATGGTCCTTCTCACTCGGCCGGATATTGGGGTCGGAACTGAGGGTCCATGTCACCTTTTTCCTGTTGCTGGCATGGGTCGGGTTTGCCGCCTATTCCAGCGGAGGTCTGGCGGCCGCGGTTGAAAACCTGATCTTCGTGCTGGCGCTATTTGCCTGTGTGGTCGCCCATGAATTTGGCCATGCGCTGATGGCCCGGCGCTATGGGATCAAAACGCCTGACATCACCCTATTGCCAATCGGGGGTCTGGCTCGGCTCGAGCGGATGCCGGAAAACCCCATGCAAGAGGTTTGGGTGGCGCTGGCAGGCCCTGCGGTCAATGTTGTAATCTGGGTCTTGCTGGTTCTTCTGGGCGCAGGAATGCCCCTTGAAACCCTGGCTCAGATCGACAGCACCGGCCCCGGCCTGCTGAACCGTCTGGCTTATGTGAACCTGCTGTTGGCCGCGTTCAACATGATCCCCGCCTTTCCGATGGATGGCGGGCGTGTGTTCCGTGCCCTGCTGTGTCTGAAAATGGATCGCGTCAAAGCCACACGGGTCGCCGCGCTTGCGGGTCAGGCGGTGGCGGTCGGGTTCGGGTTCCTTGGGCTCAGCACCGGGAATGCGCTGTTGGTGCTGATTGCGGTGTTCGTCTTTGTGGCCGCAAATGCCGAAAGTCAGGACGTGACCATGCGCTCGGTCGCGCGGCGCGTGCTGGCGCGCGATGCGATGATCACCGAATTTCACGCTCTTTCCCCCGACGACACGCTGGCGACCGCCGCGCAGGCCGTCATCCATACCACGCAACATGAGTTTCCGGTGCTGTCCCCCGATGGCAAGCTGCAAGGCTTTGTCACGCGCAATCGCCTGTTCGCGGCCCTTGCCGATGAAACACCCCGGTCCAACCCGGCCACTTCGATCATGGAACCCGACATTCCCAAAGTTCGCTTGACCGACGGGTTGGAGGCCGTGCTGGATGGGCTGCATAAAGGCGCCCCGGCCATTGCGGTTTGCACGGCGGCGGGGGCGATGGTGGGCTATATCACGCGCGAGAATATCGGCGAGCTGATGGTGCTGAACGGGCGTTGATCAGGCTGTGGCCAGCGCGTCCTGAAGCACCGACAGCACAGCATCGCGCGGTACATCAGAGGTCACGAATGCCTGGCCGATCCCGCGCGCCAGAATGAACCGCAACTGGCCATCGATCACCTTCTTGTCCTGCGCCATCAGATCGACCAGAGCCTCAGCGCCCGGAAGTTCTCCGGGAATGTCCGACAGATCGGTCTTCATGCCCATCGCACGCAAATGCGCCCGCACGCGGCTGGGGTCTTCCTGCGAACACAGGCCAAGACGCGAGGACAGCTCGAACGCCAGCGCGCAGCCGATGGCCACGCCCTCACCATGCAGCAGCCGGTCGGAATAACCCGTTGCAGCCTCAAACGCGTGACAGAAGGTGTGGCCGAGGTTCAGCAACGCACGGTCGCCCTGCTCGGTCTCATCCCGTGCCACGATATCGGCCTTCATCTGCACCGACCGGGTCACGGCCCGCACCCGCGCCGCCATATCGCCGCCCGCCACATCGGTTCCGTTGTCTTCGAGCCATTCAAAGAAGTCGGCATCCCCGAGCAGGCCATATTTGACGACCTCACCATAGCCGGACAGGAAATCCCGATCCGTCATCGTACCCAGCACCGAAGTATCGGCCAGCACCAACGAGGGCTGATGGAAGGCTCCGATCAGGTTCTTGCCCTGCGGTGCGTTGATCCCGGTCTTGCCTCCGACGGAACTGTCCACCTGCGCCAGCAGCGAGGTTGGGATTTGCACGAACCGGACACCGCGCCGCAGGACGGCTGCGGCAAAGCCCGCAAGGTCGCCGATCACGCCACCGCCCAACGCGATGACAACATCCCGGCGCTCGACCTTCTCGGCCAGCAACCACTCGACCGCACGTTCGAAATGAGGCCAGCTCTTGGTTGCCTCACCCGCAGGCAAAGCCAGTGACGACATCTCGATCCCGGCTGTCGCCAACCCGTCGCGCAGCCCATCCAGATGCAGGGCCGCCACGTTTTCATCCGTCAGGACCGCGACCTTGGGCCGGTGCAACAAGGGCGCGATGCGGGCCCCGGACTGCGCCAGCAGGTCTGGCCCGATCTCGACATCATACGCGCGTTCGCCCAGCTCAACATGTACGGTTTGGTGCATTTAATTTTGTTCCAGAACATCAGGCCGCTTGAGCAAAGCCTCGACAACGCGGCCAACCATATTGTCGATCGCGGTCTCACCGTCCGAGGACACCGTCAGGTCGGCTTGCCCATAGACGGGGACGCGCGCCTCATATAACCCGCGCAAAGTCGCATAAGGGTCGTCGGTGCGCAGTAAGGGGCGGGTATCCTTGTGCTTGACCCTGTTCCACAACACGCTCAGATCAGCATTCAGCCAGACGGACACGCCGCGTTCGGTGATCATCTTGCGGTTCTGCTCGGACAGAAATGCGCCGCCTCCGGTGGACAGAATGCCCTTTTCCTCATCCAGCAGCCGCCCGATGACCTGACTTTCCTTGGCGCGGAAGAACGGCTCGCCGTCGCGTTCGAAAATCTCGGGAATGGTCATGTTCGCTGCCGATTCGATCTCGGCGTCACTGTCGAGGAACGGAACACCAAGGCGCAGGGCCAACGCCCGACCCACGGCGGTCTTTCCAGCCCCCATCATCCCCACGAGGACTACGGTTTTGTGCAACACAAGGCTCTGGACCGGGGTAACCGTGTCAGTGTTTTGCTTTATTTCGCTCATTTCACCGTGAATGACGTGATCTTAGGAAAAATGCCAGCTATAACTGGGACAAAAGAGAAAATTGAGGCGACGTTGAGCAATGGGCCGTCTGATCAAACTGCTGATATATCTGGTTTGCCTGTGTTTTATCGGGCTGGTGGGCTATGCCTATCTTGGCCCGTTCTTCGGGGTGGATTTCTCGGCCCCGCAGGATGAAGTCCGCGAACCGGTCATCCTGAATGTGGAGTAGGAGCGCAATTGCCGCGCTTTTCCTGACCGGAGTCGCACAGGCGCAGCAGGAACCCCTGTCTGCGATCGAATGGCTGACCCAACCTCCCGAAAACCTGCCAGGCACCGTTCTGCTGGAACCGCCCGTGTCACAGACCGGCCTGCAACCGGGGGTCGAGGTCACAGCGCTTGAGGCCTTGTTGCCGCCCCTGGGGTTGGTGTCGTCCTCGGTGACGGGCCTGCCGGTCGATATGTGGCAAAACAGCGACCCAGACCGGCTGGCCGAACTGATCGCCGATGTGCCCGTCCGGTATAATCCGGCGATGCAGCGTCTGTTGTTCACCTTGCTGCTGTCCGAGGCGCGTGCGCCATCCGGCCCCAACGCGCAAGAGGTGCTGCTGCTGGCGCGACTGGATCGGTTGATGCAACTGGGCGCGGCCGATCCTGCGCAATCTCTTGTGCAACTGGCCGGACCGACCGACAGCCGCGACCGGTTTCAGCGCTGGTTTGACGCGACGCTGCTGACGGGCGACGAAGATCGCAGTTGCACCGCCCTGATCGCGCAACCGCACCTGTCACAGGATTACGCGGCGCAGATTTTCTGCAAAGCGCGACGCGGCGACTGGGCCTCAGCAGCGCTGACGCTTGAGGCGGCCCATGCGCTGCAAGTGTTGCCCGATGAGGATTTGGCCGTTCTAGACCGCTTCCTCAGCCCCGAACTATTCGAAGACGCCGAATACCTGCCGCAACCTGATGACCCTGATCCGCTGACCTTCCGCCTTTATGAGGCGATTGGCGAGCGTTTGCCCTCGGCCCCATTGCCGCGGGCCTTTGCCAATGCCGACCTGCGGGATGTGGCGGGCTGGAAAGCCCAGATCGAGGCGGCCGAGCGGTTGACCCGTGTGGGTGCGCTGACGCCGAACCAGTTGTTGGGGCTTTATACTGAACGTTCGCCTGCCGCTTCAGGTGCGGTTTGGGATCGCGTCGCGGCGGTGCAGCGGTTCGAAACCGCGCTGGATTCCGGCAAGCCCGAGGCCATATCACCCGCCCTTCTCGATGTCTGGACCCAAATGCGCAGCGTCGGGCTTGAGGTCCCGTTTGCAGAACTTTTCGCAGACCGGCTGTCGCAGGTTTCACTGACGGATGCCGAAGCCGAGACCTTGCGGTGGCGTATCCTGCTGCTCTCGGACCTTTATGAAAGCGCCGCCCTATCCGTCCCGGACAAAGGCGAGGAGAACCAGTTTTTGGCCGCACTAGCCCAAGGGGATCCGGGGCGCGCGCGCTCGCCATCGCCATTAGCCGATGCGGTTGCACAAGGCTTTGCCTGGGCCGCACCTGTGCCGTCAGATATCGAAACGCTACTAAACAACAGCCAGCTGGGTGAGGCGATTTTGGAAGCGATGAACCTGTTTGCTCATGGCTCTCGCGGGAACCTCGTGGACCTGACTGCTGCCATCGCCACCCTGCACCGCGTCGGGCTTGAGGATACCGCCCGCCGCGCTGCACTGAACCTGCTGATCCTGCAAGGCACCTGATCATGGCCGCCCCTGCCTCCGCCGAGATTTGGATTTCGACCTTTCTGGAAGCTCAGGCCGCCGAGCTAGGTGCGGCCAACAACACCCTTTTGGCCTATGGCAACGACCTGAAGGATTTTGCCGCTTGGCTGAAACGCCGCAAGATGGGATTTACCGCAGCAGACCGCGACTTGATCGAGCGCTATCTGATCGATTGCGACGCGCAGGGCCTGTCCCAGTCGACCCGCGCCCGCCGCTTGTCTGCGATCAAGCAGATATACCGGTTCGCGTTTGAAGAAGGTTGGCGCGACACCAATCCGGCAATCCAGATCAAGGGGCCAGGCCGTCAGAAACGCCTACCCAAGACGCTGGATGTACCCGAGGTCGATCGCTTGCTGCAAGCCGCGCGCGAAACCGGCCGCTCAAAGGCCGACCGCATCCGCAACACCTGCCTGATGGAGCTGCTTTATGCCACCGGCATGCGCGTGACCGAACTGGTGTCACTGCCGGTCTCTTCGGCGCGGGGCGATCCCCGAATGCTGCTGGTTTTGGGTAAAGGCGGCAAGGAACGGATGGTCCCCCTCTCCCCTCCGGCCCGCGACGCGCTGGCTTTGTGGCTTGAGACGAGAGACGCCGCCGAGGACGACGCAGTTTCAAATGGCGGTCAGCGCTCGCGCTACCTATTCCCGTCGCGGGGCAAGTCCGGGCATCTGACCCGGCACATGTTCTTCCACCTGATCAAGGACCTGGCCGTGCAGGGTGGCGTATCGCCTGAAAAGGTGACGCCCCACACATTGCGCCATGCTTTTGCGACCCACCTCTTGGCGAACGGGGCCGACTTACGCTCGATCCAAACATTGCTGGGGCACGCCGATGTCGCCACGACGGAAATCTACACCCATGTGCTGGACGAACGTCTGGCCGAGCTGGTGCTCGAGCATCACCCGTTGGCGAAAGACCCCGGTGATAAGGGCTAACCCCTTGATCCGCAGGGGCCGCACCCCCATAACGAAGACAACAACCCAAACAACCAAGGACCGATGGAACCCTCTGCTTCTATGATCGACGGCGCATTCTGGTTTACGACCGGCGCCATTTTGCTTTTACTTGTCCTTTCAGGATTTTTTTCAGGTTCCGAAACAGCATTGACCGCCTCGTCGCGCGGCAAGTTGCGGGCGCAAGCCGACAAAGGCTCGCGCGGGGCGCAGAAGGCGCTGGATATCACCGATGACAATGAACGTCTGATCGGCTCGGTCCTACTGGGCAATAACCTCGTGAACATCCTCGCGGCCTCACTGGCGACGGCGCTGTTTACCAAGCTGTTCGGCGAAAGCGGCGTAGCGCTTGCGACACTGGTGATGACCTTGCTGGTGCTTATCTTCGCCGAGGTACTGCCCAAAACCTATGCCATCACCAATGCCGAGAAAGCCGCCGCGCTGGTCGCCCCGATCATCAGCGTAGTGGTGACCGTCTTTTCCCCGGTCGTGGCCGCCGTCCGACTTTTGGTGCGGGGTGTTCTGCGGCTATTTGGGGTACAGATCGACCCAGACAGCAACATCCTTGCCGTGCGGGAAGAGATCGCCGGTGCGCTGCAACTGGGTCATTCGGAAGGCGTGGTAGAAAAGGAAGACCGCGATCGTATTCTGGGCGCACTGGATCTGGCGGACCGTGCAGTCGAGGAAATCATGCTGCACCGTTCGAATATCGAGATGATCGACGCCGACGACGCGCCCGAGGCAATCTTGCAGCAGTGTCTGAAAAGCCCTCATACCCGCCTGCCCGTCTTTCGGGACGAGCCCGAGAACATCGTGGGTGTCGTTCATGCCAAAGACCTGTTCCGCGCCATGTACGCACATGCCGGCGACAGTGAAAGCGAAGCCAACCGGCTGGAAAGCTTCGATATCTCGAAGGTGGCCAATGATCCGTATTTCGTGCCAGAAACCACCACTCTGGACGATCAAATGCGGGAATTCCTGCGGATGCACAGTCATTTTGCGTTGGTGGTGGACGAATATGGCTCGCTGCGGGGGTTGATCACTCTGGAAGATATTCTTGAGGAGATCGTGGGCGAGATCGCCGATGAGTTCGACATTGATGAGGACGTCCCCGTCACCCGAACCGAAGATGGTCAGTACCTTGTTGAAGGAGCGATGACGATCCGGGATGTGAACCGCGCGATGGAATGGACCCTGCCTGACGACGAGGCCAATACCGTGGCTGGTCTGGTCATCCACGAGGCGCAGATGATCCCCATAGTGGGTCAGGTATTCTCGTTCCACGGTTTCCGGTTCGAAGTTACCGCCCGTGAAGGTAACCGCATCACTGAGTTGAAAATCCGTCCGCTGTAAAAAGTCTCGTGCGACATGTCGCGTCGGAAACGGAACAGTCAGCCCCGGTCTGCCCTTGCACGCTTTGGCCAGATACAAAGCGGAGGCACGGGCATGAAATCGACAACGCGGGTGGCAGTGATTGGTGGCGGTGTTGTCGGATGTTCGGTTCTATACCACCTGACCAAGCTGGGTTGGTCAGACGTGGTGCTGCTGGAACGTTCTGAGCTGACCAGCGGGTCCACCTGGCACGCGGCGGGCGGGTTTCACACGCTGAACGGCGACACCAACATGGCCGCTTTGCAGGGCTATACGATCCGCCTTTACAAGGAACTGGAAGAGATCACCGGCATGTCCTGCGGGTTGCACCATGTGGGCGGGGTAACGCTGGCCGACAATCAGGACCGGTTCGACATGCTGTTGGCCGAGCGCGCCAAACACCGGTTCATGGGGCTAGAGACAGAGATCATTGGCCCTGACGAGATCAAGAAAATCGCACCCATCACCAATACCGATGGCATCCTTGGCGCGCTCTATGACCCGCTGGATGGACACTTGGACCCATCGGGCACCACCCATGCCTATGCCAAGGCGGCCCGGATGGGCGGGGCCGCCATCGAAACGCATTGCATGGTGCACGAGACCAACCAGCGCCCCGACGGCACTTGGGATGTGGTGACAGACAAGGGCACCATCCACGCCGAACATGTGGTCAACGCAGGTGGCCTATGGGCGCGTGAGGTCGGCGCAATGGCAGGGGTCTATTTCCCGCTGCACCCGATGGAGCATCAGTATCTGGTCACCGACGCGATCCCTCAGATCGAGGCCATCATCGACGCAGGCGGAGAGCATCCGCATGTGATGGATCCTGCTGGAGAGAGCTACCTGCGGCAGGAAGGCCGGGGCTTGTGCATCGGCTTTTACGAACAACCCTGCAAGCCCTGGGCCGTGGACGGAACCCCGTGGGAGTTCGGGCACGAGTTGCTGCCCGACGACTATGACAAGATCACCGACAGTATTGAATTCGCCTATCGCCGCTTTCCGGTTCTGGCCGAAGCCGGAGTGAAATCGGTGATCCATGGTCCGTTCACTTTTGCGCCGGATGGGAACCCTCTGGTCGGGCCAGTGCCGGGGCTGCGCAACTATTGGTCGGCCTGCGGAGTGATGGCCGGGTTCAGCCAAGGTGGTGGCGTTGGCCTGACGCTGGCTCAATGGATGATTGAAGGCGAGCCTGAGCGAGACGTCTTTGCTATGGATGTGGCCCGCTTTGGCGACTGGATCAGTCCCGGTTACACCCGCCCCAAGGTGATCGAGAATTACCAAAAACGCTTCAGCGTCGCCTATCCGAACGAAGAACTGCCCGCCGCCCGCCCCAACCGAACCACCCCGATGTATGACATCTTCACCGATCTGGGCGCTGTCTGGGGCCAGCAATACGGGCTGGAGGTCCCCAATTACTTCGCTCAGGGCGATGAACCAGACTATGAGACGCCCTCATTCCGCCGGTCCGATGCCTTCAAAGCCACCGGGCGCGAGGTTCGTGCTGTGCGCACTGCCGTGGGCATCAACGAAGTCCACAATTTCGGTAAGTACCGCATCACAGGTCCCAATGCGCGGGCTTGGCTGGATCGGATCATGGCCGGGCGCATCCCGCAACCGGGTCGCCTGTCGTTGACGCCGATGCTGTCGCCCAAGGGTATGCTGATCGGGGACTTCACTGTCTCTTGCCTGGATGAGACCGAGTTCCGACTGACCGCCTCATACGGGGCGCAGGCGTTCCATATGCGGTGGTTCCTGCAACATCGACAAGACGGCGTGCAGATCGAAAATATCAGCGACCGGCTGAATGGATTCCAGATCGCAGGCCCGAAGGCAGCAGAGGTTCTGGCCGCCTGCACCCGCGATGATGTCTCGGCGCTGCGCTTCATGGATGTGCGCCGCATGACCGTGGGCATGACCGACTGCATCGTCCAACGCGTCAGCTATACCGGTGACCTGGGGTACGAGATCTATTGTGATCCGATGGCGCAGCGGCAGCTGTGGTGCACGCTGTGGCAAGCCGGAGAGCCGATGGGCCTGACCCCCTTCGGCATGCGCGCCATGATGAGCCTACGTCTGGACAAGTTCTTTGGATCATGGATGCGGGAGTATTCTCCCGACTACACACCGGCTGAAACCGGGTTGGATCGGTTCATATCCTTCGCAAAACCCGTCGATTTCATAGGGCGTGCGGCGGTCGAACGTGAGGCGCAAAACGGCCCCTCCCGAAGGCTTGTCGCATTCCAGGTCGATGCCGAGGACGCCGACGTCAACGCCTATGAGCCGATCTGGTTGAACGGCAAGGTGGTCGGGTTCTGCACATCGGGCGGCTATTCCCATTTTGCGGAAAAGTCGATTGCCATGGGGTTCCTGCCCGTCGAACACGCAACAGACGGTCAGGACGTCGAGATCGAGATATTGGGGCAACGCCGCCGCGCGCGGGTGATTTCGACCCCACTTTTTGATACGGATGGCTCGCGAATGCGGGGATGACAGCGGGGCGGAACGCGGCCATCTTAAATAAATGAGTCTCATCCCGATCATCCTTTTGGCCGCCGGGCAATCCAGTCGTATGCGCGGCACGGATAAGCTGATGCAAAACGTCGGAGATACTCCTCTTCTGCGCCGCTCAGCCATGACGGCCCGGCAGGTTGGGCCGGTGATCGTCGCCCTGCCCCCGCTCCCTCATCCGCGCTATCAAGCGCTGGACGGGCTAGACCTGACACTGGTCGAGATCCCGGACGCCGCCGAAGGTATGAATGCCAGCCTACGGGGTGCCATGACCCATCTGCCGGCCGAAGCAACAGCCGCAATGGTCCTGCTTTCGGACCTTCCCGACATCACGGCCGAGGATTTAAACAGTATGGTCAGCTCGGTTACAGAACACCCGAAAAAGTTGATATGGCGCGGCGCAACTAAGGATGGAAAACCCGGTCACCCGGTTATTTTTGACAAATCTCTGTTCGCGGAGCTGCGCCGCCTGACCGGCGATGAAGGTGCGCAAACTGTTGTGCGCGCGCATTCCGACAAGGTGCATCTTCACCCCTTGCCCAATCGGAACGCACTGCTGGACTTGGATACGCCCGAAGATTGGGCGACATGGCGGGCGCGGCACAGCTTGTAAGGCAGGTCCGTAAAACAAACACGGCCCGGTCTTTGCAGACCGGGCCGGTGCCCAAAACAGGACTACCACTTTTCATCAACCCTGAAAGCGCGGCCAAAGCTGCCTATAAGGCACCTCGGCTATCCGCTGCCGAACCTAAACAAGACCCCCTCGTTAACATGCCGCTCAGCGCTTCCAGTGATCGTGACGAACCTTCGGCACCCCCTAGTGCCTTCGGCTTCCCCTCGCTTGGGCCTGATCATCGTCACCGATTGGTTGAGGGCAAACAACGTAAATTTGGAAAGATCGGGTCATTTAGGATGTATCGGAATGGTTTTTCAGCAACATCTCTGAATATTGACTTCTCCCTTAGGTTGCATTCTGCTATTGAAATTTAACGAAAATAGCAGGTTAAATATGCACATTTGACATGTATACCCACCGAAAATCTACGATTATACCTGTGCGACCAATATGTTTTGACACATCTCCACAACCAATAGTCGAACCCCAAGCCAACACCACCTTGGCTTGATCATTTGTTCATCAAATTGAATCAATTCGCGTCTTTTGGAGGATTGGACCGGCAATAGAGGACAATCTCACGATTCGAGCCACGCGATTCGCTCCGTTGACCCGAGTCGTATGACCGACCGGTCGTCATACCACCGTGTCTTTATGGCAAAATTAAGATTTCTTAACCTTTGGCACAGGAAATGATCAGACTGGTGCGCCACCTCCTGACTTAACGCGCGAACGGAACCGCGCGATAAAACAGGAGACCAAAATGAGCATCCGTAAATCCTCTCTTCTCGTGCCGCGCACGTCCGGCTGGATCGGCGTCAGCGTCCTGAGCGCCGCGCTGCTGGCCACCACCGCCCTGCCCTCGAAAGCGGACGAAGCCCTGGCTGACCTGGTTGAGAGCGTGTCACCCTCGGTTGTGACCATTATCGCGGAACAAGAGGCAAAGCCGACACCGGCACAGGGTCAGAACTTTGACTTTGAGGCCCACCCGTTTGGCGAATTCTTCAAACGTTTCGGCACGCCCGAGGGCTTCAACACACCACAGCGCGGACCGGCACAAGGTCTGGGATCCGGTTTCGTGCTGGACGAGGCAGGCTACATCATCACCAATCACCACGTCGTCGATAACGCCACGACCGTCACCGTTCGCCTGTATGACGACCGCACATTCGATGCTGAAATCATCGGCACCGACCCGTTGACAGACATCGCCGTGTTGAAGATTGACGCCGACGCCGGATTGCAGGCCGTTGAACTGGGTGACAGCGACGTGATCCGCGTAGGCGAGGACGTGGTGGCCATCGGCAACCCGTTCGGGCTTAGCTCGACCGTGACCACAGGGATTGTCTCGGCCAAGGGGCGCAACATCTCGCAAGGGCCCTATGCCGAGTTTATCCAGACGGATGCGGCGATCAACAAGGGCAACTCGGGCGGGCCGCTGTTCAACATGGACGGCGAAGTGGTTGGCGTGAACTCGGCTATCTATTCGCCCAGCGGCGGATCTGTGGGTCTGGGCTTTGCGGTAACCTCGAACATTGTCGAGCATATCGCCGCCGACCTGCGCGATGACGGTCAGGTCAGCCGTGGATGGCTGGGTGTCTCGATCCAGAATGTCAGCCCCGAAATTGCCGCAGCCATGGGCATTGACATCTCAACCGGCGCGTTGGTGTCGGATGTGGTCGATGGCAGCCCCGCCGAAGGCGTCTTGCAACAGGGCGATATCATCCTGACCTTCAATGACGAAGCCGTGGACTCCAGCAGTGACCTGCCGCTTCTGGTGGGTACTACCAAGGTTGGCACCGAAAGCACCCTGACGGTGCTGCGGGACGGGACCGAACAGCAGCTGGAACTGACCATCGGCCAGCACCAAAGCGCGGCACTGGACGTTGAAGACCCGGTGGCCGAGGCGACCTCGGGCACCGCACTGGGTGTGACCGTCGCCCCGCTGACCGAAACCACCCGCTCCGAGATCGGTGTGTCCGACTCGGTCAACGGTGTGATCGTGACCGACCTCAAGCCCGACAGCCCTGCTGCAAAAGCGGGCCTGCAACGCGGTGATGTCATCGTCAAACTGGGCAGCCAGGAGACCGACACGCCCGACGCGCTGAAAGCCGCGCTGGACAGCGAAAAGACCGATCCCGCGCTGGTGCTGATCAACCGAGCCGGAAACCAGATCTTCGTGGCGGTGGAAATCGCCTGATCTGTCACCCGCGCGCGCCACGTGATGGGGAATATCTGGCGTGCGCCTCCCCGGCGGTTTGTCTTGTCCGCTCTCTGCCGGGACTGCCGGGTGCGCCGCAACGCACCCGGCACGTATCCCATCAAACCCGGTGCCTTACCCGGAAATTTGTGTTTAAATCCCGCTGGAAAGGAGGTCCGATCATGAGCCGCCGTCTGCTGATCGTCGAAGATGACCAAGATACGCGCGACTTCATCGCCAAAGGTTTTGGCGAAGAAGGCTACGTGGTCGAACAAGCTGCTGATGGCCGCGAGGGGCTATACCATGCCACCGATGGCGGGTTTGATGCCATTGTGCTGGACCGAATGCTGCCGGGGCTGGACGGGTTGTCCCTGATCAGGTCCTTGCGGGCCGCGGGGCTGAAGACACCGGTCCTGATGCTGACCGCCATGAGCGCGGTGGACGAACGCGTCAAAGGTTTGCGTTCGGGGGCGGATGATTACCTGGTAAAACCGTTTTCCTTTCAGGAGTTACATGCCCGTATTGAAGCACTCCTGCGGCGTCCGCAGGAATCCGAGGAAAGCGCCATCCTGACCTGCCGCGATCTTGAAATGGATTTGCTGACCCGCAAAGTCACACGCGATGGGCACGAAGTTACACTGACCCCGCGCGAATTCCAGATTTTGGAATATTTCCTGCGCCGCAAGAACCGCGTGGTGTCACGTACCATGTTGCTGGAAGGGGTATGGGACTATCATTTCGACCCAAATACGAATGTCGTCGATGTCCATATCTCGAAGCTGCGGCGTCAGCTGGACGAAGGCGGTGGGCCGCCGCTGATTGAAACCGTTCGCGGTGCGGGTTACATGATATCTGATGGATAACATACGGCTGTCGTTCAATAATTCACGCACGCGCCTGATATTGGCCAGCATGGTGCTCAGCACATTGTTGACCGCGACGGTTCTGGCATTGGTCTACGTCACCGCCAATCGAAGCATCGAGGGCGAGACGCGTTCGGTCGTATCGGCCGAACTCACCGGATTGGCGGATGAATATGAACGACGCGGGCTGATCGGGCTGCTAACAGCGATTGAACGCCGCCTGCCATCGGCCGCCGAGCGGGATGCGATGTACCTGCTGACAGATCGTTTTGGGGCGACACTAGCCGGAAACCTCAAGCAATGGCCAGCAGACATCGCGGCTGGCAGCGGTTGGGTCGATCTGGAACTGCGCCGTGCGGACAATGACCAACTTGTACCCATCTCAGCGGCCTCAATCCGTCTACCCGGCGGTGAGCGCCTGTTGGTCGGGCGAGACGCGCTGGCGCGGCAGCAGTTTGACCGGGTCCTTTTGCGCACCGTTGGGATCGTCTTGGTCATTGCCCTGGCACTCAGCATCTTGACCGGGTGGCTGTTCACGCGTCTGGTCTTTTCCCGCCTGTCCGACATCGCAAACACTGCCGAGGATATCGTTTCCGGGGATCTGTCTCGCCGAATGCCAATGCGTGGAACCGGGGATGAGTTCGATCAGGTCGCCGGCACGCTGAACTCGATGCTGGACCGGATCGAAGAGTTGATCAGCAACCTGCGCACCACCTCCAACTCAATCGCCCATGACCTCCGATCCCCACTGTCCCGTCTAAAGCAACGCGTCGAGGCGCTATCGGATCCCACCAAAACCGATCAAGACCGCGATATCGACGTAGCCCGCGCAACAACCGAGATCGACCATGTACTGCGCGTTCTGGGCCAATTGACCGAGATTTCCCGCGCCGAAGCCGGCGTGGGGCGGGAACAGTTCGAAACAGTTGAACTTGAACAACTGGTACGAGATGTGGTCGATCTTTACGATCCCGTCGCCGCAGAAGAGAACATTCGTCTGGTAATTGAAGGAACCGCCGCACCGCTGAGCGGGCATAAACCCCTGCTGTCCCAGGCCCTGTCGAACCTGCTTGAAAACGCCTTGCGCTACGCACCGGAACATACTGAAATCACAATCACTTTGACCGATGATGGTAAGGAGACATACCTAAGCGTCCGCGATCGCGGGCCGGGCGTTGCGCCCGAGGATCTTTCACGCCTTCAAGTGCCCTTTGTGACCCTCGATCCAGCCCGGACCGAACGCAATGCAGGACTTGGTCTGGCGCTGGTATCGGCCATCGCGCATATGCACGGTGGAGAATTCCTGCCGCAGGACGCGGCCCCCGGTCTGAAAGCGACGATCAAACTGGCACACCTTTGATCGCCAAGGTCTTGTTCTTATAGCGTTTATCCTCTGTGACTTCCGCGCCGAACCATTCAGGCGGAACAAAGGATTTGGCGTCTGCCTCGGTCTCAAACTCAACCTCGACCATGTGCAACGGCGTCAGGCCACCCTGAAAAACATCCAAGTCAAAAACGCGCCCATCGGACAGCGTTCCAGTGTAACGTTCCTTCTCAACCCGCCGTTCCGTGGTCTCGGGCCAGAAGGTTTCGAACTGCTCGCCCGAGATTTCGGTTTCGCGTTCTACGCGCACTAGTTCTCCGCAACCCTTCAGCGTCAGGAAATAGCGTTCATTCTTTTGCCGCAACCGCAGTTCAGTGGAATCCTCAGGCGCAGTCAAATAGCCCTGGCGGATCACGGCCCGGTCCAGATGCTGCAAGTCTGGAACCGCAGAAACCAGGAATTTCCGTTCGATTTCAGTGCCCATGCCTATGAACCTACATTGCTATCAACGACGGCCAACCTCATCTCTAGTAACTATCGCATATGAGAATAGGCTTTGCCACCGAACCGAGGGGGCTCGCAGGCTGTCATTGGAACAGCCTCCGGAACTGATGTTTGATCTCGGGGTTGTCCAAACCACGGAGATGCGCGATCACACGCTGGCGTTCTGCCTCTTGGCGTTGTTTTAGCACAGTGATCACCCCGCCTGCGGACAGAGCGAGCTGGGCGATTTCGGGCTGTTCGGTTTCAACCTGTCGATCCACCAGTTCCAGCAACGCTTTTTGCTGAACCGAGAAGTCGTTGAATCGGCCTAGATTATCTTGCAGTTTTTTCAGCGGTTTAAGTATGGTATTTAAAGATTTTTGGTTGAACAAAGGACCAAAGAACTCCATTAAATAACGGAGTTTCTTCCCTTCGATCCTTAGGTCATGGACCAAGGTATCGGGCGAATTCGGCATAATCCGACGCGCCCGTCTGCACAGTTTTCGATAGCGTTTCCAGATCATGGTGCAGGCGAAGTCATAAGCTGCAAGCTCTGCGTTCGGGCCGGTCTGTACACTCTTAGGATCGGTGATTTGTCTGCTCAGTTCCAACATACACCGGTTATAGGACACACTTCTGAATTTCTGAGATAGAACTTTCCATGACCTTTTACGCTCTGCCTCAAACTGTGCAAACATGATCTCGGCACCAACATGAAGGTTTTCCGGTATCATGCTGTAATAGTTATTTTTCTCAAGTAGATAGACATCAAGGTCGCGCAACCGGTTGGTCGGGGCCATAAGATCGGAAAACGTTCTCTTCAAGCCCATCGTCTGATGAGGTGAAAAAACTCCTTTGAACAGGCTGAGTACCGAACGGATGCGCCGGAGCGAGACACGGTAGTCATGCAGGAACTCGGTATCGTAATCTGCGATCACACCATTTTCGTTTTGGCGCGCCACCGCCAGATAGGTCCCAATAATCTTGGTCGCCACATCTACAGTGGGTTCTGCTCGAGCGAGGGGGATATCGGGTTTGGCCTGATAACGCGGCGTGTCCGGAGACAGCGCAGTGAAAACCCCAGTTGCGTTTCGTATATCTTTGTTTTTTTCAATCGACTTACGGATATTTTTGAAACTTGAAGATGGCCCGTTCACTTGGCACAAAACCACAATCGTCGCACGTCCATGATCCGAAACAAGATCAACCACCTGGCCTTGAACACGTGTCTTTCGCAAGTCGTCGAGAACCGAGAACTTGCGCACCTTCACAGTTCCAGACGCAATCGGGATCAGTGCCCGAAGCGTGGGAAACTTTGACAATCCTGACCGAACCGCGCCGTTTGGTAGATTTTGAACGAACTGTCCGGCGCCACTGCCCTGCTGCGTCACATGTCGCTTAAAGGAAAACAGATGCAACTTTCCATCAGTTTCAATCAAAAGTTTGCCTTTGGACACAAGAGATTGGTCATGGCAATCTAGGATGTGAAAAAGCCGTTTTGATGACTCGCCGATCGTCAAGTTCCAATGATTCTTGAGCACCCCTTCGATAGCTTTTTCGTCAAACCGACCTGACAAGAAGAACACCGAACTTTCTTTGCCCATCAAAAACCCTCCAGCCGCCCGGATCGCATGTACATCTTGCAGGTAAGCATTTGTTTTTCAGCGATTTCCATAGTCTTGGGCACGAAAGGACCTCATGACGGTATTTGCCCGTGAAATCTTAACTTGGTCCTGCAGGCAAAGGTACTACGACCGGGAGGCATTCACGGTGAAATTCGGATGACAGAGGATACACCGTATCATAAGACTTTTCACATGTCCGATCCCGTCTCATCCATACTCAACCTCGGCCCCGCTTTCGAACAGGCCTGTGCTCGTGCCGGGATACACTCGGCGCAAGGATTGCGGGAATTGGGACCAGATGCGGCCTACACGAAACTATTGCAGTCGGGTTCTCGCCCGCATTTCATCGGGTACTACGTGCTGGTCATGGGCCTTCAGGGGCGTCCATGGAACGATTGCAAAGGCGAGGAGAAGAAGGCGCTGCGCAAACGGTTCGATGCGATCAAGGCCAGTGTCAGCACCGCGCCTGAGATGCAGATCATCGCTGATCTGGATGCGATCGGCGTGCGGGTCTCGGCTGCGGACCTCAAACCCGAATGAAAAAGGCCGCCCCCGGTGACGGGAGCGGCCCTGAATTCTATTGTGGTTAAAGATTAGCCGACCAGTTCAATGCCCGAGAAGAAGTAGGCGATTTCAACCGCTGCGGTCTCAGGTGCGTCGGAACCGTGGACCGAGTTTTCGCCAACCGATTCAGCGAACTCGGCGCGGATGGTGCCGGCGGCCGCGTCTGCGGGGTTGGTTGCGCCCATGACTTCGCGGTTCTTGGCAATGGCGCCTTCGCCTTCCAGAACCTGAACGACGACCGGAGCCGACGACATGAACTCGCACAGCTCGTCATAGAACGGACGCTCGGCGTGAACTTCGTAGAACTTACCGGCTTGTTCCTTGGTCATGTGGATGCGCTTTTGCGCAACGATGCGCAGGCCTGCGTCTTCAAACTTGGCGTTGATCTTGCCAGTCAGGTTGCGGCGGGTTGCATCGGGTTTGATGATCGAGAATGTGCGTTCCAGTGCCATATCGGCCTCTCCTTACAATGTGGCGCGTGGTGTGCGCCGAAATCCATCGCGCGCCGCCTAGCACGGTATGTGGCCCAAGAAAAGTGTTATATGGCGCGGCGCTCAGATCGTGTCCGGCAATGGGTCCAACTGGTCGACCCGCCGAACATAGAGGATGGACAGAAGTCCTGCGAAACTGCTGAGGCACATCATGCCAAGAACGATAAATGGGGCATTCGCGGCAGTAACCAAGGCCCCGGTGGCCATGGTCAGCACGGCCCCCAACGCCACAGTCATCGCGCCAGACAGCCCCGCAGCGCTACCCGCCAATTGCGGACGTACAGACATCAGACCGGCGGTGGCATTGGCGACGGTCAGCCCGTTGCCGAACCCCACCAGAATGGCTGAACCAAAAAAGGTCCAGACGCTGCCGCCCTCGGCTGCGAACACCACAAGACCCACAAGTGGCCCAACCGAGGCAATCACACGCCCAAAAAGAATCATATTATTCAGCCGGGCCCGCGCCGCCAGACGCCCGGTCAGATAGCTGCCCGCCATGAACCCCAGCGTGATGATCCCAATCCCCAACCCTAGTAGCGCGGGGTTCAGATCGAACCACGTTGCTGCAACCAAAGGCGCACCGGTGATAAACGCATAGAACCCTCCAATCGAAAACGCCGCGCAGAAGGAATAGCCCCAAAACCGACGTGAATTGAAAAGCTGCGGATAGAGCCTCATCTGCGCGGCGAAGGTAGCGGTTGTGTTAGTGTTGGTCTCACCCAGATCGACCCATATCAACGCCAAGAGGCCCGCGCCCAGAAGAAGATACAAAATAAACCCGGCGCGCCAGCCGAATAGCATCTCGAGCAGACCGCCCAGCATCGGCCCCAGCATCGGTGCTAGCGCCATAGCCATCGAGACATAACCCAGCTTTGCCGCGGCCTCATTCGGTGGATGCATATCTCGTATCGCGGCGCGGGCCAGCACCTGCCCGGCCACTACGGCACCTTGCAGCATCCGAAACCCTAGAAACACCCAGATCGACTGCGCCAGCGCACAACCGACCGAGGCAATGACGAAGATGACCATACAGATCAGCAATACCGGCCTGCGTCCGAACCGGTCGGACAACGGCCCCATGATCAGTTGCAGGACTGCCGACAGCGCCAGATAACCCGCGATCGACAGGTTCACCAGGCCGTATTCCGCCTCCAGTGCCGCGCCGATACTGGGCAGCGATGGCAGGAACATGTTCAGCGACAGAACCGAAAGCGCCGTCAGCAAAACCAATGTGATCAAGGACGGAGGGGACTGCGCAGGCCGCATCAAACATTCCACTTCATTCAAACATGGCAGCGCTATCACATTGATCCCGTGTTGAACATGCCAAGCCGCTGGCGGCGGCATCATACCTCTGTTAAGAGCGGCCCATGCTACGGATCGAAGACATCAATTACGCCGTTGAAGGCCGCCCCTTGTTCGACGGGGCCAGTGCAACCATCCCCGATGGGCACAAGGTGGGTCTTGTGGGCCGCAACGGCACCGGAAAGACCACTCTGTTCCGCCTGATCCGAGGGGAACTGGCGCTGGAATCGGGCAATATCGTGCTGCCCAAACGCGCGCGGATCGGCGGTGTGGCGCAAGAGGTGCCCTCCTCCGATGTCTCGCTGATCAATACCGTTCTGGCGGCTGATACCGAGCGTAGTTCCCTGATGGCCGAGGCCGACAGCGCCACCGATCCCTCGCGCATTGCCGAGATTCAGACTCGCCTTGCCGATATCGACGCCTGGTCCGCCGAAGCCCGCGCAGCCTCGATCCTGAAGGGCCTGGGGTTTGATGATGAGGATCAGCTGAAACCCTGCTCGGATTTCTCGGGCGGCTGGCGGATGCGGGTTGCGCTGGCAGCGGTGCTTTTTTCGCAGCCCGACCTGCTGCTGCTGGACGAACCGACCAACTATCTGGATCTCGAAGGCGCTCTTTGGCTGGAGAGCTATCTGGCCAAATACCCGCACACGGTCATCATCATCAGCCACGACCGCGGGCTGTTGAACCGCGCGGTGGGGTCGATCCTGCATCTGGAAGATCGCAAGCTGACCTACTACGCGGTGCCTTACGACAAATTCGCCGAACGCCGCGCCGAACGCATTGCTCAGGCGGAATCGGAGAACGCCAAGGCCAAGGCCCGCATTGCCCATCTGCAAAGCTTCGTGGACCGTTTCCGCGCAAAGGCCACTAAGGCCGTGCAGGCCCAGTCGCGTCTGAAGATGATCGAGCGCATACAGCTTGTCTCAACCCCGCAAGAGGCCGCCCTGCGCGCGTTCTCTTTCCCTGAGCCCGAGGAGCTGTCGCCCCCGATCATTCACCTTGAGGGCGGTATCACAGGCTATGGCGGCACCGAAGTGCTGCGCCGTCTGAACCTGCGAATTGATCAGGATGACCGCATCGCCCTGCTGGGCAAGAACGGTCAGGGCAAATCGACTCTGTCGAAACTGCTGTCCGACCGCCTGCCCCTGATGGCGGGGAAAATGACCCGCAGCTCTAAGCTGCGCATCGGCTATTTCGCCCAGCATCAGGTGGATGAGCTGTATGTGGACGAGACTCCTCTGGACCACCTTCGCCGCCTGCGCCCGGATGAGGCACCGGGCAAGTGGCGATCCCGTCTGGCCGGGTTTGGCCTGAATGCCGACCAGGCGGATACAGAGGTCGGGCGTCTGTCGGGCGGCCAGAAAGCACGCCTGTCGCTGCTGCTGGCCACGATCGACGCGCCGCATATGCTGATCCTGGATGAACCGACCAACCATCTGGACATCGAAAGTCGCGAGGCACTGGTCGAGGCGTTGACCGCCTATTCGGGCGCAGTGGTTCTGGTCAGCCACGACATGCACCTGCTGTCGCTGGTTGCGGATCGGCTGTGGCTGGTCTCGGACGGGTCGGTCAAGCCGTTCGAGGGCGATTTGGAGGCCTATCGCGCCCTGCTGCTGGCCCGCGACAAGCCGGTCAAGGAAAAGCCAGCCGTGGCGAAACCCAAACGCCCCTCGCGCGATGCGATGCTGGCCCTGCGCGCCGATCTGCGCAAATGCGAGGACCGGATTGAAAAGCTGACGGATATGCATGACAAACTATCCGCCAAGCTGGCGGACCCGGCGCTGTACGAGGATGATCGGATCAACGATCTGGAAACCTGGAACCGCAAATTCGCCGAGGTGGTTGAAGCGATGCAAAAAGCCGAAGCTCTGTGGGTCGCCGCCGCAGAACGTTTGGAGGAAGCCGAAGCGTCATGACATCCCCCGTGACCGAAACCAAAGCCATGATTGCTGGTATGCGCCCCGCGCTTCAGCCCGGTGAATATGCCTTTGTTGTCTGGCCGTCCGACGCAGAATGGCCAAAGGGCACAAGGGCCAGCTGTATCGAGGCCGAGGGTCTTTCGCTGATCGTTCCCTTCGAGGCAGCACAGACCGGCGCAGTCCCTATGCGCTGCATTACCCTGCAGGTGCATTCCTCGCTGGAAGGTGTGGGCCTCACCGCTGCTGTCTCAAGCGCACTTGCACAAGCCGGCATTCCGGCAAACATGGCCGCGGGGTATCACCATGACCACGTTTACGTTCCCAGCGATCAGGCCGATAAGGCCGTGGCAATCCTGACAGAACTTCAGCGCGGTGCCGCAGAATGATCGACCTGGCCTTCTTCATCACCGCTTTCACCACCTTGTTCGTGGTGATCGACCCGTTCGGCACCACGCCGATCTTCGTGGCTCTGACACAGGATATGGACGCCGCGACACGCCGCAAAACGGCGATCCGCAGTTGCCTGACTGCCGTTTGCATCCTGATCGCCTTTGCCGCGTTTGGTGAGGCCGTGCTTGGCTTTGTCGGAATCTCGATGGAGGCCTTCCGCGTCGCAGGCGGCGCGCTGCTGTTCCTGACCGCGCTCGACATGCTGTTCGACCGCCGCACCAAACGGCGCGAGGACCGGGCCGAGGAAGAGGAACATCCCGACCCGTCTGTGTTCCCGCTGGCCATTCCGCTGATCGCGGGGCCGGGCTCGATTGCCACGATCATCCTGCTGGCGGGGCAGCATCCCGGCGTTCTGGGCATTGTCGAAGCGTGTATCGTCATGCTGGCCGTCATGGCGGTAGTTCTGATCTTTTTCCTGTCAGGCGGCGTGATCGCGCGCATCCTCGGCAAGACCGGGTTGAATGTGCTGACCCGTTTGTTGGGGATGCTGCTGGCGGCGCTGTCGGTTCAATTCATTCTGGACGGCCTCAAGGCCTTTGGATTTGCCTCCTGACCCCCCATATACGTGTCAGGTCAACCCGTTAGGATATCGGTATGGATGGGGATAGCATTGCACGTGTGGCGTATCTGAGCTTGTTGGGCGTGGCGGTTGTCGCGTGGTTCATCTCGCAAAACCGGCAGACGCTGAACAAGACATTGCAACAGGCGATGGCCTGGGTGTTCATCTTCATCGGCGTGACTGCCGTTGTGGGCCTGTGGGAAGATATCCGCTCGACCGTCAGCCCGGTGCCGCAGTTGACCGTGACCGGCGAAACGATCGAAGTGCCCCGCTCGGCAGATGGCCATTATTACCTGCCGGTCGAGGTCGATGGTCAGACGATCACTTTCCTAGTGGATACCGGTGCCAGCCAGATAGTCCTCAGCTCCCGCGACGCTGAACGGATCGGCGTTGACCTGAACCAATTGAATTATTTCGGACGCGCTCTGACTGCGAATGGCGAGGTACGCACCGCGCCTGTACGGCTGGAAACGGTCACTTTGGGCCCGATCACCGATCAGAATATCTCAGCCTGGGTGAATGAGGGCGAGCTGCACCAGTCGCTGCTAGGGATGGATTACCTGCATCTGTTTTCGAACATCCAATTCGCGGACGGGCGTATGATCCTGTCTCGCTAGAGATATTTCAGGATTGAGAACAAAATAAGAACATGTTAGATTGTCGGCATGTCCACAACGCTTCTTGGCCGCAAACCCGCACGTGATATATCGGGGCTGGCGCTGCACCCTCAGATCACCTTGCAACTGGGCCGCGTGCACGAAGCCTGCGGCCCTGCCCGGCGCAGTTTCGCCGTCTGGCTGGCTGGTCAGGCGCAAGGCCCCGTGCTGTGGATTTCCCCCGCGTGGGAGCCGGGCCAGCTGAACCCCGACGGCATGATGCCCTTTGTCGACCCCGCCCGGTTCATCTTTGTCCACCCCACCCGCGCCGAGGATATCTTGTGGTGTCTGGAAGAGGCACTGCGCAGCGGGGCCGTTCCGCTGGTGATCGGTGATCTGCCCGGCGCGCCGGGGCTGACGCCCGTGCGGCGGATGCATCTGGCGGCCGAACAGGGCGGCGCGATGGGACGGGCCCCACTGGGGCTGTTGCTGACACCCGGCGACGGCGGCGCGCAAGGGGTTGAGACGCGCTGGCACATGGCCGCGAACCATACTCAAGAGGCGCGCCGCTGGACCCTAACCCGCCGCCGTGCCCGCGCCCTGCCCCCAGTCACATGGCAGGCCACCCAGATCAAACCGCGCGCCGGATTGAACCTGCAAAGAACGGCAACCGACGAGGTATCGGCGTGACACCACCACGTGATCACGAAAGAAGTGACTAGCCAACCCCCACCCTGCGCCCTAGCGTTCCGGGAATGAGCCACGCAATCCACGACAGCCGCTATTCTTGGCTACGCCTCACGATCACGCTTGCCATCGCTACGGTGGCGAATGTCGGCATGTGGGCGGTGATCGTGGTGATGCCCGCGATTGAGAAACAGTTCGACGCCGGACGGGCCGAAGCCTCGCTGCCGTACGTTCTGACCATGGTAGGCTTTGCGTTGGGAAACATGTGGCTGGGGCAACTGGTCGATCGTCTGGGTGTGACCAAAGCGTTGATCGGGGCCGCCATACTCAGCACCGTCAGCTATGTGCTGGCAACGCTGGCGCCGAACATGATCACCCTGTCACTGGCACATTTGCTGGTGGGGCTGGGCACCTCCATCGGGTTTGGGCCGCTGATCGCCGATATCTCGCACTGGTTCATGAAGCGGCGCGGTATTGCCGTGGCACTGGTGGCCAGCGGCAATTACCTGTCAGGCGCGATCTGGCCGACCCTTCTGTCGGACATTTTGGCGCGGGACGGCTGGCAGCAGGTCTATCTGACGCTTGCCATGATCACGCCTGCCATCGTCATCCCACTGTCCCTGTTGCTGCGCCGTCAGGTTCCGGCCGAAGCGCATCAGACCGCAGCCGCCAGCGCCAGAATCAAGGCCAGCAGCGTCGGGATCTCACCACGCGCGTTGCAATACATACTGGGTCTGGCCGGGATCGGGTGCTGCGTCGCGATGTCGATGCCGCAGGTCCATATTGTCTCATACTGCGTCGGGCTGGGCTATGGCCCCGCTGTCGGAGCCGAGATGCTGTCGCTGATGTTGCTGGGCGGCGTGGTCAGCCGCGTGATTTCCGGGATGGTGGCCGACAAGCTGGGCGGGCTGATGACCCTGCTGATCGGGTCGATCCTGCAATGTATCGCGCTGTTCCTGTTCCTGCCCTATGACGGCATGGTCTCGCTGTACATCATCAGCCTCATGTTCGGGCTGGCACAGGGCGGCATCGTGCCCAGCTATGCGCTGGTCGTGCGTGAATACATGTCCCCGCAAGAGGCCGGAGCCCGTGTAGGTTTTGTCATGATGATGACCATCATGGGCATGGCCTTGGGCGGCTGGATGTCGGGTTGGATTTACGACGTAACCGGAAATTATCAACTGGCCTTTATCAACGGCATTCTCTGGAACGGGCTGAACATCGCAATCCTGCTGATGTTGCTGAAACGATCGCGCCCCCGCAGGCAGGAGGTCATGGCATGACCCAACTAACTCGACGCACAGTCCTGGCCAGCCTGATTGCACTGACTCTTGCGAGTTCGGCGCTGGCTGCGCCACGCACATATCAACTAGTCCCCGAAGAGACATCCGTCGATTTCACCTTTGACCTGTCCGGCATTTCCCAATCCGGCACCATGCCAATCGAGTCTGCCGACATACAGATCGACCTGAATGATCTTCTCAACAGTCGGGTGGACGTGATCCTGAACGTCGCCAAAGCGAGCACCAAACTGCCCTTCGCCCGCAAACCTATGCTCAGCGAGAGCGTGCTGGCAGCTAAGGAATATCCAACCATCCATTTCGTCTCAACCAGTGTTCAGCTTGGTGAGGGCGGTCGTATCTCGAACGGGGCCATCATCAACGGAGACCTTACAGTGCGCGGAGTCACCATGCCGATCGAACTGAAGGCCGACCTGTTTCGCGCGCCCGGCAGCGCTGCGGACAGTCTGGATGACCTGTCCATCCGCCTGACAGGCGAGCTGAACCGGCACGACTTCGGCGCCTCAGGTTTTGCAGATCTGGTTCAGGATACGGTCGGGCTGGATATCCGGGCAGAGATTCAACGGACCCAATAGCAAAAAAACGACGCGACAAAGTCGATAAGCTGCGCGATTCCTATGCCGGATGCCGCAAGGTGGGGGCGATATGCGCACGATGATTTCCTTTGCCGCCCTGTTTCTCTCGGTCATTTTGCTACAGCTCTCGACCGGAGGCGTCGGCCCGCTTGACGCCATCTCGGGCCTGACACTGGATTTCTCGACCGAGCAGATCGGCTTATTGGGGTCCGCGCATTTCATAGGATTCTTTGTTGGCTGCTGGTGGGCACCTCGCCTCATGGGCAGCGTCGGACATTCGCGCGCATTTGCTGTGTGTACGGCCTTGGGTGCGATGGGTTTGCTGGGCCATACTCTGACTGAAAACCCGAACATATGGGCCGTACTGCGGATCGCGTCAGGCACCTGCGTTGCTGGTTGCTATACAGTGATTGAGGCTTGGTTGAACGCCAAGGTCACAAACGAGTCGCGTGGCCGCGTGATGGGCAGCTATCGCATCGCCGATCTGGGCGCGTCGCTTTGCGCGCAATTGATTATCGCCGTGCTGCCACCCGCGTCTTATGTGTCTTACAACCTGCTGGCCATCTTGTGCTGTGCTTCGCTGTTGCCTCTGGCCCTGACCCGGGCCAGCCAGCCTAAGACGCCCGACGCGCCCCGCCTGCGCCCCAGACTGGCCTGGACAAACTCACCTCTGGCGGTGGCCGGAGTGATTGTGTCGGCTCTCAGCTCTGCCTCGATTCGCATGGTCGGCCCGGTTTATGGGCAAGAGGTCGGGCTGGGTGTGGATCAGATCGCCTTCTTCCTCGCTTCCTTCGTTCTTGGCGGCGCGCTGGCGCAATATCCACTGGGATGGCTGGCCGACAAATATGACCGGCGATGGGTGTTGATCTGGCTGTCTGCCGCTGCAGTGCTCAGCTGCGGCATCACAATGGCGGCCAGCGGGTCCGGTACCTTCGGCGTCATGCTGGCGGCTGGGTTCTTTGGCTTGACCACCTTCCCGATCTTCTCGGTATCTTCTGCCCACGCCAACGACTTTGCCACGACCGAACAACGGGTTGAGCTTTCTGCCGCGCTGATGTTCTGGTACGCGCTGGGGGCTATTGCCTCACCCTACATCTCATCCACGCTGATCCAGCAGTATGGGCCGGGTGCCTTGTTTGCCTTTGTGGCAGTAGGTCATATGGGGCTGATCGTGTTTGGTCTAGCGCGGATGCGGTCGCGCCCAACCCCGGACGAACGCACGAACTATGTCTATGCTCCACGCACATCCTTCACCATCGGGCGACTGCTGAAGCGGTCGCGCGAAGAATAAAGGGCCGGGAAATCCCGGCCCTTCCTTTTGTTACTGGGTCGGAGGCGTCTCGTCCTCCAGCCCCTCGACGGGGTCCTGCGTCTGCTCTAGCGCTCCGTTCACTACGCCGCCGACACCGTTTTCCATCGACAGACCAAGCTCTTCGCCCAGCTTCTTGAGCGCGGGCATCTGCACCGCCATGCCCATGATCGAATCCAGTGCCTGATTGACCACCGGCTTGTCGCTGTTGGCCGTGCCGCCCGAGGCCCCGGCCCCGATGCCGCCCACCTGATGGATCTTGATCGAGTCGATTTTTTCCGCAGGCTTGACCATCTCCGAGATGATCGATGGCATCGTCTCAATCCGCGCCATATCGACCTTCATGCGGATCTGGGCCGCGGACAGAGCATTGTCGGCCTCGACAATGGCGCGCTTGCCTTCGGCTTCGGCCAGCATGTCGTTTTTCTTGGCCTCGGCCCGGATGTTCAGCGCGTCTGCCTCGGCTTGTGCCTCTTCGCGGCGGGCTTCGGCGCGGTCCGCGGCGGCCTCTTTCTCGGCCTGCGCGGCCAGCCGGATCGCGGTCGCCTGACGTTCGGCCTCACGCGTGGCTTCGATCAGAGCGATCTGCTTGATCCGCTCGGCTTCGGCCACCTCGCGGGCGGTCGCGACGGCTTCGGTTGCCTTGGTCGCCTCGGCACGGGCCAAGTCGGCAGACGCACGCGCGCGGCTTTCCTCTTCGGATTTCTGCGCGATGATGATCTGACGTTCCTGTTCGGCCACTTCAATCTCACGCTCTTTGGCAATCTCGGCATCGCGGATTTTACGCTCCCGCTCAATATCGGCCGAACGGATGGCTTCTTCACGGGCGATCCGGGCGCGTTCAGTCTCGCGCACCGAGTCCTCGGTCCGGGCCGCGATTTCGGCCTCTTGCGCCACGCGCATGGTTTCGACCTTCTGGGCCTGCTCAATCCGCGCCTGCGCCTCATCCTGTTCGATAAGCAACTTTTGACGCTCTGCCTCCATCGCGGCGCGGCGCACTTCAACCTCGGCCTCAGCATCGATCTGCGCGCGTTCCTTTTTGGACACGGCAATTACCTCGGCCAGCCTACGCATACCCACGGCGTTAAAGGCGTTGTTTTCGTCCAGCGCCTCGAACGGTGTCTGATCCAACGCAGTCAGCGAGACAGATTCCAGCGACAGACCATTCTTCAACAGGTCTTCGGACACCGCATTCTGCACCTCTTGCACAAAGTCGGCGCGGTTCTCATGCAGACCATCCATGGTCATCTGAGCCGCCACGGCGCGCAAGCCGTCAATCAGCTTGCCTTCGATCATCTCACGCAGTTGCTCAACGTCGAAAGTGCGGTCGCCCAGCGTTTGCGCGGCACGTGCGATACCCTCTTCGGTCGCCATGACCGAGACGTAGAACTCGACACCTACGTCCACGCGCATCCGGTCTTTAGTAATCAGCGCGGCCTCACCGCTGCGCTGCACCTCCAGGCGCAGGGTCTTCATGTTGACGGGGCTAACCTCGTGCAGCAGCGGCACAATGATGACGCCGCCATCCATGATGACCTTTTTGCCGCCTGCCCCGGTTTTCACCAGACTGACTTCACGCGTAGCGCGACGATAGAGACGGCCCAGCACAAGGCCAATGAACAAGAGTACGGCCAGAATAGTCACAACCGTGACGGCCAGGAATTGAACTTCCATGCAAAATCCTCCGAGTTGGGGTTTGAAATTCGGTTAGTCTGACAAGCCGACCAGAACGAACCGGTCGCGCCGTCTGTCGCGTAGAACAAGGACATCCGTGCCCTGCTCCAGCATCTCTTTGTCCTGCAGTGGCTCGGCGCGCAGGTAATGCGTGTTGCCAAAGCGATCCATGACGCGCACCTCGGCCGGTCGGCCGCGCGATGCGGTGCCTTGGGTGATCACACCACGACGGCGAGCAAGCATCCGTTCCGACATCGCTTCGGTCTCGGTCTTGGGCAGAAGGCGGGCAAAAACACCGCCAAAGCCGCGTGCGAACCACAGTCCGAATGCGCCAGCCGGGATGGCGGCGATCCAAGATGGCAGGTCAAAGCCCAGCAGGTCGCGCAGCGCCAGTTGCAGGCCCATGCCCGACAGGCCAAAGCCCGCAAGCAGCACCGCCAGCCAGATCATGAAGGGCACCTTGCCCAGACCTAACCATGCCATAGGTCCGGACGGTTCGGCCCCCGGCGCATCAGCCTCGATCTCGGCCAGCTCAAAGTCACCCAGATCAACATCCGCGTCGATGTCCAGATCAAGGTCGGCCACATCCAGATCAGGCGCATCAACCGCATCCAGGTCAACCTCGCCCTCACCCGCCAGTAAGCTGCCGCCGATCGCCAGAGCCACAAGCTCTAGCGCCAGCAGACCGAACAGCAGCGCAAGCGAAAGGGTAAAGGGCACAAAAGCACCCTCGAGCAAAAAGTCGAACATCAGCGGATCGCCCTCGTTATTGTATACTTTGGTATACATTTCATATGGGAAGTCATTTCTCGAAATTCAAGAGGTTGGGATTCCAATTTACAACCTATGGGTATTGCGCGCTGTCATCCGGGTACAATCGGCGGCCGCATCAGTGGCGCGTTTTCTGATAGATGCGTGTCTAAAATGACATGTGGGTAAAAGCCGGGGTTTTGCTGGGCGGTCACATAAGGTAGACGGTCGCGCAGTTAGATACGTGGAAACGCAAAATGGCTCGGATTCTCATCACCTCGGCGATCCCTTACATCAACGGGATCAAGCACCTCGGCAACCTGATCGGCTCGCAATTGCCAGCTGATCTGTATGCACGCTACCAGCGCGGCCGAGGAAATGAGGTCATGTTCCTGTGTGCCACCGACGAGCACGGCACGCCAGCAGAGTTGGCCGCAGCAAAGGCGGGCAAACCGGTGGCAGACTATTGCGCCGATATGTACGCCGTTCAGGCCGATATCGCGAACCGCTTTGGGTTGAGCTTCGATCACTTCGGGCGGTCTTCCAGCGATCAGAACAAACGACTGACCCAGCATTTCGCTGGCAAGCTGGACGAGGCCGGGCTGATCCGTGAAGTCAGCGAGAAACAGGTCTATTCCAACGCCGATGGTCGGTTCCTGCCTGACCGCTATATCGAGGGCACCTGCCCCAACTGCGGCTATGACCGCGCGCGCGGCGATCAGTGCGAAAACTGCACCAAGCAGTTAGACCCAACCGACCTGATCGAGCCGCGCAGCGCCATCAGCGGCTCGACTGATCTAGAGATCCGCGAGACCAAGCACCTGTATCTGCGCCAATCCGCGATGAAAGATCAGCTGGATGCATGGATCGACAGCAAAGCCGACTGGCCGATCTTGACGACTTCGATTGCCAAGAAGTGGCTGCATGACGGCGACGGCCTGCAGGATCGCGGCATCACCCGTGATCTGGACTGGGGTGTGCCGGTGAAGAAAGGCGATCAGGACTGGCCGGGGATGGAAGGCAAGGTCTTCTATGTCTGGTTCGACGCGCCGATCGAATATATCGCCTGCGCCAAGGAATGGGCCGATGCCAGCGGCAAACCGGATGCAGAGTGGGAACGCTGGTGGCGCACCGACAAAGGTGCGGATGACGTCCGTTACGTACAATTCATGGGCAAGGACAACGTGCCCTTCCATACGCTCAGCTTCCCCGCCACAATTCTGGGTTCGGGCGAGCCGTGGAAGATGGTCGATCATCTGAAATCCTTCAACTATCTGAACTATGATGGCGGCCAGTTCTCGACCAGCCAAGGCCGCGGCGTTTTCATGGATCAGGCGCTTGAGATCCTGCCCGCCGATTACTGGCGCTGGTGGCTGCTGAGCCATGCGCCGGAAAGCAGCGATAGCGAGTTCACGTGGGAGAATTTCCAGCAATCGGTGAACAAGGACCTCGCTGACGTGCTGGGCAATTTCGTCAGCCGGATCACCAAGTTCTGCCGTTCAAAATTCAGTGAGGCGGTGCCCGAGGGCGGCACATTTGGTGATCGTGAACAAGAGCTTATCGCGGAACTCACCCGCCGCGTCCGTGCCTATGAAGGGTTCATGGAGGCGATGGAGGTTCGCAAATCAGCGCAAGAATTGCGCGCGATTTGGGTGGCAGGCAATGAATATCTGCAATCTGCGGCGCCGTGGTCGACCTTCAAGGAAGACCCCGAACAAGCCGCCGCGCAGGTCCGCCTGGGCCTGAACCTGATTCGCCTTTACGCGGTGCTCAGCGCGCCGTTCATCCCCGAAACCTCGGCCGGGATGCTCAGCGCGATGAATACGCTGGACACAAGCTGGCCCGATCAAGTGGCCGAGGCTTTGGAAGCGCTACCTGCGGGTCACGCGTTCACGGTGCCGGATGTGCTGTTCGCCAAGATCACCGACGAGCAGCGCGAAGATTGGGAGACCCGCTTCGCGGGCACACGCATCTAGGCGCCAACAAGGATCAAGACAAAGGGGCCTTTCGGCCCCTTTTTTCTTGCCCGCCTGTTCGCACACGACCCCAAACCCAAAAGAGAAAAAGCGAAAAACACCACGTAAACAACCGCACTTCCAGCATTTTTTCTAGATCTTATCCCCAGCGAAAAACCTCAATACGCTTGAGAAAAAAACGCAAACCCGTCATCCTCGTCTCAAAGTGCAATCGACTCGGCCTGTAAGTGGGTGGTCGGGTCGATTTTTGTTAGACCATCACGAGGCATTCGCCATGTTCTTTGATCCAAACTTTTTGAAACCTTTGCAGAGTGGCCGGTCGTTCAAAGCGCTCAGTTGCGCTGCCGCGTTGGGCTTGATTACACTTGCCGATCCCAGCACAGCGCAAGACACTGGCGATGCGCAACCGCCCAAGGTTTCAATCGCGGCCGCCTACACTCAGGACATTACCGAGGAAGCAACCTTTATCGGTCGGGCCGAGGCGCTGAATAAGGCGGATATCATCGCTCGGGTCAGCGGGTTTCTGGACAGTCAGAACGTGGAAGATGGTGCGTTGGTTAAGGAAGGCGATCTGCTGTTTACCATCGAGCCTGACCTCTATCAGGCCACGCTGGATGCCAGAAATGCCGATCTGGACCGGGCGCAGGCCAATCTGGAACTGGCCAAGGTGGAGCTCGCACGTAAGCAGGAATTGTACGAGCGTGACGCGACCCCAGAATCTGAACGCGACATTGCCCGCGCCAATGAACTGGTGGCCGAAGCCGAGGTCAAGTCCGCGCAGGCCGCGATTAAACAAGCCAAACTTGATCTCAGCTATACGGAAATCCACGCTCCCTTCGACGGACGTATCGGTCGCGCTACTACAAGTGTCGGGGATGTGGTTGGGCCGAATAATCCACCACTGGTGAATATAGTCAGCGAAGCCCCGATCTATGTGAATTTTTCGCTGAACGAAAAGGAGTTCACGTCGGTTCTGCAAGCGGTGGGTGAAAACGCCGCCTCGCTTGCGGAAAGCAATAAAAGCCCAGTGGTGAAAGTTGTCCTGCCCAACGGGACCGAACTGGATGAGGAAGGTACAATCGTCTTTGTCGACAACCGAATAGACCCGCTGACCGGGGCGATCAGGATGCGCGCTCAATTCGACAACGCCAAGCGTCTGATCGTCGATGGTGCATTCTTAAGCGTGCAGATCGAGGCATTGAAACCAACGACTGAGGTGTTGATCCCGCAAGCCGCTTTGCAGCGCGATCAGAGGGGCGAGTTTGTGCTGGTCGTGAATGATCAGCAGATGGTCGAACAGCGCTATATAACCACCGGCAACACGGTTGGGACCGCTATCATCGTCAAGGATGGGCTGCGCGCAGGGGAAAGCGTGATTGTCGAGGGTTTGCAACGGGTGCGTCCGGGTGTTGCCGTTGATGCGGTTGTCGCCTCTGAGCAGCCGGGAGAATAACGGATGTTCTCTGCCCTGTTCATCAGCCGGCCCAAGCTGGCGCTTGTCATTTCGCTGGTGCTGACCATCATGGGCGGCATCGGTTACATGGTGCTGCCGGTGGCGCAATTCCCCGACATCACCCCGCCCGTGGTCAGTGTTACGACCACCTATACCGGTGCAAATGCCGAGACGGTTGAAAACACCGTCGCCGCCCCGATCGAGGCGCAGGTCAACGGTGTGGACGACATGATCTATATGACGTCGACCTCGTCCGACAACGGTTCCTATTCGCTGAATATTACGTTTGAAGTCGGAACTGACCCCGACATCGCATCAGTCAACGTGCAAAACCGCGTGGCACAGGCGATGTCTTCGCTGCCTACCGAAGTGACCTCTTCGGGCGTCGTCACGCAAAAAGCTTCGACCAACATGCTGCTCTTGGTCACGCTGACATCGCCCAATGGGACATATGACAGTGTCTTCCTGTCGAACTATGCGTCGATCAACCTAAAAGACGCACTGGCGCGGGTTCAGGGCGTTGGTAAGGCTGATGTTCTGACCAACCTGGAATACGCAATGCGAATCTGGATGGACCCTGATCAGATGGCCGCCTTGTCGATCACGCCGGGCGATGTGATCAGTGCCATCCGGGAACAGAATATCGAGGTCTCTGCAGGGTCTATCGGGTCTCCGCCTGTGCCAGAGGGCCAAACATTTCAGTACACCATCAAGACCAAGGGCCGACTGACCTCGGCCGATGAATTCGGTGATATCGTGATCCGCACTGGTGAGGCAGGATCGATTGTTCGGGTCAAAGATATCGCACGGGTCGAGCTGGGCGCTCAGTTCTATTCGGCCTCGGGTTATTTCCAGGCTGTGCCTGCTACTGTCATCGGCATTTACCAGGCTCCTGGCGCGAACGCGTTGGCCGTGTCTGAACGCGTTCAGGCCGAGTTGGATCGCCTGTCGCGATCCTTCCCGACGGATGTTGAATATCAAGTGCCCTTCAACACCACCGATTTCGTTGAGCAATCGCTGAATGACGTGGTCTCGACCCTGATCCTGACCTTCATTCTGGTGATCTCAGTGGTGTTTGTCTTTCTGGGCAGTTGGCGGGCAACGATCATTCCAGCGGTGGCCATCCCTGTCTCACTGATCGGGACATTCGCATTCCTTCTGGCCTTTGGGATGTCGCTGAACACGATCTCGCTGTTTGCGCTGGTGCTGGCCATCGGGATCGTGGTGGATGACGCCATCGTGGTTGTCGAGAACGTAGAACGGATCATCGCCGAAGAAGGCCTCCCCCCCGCCGAGGCGACCCGCAAGGCGATGGGCCAGATCACCGGGCCGGTGATCGCGACCACCCTGGTTCTACTGGCTGTTTTCGTGCCTGTAACCTTTATGCCAGGCATCTCAGGAAGACTTTATTCACAATTTGCAGTGACGATTTCGACCGCTGTTGTGATTTCGTCCATCAACGCACTGACACTGTCCCCTGCCCTGTGCGGTCTGGTGCTGCGGGCGCGGTCCGGTCCTCCAAAAGGGCTGCTGGCGATGTTCGAAAACTTCATCGGAACCGTGCGCAGCGGCTACGTCGCCATTGTGCGCAAGATGCTGATCCTGCCGGTGGTGGCTTTAGGTGTCATCGTCGTTCTGGCGATGGGCACCGGTACGATCATGGGCACCACATCCAAGGGCTTTATCCCGCTTGAGGATAACGGATATCTATTCGTGGACATCCAACTGCCCGACGCTGCTACACTAGAGAGGACCGAAACCGTCTCCAGCCGCGTCGACGACAAGATCCGCGAAATTCCGGGTGTGGCCAGTACCGTTCTAGTCAACGGGTTCTCGTTGCTGAACGGCACGACGACCAACGGGGCCGCAATCTTTGTGAACCTTGAGAACTGGGAAGAGCGGCAAGAGCCGGACCTGACCGCCGACGCTATCCTGAGCAAAGTTCTGGCAATTGCAAACGGCGAATCTGCAGCCTCGATCGTGGCGTTCAACCCACCCCCCATTCAGGGTCTGGGCATGTCGGCGGGTGTCGAGATGGAGGTACAGCAAACCGGAGGGGGCTCGCCTCAGGATCTGGCCTCGGCCGTGGGTTCGTTTGTCTATGCGGCGAACCAACGACCTGAGATCGGACAGGCCTACACAACCTTCCGCGCCAATGTTCCACAGTTGTTTGTCGATCTGGATCGGGAAAAGGCCAAAACACTGCAAGTCTCGGTGGCCGAGATTTTCCAGACCATGCAGGCGCAGTTGGGTTCGTATTACGTGAATGACTTCAACCTGTTCGGCCGGGTCTACCGCGTGATGATTCAGGCCGAAGGGTCATACCGGACCAAGGTCGACGACATCGCGAACCTCTATGTTCGCTCGACCAAGGGCGAGATGGTTCCTTTGGGAACGTTGATCGACGTGGAAAATGTGCTGGGTCCGGTTTTGCTGAAACGGCACAACCTGTTCCGGTCTGCCACGGTGACGGCGGTTCCTGCCCCCGGCTTGTCCAGCGGCGATGCAATCACTGTCATGACCGAGGAATCCGCCAACGCCCTGCCCCCCGGTTATGCGTTTGAGTGGACCGGCACAGCGCAGCAGCAGCTGGCTTCGGGCGGTCTGGTGATCGTGATCTTGGGGCTGGCAATCTTGTTCGGGTATCTGTTCCTTGTGGGTCAGTACGAGAGTTGGTCGTTGCCAGTCTCGATCCTGCTATCTGTGATCGTCGCCTTGTTCGGGGCGGTGGCGGCGGTGGCTATCGTCGGTAGTGACATCAACCTCTATACACAGATCGGGATGATCATGCTTGTGGGGCTCGCCTCGAAGAATGGCATTCTGATCGTCGAATTTGCGATGGAGCAACGCGCCAACGGCCTATCGATTAAGGAAGCAGCTGCCGAAGCTGCGCATCAGCGTTTCCGCGCGGTGATGATGACGGCGCTGTCCTTCCTGCTTGGTGTTGTGCCGCTGCTAGCCGCCAATGGCGCCGGTGCGGCCAGCCAGAAGGCCATCGGTGTTGCCGTGTTCGGAGGAATGCTGGCGGCGACGCTGATCGGTGTCATTCTGGTTCCGGTTCTCTATGCCCTGATGCAGGGACTGCGAGAATGGATCAAGGGCACCAAGAACGACCCCGGCCCATCCGAGGAAACAGCCTGAACCAAATAGCCCCGCTCAACCAGCGGGGCTTTTTTCTGTGTACAGGTCGTTCAAGCCAGTTTTTGATCCATCCACGCCTGAATGCGCGCAATCTGCTCGGGCGTAAGCCTCAGCCCCAGCTTGTTGCGTCGCCAGACCACATCCTCGGCAGTGCGGGCATATTCGCGGGTCATCAGCCAGTCCAATTCGCGCGCGAACAGTGTCGCGCCGAAGTCTTCGCCCAGATCACTGGTTGTTTTCGCATCACCCAATATGTTGCGTACTTCGGTGCCATAGGCGCGCACAAGCCGCTCGGCCCAGCCGCGATCAAGGAACGCAAACTCTGCCTGAATTTGGCCAATCAGTTTTTCCACACTATCCACCGGAAAATCTCCGCCCGGCAAGGCCACGCCTGCCGTCCATGGCCCCGGAAGATCGGGGAAATGTTCCGCCACTTTCTCAAGCGCGCTTTCGGCCAGACGCCGATAGGTGGTGATCTTGCCGCCAAACACATTCAACACAGGTGCCCCGCCCACGGCGTTCACCTTCAGCGTATAGTCTCGCGTGGCCGCTGTTGCACTGCTGGCCCCATCATCATAAAGCGGACGCACCCCGGAATAGGTCCAGACAATCTGATCCCGCGTCACCGGCGTTTTGAAATATCGCGAGGCGAAATCACACAGATAATCCTGCTCAACCTCAGTGCAGACAGGCGGTTCAGACGGGTCGGCATGGTCCTGATCGGTAGTGCCAATCAAGGTGAAATCCCGCTCGTAAGGAATGGCAAAGATGATGCGTCCATCCTCACCCTGAAAGAAGTAGCATTTTTCGTGGTCGAACAGCCGGGGCGTTACGATATGGCTACCGCGCACAAGACGAACCCCTTCGCGTGAGTTCATGTGGATTTTAGTCTGGATGATATCGCCGACCCAGGGACCACCCGCATTGATCAGCATCTTTGCCCGCACTGTGCGGGTCTCGTCTGACCGCTTGTCGCTGAGCGTGATCTCCCAGAGATCATCCACGCGTTTTGCCGACAGAACTTCGGTCCGGGTCATGATCTGCGCACCCCGCGCCTCGGCATCCCGCGCGTTCAGGACAACCAACCGCGAGTCCTCGATCCAGCAATCGGAATATTCATAGGCCGTCTGGAACCGATCCTGTAACGGAGCACCCTCGGCCGCTGTGCTTAGGTTCAACGCGCTGGTCCCCGGCAGGATTTTGCGCCCGCCCAGATGGTCATAAAGAAACAGTCCCAGACGGATCAGCCATGCCGGACGGCGCCCCTTCATCCACGGCATCACAGTGCCAAGCAGCCGTGAGGTCGGCGTCTCAGAGTCAAACCGCATGTCTTTGTGATAAGGCAGCACAAACCGCATCGGCCAGCTGATATGCGGCATCGCCCGCAGCAGGGTTTCGCGTTCGAACAGCGCCTCGCGCACCAGACGAAACTCGAAATACTCCAGATAACGCAGCCCGCCGTGAAACAGCTTGGTCGAGGCTGAGGATGTAGCCGAAGCCAGATCGTTCATTTCGGCCAGCGCGACCGACAATCCGCGCCCGGCGGCATCCCGCGCGATACCGCAGCCATTGATCCCGCCACCAATAATGAAAAGGTCGGTCACTTGCTGATTTTGCTGAGTCATATCTCAAGATGCCCATGACGTGAAAACTCAGCGCCATTAACCCGATACACGCTCGGGTCGTCAATGTTTACTTTCGTTATTGTTCGTTTTTTGCATCAAAATGGAAATTTTGGCAAAATGGCCTTGCAGTTTTACCGAAACCTCCCGCAAACAGGTTGGAAAGGAATAAATTCGAACATTCCCTTATCGGAGTCTCAAATGTCCCTGTCCTTCCGCCAATCCGACATTCTGGAAGTTGCACGACAGGATGGCCGTGTCATGGTCGAAGAACTGGCGCAAAGATTTGATGTCACTGTACAAACCATCCGCCGCGACCTTTCTGAACTGGCGGACATGGGAAAGCTGGACCGCGTTCACGGAGGTGCGGTCTTGCGGTCGGGCGTGTCGAATATCGGCTACGAAGACCGCCGGGCGCTCAACGCCGACACCAAGGTTCAGATCGCACAAGCCTGCGCGCAGGACATACCCGACGGTGCGTCCCTCTTCATGAATATCGGCACTTCGACCGAGGCCGTCGCGCGTCAACTGCTGAACCACAAAGACCTGATGGTGGTGACCAACAACATGAATGTCGCCAATATCCTTGTCGAAAACCCAAACTGCCAGATCGTTGTCGCCGGGGGCGTGCTGCGCCGCTCGGACGGTGGATTGGTGGGGGATCTGACGATCACGACCATCGAGCAATTCAAGTTTGACTATGCGGTGATTGGATGCTCGGCCCTGGATGCGGCGGGCGATTTGCTGGATTTCGACTTTCAGGAGGTTAAGGTCAGCCAGACGATCATTGCCCAAGCCCGACGCAGCCTGCTGGTCGCCGACCACTCGAAATTCCAACGGACCGCGCCTGCGCGGATCGCCTCGCTGACCAATGTCGATGTGTTTTACACCGATCAACCTTTGGCAGAAGACCTGGCCAAGAAATGCGCGGAATGGAATACGAAGGTCAAACTGTGCGCCTGACGGGGCGGCAGCCGATAATTTAATTGACGAACCCCGTGCCAACGTCTGAGGATGGGGCAACCTTCCAACAAGGAGGCACGAGCATGGGACTGTTGGGCCAACCCCTTGGCTATTACGATTATCTGACTTTTGTCGCGTTGATCCTGCTGTTGGGCGCAGTCATGGCGCTGTTTTTGTTCATCATGGGGCTGCCTGGTCGCATCGCGATCAAGCGCAACCATCCACATGCCGAGGCCGTCAAGATCATGGGTTGGATGGGCTTTCTGGCCATCGTGCCCTGGGTGCATGCCTTCATCTGGGCCTTCCATGATGGAACCACCGTCGATATCCGCCGGATGCCAGACGACGAACGCGACGCGATCCGCAAGGAGATCAAACGGTTGGGTGGTACCTTGAATGAAGAATACCGCGATCCGCTTGACCCGGACGAGCCGCAGAAAAGCTAAGGCCAAAGGACCCTCCACACGATGTTTGTCGCCCTCGGCATTACGCTTTTTTATCTTATTTTCGTTTGGCTCATTTTCTTCAAACTGCAATGGCTGAAGTTCAACATTGCGTGGGGGATCGTGTCCTTCTGGGTCGGCGCGCATCTATTGTTGATCTTTCTGGTCGCCCTGCGCTTCTTCCAGCCGTTTTCCATCGACAGCCATGTGGTGCGTTCGACCATCCAGATTGTACCGCGTCTGACCGGCCCCACCCTGCTGACCGAAGTTCTGGTCGAGCCGAATACGCAAGTGAAAAAGGGGGCCCCCCTTTATCGTTTTGATGACACTGTCTTTTCGCTTGAGGTGGATGAAGCCAAGGCCCAGCTTGTAGCCGCGCAGCAGAATGCGAAGATCCTTGAACAAGATGTCATCGCGGCAGGCGAAGCGGTCGAACGCGCCAATGCGCAGCTTGCATACGCTTTGACCCAGCAGACGCGGTATCAGAACCTTGTCCCCGCAGGCGGTGCGCGCCAGGATGAGCTGGACCGCTGGAACGAGCAAGTCACGGAAGATGAGGCCAAGATCAAAGAGGCACAAGCCAATCTGGAAAAGGCCGAATTGGCGCAAGCATCGCAGATCGACGGGGTGAATACCGGTATCCTTCAGGCGCAGGCACAGTTGGACAAGGCGCAGTATTATCTGGACAACACCACGATCTACGCGCCCGAAGATGGCATGATCGTTTCACAGCAGGCCCGACCCGGCCTTGTCGTCGGTGACCTGCGTCTGGGGGCAATTGCCAGCTTTGTCACCACCGACAACCCCTATATTCTGGCGACTTACCGGCAACAGAACCTGAAATTCGTTGAGCCGGGGCAAGAGGTTGAGGTCGCGTTGGACCTTTATCCCGGGGAAATCCTCACCGGCAAGGTCGAAGCGATCTGGTGGGCCACCCGTCAGGGGCAATACCTGCCCTCGGGCCGCCTGCCCGGCTTTGAGCTGCCTAAACTGCCGGGCCGCATTGCGGTGCAAATCTCGGTCGATATTCCGGATGGACACACCTTCCCCGCAGGCGGTCACGCGGCGGTCGCAATCTATACCGGTCAGGGCAAAAGCTTTGAATTTCTGCGGCGCATCAACATTCGCCTCTACTCATTTGCGAATTTCATCCGCCCGCTGGATATCTGAGGACATAGCGCATGAAACGAACCCTCCTGATCCGCCAACTGATGGGCACCGTGCTATGCGCCGCCCTGTTGGCCGGATGCGCACCGGTAGGGCCGGATTTCGTGCGCCCAAACTCTCCGGTCGTGAAGGAATGGATCGAGGTCAACAGCCCCAGTGCCGGACCCAGCGGTTTGACCTCGCGCAGCGCGCCCGTGGTCAAATGGTGGGAGACATTCAATGACCCAACTCTCAACAGATTGATAAACGAGGCTTATGCCCAGAACCTCGACCTGCAGGTGGCCGGGGCTCGCGTATTGCAAGCCCGTGCGCAGTTGGGCATCGCGTTTGGCGAGTTGTACCCGCAATCACAGGCCATCGGCGCCTCGATCGAGCGGCGTCAGGTCAGCGAAAACCTCGGTCCTATTGCCGATATTCGCGAGATCATCCCGCTGGACACCGAATTTTCAACATCGCAAGCCGGGTTTGACGCGCAGTGGGAACTGGACGTCTGGGGCCAGCAACGGCGCGGCGTGCAGGCGGCGCGGTCCAATCTTGCGTTGCAGGTGGCCAATTACGACGACGCGCTGGTGACGCTGACGGGCGATGTTGCCGCGCTCTATGTCAATATCCGCGCCTTGCAGGAATCGCTGGCAGTCGCGCGGGAAAACATCCGGCTGCAACAGGAATCGGCGGACCTGACCCAGTTGCGGTTCAACAATGGTGTCACGACCGAACTGGATGTGCAGGAATCCACCACCCTTCTGAACAACACTAAAGCACTGGTGCCCGCGCTGGAAAGCGATCTGCAACAAACCAAGAATGCGCTCGCGGTTCTGCTGGGCGCGACACCCTCGCGCATGACCAGTCTGTTGGGCAATTCAGGGCGTATCCCCTCGGCCCGGTCAAACGTCGCCGTGGGTGTTCCGGCTGAACTGCTACGTCGCCGTCCCGATGTGCGCGCAGCGGAACTGGCGGCAGCCACGCAATCTGCGCAGGTCGGGATCGCCATGGCGGATCTGTATCCGCAGTTCATCCTGTCCGGCTCGATCGGGGTGCAGGCGTCCGGTGGGCGTGACCTGTTCACCTCGGCCAGTTCCACAGGACTGGCCAATGCGGGCGTGGTGTGGAACGTGCTGAACTACGGGCGGATCAAGAACAATGTCCGGGCGCAGGACGCCGCCTATCAGGCGCTGATCGCGAATTATCAGAACACTGTGCTGACCGCCTATTCCGAGGTCGAAAGCGCTATGGTCGCTTATACCCAATCGCGCAAACAGGTGGGGTTCTATGAAAACAGCGTCGCCGCCTCGCGCCGGGCAGCCGAGATCGCGTTGGATCAATACCGAGACGGGATCGCGGACTATTCCCGCATCCTGAACACGCAGACCGCGCTGCTGAATTCGCAGGCAAACCTGATCGAAGCGCGTCAGCAGGTGTCCAGCAATCTGGTAGCGGTCTACAAAGGGCTGGGTGGCGGCTGGCAGATTCGGCAAAATCAGGAATTCCTGCCCGAATCGGTTCTGGCCGAGATGGCCTATCGAACCGATTGGGGTGATTTGCTGCGGGAGACACCGCAGCAAGCCAGCCTGAATTAGCGCCTATTTGGTGAGGCCCCGCAACCCGCCCGAGATAAGGATATTCACCTCATACAAAATACGAGGTGCAGCCAGACCACCGGGGCTGGCCAGATAGTTCGGGCTCCATTCCGGATCAAACTTTTGCTTGAAACTGCGCAAGCCTTCGAAGTGATAGAACTGTTCGCCATGCTCATAAACGAACCCTCCGATCCGGTTCCAGATCGAGGCCAGTTGCCGGTTCTCGATCCCCGAAAACGGTGCCGCGCCCAGTGAAAACCATTGGAAGCCCTGCTCAGAGCCCCATGACATCATCTCGGCGAACAGCGCGTCCATGACAAAGCTGGGGCTATCGGGTTCATAGCGCATCAGGTCCAGCGATAGCTCGGATTTTTGACCGCCCTGGAACAGGTTGGCAAAGGCCACGATCCGCCCCCCTTCCTTGTCGCGCAGCACGGCGTGGTCGAAATAGGACAGGTAGGCATCGTCAAACCCACCAAGGGCAAAGCCCTTTTCCTCGCCCGCTTTCTGCGCCAGCCAGTCGTCTGAAACCTGACGCAGTTCTGGCAGGTATGGGGCCAAGTCCTCTTTCGGGATGATCTCGAACACATAACCTTCGCGCTCGGCCCGGTTCTTGGCCTGCCGGAAGCGCTTGCGCGACTTGCCGTCCAGCGAGAAATCTTTCAGCGGCACACGCGCGACCTCGCCTATTTTCAGGATCGACAGGCCGAGGTCCAGAAAGGTCGGCAGGTATTTGGTCGAGACGCTGTAGAATGCGCACAGCTTGCCTTCGCGATCCGCCATCTCGCGCAATTGCCAGATCAGTTGCTGCCCGGCTTTTTCATCGCCTACAGGCTCTCCTTTGGTGATCAGCGCGTTGCCGGTATCGGCATAGGCCAGAAAGGCACTGTCGTCGGGGGCGATCAGGAACTGCTTGTCCCCGGTCAGGGAAATCTGGGATTCGGTATCCTCGCTCTCCATCACCAACCGTTCGACCACCGCAGGGATCTCGGTGCGCTCCGGCACTGGAATCTCGCGCCCGAACAGAGACATTACAGCCACCACCCCAAGGATCAGCGCCACCACAAGGCTGGAGCGTAGGAATCGCGAGGCGTCACCGTTCCAGGCAAACTCCCACCACAGGGCGTTTTGGTATTCCACATGAGAATAGGCAAACAGGCCGATCCAGAAGATCACGGCCAGCAAGGCAAAAACGCTGATCAGCCAGGGGATGTTCAGGCGAAAGATCGACGCGCCGCTGACCCGATAAAACGCGTCCTTGAACGTGGCCAGCAACGCGATGGCCGCGACCATGCCAATCGCCTCATGCGTGTCCAGCCCCTTGGTCAACGAGGCAACAAACCCCGCCACCATCAACAGCATGGCGACGATCCACGCGCGGTAGAGCTTGCGAAACAACCCGCGCGAAACCAACAGCAACAGAACTCCGATGGCGCTGCCAGCCAGATGGGACGCCTCAACAAAGGACAAGGGCAGCACATCCCGTAGAACGCCCAGTTTCTGACTGCTCGCAGGCAGCGCACCGGACAGCAGCAATATGGCCCCAGCCACGGCGGCCACGCCTGCGGCAACCATTGGCACGATCGGGCGCATCAGGCGGTAAACCCATGTGGCTGCACCCGTGATGTGGCGTCGATGGCTGATCCCCGAAACCACAGCGATCGAGACAGCGGCGATGGCAAAAGGCAAGAACGTATAGACCAAACGATAAAGCAACAATGCCGCAATCACGTCCGAGCGCCCTGAGGCGCCCAAACCAGCGATCAGCGTCGCCTCAAAGGCGCCAATACCCCCTGGCGCATGGCTGAGAATTCCAACCGCAATCGCGCCGATATAGATCGCAAAGAAGAACGGGAAACCAACGCCCAGATCATCCGGCATCAGCACGTAGAGAGTCATCGACGCCCCGAACAGATCGCAGATGGCCGCTACGGTCAGAAGCCCGGCCAGCCGACCTCCGGGCAGGTTGAAGCCCAGCCCTCCATAAGCCAGCCTGCGCCCACCTTTAGCCAGCCAGAAGAGCAGAACCGCCAGCGCGATCAGAAGCGTCACGCCGATCACGGTCTCAAGCGTTGGGCTGATCGGCAGGATTTTCGAAATCCCGTCCGGGTGCATGGTCAGCAGTGTGCCCAGCAGCAGCACCATGCCCGACCAGAACGCAATCCACGACGTCGCAATGACACCCGCAACCCGGCTGAGGTCCAGCCCCAGCGATGCATAGATGCGATACCGGATCGCCGTCCCGGTAATGTATGAAAAACCAAGACAATTCGAGACGGCATAGCCGCAGGCCCCCGCCATCCCAGCCACCGGCAACGGCACCTCACCATCCGCCACGCTTTGCACCGCCAGAACGTCATACATCGACAACGCAAGAAAGCTGAACGCCGTCCAACACAGCGCAAAGAACATCAGCTTCCACGATGTGTTCGCCACATCGGTCTGTACATCTCCCCATTTCACGTGGGCAGATAGTTCATGCAGAACAACCAGTGCGATCAATGTCACCAGAATCGGAACAGCGATCCGCACCAGCGGCTTTTCCAGAAAGCCGGTGATCTTCTCGGCCCAGCGTACAGCCCAGAGCTCTTGCTCAGCGTCCTGCGTGGTCATTCCATCCCTCTGCTCAAAGGCGTGACAATCGTCATTGGCGCGCAACAGGCGCGCAGGGTGACCATTACACAGTTTCGTAAAAGCGCAAAGCGTCAGAAGGGGTTACACCCGGCCTTTCCGCGTAGACAGCAACAGATTGGTCTCGGATCGGGTGATCCCCTCCATCCGGCGGATCTGGAACAGGATCGCGTCCAACTCGGCCAGCGTATCGGTTCCGATCTCTGCAATCAGATCCCAGCTTCCATTGGTGGAATGCACCGCGCGCACCTGAGGCATGGCGGCAATTCGCGACATGGTGCGTTCGGTTCCGCGCCCTTCGATTTCCAGCATCATTAACCCGCGCACCGGACTTTGCGCCACGTCACGCCGGGTGAGAACAGTAAACCCTACGATCTCGCCCGATTGCTTGAGGCGCTGCAACCGGCTGCGCACCGTTGTGCGGGTCACGCCCAACGTCTCGGCCAGCTCAGACAGAGAGGCACGGGCATCACGGTGCAAAGCGCTCAGCAGGCGATTGTCCAGATCGTCCATTGCTTATTCCCATTTCGGATGACCAGCTTTCATTTTGAACAATTTGATGGCTTTTCGCAAGTCAAAGAGAATGGCTAGATAGAAACATGACCACGGAAAACATCATACTCGTCGGTGCCCCCATGGATGCCGGTAAACGCCGCCAAGGTTGCCGGATGGGCCCAGACGCCTATCGCGTCGCCGGGCTGAAGACGGCGCTGACAGACCTCGGCCACTCGGTTCTCGATGCCGGAGATGTCCGACCCGACCAAACCGATCTGGCGGAACACGCACACCTTTTCGCTTTGCCGGAATGCGTCGGCTGGACCAAAGCACTGCAGCGCGCCGCGCTTGAAACAGCACCCAAAGGCGTGCCGATCTTCATGGGTGGCGATCACGCGCTGTCGATGGGCACCGTTTCGGGCATGGCCCTGCACGCTCAACAACTGAACCGTCCCCTCTTTGTACTGTGGCTGGACGCCCACAGCGATTTCCATACCCCCGACAGCACCGATAGCGGCAACCTGCACGGCACCCCGGTCGCCTATTTCACCGGCCAATCGGGTTTTGACGCCTTTCCCAAGATCACAACCCCCGTGCCGACCGATCGCGTTGGCATGATCGGCCTGCGGTCTGTAGACCCGGCCGAGCGCGCGCGCCTGGAACAGGACCGTGCTATGCTGGCCGATATGCGCAGCATCGACGAACACGGGATCAAGGCCCCGCTAATGGCCTTTCTGGATCGAGTCCGCGCCGCAAATGGCCTGCTTCATGTGTCGCTCGACGTTGATTTCCTCGACCCCTCCATCGCCCCGGCGGTCGGCACTACCGTTCCCGGCGGCGCGACCGAGCGCGAGGCGCATCTGGTGATGGAATTGCTGCACGAAAGCGGGCTGGTCTGCTCGCTCGATCTGGTCGAGCTCAACCCGTTTCTGGATGAGCGCGGTCGTACTGCAAAACTGATGGTCGATTTGGCTGCGTCGCTGATGGGGCGGCGCATCTTCGACCGCCCGACCCGGAGTTTCTGATGACCCAACCCTCAGACAAAGCCCTCGTGCCCTTTGTGTCAGTCGACAATATGATGCGCCTTGTGCACCATATCGGCCTTGAGCGCATGATCACCCAGATCGCCGCCCGCATCGAAGTAGATTTCAAGCGGTGGGAAAGTTTCGATAAAACGCCCCGTATTCCCGCTCATTCCCCCCATGGCGTGATCGAGCTGATGCCGACGTCTGATGGCGAGGCCTATGGGTTCAAATACGTAAACGGCCATCCCAAGAACACATCCGAAGGGCTTCAGACGGTCACCGCCTTCGGCCTACTTGCGGACGTCTATACCGGCTACCCTACCCTGCTGACCGAGATGACCCTGCTGACCGCCCTGCGTACCGCTGCCACATCTGCCCTGGTCGGCAGTTACCTTGCACCAAAGGGCGCCACAACCATGGCGATGATCGGCAATGGTGCACAATCCGAGTTTCAGTGCCTGGCATTCAAGGCCATGTGTGGAATTACCTCGGTACGTCTGTACGACACCGATTCCGCTGCAACCGAAAAATGTGCGGCGAACCTAAAAAACTCTGGCCTGACGGTTGTGCTGTGCAAAACGCCCGAAGACGCCATCGAGGGTGCTCAGATCATCACCACATGTACGGCCGACAAGAAATACGCGACAATCCTGACCGACAACATGGTCGGCCCTGGCGTGCACATCAACGCCATCGGCGGCGATTGCCCTGGTAAAACCGAACTGCATCGAGACATCCTGCTCCGCTCGGACATTTTTGTCGAGTACCCCGAACAAACGCGCATCGAAGGCGAAATTCAGGCGCTGAACCCCGATCATCCCGTTACTGAACTTTGGCAGGTCATGACCGGTCAAGCTGCGGGTCGCAAGGACAACCAACAAATCACCCTTTTTGACAGTGTGGGCTTCGCAATCGAGGACTTCTCGGCCCTTTGCTATATCAAATCAGCAATCGAAGGTACCGACTATTTCGAAGCTCTCGATATGCTCGCTGACCCGGACGATCCCCGAGACCTCTATGGTATGCTGATGCGGGCGAGCTAAGTAGGGGGCTCTGCCCCCGCCGCCCTGCGGGCGACTCCCCTGGGATATTTGGGGCCAGATGAAGTACGGATCCGCTTTTCATCTGGCTAAAAATATCCCGGAGCGCGAGGCAGAGCCTCGCAAATTACCTGCTACCCAGCCAAGGACGGCAGATAGAGCACGATACCAGGGAACGCCACCAACAACGCGATGGTGACGGCGTCTGCGATGAAAAACGGTGTCACGCCTTTGAAAACATCCTGAACGCTCAGGTCCGGGCGGACTCCTGCAACCACAAAGCAGTTGAGCCCAATGGGTGGGGTTATCAGGCAGAACTCGGCCATTTTCACCACAAGAATACCGAACCAGATGGCGCACATCGGGCCAGACATCCCAAAGGCGCTTTCAGCCGCGCTGACGGTTTCACCGCCATTCAAGGCCATTACTGCGGGGTAGACCACCGGTAACGTCAGCAGCAGCATCCCGATGGCGTCCATGAACATGCCCAGAACCGCGTAAGCCAGCAGGATGCAGATCAGGATCAGCATTGGCGACATCTCAAGCGATGTGATCCAGTCCGAGAATGCCCCGGGCAGATCCGCGAACCCGAGGAACCGAACATAGATCAGAACCCCCCAGATGATCGAGAAGATCATGGCCGTCAGCTTTGCTGTTTCCAGCAGGGCCGATTTCAGCTCGGTCCAGCGCATTCCGTGAAACAGCGCAAAACAAAAGACGATAAAGGCTCCGATCGCGCCGCCTTCGGTGGGGGTGCCCCAGGCCTTGTCGCCAAAAGGGTTGTAGACGAAGCAGATGATGATGAGGATCACGGCGACGATTGGGAACGCACCGGGCAGTGCCGCAAAGCGCTGCTTCCAAGTGAACCCAGTAACGGGTGGACCAACTGATTTGAAGATCACGGCGATGCCAACGATCAGCAGACCGTAAATGACCGCTGAAAATGCGCCGGGGATGAAACCGGCCAACAGCAGTTTGCCGACATCCTGTTCAACGATGATCGCATAGATCACCAGAATCGCAGATGGCGGGATCAGCGAGGCCAGCGTTCCGCCAGCAGCGACTACGCCGGCCGCGAATTGTTTATTGTATCCGACCTTCAGCATCTCGGGGATGGCGATGCGCGCAAACACGGCAGAAGTGGCGACCGAAGCGCCCGACACTGCCGCAAAGCCAGCCGTGGCGAAGACGGTGGACACCGCCAACCCGCCGGGCACCCAGGCGACCCAGCGTTTGGCAGCTTCAAATAGCGCTCGGGTCAGACCTGCATAGTAGGCAAGATAGCCAATCAGGATAAAGGTCGGGATCAGGCTGAGCGTATGGGCCGCAACCTTGGAATGAGGCACCTGCCCCGCCGTTTTGACAGCCACGGTCAGTGCTTTGCCAAAGCGGTCGGGATCATAGCCGAACTTGGCCCAGAAAATCCAGACCAGCCCAACCAGACCTGCCAAACCTGCCGCAAAGGCCACGCGCATCCCAGTGACGACCAGAACCAGAAGGCCGCCTGTGACCCACAGGCCGATATCAATCGTGTCCATCTAGTCCTGCCCTTCGAATTGCTCGGCCTCGGCAGCCGCCTGGGCGGCGACATCCTGTATCAGCGGCACGGCCACTGGTTTCTCCAGCCCTAAGACAAAGGCGCGGCCATAACCCCAGATTTGCAGGATCAGCCGCAAGCAAAGCACCGAGAAAGCAACCGGAGCCAACAGTTTGGCAGGCCAGAGCGGAATACCGATGTCGATTGAGCTGTCACGGCTCCACAACGGTGCGCCAAAGTCGAACGAGCGGTCGAAATGGGACCAGCTGCCCCAGACAAGGGCTAGCATCAGAACAAGGATCAATACGACCGAGATCAGTTCGAACAGCCACAGCGCCCGCCCGTGCAGGCGCGAGATGACGATATCCATTCGGATGTGCCCGCCATCCCGCTGGACAAAGGAAATGCCAAGGAACGCGATCAGTGGCATGGCCTGTTCGATCCAGTCCACATAGCCAGGCAAAGGTGCGTTGAACGCGTTACGCCCGCTAACCGATACCACGGCCAAAACCATCAGCCCAAATACAGCTATCCCACTGATCAGGGCAAGGAATCGTTCCAATCGCAATAATTGATGATCCAGACGGCTGAGACGACTGCCATCCTCAAGCACCGTGGCCTGTCCTGCCATGCCGGTGATCCCCTATTGTCTTTATGGGTGTCCGGGCGCCGATGAGGCACCCGGACGATACGATCAGTTGCCGCCGCGCTGTTGTTTCAGCGTGGCCTGAACGAGATCATAGAGGTCCTGCGCAGGCAGACCTTGGGCCGACATGTCCGCTATCCACTGCTCGCGGATCGGATCTGCCGCCTTGGTACGGAACTCTTCGATCACCGCATCGTCGATTTCGACCTTTGCGACGCCCTTCTCGGATAGGACGCTGTCCCACTGTTCCAGCAGGCCACCATAGTTGGCGAGGTAATGATCAATCGCCTCATCAATCGAACTGTCCAGTGCCTCTCGATGTTCGGCCGGTAGGGCTTCATAGGCGTCGATATTTACTACCACCGGGCAGTTGACTGTGCCGGGGTTGAGGTTTGCGGTCCACCAATCAGCCTCGTTTATGGTGCCGAAAGACAGGTGAGCATGTTGGGCAAAGGCCACGGTGTCGACAACGCCCGATTCCATCGCATTGAACGCCTCGGTCGCGGGAACCGAGGTCGGGACACCTCCGACCGCTTCGAATGCCTGACCCAGACCACCGGTCGCACGCACACGCATGCCGTCGAAATCAGCCAACTTGTCACGCGGATCGCCGGTGCCGACCAGATTATACTGCGGCATGGGCGAGGTCATGATGATACGCGCGTTCCACTGAGCCATCTCATCTTTCACCGCCGGGTGATCGTAAACAGCGTGGCTGACGGCCACCTCTTCTTCCAGGTTGTTCACCCCGAGGAACGGTAGCTCCAGCACTGTGATGGCCCGGTTCTTGTCGCGATGATAGCCCGCGCAGAATTGCGCCATCTCGAACGCGCCGATCTCAATCCCATCGAGATTCTCGCGCGGTTTGGACAGGCCGCCATAGCTGACATTGATGGTGAACTCGCCATTAGTCTTTTCACTGACCAACTCGGCCAGTTTTTCAACGTGCTCAGTAAAGGCGCGGCGTTTACCCCAGACCGAAGCGCTCCATTCGGTTGCTGCGGCCTCAGACACGAAGGCGACGGTCAAAGCGGCAACAGCCGCACCGCTCAGCATCTTTTTCATTGTGATCTCTCCCTTTTTTGCGCCCCTTCCCCAGGGCGCTTGCAAGCAAAGCTAGCGCCAACATCTTAAAGTGCCAACCCCCAGAGCGGGACGCGTGCCCGTGTTCCTCGGTTCCGTTTGGCGCTAACAACTAAAAGATGAGTTTCAAATACCTATTGCCTATGGATCAGAAGCCAGCTGTCACGCTTTTCACTTGTTACAATCAACTATATGTTTCTATTTTATTTTTCATCCATTTTATAAATTTGTTTTCTAATTTGACAGGAATCAAGAAATTTATTTACAAACTAATCCTTAGTTTTCTGTAATTTATTCCCTTGTTTTCAGTTCTCCGTATTATTCGGTACGGGGAGGATGCGGGTCGACATTGCCAAATCAGCAGGCAAAATCGAGCCCGTCAATTTCAGTCCTAGAGGGAGGAGCCTCAGAATGACAACCGCTGCCCAGGCAGATGCCAAAGCTTATCCGCCAACTGCAGAAACCGTTGCGCGTGCACATGTCGATGCTGACAAATATTCCGAGATGTACGCAGCCTCCGTCAACGACCCTGTCGCCTTTTGGGGCGAGCAGGGAAAGCGTGTCGACTGGATCAAACCGTTCACGCAGGTCAAGGATGTCAGCTATGATTTCGGTTCGGTTGGCATCAACTGGTATGCTGATGGTACGCTGAACGTTTCGGCCAACTGCCTGGATCGCCATCTTGAAACACGCGGCGATCAGACCGCCATCATCTGGGAACCGGATGATCCAAACGACGCGGCTCAGCACATCACCTATGCCGAGTTGCACCGCCGCACCTGCCGGATGGCCAACATTCTGGAATCCTTGGGCGTGCGCAAAGGCGACCGCGTTGTCATCTACCTGCCGATGATCCCCGAAGCAGCCTATGCCATGTTGGCCTGCGCCCGTATTGGCGCCATCCACTCGATTGTTTTTGCGGGATTTTCTCCGGACGCATTGGCAGCGCGGATCAATGGGTGCGACGCCAAGGTTGTCATCACCGCGGATGAAGCCCCGCGCGGTGGCCGCAAAACCCCTCTGAAATCCAATGCAGATGCGGCATTGCTGCATTGCAAGGACACCGTCAAATGTCTGGTCGTCAAGCGCACCAATGGTCAAACCACTTGGATTGCCGATCGCGACTATGATTACAACGAAATGGCGCTTGAGGCAGACGATTATTGCGCCCCGGCTGAGATGAATGCCGAGGATCCTCTGTTCATCCTCTACACCTCCGGGTCGACCGGTCAGCCCAAGGGCGTCGTGCATACAACCGGCGGCTATCTTGTCTATGCCGCGCTGACTCATGAGGTCACGTTCGACTACCACGAGGGCGACATCTATTGGTGTACGGCGGATGTGGGCTGGGTCACGGGCCACAGCTATATCGTATATGGCCCGCTGGCCAACGGTGCGACGACGCTGATGTTCGAAGGCGTGCCCACCTATCCCGACGCCGGTCGTTTCTGGGAGGTGTGCGCCAAGCACAAGGTCAATCAGTTCTACACCGCCCCTACTGCGATCCGTGCCCTGATGGGTCAGGGCAATGAGTTCGTTGAAAAGCACGACCTCGGCGATCTGCGTCTGCTGGGCACTGTGGGTGAACCAATCAACCCAGAGGCGTGGAACTGGTACAATGATGTTGTCGGCAAGGGCAGATGCCCCATCGTAGACACTTGGTGGCAGACCGAAACCGGCGGCCACATGATGACCCCCCTGCCCGGCGCACATGCGACCAAGCCCGGCTCGGCGATGAAACCCTTCTTTGGCGTGCAGCCCGTGGTGCTGGATCCGCAATCCGGTGTCGAAATCAACGGCAACGGCGTTGAGGGTGTTTTATGCATCAAGGACAGCTGGCCCGGTCAGATGCGCACCGTCTGGGGCGACCATGAACGGTTCGAGAAGACCTATTTCTCGGATTACAAAGGCTACTACTTCACCGGCGACGGTTGTCGTCGGGATGAAGACGGCGATTACTGGATCACAGGCCGCGTCGATGACGTGATCAACGTCTCGGGCCACCGTATGGGCACGGCCGAGGTCGAAAGTGCACTGGTAGCACATGCTGCCGTGGCCGAGGCCGCCGTGGTCGGCTACCCGCATGAAATCAAAGGGCAAGGCATCTATTGCTACGTCACCTTGATGAATGATCGTGAACCTTCGGATGAGCTGCTGAAAGAGCTGCGCACCTGGGTGCGGACCGAGATCGGGCCGATTGCTTCGCCAGACGTGATCCAATGGGCACCGGGCCTGCCGAAGACGCGCTCGGGCAAGATCATGCGTCGAATCCTGCGCAAGATCGCCGAGAATGACTTTGGCTCACTTGGCGACACCTCGACACTGGCCGATCCGTCGGTCGTCGAAGACCTGATCGAAAACCGGGCGAATAAGTGAGGGAATGATGGACGCTGCCGTTACCACCACCCCCGCTGTTCTGATCCTTCTCGGCCCTCCGGGCGCCGGGAAGGGCACGCAAGCCCGGATGCTGGAAGATAAATTCGGTCTGGTTCAGCTCAGCACCGGCGACCTGCTGCGTGAGGCCGTTGCCGCAGGCACCGAGGCAGGTAAAGCCGCCAAAGCCGTTATGGAAGCGGGCGATCTGGTCAGCGACGAGATCGTCATCGCCATCCTGCGCGACCGAATGGCCAAGCCGGATTGCCAGAAAGGGGTCATCCTTGATGGTTTCCCCCGCACCACCGTTCAGGCCAAGGCGCTGGATGGGCTGCTGGCCACATCGGATCAAAAGATCAGCGCCGCGATTAGTCTTGAGGTTCAGGACGCTGAAATGGTCGCGCGCATTTCGGGCCGTTACACCTGCGCCATGTGTGGAGAAGGCTATCACGACACGTTCAAAGTGCCCGCTGTTGAAGGCAAATGCGACAATTGCGGCGGCACCGAATTCAAGCGTCGCGCGGATGACAACGCGGAAACCGTTGCGTCGCGCCTGTCCGCGTATCACGCGCAGACGGCGCCGCTGATTGACTACTACCGGTCCCAAGGTGTGCTGCAAGGCATTGATGCCATGGGCCAAATCGACGCCATCGCCAACGACCTGCAAGGGCTTGTGCGCGGGGTCATGAGTTAAGGGGAGGAGATAAGCCCAAACCGGGCTTTGATCCTTAAAACAGAATACTTCAATGGACCCGCCTTGGCGGACCAGAGAAGTTTTGCCGGACGTCACGGGGCGTTTGGCACATTCGAGAAGCGGTCCAACGCACTGGAGGAGTTGGGCAACGGGCCGCCAACGAGGTAGCGAAGGAGGAACCCGCAATGGCGGATAACACCACAAACTCCGCGCAGACTGCCGAGGCCGACAAGGGCTATTGGCAGGCCAACCTGCGTCTCATCTACATCAGCCTCGCGATCTGGGCGCTGGTGTCTTTTGGATTCGGCATTCTGCTGCGTCCGCTGCTGTCCGGCATCTCGGTTGGCGGCACCGATCTGGGCTTTTGGTTTGCCCAGCAGGGATCGATCCTGGTCTTTTTGGTGCTGATCTTCAACTACGCCTGGCGCATGAACAAGCTGGACGCCGAACACGGCGTGGAAGAAGACTAAGGGAGAGCGGGGATTATGGATCAGTTTACCATCAACCTGCTGTTTGTTGGCGCGTCCTTTGCGCTATACATCGGCATCGCGATCTGGGCCCGAGCGGGGTCCACATCTGAATTCTACGCCGCTAATCGCGGCGTTCACCCGGTCACCAACGGTATGGCGACTGCGGCGGACTGGATGTCCGCAGCCTCGTTCATCTCGATGGCAGGCCTGATTGCCTTCACCGGCTATGACAACTCGACCTTCCTGATGGGTTGGACCGGTGGCTACGTGCTGCTGGCTCTGCTGCTTGCCCCATACCTGCGTAAGTTCGGCAAGTTCACCGTTTCGGAATTCATCGGCGACCGCTTCTACAGCCAGACTGCCCGTATCGTTGCGGTGATCTGTCTGATCGTTGCGTCGGTTACCTACGTTATCGGCCAGATGACCGGCGTTGGCGTGGCCTTTGGCCGCTTCCTTGAGGTTTCCAACACCTCGGGTCTGCTGATCGGTGCAGCTGTCGTGTTCGCATATGCGGTGTTTGGTGGGATGAAAGGCGTGACCTACACTCAGGTCGCTCAGTACTGCGTTCTGATCACTGCCTATACCATCCCGGCAATCTTCATCTCGCTGCAACTGACCGGCACGCCTGTTCCGGCGCTGGGTCTGTTTGGTGACACTGCAAGCGGTGAGCCCCTGCTGACCAAGCTGGATGCCATCGTGACCGAGTTGGGTTTCAACGAATACACCACCCACCACTCGAACACGCTGAACATGGTGCTGTTCACCCTGTCGCTGATGATCGGTACTGCGGGTCTGCCCCACGTCATCATGCGCTTCTTCACCGTACCGAAAGTGTCTGACGCACGTTGGTCCGCTGGCTGGGCGTTGGTCTTCATCGCGCTGCTGTACCTGACCGCTCCTGCTGTTGGTGCCATGGCCCGTTTGAACATCAGTGAAATGATGTGGCCGAATGGTGGCATCGAAGGTGGCGCTGTTTCGGTTGAACAGATCGACAATGACGCGCGCTATGACTGGATGGCCACGTGGCAGAAAACCGGTCTGCTGGACTGGGAAGACAAGAACGGCGACGGCAAAATCCAGTACTACAATGACAAGTCGGACGCTCTGAACGCGATTGCAGAAGAAAAAGGCTGGGCGGGCAACGAACTGACCAAGTTCAACCGTGACATCCTGGTTCTGGCCAACCCCGAGATCGCCAACCTGCCAGGTTGGGTGATCGGTCTGGTCGCTGCCGGCGGTCTTGCCGCTGCTCTGTCGACCGCTGCGGGCCTGCTGCTCGCAATCTCGTCGGCTGTGTCTCACGACCTGATCAAGGGCGCGATCAACCCGCAGATCTCGGAAAAAGGCGAGCTTCTGTCGGCGCGGATCGCAATGGCAGTCGCCATCGCCGTGGCAACCTGGCTGGGTCTTAACCCTCCGGGCTTCGCGGCGCAGACGGTGGCATTGGCCTTCGGTCTTGCAGCGGCCTCGATCTTCCCGGCGCTGATGATGGGGATCTTCTCGACCCGCATCAACAACACCGGCGCGGTCGCGGGTATGCTGGCTGGTCTGGTCGTCACCTTGGTCTACATTTTCCTGCACAAGGGCTGGCTGTTCATTCCGGGCACCAACTCGTTCACCGATGCTGACCCGCTGCTGGGTCCGATCAAGTCGACCTCGTTCGGCGCGATCGGTGCCATGGTCAACTTTGCCGTCGCCTACTTTGTAGCCGGCGCGACCAAGGAGACCCCGCAGGAGATCAAAGATATGGTCGAAAGCATCCGCATTCCCCGTGGCGCGGGTGCAGCTCAGGATCACTGAGCCCTGATGCGGCCCATTGGCCCATTGCCAAAGGCCGCGTCTTTCGACTGACTACTCCCGCCCGGCACACCACCGGGCGGGATTTTTCAACCCGAAACCGAGGAGTAGCCCATGCCCCTGTCCCATGACGAGATCACCCGGTTTCTGAAATCCGTCCATCCCTATGACGCCCTGCCCCACGACCTGCTGGATTCTGTCGCGCAACAGATCGAGGTCTGGGAGGTCGAAGAGGATTCTCCAATCTATGAGCTGGGCCATACCCTGCCCGGCGTCTTTGTGATTTACGAAGGACAGGTTGAGATCAAGGATGAGAACGACGCCGTGGTCTCTCATCTGGGATTGCGCAATTCCTTTGGCGAACGGGGCCTGTTGAAGGACGGCAAGGCGCTCACCAAGGCCAAAACGCACGCGCCTTCAGTACTGTTGGTTCTGCCGTCTGATCTGGTGCGCGCATTGATTGACGAGCATTCGGTTGTCGCAAAGTTCTTTAACCGCACCCGTGATGCGCGCCAGGGCCCGCAAAGTCTGGCGACAAGCGCCATCGACGTGCTGATGGCACACAACCCTGCCACCTGCCCGCCGGACACACTGGTCCGTGAAGCTGCGCAGGCGATGCGGGACAAACATATCTCATCACTTTGCGTGACCGAGGGGGACGCGCTGCGCGGGATCGCCACGTTGCGCGATATCTCGGGCAAGTTCGTGGCCGATGGGATGCCCGGCGACACCCCCATTTCAGCCATCATGACCGCCGATCCCATCACCCTGTCCCCATCCGATATCGGGTCAGACGTTCTGCACATCATGATGGAGCGCGGCATTGGCCATATCCCGATTTCCGAAGGCGGTCGTCTGGTCGGTATAGTGACGCAGACCGACCTGACCCATTATCAGGCCGTCAACTCTGCCGAGTTGGTCCGGCGGATCGCGTCGGCGCAGACCGCCCAGCAGATGGCTGACGTGACCGATGAAATCCCGCAGCTTCTGGTACAGCTCGTCGCCGCCGGGAACCGACATGAGATCGTCACACGCCTGATCACCGATATCGCGGATACGGCGACGCGTCGATTGTTACTGTTGGCGGAAGCCAAACTTGGCCCCCCGCCCGTGCCCTATCTGTGGCTGGCTTGCGGATCGCAAGGTCGACAAGAACAGACAGGCGTGTCGGATCAAGACAATTGCCTGATGCTGGATGACAGCGTGTCCGAAGGGGACATGTCCTATTTCCACGCGCTGGCCAAATTCGTCTCAGATGGGCTGGACACTTGTGGGTATTTCTATTGCCCCGGCGACATGATGGCGACGAACCCGCGCTGGTGCCAGCCGGTGCGCGTCTGGCGCGATTATTTCAAGGGCTGGATCGCCAAGCCTGATCCTGAGGCGCAGATGCTGGCTTCGGTCATGTTCGACCTGCGCCCTATCGGCGGCGCTTTCCACCTGTTCGACGACCTGCAAGCCGATACGCTGGCTGCGGCGCGATCGAACTCGATCTTCGTGGCGCATATGATCTCGAACTCACTGAAACACACACCACCTCTGGGCCTGCTACGCGGCTTTGCCACCATCCGGTCGGGCGAGCACCGCAACACGCTGGATTTAAAACATAACGGCGTTGTGCCAGTGGTTGATCTGGCGCGGATTTACAGCCTGCAAGGCAAATTGCCGGAGGCCAACACCCGCGCGCGGCTGAAAGCGGCAGGATCGGCAGGTATCCTCAGTGCGTCCGGCGCGCGGGATCTGCTGGACGCCTATGACCTGATCGCTGAAACAAGGCTGGAACATCAGGTGCGTCTTGTGAAAGGCGACAAGAAACCGGATAACTTCCTGCCGCCATCGGACTTGTCAGACTTTGAGCGAAGTCATCTAAGGGACGCGTTTGTCGTGATAAAAACGATGCAATCAGCGGTTGGCCACGGAAAAGGAATGCTGGGGTAAACCGGCTGGAAATGGGAGAGACAGAATGTTCCTCGAACTGATCGCCACCATCTTTGCAGGCATTGCATTCGCCGGCGTGGTGATGGTGATAAACAAATTTACCGGCGGTCGTCTGCCCAAATGGGTCGCGCCGGTCGCTGCAGGGCTTGGGATGATCGCAATGACGATCTCGAGCGAGTATTCGTGGTACGACCGCACCAAAGACACACTGCCCGACGGGATGACCGTGGTGCAAGAGGTCGAAAGCCGCGCGCTATACCGTCCCTGGACCTATGCGGTACCCTTCGTGAACCGGTTTGCGGCGATTGACACCGTCTCGGTCCGCACAAACGAACAAGTGCCGGAACAGCGGCTGGTTGACCTCTATTTCTTTGGCCGCTGGGCACCCGTGTCCAAGTTGCCTGTTGCGGTCGATTGCGCGCAAAACCTGCGCGCCAATCTAGCCGACGGGGCAGAGTTCGGGGCTGATGGGCAGCTTGTGAATGCCGACTGGATCACCGGCACAACCGACGACCCCATCATCGAGGCCACCTGCGGAGTGTAACATGCTGACCCGGCTAAGCCTGCGCCTACGTATCTTCCTGTTCTTCTGCCTGCTGGCCGTTGGCGGAGTAGTCGTCAGCGCACTGGCACTGTGGATCAGTTACCGCCGCGTGGCCGACCCGGACCTGATCAACGCGTTCATTTTTGCTGAAATCATCATGGGTTTCGGCTTCGTTGCACTGATCGTTGCCGTCTGGCTTTTGTTCGATGACAACGTCGCCAAACCGATCGAGCGTCTGTCAGCGGAACTGCGGGCGCGTGCTCATGCGGGTGTCAGCTCGGACATGGACATGCAGGCCGCGCGCTATCTGGGCGATCTGGCCCCTGCGGCTGCAGGTCTAGCTGATCAGCTTTCAGAAAAGACCCTGAGTGTGGCCGAAGCCGTCGCCGCCGAAACCGCACATTTGGCCGCTGAAAAGCAACGATTGACCGCTTTGCTGACTGATATCCCGGTGGCCATGCTGCTGGCCAGTCCGACCCATAAGATCGTTCTTTATGATGGACAGGCGGCCGAGGTTCTGGCTCAGATTTCACATCCCCGCCTGAACGCGGCACTGTCGGAATATTTTCAACCTGAACCGCTGGAACATGCCTATGCCAAACTGGTCAAAACTGGGATCGAGGTCAGCTGCACGCTGACAAGCACCGACGGCACCCAGTCATTTGCGACCCGCATGAAGCCCTTGGGTGATGCGCCCGGATACATGCTGATATTCGATGACAGCGTCGCCAATATCGCGCCCGAAGCCTCACGCCCGCTGGTCTATGATTTCGCACTGATGAACTCGGAAGCCAACCGCGCGCTTGAGACGCTGGAACTGCGAGACCTGTGTTTTGTCGTCTTCGACACCGAGACCACAGGTCTATTGCCGCACAAGGATGAGATCGTGCAAATCGGCGCTGTTCGGGTGGTGAATGGTCGGATCATCGAAGGCGAACAGTTGGATATGCTGGTTGATCCGGAGATGCCAATCCCGCCGGCCTCGACCAAGGTGCATAAAGTGACGAATGCCATGGTCCAGGATGCGCCCAAGATTGCCGAGGCAGGCCGCGTGTTCCATCAATTCGCGCGGGACGCCGTGATCGTGGCCCACAATGCGCCCTTCGACATGGCCTTTTTGCGCCGCCATGCCAACCAGATGAGCGTCGCATGGGATCACCCCATTCTGGACACGGTCTTGCTGTCCGCCGTGCTGTTCGGGGCCAGCGACAAACACACACTGGACGCGCTGTGTGAGAGGCTGGATATCACCATTCCGGACGCTTTGCGTCACACCGCCTTGGGCGACGCCGTCGCCACGGCTGAGGCTCTGGTTCGTATGCTGCCCATGTTACAAGCGCGCGGCATGAACACGTTCGGTGCGGTTATCGAGGCGACGCGTCAGCATGGGCGCTTGCTGGAAGACCTGAACTAAGCTGGAAAATAAATCGGTTAAACACAGCTTTTCGTGGACAATCCCACCGGGTCGTGGCACCTGAGGCCCGGCCACTGAACGAGCGCGCAATGACGGAAACGACCTTTACCCCTACCCCGGATCAAAGCACCGCCTTCCGCGAGGCGTTGGGCTGTTTCGGAACTGGTGTCACAGTCGTTACTACCCACACCGAATTGGGTCCACGTGCGATCACGGTGAACTCGTTCTCCTCGGTCTCGCTGGACCCGCCTTTGGTGTTGTGGTGTCTGGCAAAGGATTCCAACCGGTTCGGTGCGTTTCATGACTGCCAGCACTATTCAATCCACGTTATGGCGCAAGATCAGCAGGATCAGGCGCTGAAATTCGCCCGTGACGGCGCGGATTTTTCCCACGCGGATTGGGCGCCGGATCACGCCAACCGCCCGCAACTGTCGAATTGCCTTGCCCGCTTTGACTGCCAACTTCACGCCCGGTACGAGGCCGGAGACCACCTGATCCTGATCGGAGAGGTCGAAAAAGTTATGTATCGCACCGGAAAAGGATTGATTTTCAAACGCGGTCAATTTGGCGGTTTTGCTGACCTGATTTAGTTTATTTTATGTATTCACTTATCGCGATCTAATATCGTACAACCCCGTACAATGATTGGAAGCAAGAAGAAAATCGTCTTTGTCCACATCCCCAAAACCGGCGGAAGTTCGGTTGCATGGGCGTTGCGAAAAGAATTTGACCGACCAAATCCCCTTCAGCGGTCGCTCAAAAGCCTCGACAAGAGGACTTTAAATACCGGGCTTTACCCAAAGTCGAAATTCCAACCTCTTCCAGTCCATGCGAAGGCGACAGACTACGTCCAGCATTTGGGTGACAGATATTGGGAAATGCATTCGCTCGCCTTTGTTCGGAACCCGTTCGACCTCCAGATTTCGTTGTTCAGCTATATACAGCAGACCGATATTCACCCCTTGCATAACGCGATTAAGGACATCAGTTTTCGAGAGTTTATTATTGAGTATTGTGGGACCGAATGTTCGCCAAACTGTCAATCGTCGTATGTGTTGGACCCGCAGGACCGCTGCATCGTCGGTACTGTTGGGCGTTTGGAAAACCTAAACGCTGATTTCCGGTCTTTTTGCTCCGAGATCGGCGTAAACGCGACATTGGACCATGAAAACAAGTCCAAGCGATCACGTAGAATCGCCGAGTACTACGACCCGGAACTAACAGAAATGGTCATCAATGCGTTTCGCCCGGATTTCGATTTGTTAGGTTACAGCACCGATCCGCATGACTTGTCCTATGCGCAGATGAAACTGGCCCAGCACCCTAGACTGCAACCGCATTTGTCAGTCGTCTAGCGAGCCATGTACGGCCAACGCCTCAAGCTGGGTTTCCTGCGGGGTGATGATGCGGAAAGCCTCATGCACACCGGTCTCGGATAGTTCACGGGCAACGGTCAGCAGGGTGTTGGGCGCATGTTCTTCGCACAGCTCGGACATATGGGTGATCTCTGATTGCGCCACGCCCAAGGCGGCTTCGACCGAAGGTGCGCCATAGAACTGCACGAAATGCTCGGCCAGGTTCTGCGCAATCTGGTCGATCTCGGAGGGTTCCACCTGCGTCACGGCCACGAATGTCACCCGGCCAAAGGTCTCAACGCCCAACCAACCGTTCGAGAACGCCTGCCGGGCCTTGCCCTCAAGATCGCCCTCGCCCCAGTTCGAAAACTCGAACCCGCCCGAGATACACCACTCGCCCGTGCGGGCCGGGGAATGAAATACGTTCATGTCGCTTTCGTCGAAATGGATCGCGCGGGCCAGTTTCATCTTTAGTTCTCCAGTAGATCCGTCAAGGGGCGCAGGGTTGTTTCGGCACCGTCGCGGATCAGCATTCCGAACCGCTCGTCGGCGCCCAGAAAGACACCTGTGTCATAGGGTTCGCCCACCCCGCGTAGCAGCCCCATCCATTCGGCGTGTAGCGGCGCATTTCCGTCTTCTTGCCAGCGGTTGAGCCATGTCAGCATGTGCCGCGACCAGCTTTCGACCAGTTGAGTCGGCGATACCTCGGCGCAGCCTTCGTCATAAAGCGCTGTGATATCTGGATTTTCGCCAGGCGCTTCGCTGGTTTGTATCAGCGCCAGTTCCCAGCCCACGATCAGCCAGTCGGGTTCGGCCTCGGGCAAGGCAGCCGAGGCCGCGACCTGAAACATCCCGCACTTGGCCCCGTTCACACAGATCGGACCATCCCAGTCCAGATGCACCGCAACCTCGGGCGGTGCAAGGGCGCCAAGGGCGTTTTGAAAGCCCACGGCGCACAGAGGCAGCATCGCCATCGCGTCCTGAAGCGGAACCTCAGGTGCAAAGACGATAGCCACACGCAGGCGGTCCGCCTGAATGTTGTAGACCACCGTTCCCGCGTCGCAGCCCAACGCGGCCATGGCTTGCGCGCGCTGAAACGGATCCTCGCCGCCTTGCACCGGGTGGCCGACAAGCAGCGGAGGGAACACGGGTTCCGTCATGCGCTGCCCTTAGCAATCAGGTCGCGGGCGATTTTGCGGAACGCGTCGGCCTGCGGGCTGTCGGGTTTGCTGACCACGATGGGCGCGCCTCCGTCCGCTGCCACGCGAATGTCCAGATGCAGAGGGATTTCCCCCAGCAGCGGAACACCCAGCGATTCAGCCTCGGACGCCACACCGCCATGGCCGAACACATGTTCCTCATGCCCGCAATTCGAGCAAATATGCGTGGACATGTTCTCGATCATGCCGACGATGGGCGTTTTCAACTGGTTGAACATGTCGATCCCCTTGCGGGCATCGATCAAGGCGACGTCCTGCGGGGTCGAGACAACGATTGCGCCGTCTACCTGGAACTTTTGGCTCAGTGTAAGTTGCACATCACCGGTGCCGGGCGGAAGGTCAACGATCAGCACATCCAGCGCGCCCCACTGCACCTGGTTCATCATCTGCTGCAACGCGCCCATCAACATCGGACCTCGCCAGACAACCGCCTGCCCTTCGTTGGTCATCAGCCCCATCGACATCATGGTAACGCCGTGGTTGCGCAGCGGCAGGATCGTCTTTCCATCGGGGCTGGCCGGACGACCCGAGACGCCCAGCATCCGAGGCTGCGATGGGCCATAGACATCCGCGTCCAACAGACCCACGCGCCGTCCCTCAGCGGCCAGCGCGCAGGCAAGGTTCGCAGATACGGTGGATTTGCCGACCCCACCCTTGCCCGAAGCAACAGCGATGATCCGATCCACACCGGCCACTGGTTGAGGCCCGGTTTGCGCCGGTTTCGGCTTGGGTTTCAGATCCGGCGGCGCCTTGTCGGAATGCGCGGTCAGCATGGCCGAAACCTTGGCAACGCCATCCACCATCTGCGCGGCCTGCTCGGCCGTGGCGCGCACCGGCTCCATCTTGTCGGCGTGCTTAGGATCGATCTCCATCACAAAGCGTACGGCGTCGCCTTCGACGTTCAGCGCGCGCACGATACCAGCGCTGACAATGTCCTGACCCGACACCGGATCAGTGATCTTCTTGAGGTTCGCCAGAACCGCGTCACGAACACTCATGCCTGTAACCCTTTGATTTTCCCAACCATGTGGCTGCTGTTCATTGCATGTGTCTCCGTCTCATTCTGTTTATTTGACGCAATTGGGGCGCTGCCGCTAGGCTGACCCCATGCGCGTACTCCTTTTGTGCCTGAGCCTGACGCTCACCGCCACCCCCTCTTGGTCGCAAGAGGCGCTCGGGCTGACTGCCCCGCCCGAAGTTGCCGACTCTGGCCTGTTGCAACATATTCTTCCCCGCTTTTCTCTCAAGACCGGGATACGGGTTATTGCCGATGACGCGGGCGTTTTGGTGTTGGAAAGCGGCCCTCCCGGTGATCCGGTCTTTGCCCGCGATGGGGTGATATACCACCTGCGCATCGGGGACGACACCAAACACGAACGGTTCCGCGACTGGCTGCTGTCGGATATCGGCAAACGCACGGTCGAAGGGTTCGCCCCCGACAATGGCACGCCGTTTTCGGCCGAGTTCGAGATCGCCGCCGTGCAGGAAGAAACCGTGATCGACGGCGATGCCCTGTTGGGCGAGGAACTGTCTATGACCCATTGCGGGCGATGCCACGTGATCGGCCCACAAAACCGCATGAACGGGCTGGGCTCGACGCCATCCTTTGCCGTACTGCGTGCGATGCCGGACTGGTCGGAACGGTTCGAGGCGTTTTTTGCCCTGAACCCGCATCCGGCCTTTACCCAGATCGACGGGCTGACACCGCCCTTCGACCCGGAACGCCCCTCGCCCATTCATCCGGTCGAGATAACGCTGGACGAGCTGGATGCGATATTGGCCTTTGTCTCGGTCATTCGCGCCGCTGATCTGGGCGCTCCGCTGCAACTTCAGTGATCCTTCCTTTTTGAGAAGTAGTCCTCGGTCGTGACCACCTTCGGGCGCGGCGCGGATTGGAACGGATTGTCCTGATGTTGAAACTGCGCGTTCACTCGGCAATTGTCGCACATCTGGATCATCCGCGCCTGCTCCGAGGTGGCGAACATTGGATGCGTGCCCGACAGCTTCTCCATGATCCGTTCGACCGTGGATTTAACGCCGAACAGCGCGCCGCATTCGACACAGGCAAAGGGCTCTTCCTCGTTCAACACCTGCTGAGACAAGGCGGCATCGCTCAGGTCCAGTTGCGGGACCAGCGTGATCGCGTCCTCGGGGCAGATTGTTCGGCACATGCCGCATTGCAAACAAGCATCCTGCTGGAAGTTCAGCTGCGGCATATCCGGGTTGTCGATCAGCGCCCCCGACGGGCAGAGCGACACGCAACTCAGACACAGCGTGCAACTGTCTGTATTCACGGCCACCGCGCCGTAAGGCGCATCTTCGGGCAATGGCAGCGGAGCATCGGCCTGAGGATTAAGCGCCTGCGCGGCCAAGCGCGCGATTTGACGCCGATTTCCCAAGGGCAGCACCGGATCGGCCAAAGGCGCGGTGATGTCCTGCGCATAGAGTTCGTCAGACATGGCATCCGGATCGGCCTGATCAATCAAGCCGAGCTTCCCCGCACCTGCAATGGCCTCAGCCAATGCCAGTTCACGATCCAGCGCGTCACGCTCGGTCGTGGGGGCCAGCAACACATCCACACGGGCAAATCCATGGGCCAGCGCAGCCAGCATTTCGGAATGGCCAAAGCCCGAGATCACATTCAGTTCCAATGGAATCACGTCGGCAGGCAGACCACGACCAAAGCGGGCGGACAGTCGGATCATTTCAGCCCCGTGGGCATCATGAACCAGCAGCCGGGGCGCTTGTCCCTCGGCCCGTCGATAAGTGCGCGCCAGAATGTGCATCCGGGACAAAAGTGCTGCAACCGGCGGGTCTTCGTAGGTGATCGCTGTCGAGGGGCAGACCGCAGCGCATTCTCCGCATCCGGCGCAGATCATAGGGTCGATTGACACGTGTTCGCCCGCAGAGGTGATCGCACCGGTTGGGCAGATGTCCAGGCAGTTAGAACACCCTACCTGTTCGGCGCGGGAATGGGCGCAGAGAGTTTCCTCCATCCGAACATAAAGCGGTTTTTCAAAGGTGCCGACCAGTTGCGCCGCTTCAAAGGCCAGACGTTCCACAGCGACGGTATCCTTGGGATCGGCCCTCAGATACCCTTCGCGCTTGGCGGGGGCCTGCACGAAAGGCGTGTCCCCGGTCAGGTCCAGAACGATATCGCAGGATGAGCCCGCCCCGTCGCGCGGTTCCGACCATGCAAAGGCTCCGCGTCCGCCGGGTTCTAACTGTTGCAGCGCATCCAGCCGCAGGGAAAATCCACTCAAAGCACCGGTCAGCGACCGAACACGCCCGCGCACCACATCGTAGGCCCGCGACATCGGCTCGCTATCGTCGGTGCTGAGGACCGTGACGGCCAAGGTCGACGACAGGCGCTCGGCCAGATCAAACGCAACTGCACCGGGGCCGATGATAAAACACGTGCCTTCGCTGACGACATCCACGCTGGGCGTGATCGGCTGCGGCAACAGCGCCTCGGCAGCCAGCGCTGCCATCTTGGGGGCGGCATCAGCGCCTTCATCCGACCATCCCGCGCGGTCTCGTAGATCGACGAAACCTGGGGCCTCGACCCCAAGCTCTTCGGCCAGGTTGCGAAAGACTTCCTGCTCTTGCCCACAGGCGACAATCACGTCACCGTCCTGCATAAGCTTCGCAGCTGTCTCCAATTCGCGCGTACACAGCGCCGTGTGGACCTTGGAACATGTCGCATCGCAAGCGGACGCAATCTTGGCTGCGTCCACGCGCTGAGTGCCCGCGCAGTCGCATAATAGTAGTTTGGTGCTCATATCCCCTCCCCGGATGTCGCGCCATCTCACAGCACAGTAGGCTGTATTCAGGGGACGGCAATGTAAACCCCATCGCAAACACGCCAAATCCAACCCCCGGACGCGCTAAACAACCCTGTTTTTCTACCGGGGAACAAGGCCCCTCACGAACTCGCTATCACCGTATGCGACTAAAGTCGTAGTGCTTGGGCTTGGCAGAAGATCATTTTGTGTACCATAGTGGACATGGGGAAGGCAGGGGAGAGCCTTCCGGGGAGGAATACGTGGCGAAGGCCGCTCATCAAATTGAAATGCCAATTGGCGTCGTCGTGCGCAAAACGCCCGGAGTCACTCGCTGGGCGAAATGGAACTGGCGCGCCGTCGCGGTTTTGCCCGGTGCCGGTCCTGCGGACTGGCACGAGATGCGCCGTGAAGGGGAGGCTGTAGAATACCACGCAGCAACCCTGCCCCTGACGTTGTGGGCGGATGAGACCGAGGCGTATATGGTCAACCTGTCCGACGGCACGCCTTCGATTTACCTTGTGCTGCGCGATGCGCTGGACGGGCAGCGCCCGATGGATGCTGTGCTGGTTACTGCCTCACCCTATGAAGGGCAGGATTACGCGGATACCGGTGAAGAAATTGTCGAGAAAATTCCAATGACCGACGGGTTGATCGCCTGGGTGCGGGATTTTGCGTTGGAACATCACCGCGATGAGGTCTTTATCAAACGCAAGCGCGACAAGAAACGCACTGATCTGGTCGAAGATGGCAAAGGCGATGCGCGCATCCGACAAACGTCCGATGTTTACCGCGCCCCGCGGAGGATCATCCAATGACCGAAGCCCGCGATTTCTGGTCCCGCCGCAAAGCCGCCGTTCAGGCCGAGGCTGACGCAGAAGTAATCGCAGCAGAAGAACAGGTGATCGCAGACCAGCGCGCCGAGCTTGAGGAAAAGACCGACGCCGAGATTCTGGCCGAGCTCAACCTCCCCGATCCCGATCAATTGCAAGCGGGCGATGACGTCTCGGGCTTTATGGCCAAAGCCGTTCCCGATCGTCTTCGCCGCCGTGCCCTGCGCAGGTTGTGGCGACTGAACCCGGTATTGGCCAATGTAGACGGCTTGGTGGATTATGGTGAGGACTACACCGATGCGGCCTGTGTGATCGAAAACCTTCAGACCGCCTATCAGGTCGGCAAGGGTATGCTTGCTCATGTCGAAGCGCTGGCCGCCAAGGCCGAAGCCGAGGCGGAAGATTCCGATATCGAGGTCGAGGCCGAGGAACCTCAGCCAGCACCCGAAGAAATCGACCTGCCCGACCCAGAGCCCGTTCTCGTGGCGGAAATAGAACCTAACGCGCCAGAGGAGGCGGAAGCCGCCCCTGCCCCGCGCCGCATGAAATTTGAATTCGAAGGATAACCGAATGACCGCAAGTGAAGCGCAACAGATGGATGTCTCGGCCGAGGATCGCCTGCGCGCGGATTTCTACAACTTTCTGGGCCTGCTGCTGGCCGGTCCGCCAGATCAGATGCTTCTGGACCAGATGGTGGGCCTCAGCGGCGATGACAGTGATCTGGGTCAGGCTATTCAGGCGATGGCTCGGGTGGCCAAAGTCACCAAACCTGCGGCTGCTGAACGTGAGTTCAACGCACTGTTCATTGGGTTAGGACGCGGAGAGCTTCTGCCCTATGCCAGCTTTTACCTGACCGGATTCCTGAACGAGAAACCATTGGCTCAGCTGCGCAATGACATGGCTGTGCGCGGTATTACCCGGGCGCAAAACGTCTATGAACCCGAAGACAACATCGCCTCGTTGATGGAGATGATGGCGGGGATGATCGTCGGTCGGTTCGGCACGCCTGCGTCTTTGGAAGACCAGAAAGCGTTCTGGAACAAACATATCGGCCCTTGGGCCACGCATTTCTATTCGGATTTGGAAGGCGCCGAGAACTCGGTCCTCTATGCCTCAGTCGGCACTGCCGGTCGGGTGTTCATGGAAATCGAGCGCGAAGCTTTCCGAATGTCGGCAGCGTGAGACGTTGTCATTCGCCAGCGTCCCTTGCGGGGCGTTAAACTGCAAATGGGAAAGGAGACACCCATGAGCAAGACCAAGGAAGAAGGCGCAACGCGCCGCGACTTCCTCAAACTGGCCGGAACCGCAGCACCCGCTGCTGTCGCCGCAGCCAGCCTGACCGGACAGGCCGAAGCAGCCGAGCTGCCCACGGACGAAACCCGGATGCAGGACACTGCGCATACGCGCGCATATCTGGAAAGCACCCGGTTCTAGGATCGGACGCCTTCACCACCCGACAGACGGTTGCGATTGGCCCTGACGTCGGTTTTGCGAAGTACCAAGCAGCCGTGGCTGACACGGCACGCAAGGGAGGAAAGTAATGCTTAGGAAAAAGACCAACGGGGTTGCGAGACGCCCCCAGCGGACAAGTATCCTGTCCCAGGTCGGCGAGAAAACCGTCGATCGCCGCGCATTCCTGCGTGGCTCGGGCCTGACGATCGGCGGCCTTGCCGCGATCAGCGCTACGGGTGGAACCGTGACGCCTGCCAGCGCCCAAACAGCGGCAAACACCGCCGTTGAAAACATCAAATCCGTATGCACCCACTGCTCGGTCGGCTGTACGGTCGTCGCCGAAGTTCAGAACGGTGTCTGGGTCGGGCAAGAACCCGGCTGGGACAGCCCGTTCAACCTGGGTGCGCACTGCGCCAAGGGGGCCTCGGTCCGCGAGCACGCCCATGGTGAGCGCCGCCTGAAGTACCCGATGAAAAAAGAAGGCGGAGAGTGGAAGCGCATCAGCTGGGAACAGGCGATCGACGAGATCGGCGACGGCATGATGAACATCCGCCAAGAATCCGGGCCGGACAGCGTGTACTGGCTGGGTTCTGCGAAACACAATAACGAACAGGCCTATCTGTTCCGCAAGTTCGCCGCCTACTGGGGCACGAACAACGTGGACCACCAGGCCCGTATCTGCCACTCGACCACTGTTGCTGGCGTTGCGAACACATGGGGCTATGGCGCCATGACCAACTCGTACAACGACATGCACAACAGCCGGGCCATCTTTATCATCGGTGGTAACCCGGCCGAGGCGCACCCCGTCTCGCTGCTGCATATCCTGCGTGCGAAAGAGCAGAACAACGCCCCTTTGATCGTTTGCGACCCGCGCTTTACGCGCACCGCGGCCCATGCGGATGAATATGTCCGTTTCCGCCCCGGCACCGACGTTGCACTGGTCTGGGGTATCCTGTGGCACATCTTCGACAACGGTTGGGAGGACAAAGAGTTCATCCGCACCCGTGTCTGGGGAATGGACCAGATCCGCGAAGAGGTTGCCAAGTGGACCCCGGATGAGGTTGAGCGCGTTACCGGTACGCCTGGCTCGCAGCTGCGTCGCGTCGCCCGGACAATGGTGAACAACCGTCCCGGCACCGTTGTATGGTGCATGGGTGGTACACAGCACACGAACGGCAACAACAACACCCGCGCCTATTGCGTGCTTCAGCTTGCGCTTGGCAACATGGGCACATCGGGCGGTGGCACCAACATCTTCCGCGGCCACGACAACGTGCAGGGCGCAACAGACCTTGGTGTTCTGTCCCATACCCTGCCCGGCTACTATGGCCTCTCTGCAGGTGCATGGGGTCACTGGAGCCGCGTCTGGGGTGAAGATCTGGATTGGCTGAAAGGTCAGTTCGCCACGATCAAGGACAAGGAAGGCAAGGATAAGCCGCTCATGAATGAGCGTGGCATCCCGGTTTCCCGCTGGATCGATGGTGTTCTGGAAGACCCGGCCAACATGGATCAGGACAACAACGTTCGTGCCATGGTTCTGTGGGGCCACGCGCCCAACTCGCAGACCCGGATGACGGAAATGAAGACGGCGATGGAGAAGCTGGACATGCTGGTCGTGATCGACCCGTATCCCACCGTCTCGGCTGTTCTGCATGACCGCACCGACGGTGTCTACCTGTTGCCTGCCTGTACGCAGTTCGAAACACGTGGTTCGGCCACGGCATCGAACCGGTCGCTGCAGTGGCGCGACAAGGTGGTTGATCCGCTGTTCGAAAGCTTGCCGGACGAGGTCATCATGGCCAAGTTCGCCAACAAGTTCGGCTGGGCGGACCGCTTCTTCCGTAATATCGAGATGGAAGATGCCGAGACCCCGAATGTTGAAAGCATCACGCGTGAATTCAACTCGGGCCTCTGGACCATCGGCTATACCGGGCAGTCGCCGGAACGTCTGAAAAGCCACATGGCCAACCAGCACACGTTCGACAGAACCACGCTGCAAGCCATCGGTGGACCAAACGACGGCGAGTATTACGGACTGCCGTGGCCCTGCTGGGGCACGCCGGAAATGGGTCATACAGGGACACCAAACCTCTATGACATGTCCAAGCCGGTGGCCGAAGGCGGCCTGACTTTCCGCGCCCGTTTCGGTGTGGAACGCGATGGTGACAACCTGCTGGCCGAAGGGGTCTATAGCGTTGGATCGGAAATTCAGGATGGTTATCCGGAATTCACGATGCAGATGCTGATGGATCTTGGCTGGGATGGCGATCTGACCGCCGAGGAACGCGCGGCGATTGACGCTGTTGCGGGTCCTGAAACCAACTGGAAGACCGACCTCTCCGGCGGTATCCAGCGGGTTGCGATCAAGCATGGCTGTGCGCCCTTCGGGAACGCCAAAGCCCGCGCGGTTGTCTGGACCTTCCCGGATCCAATCCCGCTGCATCGCGAGCCGCTCTATACCAACCGGCGCGATCTGGTGGAGGACTATCCGACCTACGAGGACCGTCATGCCTATCGTCTGCCCACTCTTTATGCTTCGATCCAAAAGAACGACTTTTCAAAGGATTACCCAATAATCCTGACGTCTGGTCGTCTGGTCGAATATGAAGGTGGCGGTGATGAGACACGGTCCAACCCGTGGCTGGCCGAACTTCAGCAGGACATGTTCGTCGAGATCAATCCGCGCGATGCCAATAACCTTGGCATTCGGGACGGATCACAGGTCTGGGTCGAAGGTCCTGAGGGCGGAAAGGTCAAGGTGATGGCGATGCTGACCAACAGGGTTGGCGCCGGCGTGGCCTTTATGCCGTTCCACTTTGGCGGCCATTTCCAGGGCGAGGACCAGCGGCACAAATACCCCGCAGGTGCTGACCCCTATGTCTTGGGCGAAAGTTCTAACACCGCCCAGACCTATGGCTACGATTCAGTAACCCAGATGCAGGAGACCAAATGTACTCTCTGCAAGATCTCGGCAGCGTAAAGGAGGACGAAAATGGCTAGAGCAAAGTTTCTCTGCGACGCTGAACGCTGCATCGAGTGCAACGCTTGTGTCACCGCGTGTAAAAACGAACACGAGGTGCCATGGGGCATCAACCGCCGCAGGGTGGTAACGATCAATGACGGCAACCCGGGCGAACGCTCGATCTCGGTGGCCTGTATGCATTGCTCGGATGCGCCTTGCATGGCGGTGTGCCCGGTCGACTGCTTCTATCAGAACGAAGAAGGTGTCGTCCTGCACTCCAAGGACCTGTGCATTGGCTGCGGCTATTGCTTCTACGCGTGCCCCTTCGGCGCGCCGCAATATCCGCAGGCGGGCAACTTCGGATCGCGCGGCAAGATGGACAAATGTACCTTCTGCGCCGGTGGTCCCGAAGAAACGCACTCGACCGCAGAGTTCGCCAAATACGGTCGCAATCGGATCGCCGAGGGCAAACTGCCCATCTGCGCCGAGATGTGTTCCACCAAGGCCCTGCTTGCCGGTGACGGCGACGTGGTCTCGGCCATCTACCGCGAACGCGTTGTGGCGCGCGGCTTTGGCTCGGGCGCGTGGGGTTGGGGCACCGCCTACGACCAGAAAGACGGCTAAGGTCTATCCGAAGCTCGACAGCCCCCTGCGCTAGGCCGGGGGCTGTCTTACCCTTGCCTGTGGCCGCCTGTCGGTCGCCGCCTTTCCTGACGAAGGTAGGACGCCTATGACCAACGATATCTACTGGCTGTTGAAGCTGGACCTGAACCCAGAAAAACAGTCCGAGTTCGAGGCCCTGATGGCCGAAATGGTCGCCGCGACCCTCGAGGAAACAGGCGCCAAAACCTATGAGTGGCATCAAAGCGACAGCGCCATTCACATCTATGAACGTTACGCAAGTTCAGATGATGCGATAATTCATATGCAGAATTTTGGGGCAAATTTCGCGGATCGGTTTATGTCCTTACTTAAGCCGGTTCAGTTTGATGTCTACGGCCCCGCGAAAGACGACCTTCAGGCGGCCCTGTCCCCTGTCGGAGCCGTTTTTCACAAGCAGATCGGCGGCTTCGACCGCTGACACGACCAAGAATAGGGAGAGAACCCATGCGCCTGATCCATTTTCTGCTCTTCTCACTCTTCCTGACCGGTGCCGCATGGGCGCAGGACGCCCCGGAATCCCCGGCACCGGATCGCTCGGCCACCGGAGGGGCCACGACGCTTGAGGATATTCTGGCCCGTCAACGGGGCGAGAAAGTGGACAACACTTATCGCTCGGAAAACACTGGCCAAGGCAATGTCGAAGGTTTGCTGGGGCAGTTTGGTACTGCCGGTGTGGCCTCGGACAGTGATGTCTATCGCGCGCTACGCTATGGGTCGGCGGATGTCACCGTGTCGTCTCAGGGGCCCGCAGCCAGTGTTCTTATCCAGGATGGTGGCATGTGGTGGTGGGCTTTCCGCACCGGACCGTTGCGAGAATACGGAACCTACATCATTGCAGGCATGGCCGCCGTGATCTTGCTGTTCTTCCTGATCCGCGGCAAAATCCGCATTGATGGTGAGAAAACCGGGCGCACAGTCACGCGTTTCAATGGGTTTGAGCGGTTCGGCCACTGGCTTTTCGCCGGGTCCTTTTTAGTGCTTGGGTTTACAGGGCTGTTGACACTGTATGGGCGGGATTTCCTGATCCCGATCTTTGGAAAAGAAGGCTTCGCGACTATTGCGCAAGGGTGCAAGTGGCTACACAACAACCTCGCCTGGGCCTTTATGTTGGGGTTGATCATCGTGACGGTGAACTGGATCGCTCACAACATTCCCAACCGGACCGACCTGAAATGGCTGGCCGCCGGTGGCGGTTTGTTCACCAAAGGCAGCCACCCGCCCGCCAAAAAGTTCAATGCCGGTCAAAAGGTCATATTCTGGTCCTGCATTCTGCTGGGCGTGTCGATCAGCCTTTCGGGCCTGTCTCTGCTGTTCCCGTTCGAGATGCCTCTGTTTGCCAAAACCTTCCAGATCGCCAATGCAACCGGCCTGCCTCAGGCAATGGGTTTGAGCCTGCCGGTGCAGATGTCGCCGCAAGAGGAAATGCAATACGCGCAGGTCTGGCATGTGATGATCGCCTATGTTTTCATCGCCATCATCATCGCCCATATCTACCTCGGCTCGGTCGGGATGGAAGGTGCATTTGACGCCATGGGAACCGGCGAAGTCGAAGAGCAATGGGCACGCGAGCACCACTCGTTGTGGCTGGAGGAGGTCCAGGAAAAAGAGGCCAGCAAAGCGACGGCCTCGCCCGCCGAATAGATGCGCGGGTTGGTTCTGGCGCTGGCTTTACTGCCCCTGCCCGCTTTAGCTGAGTTTTATACGCTAAAAGGTCATGGTGGTCCGATCATGGGGATCGCCACGGCCCCCGACGGGCGGATCGCTACGGCAAGTTTCGACAACTCGGTCGGCATCTGGTCGGATCAAATGCCGGAATGGCTGGAAGGTCATGAGGCAGCTGTTAACGCAGTTGCTTTCAACGGCACTGCGATCTATTCCGCCGGCGACGACTTCACTCTGCGCCGCTGGCCCGGCGGTGAGGTTGTAGGACAGCACAAAGGCAAAATCGTACATATCGCTGCCTCGAAAACCCATGTGGCGACCGCCAGCTGGGACGGCACAATCGGGTTGTGGCCCGTGGATGGATCGGAACCAAAAACTCTGACGACCGGCAGCGGAGTGAATGCCGTGGCGTTTACGCCTGACGGCAACCAACTGTATTCAGCCGGTGTCGACGGGGCTTTGCGCTTGTGGGATGTGACCAGTGGACAGGAAACTCTGCGACTGGTCGAGCATGGCTTTGGCATCAATGAACTAGTGCTAAATACGCAGGACAACTGGATCGCCTATGGCGCTGTTGATGGTGTCACCCGCGTCCGCGACCTGACCACGGGCGAGGAACGTGACTTTACCCTCGACCGTCGCCCTATTCTGGCGCTGGCGCTTAGCCCTGATAACAGCATGCTCGCTGTAGGCGACGGCGAGGGCTTCATCATGGTGGTCGACACGGAGGAGTGGCGCATCGCGCAAGATTTCCGCGCCACTTTGCGCGGTCCGGTCTGGGCGCTGGCTTTTTCACCCGATAGTCAGAACATCCACGCCGGCGGCATTGATGAGGCAATGTACAGTTGGCCGGTCGCCAATCTGCGCGAGCAAGAACGGATGGCTGCGTCCGAGCCCAGCTTCCTCAAAAACCCCGATCAGATGAGCAATGGTGAACGGCAGTTTGCCCGCAAATGCTCAATCTGTCACAGCCTGACCCCAGACGGGCAACGCCGCGCCGGTCCGACGCTGCATGGCGTCTTTGGCCGCCGGGCTGGAACACTGCCGGGATATTTCTATTCGGACACGCTGCAAGACTCTGATATCATTTGGAATGACGAAACCATAAATGCCCTTTTCGATGAGGGGCCCGACCACTACATTCCGGGGTCGAAGATGCCGATGCAGCGGATCACGCAGCCCAGCGACCGGGAAGATCTGGTCGCCTTTCTGCGCCGCGCCACGGCACCGGAAAACTAACGCCGGAGGAGACAATGAAAGCCTTTCTAGCCGCCGTCGCCGCGATGGTCGTCATCGCGATCGCCGCCCCTGCTGTCCTGAACCAGATCGGATTCAGCGCAGCGGACGCTGGGACCGGATCAGCAGTGCGCCTGGACTGAATGCCCGAGTATCTGACCACCAAAGAACTGGCCGATCTGCTGCGCATCGGCGAGCGTAAGGCCTATGATCTGGCGTCTTCGGGCGAGGTACCCTGCGTGCGCGCGATGGGCAAACTTCTATTTCCCCGTTCCGAGGTTGTCGCCTGGTTGAATGCTTCACGCTCGGGTCCTCAGGTTGAAGATCCGCCCTTGCCTCCGATTGTGGCGGGCAGCCATGACCCACTGTTGGACTGGGCCTTGCGGGAAAGCGGCTCGGGGTTGGCGACCTATTATGACGGCTCGTTTGACGGGCTGAACCGCCTAAAGGACCGTACCGCGCAGGCGGCCGCGTTGCATATTCATGAGGCGGAAGGGTTCAACACCCAAGCCCTGCGCGATCATCTGGGCGAAGCATCGGTTGTTCTGTTTGAAATCGCCCAACGCCAGCGCGGTTTGTTGCTGGCCCCCGGCGTGTCTGACATCCAAAGCTTCGCGGACCTCAATGGTAGGCGCGTGATCCTGCGGCAAAGCTCTGCCGCCAGCCAAAGACTGTTCGACGCACAGTTGGAGCATCACGGCATGACCCGCGCGGATCTGGACGCCCTGCCCACTTGCGCCCGCACAGAGGAAGAGCTGGCCATCGCCCTGCACGACAGCAAGGCCGAGGCCGGTTTTGGTCTGGGTGCGCTGGCGGGTCTCTATGATCTGGGCTTTAGCGCCACCCATACTGAACGGCTGGACCTTGCGATCTGGCGGCGCGCCTATTTCGATGACCCAATGTTGAAGCTGTTGGCCTTTGTTCAATCCGATCGCTTCGCGGCCCGCGCCGCCGAGTTCGGAGGGTACGACCTAGGCGGGCTGGGCACAATTCACCACAACGGCGCTAGCGGTTAAGACCCGTCGGCGTTGGGGAAAAACAACTGTTCTCCATCCAGTTTGTAGGACGCAATGGCCGCTTGCCCGTCCGGCCCGGTCAGCCAGTCGATAAACCGCTGACCCGCCGCTGCCCTTACGCTTGGGTGTTTTTCCGGGTTCACCAGAATGACGCCATACTGGTTGAACAGGCGCGGGTCGCCCTCGACCATGATCTCAAGCTCGCCCCGGTTGCCAAAGGATTGCCAGGTGGCGCGGTCGGTCAGGACATAGGCGTTCATCCCGCTGGCGACGTTCAATGTGGCCCCCATGCCGGACCCGGTCTCACGATACCACGCACCGGATGCGCCCGTCGGATCTAAATTGGTCGCCGCCCAATGGCGCATCTCGGCCTTGTTCGTCCCGCTGTCATCCCCGCGCGAGGCAAAGGGGGCTTCGGCCTCGGCCACGGCGGTCAGGGCCGCAACAATATCGTCGCCGTCCTTTACTTTGGCCGGGTCCGATTTGGGGCCGACCAGCACGAAGTCATTATACATCACGTCAAACCGCTCAACGCCCCAGCCATCGGCGACGAACTGTTCCTCGGCGGGTTTGGAGTGAACCAGCAGAACGTCTCCGTCCCCGTTCACAGCGTTTCGGATTGCCTGTCCAGTACCGACGGCCACAACGCGCACATCGATTCCGGTTTCAGCCTCGAACCCCGGCAGGATATAGTCCAACAGGCCCGAATTCTGCGTCGACGTGGTCGATTGCACAACGATGAACGGGGCCTCGGCCCACACAGGGGCCATCAAGCCAAGCGATACCAATGCAGCCCGAAGAAAATCTCGGATCATCCAGATCTCCATAGTTTGAGTTAGGTCACCAGCCCACCAGCAAGATAACTACGCGCGGCGTCGCTTTGCGGGGCGTCCAAAACTTGTCTGGCAACCCCGTGTTCAACCACATGGCCGCCTTGCATCATAACGACATCCACTGCAAGGCGACGCGCCTGACCGATATCATGTGTCACCATGACAATCCGCACCCCCCGTCGCGAGGCGCGCTGGATCATGCGTTCGATCATCTGCGTAGCACTCGGGTCCAAAGCACTGGTGGGTTCATCCAAAAACAACGTCTCAGGCTCCAACGCCAGAGCACGCAGGATGGCTAGCCGCTGTGCCTCCCCCCCCGACAAAGAGCGCGCGGATTGCCGTCCTTTTCCGTCGAGACCGCCCTCGGTCAGCAAGTCTTCGATCCGGGCTTTGCGCTGGCCCCAAGACAGGCCCTGACGCTTCAGCACAAAATCCAGATTGGCCGCGACCGAGCGGCGCAACAGCACCGGCTGTTGAAACACCATCGCCTGCCGGGATTTGTGCTCGCCGGACAAAGGCACGCCGTCCTGTTCAATCCGCCCCCGGTCAGGCGCGATCAAACCATGCAAGCAACGCAGCAACAGGCTTTTCCCCGCCCCGTTCGGCCCAAGGATCAGCGTCGGCCCGGGCCCGTCCAAAGACAAATGCGGCACGTCCAGAAGGACCTTTCCCTTGCGTGTTATCTTCACGTCCCGGACTGTCAGGCTGATGGCCATGTCACACACCAGATCACGCATGGCGCAATCCCTCCTGCTCGGCGCGCAGGCTGACGGTGCTGACCATGGCGTTCACCGCCACCGCAATCCCGATCAGGATCGCGCCCAAGGCCAGCGCCAGCGCCAGATTGCCTTTCGAGGTTTCAAGCGCGATGGTCGTCGTCATCACCCGCGTCACATGGTTGATGTTGCCGCCAACGATGATCACCGCGCCCACCTCGGCAATGGCACGTCCGAACCCGGCCAACAGCGCAGTCACCAGCGCCAGGCGTGCATCCCACAGCAGCACCGGCACCGAGGCTAAACGCGACACCCCGAGCGAGCGTAGCTGTTCCGAATATTCCTCGGCCAGCATCTCGATCACTTGCCGGGTCAGCGCGGCCACAATAGGTGTCACCAGAACAACCTGCGCGATGATCATTGCGGTCGGGGTATAGAGCAACTCCAGAACACCCAGCGGCCCGGATCGGGATAACATCAGGTAGACCAACAAGCCCACAACAACCGGCGGGAAGCCCATCAGAGCATTCATCAGCACGATCAACATCCGCCGTCCCGGAAAGCGCGCAACGGCTAATGCCGCGCCCACGGGCATCCCGATCAGGGCAGAAATTAATACAGCGAAGACGGAAACTTTGAGCGACAACAGCACAATCGCCCACAGCTCTGAATCCCCTGTCAGGATCAGACCCAAGGCTGAATTGAATTCTGATGCAAATCCTTGCATAATTTTCCATCCAGTCGCAATTTCGTATGAAATGCGATAATTTACAAAGGAATACTAAGTCATTTCTCGGCTAAGTACAGACACTTTTCCGACATCAGAAACGCAAAACGCGGCCCCAACCGGGGCCGCGCTCAATTCGGTTAAAACCGGGCTTAGTTCAGCGCTGCGTCGGTAATCTTGTGGGTCCACGCCCCCTCAGGCTGTTGGGTGATGACCGGATCAGAACCACCGGCCAGCAGAGTACCCACGGTCCGCTCAAAATCCGCCGGGTCCAAAGCGCCATTCGACCCTGCGGTCAGCTTGGCGATCTCACCCATCATGCGCTTTTGGTGTTTTTCGGTCTGCGCTCCGGTCGCGTCATTGTCCAACACGATCTCGGCGGCCTCATCCGGGTTCTCCTCGGCGTATTTCCAGCCTTTCATCGAGGCACGGACGAACCGTTCCATCTTGTCGACAAAGGCTTCGTCGCTCAGGTTTTCTTCCAGTACGTAGAGGCCGTCTTCAAGCGTGGCGACACCCTGATCTTCGTACTTGAAGGTCACAAGCTCATCGGGATTTACGCCCGCGTCGATCACCTGCCAGTACTCGTTATACGTCATGGTGCTGATGCAATCGGCCTGGCGCTGCAGCAGAGGATCAACGTTGAAACCTTGCTTGAGGACCTCAACCCCACTCTCGCCCTTGCCGCCAGTGTCGATGCCTAGCTGGCTCATCCAGCTCATGAAGGGGAATTCGTTGCCAAAGAACCAGACACCCAGCGTGCGGTTCTTAAGGTCATCCGGCGATGCAATACCGGCATCCTTCCAGCAGGTCAGCATCATGCCCGAGCTTTTGAATGGCTGCGCGATGTTTACCAGCGGCAGACCCTTTTCACGTGCGGCCAGCGCAGCAGGCATCCATTCGACGGTCACATCCGCGCCGCCCCCCGCGATCACCTGAGTTGGAGCGATGTCGGGGCCGCCGGGCAAAATGGTAACGTCCAGCCCTTCTTCCTCGTAGAATCCCTTATCGGCGGCCACATAGTAGCCCGCAAATTGCGCCTGCGTGACCCATTTCAGCTGCAATGTCACCTCATCGGCGGACCATGCGGCACCGGCGGTCAGGCCAAAGGCGGCAACCGCCCCGCTGAGTAGCTTTTTCATCTTCATGTCTCCTAGTTGCTGTTTATGCCCCGTTGTCGGGGTCTGTTGAATTCCTATCCTCGTTGCGACGGATGCCAGAAGGTCACCGCCTTTTCCGCCGCCGCGACAAGGCCATAAAACACGGTCCCGGCCAGCGCGGCTACGGCGATCTCGGCCCAGACAAGGTCGATCGACAGGCTGCCGACGCCGGTCGAAATCCGAAACCCCATGCCCCGTGTGGGTGAACCGAAATACTCGGCCACAATCGCCCCGATCAAAGCAAGCGTGGTTGCAATCTTCAACCCATTGAACACAAAGGGCATCGCCGCTGGCAAGCGCAGTTTCCACAAGGTCTGCCAATACCCGGCCGCATAGGTCCGCATCAGGTCACGCTGCATCGCATCCGCTTCGCGCAGACCCTGCACGGTGTTCACCAGGATTGGAAAGAACACCATGACCACGACAACCGCCGCTTTCGAGTGCCAATCGAACCCGAACCAACTGACCAGAATTGGCGCGATCCCGACAATGGGCAGCGCCGCCGCGAAATTCCCGATGGGTAGCAGACCACGCGTCAGAAAAGCCGAGCGGTCAATGGCAACCGAACAAGCAAAAGCCGCAGCACACCCGATCACAAATCCCGTCAGCGCGCCCTTGAAGACGGTTTGCTTGAAGTCTTCCCACAAAATGCCGGACGATTGTACAAAGGCTGTCCCCACATCTGAAGGTGGCGGCAGGATAACCGGCGAAACACCCAGCCCGCGCACCAGCCCCTCCCAAAGCACCAACAGCGTGATGCCAAACAGAACCGGCACAAAAATGCGCGCTGCACGGGTTTTGCGATAGGACGAGATAGCCAGACGGTAGTTCACAAACCAGGCCAAGCCCCAGAACAGCAATGCAAAGGATAGCCAGGTCATGCGTTCAACCCCATCCGGCGCAGGGCCAGTCGCTGCAGCAGATCCAACAGTGTCACCAGCAAGCCCGCCAGAATGGCGGCAGCCAGCAGGGCCGCCCAGATGGCCAGAGGCGTTCCGAACTGGTCTCCGATCAGGATTCTGGCACCAAGACCTGACACAGCCCCCGTCGGCAACTCGCCCACAATCGTGCCAACCAATGCAGCCGCGATCCCAACCTTGAGCGACGTGAACAGATACGGCACCGAGGATGGCAGCCGAAGTTTAAAGAACCCCTGCGCGCCCGAGGCGTTATAGGTCTTCAACAAATCCAGTTGCGGCAGCGATGGCGACCTTAGCCCCTTCACCATCCCCACCAGCACCGGGAAATAACACAGATAGGCCGAGATTACCGCCTTGGGCACCCCGCGCCCCTCAATCCCTAGCTGAGAGCTGACGACAATAATCATCGGCGCCAGCGCCACAATCGGGATGGTCTGGCTTATAATCGCCCATGGCATCAGGCTCATATCCGCGACACGCGAATAGACGATGGCGACCGCCGCCAAAATGCCCAGCGTTGTGCCAAGCAGAAAACCCCACAGCGTGGATTTCAGCGTGATTCCAGCATGGTAGATCAGCGACCGTTTCGAGAATGCACGACCCTTGGCCACCATCTCACCGGTCGTTTTCCACAGCTCCTGCCCAACCTGTCCGGGGGTCGGCAGCCGTGGGCGTTCCAGCGCATAGCCGCCGGAAATCGCTCCGGGGTTTGACGCCATCAGAACCCAGACCGAAGTCTCTCGCCGTTCGCGCGACGTTTCAGGTGTCACTACCTGCCCCGCGCGCTCGGCCTGATCCAGCGAGATGCGAATGTTCATCGGGGCCACTGCAGCGTACCACAGCGCGACAATTGCCGCGAGCACCACCAAGATAGGCACCAAGTTTTTCATCGCGCGCCCCGCAGTCTGGTTGCCTTAATCATCATAGGAATGCCCCGCCCGCAGCCCTTCGCGCACCCGATGCGCAACCTCGATAAATTCCGGCGTGTCTCGAATATCCAAAGGCCGCTCCTTGGGCAGAGGGCTGTCGATCACATCGGTGATCCGACCGGGCCGAGGGCTCATTACCACGATCTTGGTACTGAGATAGACCGCTTCGGGGATCGAGTGCGTCACAAACCCGATCGTCTTTTCCGTCCGCGCCCATAGCGCCAGAAGCTGCTCGTTCAGGTGATCGCGCACAATCTCATCCAGCGCGCCAAAGGGTTCGTCCATCAGCAGAATATCAGCATCAAAAGCCAAAGCCCGCGCGATGCTGGCCCGTTGCTGCATCCCGCCCGAAAGCTGCCACGGAAATTTGCCACCAAAACCCGCCAGATCAACCAGTTCCAGAACCTTCTTTACCCGTTCTTCCTGTTCGGCGGCGGAATAGCCCATGATCTCGAGCGGCAGTTTTATGTTCTTGGAGATGGTCCGCCACGGATACAGCCCCGCGGCCTGAAACACATAACCATAGGCGCGCTTGCGCCGTGCTTCATCTGGGGTCATTCCATTGACGGTCAGCACCCCCCCCGTCGGCGTCTCAAGCGCCGCGATACAGCGCAAGAATGTGGTCTTGCCACAGCCCGAGGGGCCAATAAAGCTGACGAAATCCCCCTTGTCGATGGTCAGGTTCACGTCTTTCAACGCGTGGATCGGGCCGTCATTGGTTTGGAAGGTGAGATCGAGTTGCCTTGCCTCGATCACAGGCTGGGTCGTACTTTCAGTAGTCATTCCATTACCTTGAAAAGGTTTCGCTTCGGGGCGCCCAGAGGACACCCCCGCAAATCATACACCCGTCGCTGGAATACCCGTCCGCTCGACCGGGCGCGGGGCGGTCAGCTCTTTCCAGGTGCTCAGCGCTTTGTTCACATGGGTGTTGGCCTCGCGTGCCACGAATTTCCCATGTCCTTCCTGTGTCTGGATCTCACCATCATGAACAGCGATCGAACCACGGGTTAGCGTGAACCGGGGCAACCCGCGCACTTCCTTGCCTTCGAACACGTTGTAGTCGATCGAAGACTGCTGCGTTTCGGCTGAAATCACCTTGGCTTTGTCCGGGTCCCACACAACGATATCCGCATCCGCACCAACCAAAATGGCACCCTTTTTAGGATAGCAATTCAATATCTTAGCGATGTTTGTTGAAGTAACCGCCACAAATTCGTTCGGCGTCAGGCGCCCGGTATTTACTCCATGGGTCCACAGCATCGGCATCCGATCTTCCAGCCCGCCTGTCCCGTTGGGGATCTTAGTAAAATCGCCCACGCCATATCGCTTCTGTTCGGTGGTAAAGGCGCAATGATCGGTGGCCACTACGCTCAGCGTTCCCGATTGCAAACCGTTCCAAAGACTGTCCTGATGCTGCTTGTTCCGGAACGGAGGGCTCATGACCCGCCGCGCCGCATGCTCCCAATCATGGTGGAAATACTCGCTTTCATCCAAGGTCAGGTGCTGGATCAAAGGCTCGCCCCACACCCGTTTACCCTGCATCTTTGCCCGGCGAATGGCCTCATGGGCTTCTTCGCACGAGGTGTGCACCACATACAAAGGAACGCCCGCCATATCGGCGATCATAATGGCGCGGTTTGTCGCCTCACCTTCGACCTGCGGCGGACGGGAATAGGCGTGTGCCTCGGGCCCTGTATTGCCTTCGGCCAGCAGCTTAGCACTCAACTCGGCCACCACATCTCCGTTCTCGGCATGCACCATCGCGGTGCCGCCCAACTCGGCAAGACGCTTGAACGAGGCGAACAACTCATCATCATTCACCATCAACGCACCCTTATAGGCCATGAAGTGCTTGAACGTGTTGATCCCGCGCGTTTCAATCACGGTTTTGATGTCGTCAAACACCTGCTCGCCCCACCAGGTGACGGCCATGTGGAACGAATAATCGCAATTCGCCCGCGTCGATTTATTGTCCCAACGCTTCAGTGCATCCAGCAGGCTTTCCCCCGGATTAGGCAGCGCAAAATCCACCACCATCGTGGTGCCGCCAGCCAAAGCCGCCCGGGTCCCGCTTTCGAAATCATCGCTGGAATAGGTGCCCATGAACGGCATCTCAAGATGCGTATGCGGATCAATCCCGCCCGGCATCACATAGCAACCGGTCGCGTCCAGTTCCTTATCACCTTTCAGATCCTGACCGATCTCGGTGATCACGCCACCTTCAACCATCACATCCGCCTTGTAAGTCAAATCGGCGGTCACAACCGTTCCGTTCTTGATCACAGTGCTCATTTCAATCTCCCTGTGGCGGTCTACGCCACCTGCTTCATCTGGCCAAAAATATCCCGGGGGATTCGCCCACCGGGCGACGGGGGCAACGGCCCCTACTCCACGATCTCAGCCGTCTCGACAACCGCATGCAACAGAACATCAGCCCCTGCCGCAGCCCAGTCTTTGGTGATTTCCTCAGCTTCGTTATGGCTTAATCCATCCACACAAGGACACATCACCATCGCCGTCGGCGCCACTCGGTTGATCCAGCACGCATCATGCCCGGCGCCTGAGATGATATCGGTATGCGAATACCCCAACCGTTCCGCTGCATCGCGTACCGCCGCCACACAGCCGTCATCGAACTGCACAGGATCAAACCCACCGACCTTCTCGAACTCGATCTGCAAGCCCATTTCTTCGACAATATCTTCAGCCGCAACGCGCAGTCGTGCCTCCATATCTTGAATCACGTCCAGATCGGGCGAGCGAAAATCGACCGTAAACACCGCCTTGCCAGGGATCACATTCCGCGAATTCGGGAACACATCGATATGCCCCGCCGCCCCAACGGCATGGGGCGCATGGGACCAGGCAATCTCGTCCACTTTCTCAAGAATCCGCGCCATCGCCAGACCCGCATTCTTGCGCATCGGCATCGGGGTCGAGCCGGTATGGGCATCCTTGCCGGTCACCGTGATCTGGGTCCAACTCAACCCCTGACCGTGGGTGACAACACCAATGTCCTTACCTTCCGCCTCAAGAATGGGTCCCTGTTCAATATGTAGTTCAAAGAAGGCATGCATCTTGCGCGCGCCCACCTCCTCTTCACCACGCCAACCGATCCGCTGCAATTCATCGCCAAAGGCCTTACCCTCAGCATCTTCACGCGCGTAGGCCCAATCCTGCGTGTGCATCCCGGCAAACACCCCCGAGGACAACATAGCGGGCGCGTAGCGTGTCCCTTCCTCATTGGTCCAGTTCGTAGCCACAATGGGATGCTTTGTCTTGATCCCCAAATCGTTCAACGTTCGGATGATCTCCAAACCGCCAAGAACCCCCAAGACGCCGTCGTATTTCCCGCCTGTCGGCTGCGTGTCCAAGTGCGAACCAACATAAACCGGCAAAGCGTCGGGATCTGTTCCCGCTCGGTGAGCAAACATATTGCCCATCTGATCCAAGCCCATGGAGCAACCCGCATCCTCACACCATTTCTGAAACAAGGCGCGGCCTTCAGCGTCCTCATCGGTTAGGGTCTGGCGGTTATTGCCGCCCGCAACACCGGGGCCGATCTTGGCCATCTCCATCAGACTGTCCCACAATCTGTCGCCATTGATCCTGAGGTTCTGCGCCGGAGCTGCCATCTTGTTCTTCCCTGTTGCTTGCGATTTGGCTCGCTTTTGGTGTCTTGATTTGACCATCTGGTCAAACTCACGCTATCACGGGTTCGAGATCAGTCAAGAAATTGCAGGACGCCATTAGATTTTTTGGCCTATCCAGCGCCCACTTGCCGTAAAATGAGACAGTCTGGAACAATGTCCAAAGACCGCGCCCCCACCAGAATTCAGAAAAAGAATCGCGCAGCGATTCTCGAGGCTGCCTTGAACGTGTTTTCATCCCATGGCTTCCGCGGCGCGACCGTAGACCAGATTGCCACCGAGGCAGGCCTGAGCAAGCCAAACCTCCTGTACTATTTCCCGACAAAAGAGGCCATTCACACCGCGCTCCTGTCCGGATTGCTGGAAACATGGCTGGCCCCTCTGCACGAACTGGATGCCGATGGCGACCCTATGGAGGAAATCCTCGCCTATATCCGACGCAAACTGGAAATGAGCCGCGATCTGCCGCGCGAAAGCCGCCTATTCGCCAACGAGCTCGTGCAAGGCGCGCCGCGCATTCACGACTCGCTTTCAAGTGACCTCAAGATCTTGGTGGATGAGAAAACGGCGATTCTGGTCCGCTGGATGGATCAGGGGAAAATAGCGCGACTTCATCCGTATCACCTTATCTTTTCGATCTGGGCGCTGACCCAGCACTACGCCGATTTCGACGTACAGGTTCGTGCGATTTTGGGGGACGAAGATCCTTTTGAAGGCGCGGAACCTTTTGTAGACACGCTCTACCGGAAACTCCTTATGCCTTAAGGTCCAGTTAACCAAATTGCGGCAGCATATGCCCATGACTACCGTTCGCCCCTATCCCGATCCCTGGCTCGACCAGTTGTTTTCAACCAAATCCGCGCAGCGCGGTGCGGTCGTACGCCGGTCCACGAGCTGGGTGGAAAGAGAAGTGGGGCATGAGACGTTTCAGCAAGAAATAAGGCGGCGTGGATACCACCTGATCCGCACCGCCAACCAATATATCGTGATCTGCCACAACGGCCCCATCGACATTTTGTTCTGAGAAAATACGTCGAATTTTCTCGTCCAAGATTTTTTGACGAAAAATCTCCTATTCCGCAGCTTTCGCCATCGGGTTGTTCGGATGTGACGTCCAATTGGCGTAGTCAGGCTGCACTTCCCGTCCGGTACGCGGATCAATTTCGCCCGCATTCATCGGGACCATCGAAATGCACCCATCCACCGGGCACACATCCACGCATAGATTGCAGGCGACACATTCGTCATCCATCACCTCGAACACACGATCATCAGACATGGAAATTGCCTGATGGCTGGTATCCTCGCAAGCGGCATAGCAGCGGCCACATTTGATGCATTGATCCTGATCGATCTTGGCCTTCGCCACATAGTTCAGGTTCAGATATTGCCAATCCGTCACGTTCGGCACGGCCAGACCAACAATCTCCGAGACGTCCTTATACCCCTTCTCGTCCATCCATTTGGACAGGCCCGCCGTCAGTTCATCAATAATCTTGAACCCATAGGTCATCGCAGCCGTACAGACCTGAACGGTGCCACAGCCCAAGGCCATGAACTCGGCCGCGTCACGCCATGTGGTCACGCCACCAATACCGGAGATCGGCAGACCATGCGTTGCTTGTGCCCGCGCAATCTCTGACACCATCGACAGAGCGATCGGCTTCACCGCCGGACCGCAATAGCCGCCATGGCTACCCTTGCCATCAATCGAAGGCTCAGGGCTGAACGTGTCCAGATTGACGCTGGTGATCGAGTTGATCGTGTTGATCAGCGACACCGCATCCGCGCCACCATTCTTTGCGGCCTCGGCGGGTTTGCGGATATCCGTGATGTTGGGTGTCAACTTCACGATCACCGGACGGTCATAGTGTTTCTTGCACCACCGCGTGACCATCTCGATATATTCCGGTACCTGCCCGACAGCCGATCCCATCCCGCGCTCGCTCATCCCATGGGGACAGCCGAAGTTCAACTCGATCCCGTCAGCACCAGTTTCGGCAACGCGTGGCAGGATGGCTCTCCAAGCCTCTTCCTCGCACGGCACCATGATCGAGGCGATCAGCGCGCGGTCCGGGTAGTCGGCCTTGACCCGGGCCATCTCTTCCAGGTTCACCTCAAGCGGGCGATCAGTGATCAGTTCGATGTTATTCAGCCCTAGCAGCCGCCGATCCGCGCCATAAATCGCACCGTACCGAGGCCCGTTTACGTTCACGACCGGAGGGCCCTCGGCCCCCAGCGTTTTCCAGACCACGCCGCCCCAACCGGCCTCGAAGGCGCGGCGGACATTGTATTCTTTGTCAGTCGGCGGCGCCGAGGCCAGCCAGTACGGGTTCGGGCTTTCTATACCCAGAAAGTTTGTCTTTAAATCAGCCATTTATCCGACCCTCCTGATGCTGATTAGCATCCAAAATCACAGTTTCACGCCGTCAGTTTGGCGTGGATGTCCATTGCTGCATCGCGACCCTCGGCCACAGCGGTCACGGTCAGGTCTTCACCACCAGCCGCGCAGTCACCCCCGGCCCAGACACCCGCCATCGAGGTCCGACCCGCGCCAGTGACAGCGATCTTGTTGCCATCCAGCGTCAGCCCTTCGGGCGCGCCTTCCAGCGTCTGACCAATCGCTTTCAAAACCTGATCCGCAGGCAGGCGGATCACTTCGCCCGTCCCGGTCAATTGACCGCCCTCGCTCGAGGTATATTCCAACTCAATCTCAGCCGCGGCGCCGTTTCCGTGCACGGCCACAGGCTGCACATTGGCCATGATCTTGACCCCATGCGAGGCCGCAAGGTCCTGCTCGTACCGGCTGGCCCCCATGGCATCACGTCCCCGGCGATAAGCGATAGTGACATGTTCCGCCCCTAGCAGCTTGGACTTCACCGCCGCGTCCACGGCGGTCATGCCACCGCCAATGACGACCACATTGCGCCCTACCGGCAAGTCAGTCAAATCACTAGCCTGCCGTACATCCGAGATGAACTCGACCGCAGCCCGCACGCCATCTATATCAACGCCACCCGCGCGCAGAGCGTTCACTCCGGCCAAGCCAATGGATAGGAAAACTGCGTCGTAATTTGCTGACAAGCCCTCCAGAGAGATCGTGTCGCCCAGAACCGAACCTGTCTCGATCGTGATCCCACCGATCTGCATCAGCCAATCCACCTCGGCCTGCGCGAAGTTGTTGGTCGATTTATAGGCCGCGATCCCATATTCGTTCAGGCCGCCCGGCTTGGGCTTGCTTTCGTGAATAACAACCTCATGCCCCAGCATCGCCAGCCGGTGTGCGCAGGCCAGACCTGCAGGCCCTGCCCCAATCACCGCAACGGTTTTGCCGGTCGAATCGGCACGTACAAACGGATGCGCCCCGTCTGCCATAACACTATCGGTTGCATAACGCTGCAAACGCCCAATCTCGACCGGAGCGCCCTCAGCTGCCTCGCGCACACAGGCTTCTTCGCACAATGTCTCGGTAGGACACACACGGGCGCACATGCCGCCCAGAATATTTTGCGCCAATATGGTCTCACCCGCCGCTTTGGGCTGACCGGCCTGAATCTGCCGCATGAACAACGGAATATCGATATCCGTCGGACAGGCTGTCACACATGGCGCGTCATAGCAAAAGTAGCACCGATCTGCTGCCACGGCGGCCTCATGCGCGGCCAATGGCGGATGCAGATCCGTGAAATTCGAGGTCAGCTCATCGCTGGAAAGCCGCCCGGAGACAATGCCGGGGACCATCTGGCCCTGTGCCATCGCTCTACTCCCTGTAGATATGGTTGTTGTACTCTCAGCTTGCCACAGTCTGAAATTTTATCAATTGGTAAAATTTGCCAAATGGTCAAAAAATTAAGAAACCGGGCTCGACGGCCCGGTTTCCAGAAAATACTGCCTAAAATTACAGCGTCTCTGTCGGTCAGACCATGCCAGAGAGGTGCCCAGACTTGATCCACACGCGGGCACCATCGGTCCCGGCGGTCGCAACAGACTGGGTTTCCGGCGGCAGTCGAAGCCAATCCCAGGCCGAGAATTCCTCATCTGCTTCTGAAACAGACCCCTCGATGACGAACAACTCCAGCCCTTGCTCTGCATCCAGGTTCAGCGATTCACCGGCGGCGAGGCTCAGGACTCTGACATCCTCTTGGGTATCCTTGAACAGTTGCAGTTTCTCTGCCCCGTTGATCGATCGCCGCACCTCAGTGCGATCCGCTGGATCGAACTGATGCAGCTTGACCAGAATCGTCGCGCCTTCCTTGGCCGAAGGCGTATGCGACGAGGTCGGCGGGTTGCGCACGTAGCTGCCCACCGGGAAATCCCCGGTTTCATCCTGAAAGACACCTTCAAGAACCAGATATTCCTCACCCCCATCATGGGTGTGCGCGGCAAAGGCGCTGCCCGGAGCAAAACGCACAATCGTGGTGGCGCGGGCGACCTCCTCACCGATACGGTCCAGCATCTTCCGCTCGACCCCGGCGGCGGGGGATTGGACCCATTCGTTCTGATCAAAGTGAACGGCGACGCGTTTGGTGAAATCTGCGTTGACCCTCATTTGAGATATCTCCTGTTTCGGCATCTTGGCATAAGATGGGGGCACGGTCCCGGTTTTCAAATTTTGCGCCCCAAGACGGTGTTCACATCTGGTTTTGCCCGCCGCCCCTGCGTACTGTGCCGCCAACCGAAATACCCCAGTGATTGACCGGACACCGATGCAGGCCACCCCCAAGACATTCAACATCGTCCTGATCGGACAAAACAACCGCCTGCAATACGAGTCGCTACTGTTTGCCGCCTCACTCCGTCACAGCAGCCCCGACTTTGCCGGTCGTGTGTTCGTCGCCGTGCCCCAACTCGGCCCGCTTTGGTCACAAGACCCCAGCATTCAGAACGAAGATATCCTGAACGCTTTGCGCCAGTTGGATGTCGAGATATTGCCCTTCGACTCCCAGTTATTTGGCGAAAGCTATCCCTACGGCAACAAAATCGAGGCTTTGCTGGCCCTTCCCGAGGGTGAGCCCTTTGTGTTCTTCGACAGTGACACGCTCATCACCGGTGATCTGAACACTGTCCCCTTTGATTTTTCCCGCCCAAGCGCTTCGCTGAAGGTCGAGGGGACATGGCCCCGCCCGACCCTCTACGGCCCCGGTTTCGACGGAATTTGGCGGGCGCTCTACCAGCGGTTCAGCCTGGATTTCGACAGTTCGCTGGATACCAGCCAACCGCATGACTACTGGCGTCGCTATCTGTACTTCAATGCAGGCCATTTCTTCTATTCCTGCCCGCGCGCGTTTGGGGAGCGATTCCGTGACTACGCGCAGGCCATACGCGACGAAGATATCCCGGAACTGGCCGGTCAGGTGCTGGACCCCTGGCTGGATCAGGTGGCGCTGCCGCTGGTCATTCATTCACTGGGCGGAGGACGCGATGCCCTGCCCGCTGGCCTGTTGGACGGCTCTGTCACTTGCCACTACCGGCTGTTTCCGCTGCTCTACGCCCGTGAAAGCGATCATGTGGTCGAGGTGCTGGAAACCGTGGTGGCCCCGAACCGGGTCAAGAAGGTACTCAAGGGCTATGACCCGATCCGAAAGCTGGTGATTCAGCGCAAAGGTCACAAAATTCGCGCGATGTTCGACCGCGAGAACCTGCCGCAACGCGAGCAGGTTATCCGCAACAAGATCAAGGCGAAGGGATTGTGGATGCGCTGACTGCGTTGTTGTGCGCACTCCCCTGATCGCCTAGAGATTCTGCAACATAAATTCCAAAGGGAGATTTTAACCATGTCTGACGGCCCCACCTATGGCTTTGACACGCTTCAGATTCACGCAGGCGCCCGGCCCGATCCGGCCACAGGCGCGCGCCAGACGCCGATCTATCAGACCACGGCCTATGTCTTCCGTGATGCCGACCACGCGGCCGCGCTGTTCAACCTGCAAGAGGTGGGCTTCATCTATTCCCGTTTGACCAACCCCACTGTCGCCGTGCTGCAAGAGCGCGTGGCAACGCTTGAGGGTGGCGTAGGCGCTGTTTGCTGCTCATCAGGTCACGCGGCGCAGATCATGGCGCTGTTCCCGCTGATGGGACCGGGCTGCAACGTTGTGGCCTCGACCCGCCTGTATGGTGGCACGGTCACGCAGTTCAGCCAGACCATCAAACGTTTTGGCTGGTCGGCCAAATTCGTCGATATGGACGACCCCGAGGCGGTAAAGGCCGCGATTGACGAAAACACCCGTGCTGTGTTCTGCGAGTCCATTTCGAACCCCGGTGGCTACGTCACCGATATCCGTGCGATGGCAGACGTTGCGGACGCGGCGGGCATTCCGCTTATCGTCGACAACACCTCGGCCACGCCATACCTGTGCCGCCCCATCGAACAGGGGGCGACGTTGGTGGTGCATTCGACCACCAAATACCTGACCGGCAACGGAACCGTCACCGGCGGTTGCATCGTGGATTCGGGTAAGTTCGACTGGTCGGCGAATGACAAGTTCCCCTCGCTCAGCGAACCCGAGCCCGCCTATCACGGGTTGAAGTTCCACGAGACTTTCGGGCCGCTGGCCTTCACCTTCCACGGAATCGCCATCGGTCTGCGCGATCTGGGCATGACCATGAACCCACAGGCGGCGCATTATACGCTGATGGGGATCGAAACCCTGTCGCTGCGGATGGAGCGTCACGTTGAGAACGCGCAGAAGATTGCAGCCTGGCTAGAAGCCGATGACCGGGTGGACTACGTGACCTATGCAGGCTTGCCTTCGTCGCCCTATTCCGACCGGGTCAAGACACAGTACAAGAAGGGCGCCGGTGCGCTGTTCACCTTCGCGGTCAAAGGCGGCTATGACGCCTGCGTCAAGCTGGTGAACGCGCTGGAAATCTTTAGCCATGTTGCGAACCTTGGCGATGCGCGCTCGCTGATTATCCATTCGGCCTCGACCACGCACCGGCAATTGACCCCCGAACAGCAAGAGGCCGCAGGGGCCGGTCCCGGCGTTGTGCGTGTCTCGATCGGGATTGAGGATGCAGATGACCTGATCGCTGATCTGGATCAGGCTCTGTCCAAAGCCACTGCCTGAGTGATGACGGACCATAGAACCAACGCCTTTGGCCAACCCATCGGCGCGCCGGTGTCGGGTGAGTTTCCGCGCCCGATGCCACCGCGCACCGATATGCAGGGGCAGTTTTGTTCAGTGGTTCCTTTGGACGCGAAACAGCATACGTCCGGCCTCTACCGGGCGTTTGCGCAGGACGAAGACGGTCGAAACTGGACCTACCTCCCAGAAGAGCCGATCAAATCCGAGCTCGCGTTCTCGGACTGGATGGAACAGGCCGAACGCAGCGCGGATCCGATGTTTCACACTGTTCTGGACGCAACCGGCACCCCGGTTGGCCACGCAACCTATTTGCGTATCACCCCCGACGCCGGCGTCATCGAGGTCGGCTATATCCATTTCTCACCCTTGATGCAGCGCACGCCCGTGGCGACTGAAGCGATGTATCTGATGATGCGGCGGGTCTTCGACGAACTGGGCTATCGCCGGTATGAGTGGAAGTGCGATGCGTTGAACGCGCCGTCGCGCAGCGCGGCCGAGCGGCTGGGCTTCACCTTCGAAGGAATCTTCCGGCAAGCAACCCATTATAAAGGACGCAACCGGGACACCGCGTGGTATTCGATTCTGGACAGCGAATGGCCCCGTATTCGATCGGCTTTCGAGGCATGGTTGACCCCTGAAAACTTCGACCAGACGGGCCAGCAGCGCCAGTCACTGCAAGCCCGCGCATCACGCTGAGCTTACTGGGAAATCCCAAACTCCATCGTGACATTGACCGAGACCGAGACCTCGCCTCCTGCCACCGGAATTCCACCTGCATCCGCCGTCGCGAATTCGCGCATCTGGGCCGCAGGCCGGATGCCGCCGACCTGCTCGCTGATCTGCTGAACCGGGCCCAGCGTGACCGTGGCTGCCTGCGCCAGTTGCTCGGCCTTGGCTGTCGCCTCGGCCACGGCTTTGGCACGCGCCTCAGCCTCCAGCGGTTTGGGGTCTTGAATACCAAAGCTGAGACCGCCGAAATCATTGGCCCCGTCTTGGATGACCGCATCCATCACTGCGCCCAACTGCGTCAGATCACGCACCCGCACAAACACGCGGTTTGAGGCTGAAAAGCCCGAGATTTCAGGCCGTTCTCCAGCTTGGTTGCCACGGCCCGCCCAGACCGGTGACAGTGACAGATCGCGGGTCTGCACATCGCGCGCGTCGATCCCCATCTGGTCCAGCCGTGCCAGGATTTGCGACACAGCATCTGACGTGGCCTTCATCGCGGCAGCGGCCTGCGCATTCTCATTGGTAACGCCCAGAGTAATGGTGGCCATGTCCGGTTCAGCCAGCACAGTGCCTGCTGCGCTAACGGTGATGCGACGTTCTTCCGCATGGGCTGCGCCAACCGCGGTTGCGGCCATCAAGGCCGCCAGAAAAGCGAATTTCTTCAAGGTCTTCCCTCCGATTTCGTTACTGTCAAGATGGGGTGGCAAGGGTCTGCCGAACAAGGGGGAAACCCGGCTTTTTCTTTCCCTCGGCAAGATCCTGCTTTAATGTCGGTCTGCGGACGGGATGCCTGTCTGTTTTGACCCTGATAACTATGGTTCGTCCGGCTTATGAAACCTGCCTTTGAGCTGATTTTTTCGTCTACCGGAATCTCTTTGCACCATTTGGCCAACAATGACTCATTTTGGCTTGGTGATGTGTTCGTGGATGAGCCGGATCTGGGCGCGCAGCTTGCCACGCTACGCGACAAGGCCTTTGCGCTTGAGACGCAGCTGAGCTGTACGCTGGTGCTGCCGAAAGATCAGGTACGCTATCTGGCTATCGACGCCGATGGCGCGGACGGATCTGTTGAGACGGCTCTGACCGGCGCGACGCCTTACACGTTGGACGAGCTGGTTTATGATACCGCAACAAGGGACCAGATCATTCACGTCGCCGTTGTGGCGAAACAAACGCTAACCGAAGCCCGCGAGTTTGCCACTGAACATGGATTCGTACCGGTTCAGATCACGGCACCAACCGATGGTGAAGACTATCCCGAAGCTCCTCAGTTACTGTCACCCGAGCCTATCGCGGCACCCGTTCCCGACACTCCGCAACCAGCTGTGCATGTCGTAGCGCCCTCTCCCGCTGCTGCGGATTTCCGGTCTGTCCCTGAAGCAGAGACTCGGTCCATTCCGAACGCAGCGAACCTGACGCAATATGCGATTCCCGCAGCAGTCGCAGGTGTTGCGGCGGTGGCTGTTTTAGTCTGGGCGCTTGGCGGCAGTCCCGACGACGAAGTCCAAGAGACGGAAACCGCCCAAATCGAGGTTGATCCCGAGACTGCGACCGCCCCGCCTGAACCCGTGGAAACCATCGAGGTCTATCCAGCCGACACAGAATTTGTCGAAGCCGAACCAGATGAACCGCCCGCGACGGAAACGGTCGTAAGTGACCCCGTTGAAATCGAAACCGCCGCGTCCGAGCCTATTCCCGCCCCTGCCGAACCTGAAGAACCTGCGCTTTCCGCTACGGATGTCGCCATCCTCGAGGCGCTGAAAGTCGCGCCCACCGTTGTTGAACCGATCGCGCCCGAACCTGAGCCGCAACCGCTGCTGCCTGCTGTGCGGTTTGAAATACCTCAGCCCCTGAACAACCCTGTCGCTGTTGAGGCCGAAGATATCTATCTGGCCTCCATCGACCCGTCGGACCTGTCGCGCGACGCGGTTGCCTTGCCGCAAGTAGCAAGGTTTGACACCGATCTGGAATTCGACCCGGTCGCGCAACCATCGGCTGCAGGCACCCGTTTTGAGTTGGACGAGCGCGGCTTGGTGACACCCACTGCCGACGGCACGTTGAACCCGGACGGCATTATCGTCTATCTCGGTCGCCCGTCGAAAGTACCCCCGGATGTCCCCGTGCGGTTCGAGGAAGAGCCTGTCCCTGATGAGGCGACATCGCGTCTGGCCGAGCTGCGGCCAAAGCCGCGCCCCGAGAACCTGATCGACCAGTTCGAGCGCCAGCAGCTTGGCGGGCGCACATTGCAGGAATTGGCAGTCTTGCGCCCCAAACTGCGACCTGCATCCCTGAAGCCGCCAGAGATTGACTACACACCCACCGCACTGGCCGTAGTTCGCGTCCCGCGCCCTAAACCGCGCCCTGCCGGGGCAGCTCGTAGCGCGCGTGTTAACACTGTGAATTTGGGATCGACCGCCGCCGTTGCGCAATCCGTTGACGAGGCGGAGTCCTTCCAGCCCAAAGCGGTCGCGCCAAAAATCCCGTCCTCTGCTTCGGTCGCGCGGCAGGCGACAATCGATAACGCGATCAACCTGCGCAAGCTGAACCTGATCGGCGTCTATGGGACGCCTGCCAACCGACGCGCCTTGGTGCGTCTGCCCAGTGGGCGCTACAAGAAGTTGAAAGTCGGAGACAGGCTGGACGGCGGCAATGTGGTGGCGATTGGCGATTCCGAACTGCGCTATCAAAAACGCGGCCAGAACGTAACATTGCGGCTGCCCAGAAGTTGATCACCGGGGGCGCAGGCCGCCCCCGAGATCAAGTTAAGACACAGGATCAAGCGGCCGAAATTTCACCGGATTCGATTTGTTCGCGCTCGATGGATTCGAACAGAGCCTGGAAATTTCCTTCACCAAACCCGTCATCTCCTTTGCGTTGGATAAACTCGAAGAAAATCGGGCCGATCACGGTTTTCGAGAAGATTTGCAGCAAGATCCGGGTTTCGCCCCCGTCCAGCACGCCCTCGCCGTCAATCAGAATGCCGTGTTTCATCATCCGGTCCAGCGGCTCTTCATGGTCGGCCACGCGGTCCTTGGACATGTGGTAATAGGCTTCGTTCGGGCCCGGCATAAACTTCAGACCCTTTTCGGCAATCGCATCGGTCGAGGCATAGATGTCCTCGCTGCCGACCGCGATATGCTGAATACCCTCGCCTTTGTATTTCTTGAGGTAGGACACGATCTGGCCCGTCTCGCCCCGGTCTTCGTTGATAGGAATGCGGATACGGCCGCAGGGGGATGTCAGCGCGCGACTATAGAGCCCGGTGAACTTACCCTGAATGTCAAAAAAACGAATCTCACGGAAGTTGAACAAATCGCCGTAAAATTTGAACCACTTGTCCATATTTCCCTTGTAGACGTTGTGGGTCAGGTGATCGAGGTAATAGAACCCGTCGCCGCGCGGCTTGGAATGTTCGGTCCAGGTAAACTCCTGATTATAGGGCGAGGTGTCGTAATATTGGTCGATGAAATAGATCAGCGATCCGCCAATCCCTTTGATCGCAGGCACATCCATCGTTTTATCTGCGGCGTCATAGGGCTCGGCGCCTTTGCTGACTGCATGCTCAAAAGCTTTTTGCGCATCCACAACACGCCAGCCCATCGAAGGGGCGCAAGGGCCATGTTCTGCGACGAACTTGGCGGCAAAGCTCTCGGGATCAGCATTGAGGATATAGGTCACGTCGCCCTGCTGCCACAGCTCGACAGACGGCTTGTCCTTGTGGTGGCCGACCAACTCAAACCCCATCTTGGCGAACAGGTCGCGCAGTTCCTGCGGCACGGGGTGGGCGAATTCGACGAACTCGAACCCGTCAGTTCCGGCCGGATTTTCGGGGCTGATGGCAGATTTCGGGGCGTTATGCGGGAAGGGTCCCATGGCGCGTCTCCGTAAAAACAGGAATTTCTTTGCTGATTCCAAAATAAGTCTTATTCGGCGCTGTTTCTGCGCATTGTTTTCGGATAAACTAAGTTAAGATGCGAAATATTCGCACGTTTTGATGATTTTATGAGGAATTTGCGCAGGTGTTGGATTCAATAGACACACGGCTTTTGTCGGCGCTCCAGACAAATGCACACCTGACGGCCCATCAATTGGGTGAGATGCTGAACCTGTCGCCCAGTCAGGCCGGACGCCGCCGTCAACGGCTCGAGGCCGAGGGGTATATCACCGGCTATGCCGCGCGGCTGGACCCACTGAAGTTGGGCTTGCAGGTGCAAGGTTTTATCCAGGTACATCTGGGCACCCATGGCCCCGAGCAATCCGACAGTTTCGCCCGTTTGGTTGACACTCGACCCGAGATCACCAGCGCCTGGACGATGACCGGCGAGGCTGACTATCTGCTGCATGTCTATTGCGACGATCTTTCCGCGCTCAATCGCTTGCTTCATCAAGTGATACTGCCGCATCCTGCGGTGGCACGGGTGCAAAGCCAGATCGTGATGGACCAACTCAAGCGCGATGCGCCCCTGCCCACCTGACCCGAGAGGATAATATGGACGATTTCCTATACCAGGCTTCGATCTATCTGGCGGCCGCCGTGATCGCTGTGCCCTTGTCAGCACGCCTGGGTCTTGGGTCGGTATTGGGATACCTGGCCGCCGGCATTGTCATCGGTCCGATGTTCGGACTGGTGGGGGCCGAGACCGAAAGCCTGCAACATGTTGCCGAATTCGGTGTTGTCATGATGCTGTTCCTGATCGGGCTGGAACTGGAGCCTCGCGCCTTGTGGGATATGCGCGAACGGCTACTGGGTCTTGGTGGGCTGCAGGTTCTGTTGTCCACTGCGGTGATTGCCTGCGTGGCCATGTATGCCAACCACCCGTGGTCGGTGGCGCTAGCTGTCGGGTTGACCCTATCATTGTCCTCAACCGCGATCGTGCTGCAAACCCTGTCGGAAAAGGGGTTGATGCAGACAAATGGCGGCCGAGCGACGTTCTCAGTTCTGTTGACGCAGGATATTGCGGTGATCCCGATGCTGGCCTTGCTGCCTCTGCTGGCGCTGCCTGCGGTGCCTCACATCCAGAATGACGGATCTATCGAGCGGGGAGCGGCAGACCTGCATGACAAGGCGCATCACAGCCTGTCTCTAGTGGATGGGCTGCCGGGCTGGGCGGTAACGCTGGTGACACTAGCCGCCATCGCTTTCGTCATCCTTGCCGGTATCTACCTGACCCGCCCCTTGTTCCGCTTCATCCATGCCACCCGCCTGCGCGAGATGTATACGGCGCTGGCGCTGATGATCGTCGTGGGGATTTCCTTCCTGATGACGTTGGTCGGCCTTTCGCCCGCCCTTGGCGCGTTTCTGGCGGGTGTAGTTCTGGCAAGTTCGGAGTTCCGCCATGAAATGGAAAGCGACCTGGAACCGTTCAAAGGTCTGTTTCTGGGGTTGTTCTTTATCACCGTGGGGGCCGGGATTGATGTCGCCTATTTCTTCAACGACCCGTTTGATCTGATAGGCCTCGCCCTTTTGGTCATTCTGGCCAAAGGCATCATCCTGTTTCTGGTTGGCCGTGCCTTCAAACTGCGCGGGCGCGATCATTGGCTATTCACCTTGGGTTTAGCGCAAGCGGGTGAATTTGGCTTTGTTCTGCTGGCCTTCTCAACACAGCAAAACGTCATCCCGCCCGATCTGTCACAAAAGCTGCTGATGATCATCGCCCTTACAATGTTGATTACGCCACTTTTGTTCATCATCTACGACCTGCTCTCGCGCCGGATCAGCGATGGCGGACCCGTCCCCGAACCCGATGAGATCGACGAGAAAGGCCCGGTGATCATCGCAGGTATCGGTCGGTTTGGTCAGATTGTGAACCGGCTGGTGCGTGCCAGCGGGTTCAAGACAATCGTTCTGGACCACGATATCGAAACCATCCAGCTGATGCGTCGGTTTGGCGTCAAAGGGTTCCTGGGCGATCCCACCCGCCCAGAACTGCTGCGTGCCGCCGGGTTAGAGAAAGCCTCAGTTCTGGTCGCTGCGATGGATGACCCCAAGACAGTCACGCGGCTGGTCAGCTTCGCCCGCCGCCAGCGTCCCGACCTTCATATCGTCGCCCGCGCTCATGACCGAACCCATGTGTACGAGCTGTATCAGGCCGGGGCCAATGACATCGTGCGCGAGATGTTTGACGGATCGCTCCGGGCTGGACGCTATGTGCTCGAGAATATCGGCCTCAGCGACTACGAGGCGGCGCAGGCCGAGCAGACCTTTTACCACCACGACCGGACCGCTGTTCGGGAATTGGCCGAACTGTGGATCCCCGGGATGCCCACCGGTGAGAACAAGAAATATATCGATCGGGCCCGGCAGCTTGAAAAGGACTTAGAGACCGAGCTGTTGGAACTGGCCGAGAAACACGCCCAGAAATCAGCCTGACCGTTCCCCGGTCAGGCCCTTCAGCTTAGCCGTCCGACACGCCAGCTTCAGCAAAGGTTGCCATACCGGAATGACAGGCGACAGCGCTTTTAACGATATTGATCGCCAAAGCACCACCAGACCCTTCACCCAGACGTAGGCCGAGGCTGAGCAGCGGCTCTTTGCCAAGCTGGGCGAGCACCGCGCCATGCGCGCCTTCAGCGCTTTGATGGCCTGCCACGGTGTGATCCAGCGCCCCGTCGACCGTGCGGGCCAGACAGGCCGCAGCAGCTGAACAGATGAACCCGTCCAAAACAACCGGAATGCGCAGGATGCGGGCGGCAGCAATCGCCCCAGCCATGGCCGCAATCTCGCGCCCGCCCAGACAGCGCAGCACCTCCAACCCGTCGCCCGAGCCGCCATGCAGGGCTACGCCCTCTGCCACCACACGGGTTTTGTTGGCCAGCCCAGCATCGTCCACGCCGGTTCCACGCCCAGTCCAATCGGCGGCTTCGCCTCCGAACAGGGCGCAGGCAATCGCGGCGGCGGGGGTGGTATTGCCAATCCCCATCTCGCCCACGACCAGCAGGTCAGCTTCCGGGTTCACTGCGTTCCAGCCGGTTTGCAGCGCACGCAACAGTTCGTCCTTGGACATGGCCGGACCGGTGGTGAAATCCACGGTCGGACGGTCAAGCTCCAGCGCGTGCACGTCCATCGTTGCTCCCGCCGCTTTGGCCAACTGGTTGATCGCCGCGCCGCCATGTTCGAAATTCATCACCATCTGCACGGTCACTTCGGGCGGAAAGGCCGAAACGCCCTGCGCCGTAACACCATGGTTTCCGGCAAAGACAATGACCTGCGGCGCATTGATCTGCGGCCGCGCGTCCCCACGCCAGGCCGCATACCAGATCGCCAGATCTTCCAGCCGCCCCAGCGCACCTGGAGGTTTGGTCAATTGTCCGTTCCGGTCCGCGGCACCCTGACGGGCGTCGCCATCGGATCCGGGCGCATTAGAAAGGGCGTCACGAAAAGAATTCAGGTCGGTCAGGTCTGGCAGCATCCAAAGCCTCGTTGCATCAGAGTGGTCCTGTGTGTTTAACCGAAGCGACCAAAGCAACAAGACCCTGAAAGGCGCGGGAGTGCTAAAAAACGACACCAAACTCATTTCCCACTGGGATATACTGCTGGCACTGGTCCTGTTGACGCGTTTACCGATCCCGCGCCTGCCCGAGGATGCTTTTGATCGTCAGGGCTTAGCCGCCTGGGCGTTTCCGTCCGCCGGTTTCGTTGTCGGCGCTCTGGCCTGTGCGGCGGGATGGGTCGGATCGGCTTGGGGCCTGCCCCCGTTGGCCTGCGCCATCATACTGGTTGCAGTGCTGATACTGTGTACCGGGGCCATGCACGAGGACGGGCTGGCTGACACCACAGACGGGTTCTGGGGCGGGTTTGACCCGGCCCGACGTCTTGAGATCATGAAAGACAGCCACATCGGCACTTATGGCGTTCTTGCCCTGATCTTGTCGCAAGCCCTGCGCGTTGCGCTGATCGCCCCCTTGCTGGCAACTGGCGCTTTCGGAGGCATACTGACTGCCTGCATCCTGTCGCGCGCAATGATGCCGATATTGATGACTGCCCTGCCCAACGCTAGAAACGCTGGTCTGAGCCATTCGGTCGGCGCTCCCCTGTCGTCCACTACTGGGATTGGGGCTGCCTTTGCCCTCGCAATGGCCCTGATCTTGATTGGAGCCCCCGCTTTTAAGGCTTTGATTGTCGCCGCTCTTGTTACGTTCGCCATCGGTTTGGTCGCCAGATCCAAAATTCGGGGACAGACCGGCGACGTGTTGGGCGCAACGCAGGTGATGACCGAGCTTGCCATTCTGATAGCGCTGGCGGCGGCGCTTTAGGACGCGCCTCCAGTTTCGATCCGCAACACTTCGCCGCAATGTTTGCAGTGCACAGCGTCTGGGTCGTGTCGATACAAGCCGCAGCTTCGGCATTTGTGCCGTACTTTTTGTGGCATGAAAATCGCCTGCGCCAGCCGCACGAACAGCGCCACCCCAACCACCATGATAAAGACCGAAATCAGCTTACCGCCCGGTGTGTCCAGCGTGATGTCGCCGAACCCCGTTGTCGTCAGCGTCGCCATGGTGAAATACAAAGCGTCAATATAAGGGGTCTGGCTATCCTCGGGGATGAAAAAGACCAGAACGGCAGTCGAGGTCACGAATACAAAGACCAGCAGATTGATGGCGGCAATAACCGCGTCTTCATGGGTGCGGAAATATTGGACGTCGCGGCGCAGATCGCGCAGTAAGTGAAAGGAATGGATCAAGCGCAGAGCGCGCAGAATCCGCAGAAAGGCCAGATTGCCCGAAAGGAATGGGTCGAGCATTAGCGACACGATCACAACCAGATCGGCCAGGGTGTAAATCTTGAAGAATAGTTTGCGCCGGTCCCGCGCGATCCATAGGCGCGCCGAAAAGTCCAGCAGGATCAGGAACCCGACGAACATGCTGGCGATCGTGATCCCAGGACCGTGTGAAATATGCGCAGTGGCGACAAAAAACACGATTGTCACCGCGTCGAACAGGATCAGCCCATAGCGAAACCAGACCGAAACCGGGTCATGTCCGATATACAGATATTTGAGCGTTTTCTTTATCTGGGCCATCTAGACGCCTCTACCTATTGGGAAAATACCCCCAAACGAAGAGGTAGAAAATAAAAAAGGCCGCCCCCAACAGGAGCGGCCCCAACTATTCAAAGCAATGCGATCAGGCAGCGCGCGAGGTCAGCACCTCATCCACCTGCTTGGCGGCCGACACTTCACCGGCGCCGGATACGGCTGCAACTTCACGAGTCAGACGTTCCAAGGCAGCTTCATAGAGCTGACGCTCGGAATAGCTTTGTTCGCGCTGATCGTCAGTGCGGTGCAGGTCGCGGACCACCTCTGCGATCGAGATCAGGTCGCCCGAGTTGATTTTCTGTTCATATTCCTGCGCCCGGCGCGACCACATTGCGCGCTTCACCTTGGCCTTGCCCTTCAACGTCTTCATCGCCTGAGAGATCACGTCGGGCGAACTCAGCGACCGCAGACCGGATTCGGTCACCTTGTTGGTCGGCACCCGCAGGGTCATCTTGTCTTTCTCGAACGAGATCACAAACAGCTCAAGCGAATACCCGGCAACTTCCTGTTCCTCGATCGAGATAATCTGACCCACACCATGCGCGGGGTAGACCACATAATCGTTCGGGCGGAACTCAAGCTTTTTCGACTTAGACATTCAGGTTCATCCTTGGTTAGCAGAGCCAGACAAAAAAACGACAAAACACCCCAAAACCGTGCCTTTAAGGCCCGGTCAGGCAGTTTGTTTGTCAAAAAATTAGAACTCCAAAGCGTCCATACTTACGGAGTCATCCCCAGCTCAGTCATCATTCAGCTACAAAGTATATCACAAAAATGCGACACACAAAAGCGCTACCGACCAATGAGCCGATAAAATCATTATTAAACATAAGGTTGTGGCGTTTTTTCGGCATCTAAACCACTGAGTTCAGAGAGCGAATCGCTTAGCCACCTTCGCCGGGCGCTTCAGAGAAGTACTTCTCCATCTTGCCTTCTTCGCCGTCGCGTTCCGCGGCTTCTGGCAAGGGGTCTTTCTTGGTCACGATGACCGGCCACATTTCCGAGTATTTTCGGTTGAACTCGACCCATTCATCCATACCCGGCTCGGTATCGGGGCGGATTGCGTCGGCGGGGCATTCGGGTTCGCACACGCCGCAGTCGATGCATTCATCGGGGTGGATGACCAACGTGTTCTCACCTTCGTAGAAACAATCCACCGGGCATACTTCGACACAGTCGGTATATTTGCAGCCAATGCAGTTTTCAGTGACAACGTAGGTCATGGTCGGATTCCCGTTTGCGCTTTGGGCGTCTAGCTAAATCAGTATGGCGTCGGCTTCAAGATAGGATCAGCTATCTTGATTGCGAGAAAGATCAAGCGCGCGCCGATCTTTCTTGGTCGGACGACCTTTTCCTTCAAAACTTGGATTTTGCAGCGGCTTGTCCTGCTTTTCGGTCAAATCCGAATATAGCGTTTGTGCCTCGGGGGCCGGACCGCGCCGTTCACCCAGTTTTTCCACCCGCACAACACGCACAATGCGGCCCTGAGGAAAGGTCAGAACATCGCCGGGGTTGATAGCTGTCGCCGGTTTCAGCACCCGGTTTCCGTTCACGCGCACATGACCGCCGCTGACCTGTTTGGCGGACAGGCTGCGGGTCTTGAAGAACCGCGCCTGCCACAGCCATTTGTCGATCCGCAGCCTGGCCTCGGACATCCGCGCTTAGTTGCCGTCCTTCAGCCCCATCAACGCAGCGGCGAAGGGGTTGTCGGGATCAATGGCTTTCTCTTTCTTGGGCGGTCGGGACGAGAAGGATTTCGCGCCTTGCGGTTTGCCACCCTTTTTGCCTTGCGGCTTGCCACGACCGTCCTGAGGTTTGCCACGCGGCTTGCCCTTGCCCTGCCCCTGTTCGCGGCGCGGGCCACGATTCTGCTGGCGCTGACGGCCCCATGTGAAGGTGTAGAACACTTCAACTTCAGGCTCATCGCTTGCGAGTTCTGCGGCAGGAGCCTCGGCTGCTGCCTCGGTGCTTTCGGTGGCCTCGGCTAGCGCCTCGGCGGGTGCGGGCGCATCGTCTGTCGCAACTGCTTCTGCCGGGGTTTCCTCAGCAGCAGGTTGCTCGGGCGCTTCCGCCCCAGGTTGTTCCGCAAGCGCGGCTTTGACCTTTTCACGCTCACCCCGCTCGGCCTTATAGCCCAAGCCCCGCATCAGGTCGGCAAATTGTTCCAGCGTCATGCCGGTGATCGAGAGCATGTCGGGCTTGGCTTCGAACCCGCCGCGGCTGTCCTCAGACCGCAGCATGTCAGCCAGACGTTCCAGCATATCAATACGGATCGAGCGCTCACCGGCGTCGCGGTAACCGCACATGGTGTCATACCCCTGCGGCGCGTCCTTTGCGACGGGGACCGTAACCAGACCCGGAGGCGGCGCTTCAGGGAATTCCTGCAAGCCGCTGGACAGCGCCCACAGAACCAGACGCAAGCGCGTCGGCGCGGGTTTCAGCAGCAGCGGCATGAAGATCGTGAATTGACCGAAGCGGATGCCGTGCTTGCGCAGCGCACCGCGAGCGTCCTGATCCAGATCCTTGACCTCTTGCGCGACCTGCGCACGCGGCAAGATGCCCAATGCCTCGACCATGCGGAATGCAAAGCCCTTGGCCAGACCGCTGAGTTCCTCGTCCCGCGACAGGTTCAGCAGCGGTTCAAACAGCGCGGCCACCTTACGGTCAATGAAATGCTGCAGCCGGCGCTGCACCTTCTGTTCGACATCGGGGCCTGCGGCTTCGTCTACGAAAACCTCGACCATGGGCTTGAGCGGCTCGGCCCCGGCAACCAGCTTGCCAACGGCATATTCGCCCCACATCAGGCCACCTTGTTCGGTGAAATCAATTTCTGTATCGGGCGCGTTGTAGAAGCGGTCGGCACGCAGATGGAATTGCGGCGCGAGAGCTTGCAGCGAAGCCGATTTCAAGGCTTTCGCCTCGGTCCCCTGCGCAGCTTTGTCCGGAATGAACCGGAACCCTTCCAAACGACCGACGAATTCGCCTTCGACGGTCACTTCACCCTTGTCATTTACTTCGGCCAAAAGGGCCTCCTTCTGTTTGAGCCGCCGCAGCAAAACGGATGTGCGCCGGTCCACAAATCGTTGGGTCAGACGGTCATGTAATGCATCTGACAGCCTGTCTTCTACAGTGCGCGTTTCCTCACGCCAATGGGATTCGTCACGCACCCATCCGTTTCGTTGCGCAACATATGTCCAGGTGCGAATATATGCCAGCCGTTTGGACAGCGCATCAATATCTCCGTCTGTCCGGTCAATCCGGCGGATTTGCCGCGCCATAAAGTCATCAGGGATCGACTGGCGTTCGTGCAGATGGCCGTAGATCACCTCGAGCAGGCTGGCATGCTCCGAATGGCTAATGCCGCGAAAATCGGGGATTCGGCATACATCCCACAACAAGCGGATGGATTGCGGATCGCTTGCGCGGGCCATCACTTCGGTCACTTGCGACAGGGATTTCAGCACGTTCAGGTCGTCGGCGGGCCGCGCTTTGAGCAGGTTTTCATTGTCCGGGCTGACTTCTAGCGAGTTGATCAGCGCCTCGATGGATCCGAACCGCAAAGCGGCATTTCGCCAGTTCAGCTTTTTCATCGGCGTAAAGCGGCTGTCCATGATGGCCTGCGCCACACCGTCATCCAGCGGCGGGGCCTCGCCCGTAACACCGAACGTGCCATCCGACATGCCGCGCCCGGCCCGGCCGGCGATCTGGGCCAGTTCGTTGGGGGCAAGTGGCCTCATCCTCCGACCGTCGAACTTGGTCAGCGAAGAAAACGCGACGTGATTCACATCCAGGTTCAGGCCCATCCCAATTGCGTCGGTGGCGACCAGATAATCCACCTCACCATTCTGATAGAGATCGACCTGCGCGTTCCGCGTACGCGGGCTGAGCGCCCCCATCACCACGGCCGCCCCGCCCTTTTGACGACGCAGCAGTTCTGCGATGGCATAGACGCTATCCACCGAGAACCCGACGATGGCACTGCGCGGGGGCATCCGGCTGATCTTTTTCGACCCGGCATAGACCAGTTGAGACATCCGTTCGCGCCGCACATACTGTGCCTCGGGCACCAGCGCTGATATGGGACCACGCATGGTGTCCGAGCCTAGGAACAGCGTCTCGCTTGTACCGCGCGACCGCAACAGACGGTCTGTGAAGACATGGCCGCGCTCGGGGTCGGTACACAGCTGGATTTCGTCGATGGCCACGAAGTCCGCGCCCATGCCTTCGGGCATCGCCTCGACCGTGCAGACCCAATATTGGGTGCGCGGCGGCACGATCCGCTCTTCGCCCGTAACAAGCGCCACGACGGACGGCCCGCGAATAGCGACGATCTTGTCATAAACCTCACGCGCGAGCAGACGCAGCGGCAGGCCAATGATACCGGTCCGGTGGCCCAGCATACGTTCAATCGCGTAATGCGTTTTGCCTGTGTTCGTCGGGCCCAGTACGGCCACGATTCGGGATGACCCGCTCACTCTTGCCCCCTGCCCCTTAGAGGGCCGAGCCCTCGACCTGAGGCTTCAGTCGATTCACCGCATTGGTTACTTCTTCATGATGGGGATGTATAGCCAATGCGCGCTCATAGGCTTGCAGCGCCTTATCGGGCTGACCCACGATTTCAAAGATCAATCCCAATCCGTAGATCGCCTCGTAATTGTTGGGGTTCAGCGACAGGGCATATTCCAGATCCGCCGCCGCCATGCCAAAGCGTTCGATCCCGAAAAAGGCCGACGCCCGCACATGCCATCCTTCGGCGAAGTCAGGGGTGTGATCAGTCAGCGCCGTCAAATGCTCGATGGCGGCCTTGGTATCGCCATCCTCCAGCGCCTCGCGTCCTCGTTCCAACAACAGGTCTGCCGAAGCCGAACCCGACAAGGACCAAAGCGACTTGAGTTGACGATCGATGCCAATCGCTTGATCAGGTGTTGATTGCGCCAATTGCTGCAATAGCTCGGCTTCATCCCGCGAGTCGGCCTGCTGTGCAAGACAAGGGATGGAAAACGTGACTAGGAGCGCGGTTGCCGCGACGATACCTTTGAGATTGATGCTTGCAATGCTCATAACAACGTTCAGTGTAGCGTAGCGCAGTGGGATGTCCATTCCCTGCGCTCAAATCAAAGTGAGGAGAACCATGAGCGACACTCTGGAAAAAGCCGCAGCGGCGCTGAACGAAAAACTGGCCGACAGCGGCTTTGGCGCATCCGCCAAGTTCGCCATCGAAGGCCTGGGTGCAATCGTATTGGACGGCAGCGGCGCGCGCGTCAGCGACGAAGAGGCCGACGTCACCATGAGCGCGGATGTCGACACGTTCGAACAAATCCTCAGTGGTGAGTTGAACCCGACTGGTGCTTTCATGTCCGGCAAGCTGACCGTCGATGGTGACATGGGTGTCGCCATGCAACTGGCATCGGCGCTAGCCTGATGAACGCGTCACCGGCCCCCTTGTTCGAAGACGTGGCCGGTGCCCCAGCCGGCGGACAGGCCCACTGGTTGAACACCACGGATAATGTCCGCATTCGGGTGGCCCATTGGCAACCTGAAACCAACAGCAGCGGCACGGTGTTCATGTTCCCTGGCCGCACGGAATATATCGAAAAATACGGCGATACCGCGAGCGAATTTGTCGGTCGTGGCTTTGCATTCCTGACAATCGACTGGCGAGGTCAGGGGCTTGCGGATCGGTTGCTAGATGACCCACGAGTCGGTCATGTCGATACGATACCGGATTATCAGAAAGACGTTCAGGCCGCGCTGAACCTTGCTATTGAGCTGGACCTGCCAAAGCCATGGCACCTCATCGGGCATTCGATGGGCGGCGCCATAGGGCTGCGGGCCGTGATCGAAAGCGATCACTTCGCTACATGTGCCTTTACCGGGCCGATGTGGGGGATTTTCTTTACTCCGCTGATGAAACCGCTCAGCCGGTTGACCGCCTATTGGGGGCCTCGGTTGGGGTTGGGGGAAAAGACTCCACCGACCACATCGCTAGAAAGCTATGTGCTGTCGCAACCGTTCGAAGGCAACGTGCTGACCCGCGATCCGGCGATGTACAAGATGATGCAAGATCAACTGAACGCGCACCCCGAGCTAACGCTGGGCGCGCCCTCCACCATCTGGCTGCGCGAGGCGCTGGACGAATGCGCGTGGCTGATGGACCAACCCGCGCCCAAGACCCCCTGCCTGACTTTCCTGGGAACCCATGAACAAATCGTGGACCGCAAGGCCATCCGCGCCCGCATGGCCAACTGGCCCAGCGGCACGCTGGTGGAAATCCCCGACGGCGAACACGAGGTTTTGATGGAAGCGCCTGAGGTCCGAGGCCCCGTTTTCGACCAGTTGGCGGCGCATTTCATGGCTGCTGAACGCGAACCCGCCCTGTCTGACTAACACCCCGCTTGTGATCCCTGCCCGGCGCGCCTAGATGTTGGCGAAAGCTATTATTTCGAGGTGATCCATGCGCGACCTTCCCTTCCCCGTCCGTGACGCAAACGCAGTCGGCGGGTCCGACAATCTTGGCAACCTGCCGGAATGGGACCTGACGGATCTGTACAGCTCGGAAGAGGCGCCGGAACTGTCGCGCGATCTGGACTGGCTGGAAGGCGAATGTGCGTCCTTTGCCGCAGACTACGAGGGCAAGCTGGCCGATCTGGATGCCGATGGACTGCTGCAATGCGTCCTACGAAACGAAAAGATCAACGCCATTGCCGGGCGGATCATGTCCTTCGCCGGTCTGCGGTACTACCAGCTGACCACCGATGCGGACCGCGCCAAGTTCCTGTCGGATATGCAGGAAAAGATCACCATCTTCACCACGCCGCTGGTGTTCTTCACGCTCGAGCTCAACCGTATCGACGATGACGCGCTGAAAGCCCGGTTCGACGCCAACGCGGATCTGGGCCGGTACGAACCCGTCTTCCGCCGCATCCGCGCGATGAAGCCCTATCAACTGTCTGATGAGCTGGAGAAATTCCTGCACGATCTGGGTGTTGTCGGCGATGCATGGGAACGACTGTTTGACGAAACCATCGCCGGTCTTACCTTTGATATCGAAGGTGAAGAACTGAACATCGAAGGCACCCTGAACCTGCTGACCGAGCAGGACCGGACCAAACGCGAGACCGCCGCCCGCGAATTGGCGCGGGTGTTTCAGGACAACGTCAAAACCTTTGCCCGCGTTCACAACACACAGGCCAAAGAGAAAGAAATCGTAGACCGCTGGCGCAATATGCCAACCGCTCAAACCGGTCGCCACCTGTCAAACGACGTGGAACCTGAAGTGGTTGAGGCTCTGCGCGAAGCTGTGGTTGCCGCCTATCCTAAACTGAGTCACCGCTACTACGAGCTCAAGCGCAAATGGCTGGGGCTGGACGTGATGCAGGTCTGGGACCGCAACGCGCCCTTGCCGATGGAAGACACGCGCATCGTCGGCTGGGACGAGGCCGAAAAGACCGTGATGGATGCCTATAACGCGTTTGACCCGCGCATGGGCGAAATTGCTGCCCCCTTCTTCAGCAAGGGCTGGATTGATGCGGCCGTGAAGCCGGGCAAAGCGCCGGGTGCGTTTGCCCACCCGACCGTGACCGACGTGCACCCCTACGTGATGCTCAACTATCTGGGCAAACCGCGCGACGTGATGACCCTGGCGCACGAGCTAGGTCATGGTGTCCACCAAGTACTGGCCGCCGGTCAGGGCGAGATGCTGTCCTCTACCCCACTGACACTGGCCGAAACGGCCTCGGTCTTTGGTGAGATGTTGACCTTCCGCAAGATGCTGGATCAGGCCGAAACCCCCGAACAGCGCAAAGTGCTGCTGGCCGGTAAGGTCGAGGACATGATCAACACGGTCGTCCGCCAGATCGCGTTCTATGATTTCGAATGCAAACTCCACGCCGCCCGCCGCGAAGGCGAGCTAACGCCCGACGACATCAACGCCCTGTGGATGAGCGTTCAGGCCGAAAGCCTTGGCCCGGCATTCGAATTCATGGACGGGTACGAGACTTTCTGGGCCTATATCCCACACTTCGTCCACTCGCCCTTCTACGTCTACGCCTACGCGTTTGGCGACGGATTGGTGAACGCCCTCTATTCCGTCTACGCAAGCGGGTCCGATGGGTTCGAGGACAAGTATTTCGACATGCTGCGCGCCGGTGGTTCGATGCACCACAAGGAATTGTTGGCCCCGTTCGGGCTTGACGCCAGCGATCCCAAGTTCTGGGACAAGGGCCTGTCGATGATCTCGGGCTTTATCGACGAATTGGAAGCGATGGAGGGCTGATCATTTCTGGTTTTTGGTGGTCAAAAACACGGCCGCCACGATCAGCACACCCCCAAGGGCTGCAATCGGCGTGATTGCGGCCCCCAGAAACAGCGCCGAATTGACAAAGGTGAACACGACCGAGGCCGCAAACATCAAGGTTGCGGTCAATGTCGAAACCCGCGCAGCAGCCTCGTACCACAGGTAATAGGCGCAGGCGGTCGGCAGCACGCCCAGCAAGATCAGGAACACCACGTCATTGGCGGACGGAACCTGCATCGAAAACGCGGCCAGCGGCAGCAGAAGCGCCCCGGAACACAAGAAGATGCCGAACAGGAAATTCAGCCGCTCTCCGGTCGATTTCGAATTGCGCATAGCCCGACTGCTTGAGATCAGGAAGACCGCCCAGCTTAGCCCGGCTCCGATTTCAAGAATATCCCCGAATAAGGGCTCTCCGCCTCCCTGAAAATCCCTGAAAACGGTCAGAAAAACGCCCAGAATGGCCAAAACTGTGACCAGAACATCGGTTCGCGTAACCGGTGTATCCGCAAAGAAATAAAGAAAAACCAGCACGAAAAAGGGTGCCGTGTTCTCCAAAACCATCGCATTGGCCGCGCCGGTATGTTCAAGCCCGATGTGGAACAGGATATAGTTCACGACGGTCGACAATACGGCAAGACGGAAATTCCAGTCACCCAACCGGACTGAGACGGACACCCGCATCAGACGCAACATGCAATAAATCGCCAACGCCGCGATGAACAGGCGCGAGACCGCGATTTGCAACCCGCCCAGATCGCTGGTCAGATAGCGCACGATGACGCTATGCGTACCCCACAAGAACGCAGCCAGGAACCCAAGAACCAATCCATTCTGCAACAGGGGCTGTTTTGGCATGGGCACAGGCATGGGTTATTTCAACTGACTGTCCTTGGACCCGCGTCGATTGATCCCGGACCGCGCTTTGAACGCGCCATCCCTATCCTGCTGGCAATCCAGACAGAGTTTCACCCCCGGCAGGGCAAGTCTGCGTTTCTCGGGGATCGGCTCTTCGCATTCTGCGCAATGGGTCAGGCTTTCGCCCTGAGGGCGCTTTTGCGCCTGCATCCGGGCCAGTTCGTCGGATATCGACGCCTCGATCTGTTCACTCACCGCGCCATCACGCGCCCAGCCGCCTGCCATTGTCGTCTCCTGTTCAGGTGACGACCAGATTAGGCTGCCGGACCCGCGCGTGGCAAGTCAGAGTGAGACCGCCACCTCAAACGCCTGGTCAATCATCGCCTGCGTCCCGCGCGAGAACTCCAACGGGCACGGATAGGTCGCCCCTTCCCGCACGGATCGACCGAAGGCTTCGACCTGCAATATGTACTGATCGTCACCGGGAAAGCGTGTGATCTGCACTTCCAGCCCCGGACGATGCAACTCGACCTGCGCCACGTCAAAAACCCGCGCATTGAACGGCGCGGTCAAACGGATTACACCGCCTTCGCCGTGGAACTCCATCGCCTGATGCGGGTGCATCCGGGTCGACACATAGGTCGAATAGGTAAATCCGGGGAAGCGCGCATTAATCTCGGTGAACACGTCCACGTCGTTTTCCCATCGGATCGTCGAGCGGACCTCGACCGGCTCTTCCCCAGTGACAAACCGAGCGCTACCGATCGTGTAAACGCCGATATCGCGCAACCCGCCGCCGCCAGTTTCGGGGCGGTTTCGGATGTTGCCAGTGTCGGCACGATTGTCATAGGTGAAAACACCGGTCACATGGATAAGTTTGCCAATGGCCCCATCCGCGATTAGCTTTTTGGCGAACTGCCACTGCGGGTGATGCACGATCATATAGGCCTCGGCAGCCAACAGTCCTGTCTCATCCCGCTTGGCGATCAGCGCATCGAACTCGGACGCCTGCATGGTCATGGGTTTCTCGCACAACACGTACTTACCGGCATCCAAGGCCTTTAGCGACCACTCTACATGCAGGTGATTGGGCAGCGGGACATAAACCGCATCGATCTGCGGATCGGCCAGCAGCGCATCATAGCTGTCATAAACGGTCAGATCGGGGCAAAAAGCCTGAAACGGTTCGGCCTTGGCCGGGCTTGACGTTGCCAATCCGGCCAGCCGCGCGCCTTCCGCCGCGTGAATAGCCGGAGCCATAAACCGACGCGCAAAATTCGCGGCGCCCAGAACGCCCCATTGAACCGGGTTTTGCATAAGTCCCTCCCAAATTTCAGTATCGCCGTTATCGCTAACGGTCCAATCTCGGTTCTTTTAGCAACGTCTAGGCGCGAAGTCAGGCATTTTTGGCCATTTCTAACGTCAACACATCACTTATCAGAGAGCGACACCTTAAACGGTATTAGACGCAAAAAAGCCCGCCGTCTCAGGCGGGCTTTGGTTCGCAGCGGCCGGATTACATCTGGCCCAGCATCCCTTTCTCGCGCGCAAGGTCGCGCATTTTCTTTTGCAGCTTTTCGAAGGCTCGCACCTCGATCTGACGGATGCGCTCGCGGCTGACGTTATACTGCGTGCTCAACTCTTCCAGCGTCACAGGCTGATCCATCAGGCGGCGCTGAGTCAGAATGTCCTTTTCGCGGTCATTCAGCACCTCCAACGCGGCGGCCAGCAATTCGCGGCGTGCGTCCAACTCGTCGCGCGCCTCATAGTCGCCTGCCTGATCGGCATCTTCATCCTCAAGCCAGTCCTGCCATTGCATGGTGCCTTCGCCTTCGGACCCGACAGTCGCGTTCAGCGAGGCATCACCACCGGACATCCGGCGGTTCATGCTGATGACTTCCTCTTCGGTCACGCCAAGATCGTTGGCGATCTGCGCCACGTTTTCAGGGCGCAAATCACCCTCTTCCAACGCGCCGATACGCGCCTTGGCCTTGCGCAGGTTGAAAAACAGCTTTTTCTGCGCCGAGGTCGTTCCCAGCTTCACCAGCGACCAGGACCGCAGGATATATTCCTGAATCGAGGCACGAATCCACCACATCGCATAGGTCGCCAGACGGAACCCTTTTTCTGGGTCGAACCGTTTGACCGCCTGCATCAGGCCTACATTGGCCTCGGAAATCACCTCGGCCTGCGGCAGACCGTAGCCGCGATAACCCATCGCGATCTTAGCCGCCAGGCGCAGATGCGACGTAACCATTTTATGAGCCGATTCAGTGTCTTGCTCTTCGACCCAGCGCTTGGCCAGCATGTATTCCTCTTCCGGCTCCAGCAGCGGAAACTTGCGGATTTCCTGCATATAGCGGTTCAGGCCACCCTCGGGCGTCGGCGCGGGGAGATTTGCGTAATTTGCCATAATTCATGTCCCTCCGACAAATGTTTAAGTTGTTAACATAGGATATGGGAGGTCGTCCCGATTCATTCAAGAGGCAGCGCTAACAGAGTGGTATTAACCAACGATAAAGAAAAGATAAGAACGCGTTACTCACGAGTGTGCGCATATTATGACAACGGCGCGCGCAGCTTATCAATCAGTTTCTCCATGTCTTCCGGCAAATTAGCCTCAAACCGCAAAATATCGCCAGTGACGGGGTGCTCGAACCCCAGAACCGCGGCGTGCAAAGCCTGTCGCGGGAAGGCGCGCACCGCTTCGGCGGTATCAGTACTGAGCGCTTTGGCCGCGAGCTTGCGTTTGCCGCCATAGACGGGATCGCCCACCAAACCGTGTCCCGCATGGGCCATATGCACGCGAATCTGGTGCGTTCTGCCCGTTTCCAGCCAGCATTCGATCAAGGCCAATCCCGCCGGGTCGCCAAATGTCTCAACCACCCGCGCCCGCGTCACGGCATGACGCCCGCCATGGAAAAGAACCGCCTGTCTCTGTCGGTCGGTCTTGTGACGGGCCAATTGCGTGGTCAGGCGCATGATGTTGCCGGGCTCAAAACTGACACCCTTCACACCGCGCAAACGGGGATCGTTGGCGTCGGGAACACCGTAGCACACCGCGCGATAATAGCGCTCGACCGTGTGGGCCTCGAATTGGGCGGCCAGGCCGTGATGCGCGGCATCTGATTTAGCGACGACCAGCAAGCCGCTGGTTTCCTTGTCAATTCGATGCACGATACCCGGACGCTTTACGCCCCCCACGCCCGACAGGTCGCCTCCGCAATGATACAGCAGAGCATTCACCAGCGTCCCATTGGGCGAGCCTGGTGCGGGATGCACTACCATGCCTGCGGGTTTGTTGATGACGATCAAATCGGCGTCCTCGAACACCACCTCCAGCGGGATATCCTCGGGGCCGATATGGCTGTCTTCGGCCTCGACCACCGCAATCGTGACAGATGTGCCCTCGGCCACTTTTGCCTTGGGATCGCTGGCCACGGTTCCGTTGATCCACACGGCACCTTCTTCGATCAATCGGGCAAGACGCGTGCGAGACAGATTTTCCTCGGGTGGCACATCGCGCGAAAGCGCCTTATCAAGGCGTGGCGGCGGATCTGCCGCGATCTGAAATTCAATCTGGCGAGTGCCCATGACTGTCCCTTCCGAACCGCAAGAACCGCAGGAAACGCCTCAGCTTCGATTGCTGCGGCGGATGGTCATGCTGCTGACCGCGGTGATGATTGGCGGCGTTCTAGTGACATTCGCGCTGATTGTCATCCGGCTATCGGACAGAACCCCCACCCTGCCCGATCAGATCGAGCTGCCAAACGGCGCCAAGGCGCAGGCGGTCACCATCGGGAACAACTGGTACGCCGTGGTCACGGACGACAACCGCATCCTGATATTCGACAAGACAACCGGACGGCAACGGCAAGAGATCGTAGTGGAGTAGCCCTAGATCGCGGTCAGCGACTCAACGCTCAACCGCAGTAGGGTCGAGCCAACCGCTGCATCGGTTTGCTTCAACGTTGCGACATCCAGAACGGTATGGCCCAAGGTCAGAAACGTCCCCTCTTCTGTAGCGATAAGTTGCATGGCGCGCTTCGCTTCTGCGTCGATGCCTGGCGAGGCCAGAAGCAACGATAGCAGCAACAGCCCCCGGTCCACATCATCGCCCGTATCAAACAACAGCACTTCATCGGCCATCGCAATCCTCTCGCGGCGGCCATAGATACTGACATCTCCCGCGATCCGCCTGATCCGGTCCAACGCGGCCTTTACCCCATCAACTTCCTGCGCCGCCTGCCACAGTTTTGGTCCGCGCAAAGAGTTTGCCAGATACGCCCCCGGCGCCTGAATCGACACATCCCGATAGCAATACCGCGCCTTTCCAAAGACCGAGAGATCATCCGAAGCCGCAAGCTCGGTCAACAGGCTGCGCACCTCGTCTGCGCCTTTCAGCGTGTCAAAGCGCCTCAATTGTTCGGTTGTCGCCCGGCTAGGGACGAAGCTCACGCCTTGGTGGCGAAGTGTTCGGAACGGCGGCAGCTCAATCCCGAAAAACGCCCTGCAATCCGCATTGAAGCGATCCAATTGCTCTGACGGAATCGCACTTGGCCTGCCGTCTAGCACCAAGGTTCCGTACATGGTGATAAACCTGTCGGCATAGGGCACGCGTCGGTCAAACTCGGCCAGAGGGTCGGCGGCATCCGGGCCGTTCGTGAGCCTCTGCCACCCGGCCTGATCAAAATACTCCGGCTTTCCGTTGCACCAGAACCGCTGGCCGTCCTTTTGCAACAACGTCGTGTAGTGGCCCGGAGAGCCGACCATAAAAGCATCCACCAGCGAAATACCGTGCAGGATTGTGGCCAGCGACGTTGTCAGCGTAGCTTCATCCGCGCAAACGGTGACACCCATAGGCCGGTGCTTTTTATGGCCCATCAGACGCGACATAGCATGCAAACCATCGATTGTATTGTAGATGTAAAGCGGCAACTGATCTCGTTCGAGCACCGGAAAGATGTCCAGCGCGGGGGTCAACAACCCGTCCGAACGGCGGCGGGTCACGTGCCGCCAAAGCTGCGCCTTGATGCGGTCGACAGGTTCTGCCCCCAGCCGGTCCCTTTCATCCTGAAGGTTCAGCAGCCCCACACGATCTGCCGTGCCCATGGGGAAGTCATGGGTGAAATGGCGGTCGATATACTCCAGCATCTCATGGGTGATCTGACTGGTTGGCGCGAGGTCCCGACCCGTCGGGTCCACGCGGGATAGGATCTGATCTCGGATATGCCACAGCCGGTCGCTCATCAGATTGGCCAGGATCAGTACGATCAGCAAATCGGGATCGGTCGCAGCATCCATCAAACCAGGATGTGCCGCACGCGAAAGCAGTTCAATCCGGGCTGAGGGCTTAGGGATATCGACCACGGGCTGCTCCTTCCTGTTTGCGGCCCCGACCAGAAGGGCAAATGAATGCTACAATCGGAAGACCATGCCGCCCAGCGCCTTTAGCGACTAACGCGATTGTTTATCCTACTGCCGAAAAGGACTGCTATGGTCACGCATCCGCAGCGCCTTACATGCGCGCACCTCAGAAAGGCCCCTTCAATGCATTCCGAAAAGCCGATCTCAGCCGAATTTCCGTTCGACTCCAGATATGTCGAGGTCAACGGCCAGAAAATTCACTATGTGGATGAGGGCGAAGGCGCACCAGTTCTGTTTCTGCACGGCAACCCGACCTCATCTTATCTGTGGCGCAATATCATCCCCTATGCTGCCAAGGGCCATCGCGCCATTGCGATGGATTTGATCGGTATGGGCAAATCGGACAAACCCGACATCCCCTATCGATTTGTCGATCACTTCCCCTTTGTCGACGGTTTCATCAAGGCGCTGGGTCTGACGAATGTAATACTGGTCATCCACGACTGGGGTTCGGCCCTTGGGTTTCACTATGCAAGCCGACATCCCGAAAACATCCGCGGTATCGCGTTTATGGAAGGGATCATTCGCCCGATGACATGGGCCGCATTCCCCTCTGATTTCCGCGCCGGATTCAAGATGATGCGCACACCGGGACTGGGATGGGCGCTGATCTCGGGTCTGAACATGTTTGTCGAAAAAATCCTGCCCAGCGCCATTGTCCGCGACCTGACCCAGCAAGAGATGGACGCCTACCGCGCGCCCTACCCAACCGCGCGCAGCCGCCAACCAGTGCGGGTATGGCCCCGCGAGATACCGATTGATGGCGCTCCCTCGGACATGCACAAGATCGTCAGTGCCTATAGTCAATGGATGGGTGAGACCGAAATACCGATGTTGCTGTTTTATGCCAGCCCTGGTGGTACGATCCGGGAAGACGGCGTCGCGTGGTGCCGCGAGACCATCCAGAACTTGCAGACCGTCGATATCGGGCCGGGCATTCATTTCATACAGGAAGACAACCCGCACCTAATCGGTGACAAGCTGGCTGACTGGCTGGTAACTTTACCCTAAGGCTGCGCCTCTAGCGCCAACCGGAACACGATTTCGGATGCCTTCCTTAGCGCCTCATATTCCTGCGGCGTGTCTCGGCGAAAGGCCTGTTCCTGCGCGCTCAACTCGACCTGCGAAAACAGGCTGTGCCGATCAGGGAAGAATTCCCGCTGAAAGGACAAGTCTTGGCCAGCCATGTAGTCATCCAACCACGCGCGCTCGTCCGGTTCCAGCACATCGTTGCGGCGCACCATGACTGGATAATCCAGTGTGGTCCGCCGCAACTGACGGCTTTTCCTGCGCCCCATTGCGCGGGTCACGATACCAAAGGCTTCGCTCGCGGCACGTGACTGGGACGGATTGGCAGGTTGCTGGCCCATCAGGTCATCCGCGACCGGAGTCCCGACCCGCGTCAAAAAATCGGCCACCACATGGCCATTCGCCATCTCAGCCCGGTCATATAGCATCGGCACCACGGTGACACCGGGAAAAGCGGTGCGAATGTCGGCAACTTTGGCGGCGAAACTATACTGCGCCGGATTGGCCTCGATCTGCGCAAGCTGCGCCTTGATATAACCCGAACCCGCATTCACCAAACGACCGTTCTTGGCGCGCTGCTTGTAGTCGGCCTCGAAGAAATCGGAATAGCGGCGGCAATAGAAGGTGATCCGTAGCTGCCGTGCTGGGATTTCCGCGAATACTTGTGCCAAACGCTCCAGATCCACCGAATAAAACATCTCGGAGGACACGAGGCAGGTCCGATCCGCATGATCGTCGAATTCACTGGTCATGGCTGCGCGGAACGGGTCCATGGGCTCATTGGTCTGGTTGATGTGAAAGGCGATGATGTTGTGGCTCATCACCAGTCGGGTTTTACCCTCCAACCGCCTGCGCCCGGCCTCCATATAGTGCAGACCCGCATCCGCCAGAGCTGAAGAATTGTCGCGCAAAAACCCCTGCAAAGCGGTCGTGCCGGTTTTGGGCATGCCCAGATGTAGCCACAGCATCAGAGCGCCCTCGCCTTACTGCCCAAACCCTGCCTCACGGCTGGCTGACCTCGAACCCCGATGTCATCTGCTGCATCAATTCCCGCATTTCAGGCTGTTCGCGCAGCTGGGCAATGTGCTGGCGATGCAGGTCACAGGATTTATGATGCAAACGCGCCGTTTCGGGGTCGGATAGCATCTCGTAGTAAATCGTCCGTTTGCGATCCAGAATGACATCGATGGATGTGTTCGTCTCGGCGTTCTGGTTCATCATGTTCCAGTATTCCATGCCAAGGCTTTCACCCAAATGATGCGCCCGCCCGCGCATCTTTTTTACCAGATAGCTCTCGCAGGATTTCAGGGCGTAGTGGTTCAGTTGCACGAGGTCATACCCCACCGAATCCCGCGCCGAACGCCAGCTTTTGTCATAGTACCGGTCAGGCATCCGTTTACCTGAGCCGTTGTACCAATGACATTCCTCCATAGTCTCGACCGTCGGGCGCTTGGGCCGGTGCACGCCCAGCGCGTCCCAAAGCTCTCGCTGGAACATCGTCTTAAAGCCCCACGCTTGCGGAGGTCGAAAAATCCGCTCGGGCGCGGCCTGCCGAAACTGATCCGACAGAAACCGATCCTCATACCGCTCGACCCCCGCATTGCCGAAAAGCCGCCATGTCATCGAGATGGTCCTGGCCTCGGGGATCGCCTGCGTCAGCGCGCGCAGCGTGTTGTCGCCGGTCTTGACGTTGATATGCTCATCCGCGTCAATCACAATGACCCAGTCTTGCGGGCGCGCAATTTCCATCCGCATGAAAGCGTTATAGGCGCGTTTCTGTGGGCTGGTCCGACGGCGCGAGTTGTTGTCTACATGAGTGACGATCCCACGCTCATCCAACCGCCCCAACAGAGCGTCTGTGCCGTCGGTACAATCGTTGGTCATCACGACGATCTGGTCCACGCCTATCGCCCGGTTATGCGCCACCCATTCCAGCACGAAGGGGCCTTCGTTTTTCATAGGGGTAATGCTGATAAAGCGTGGATCCTGATCGGTCATGAAAGACTGCCCTGCTGCTTTCTTGTTGCCCGGAGCTTCGTCGCGGGATCGTTTAGATTTTGCGAACAAACTACGAATTTTTGGCAGGGGCACCAAGCGGAAAACTCACCCATCGCCGCCTGCCCGCTTTAGCTGGTTCGAGAATTTTTTGAAGGTCGGACACAGGTCGCGCGCGCGTTTCAGGTATCTGCGGGCCTGCTGCCGATCTCCGCGCCGCAATAGGATTTGCCCTGCCTCGCCCTGAATTGCGGCGGTATTGTCATCCAGATCCGCCGCTTGAATGATCTGGTTCTGGCCTTGTTCTACGGCGTCGTTGCGCGTCAGAAACTGCCCCATTGCGAAGATCAGGAACGGATTGTCCGGGTCACAGGCCAAAGCCTCCGCCATGGTCAGGCGGGCGGAAACAATGTCACCTGCCTGCTCGAGGAGTTCGGCCAGCCGCTTTAGATACAGTGCACTATCAGGCAAGTCCTGCACCGCCCTTTGGGCCGTATCGATCGCTTGCCCCAAGCTGGCTTCGCCCAAATGCAACTGGATCAGAGCCTTCGTGCCTTGGAACGCCGCGCTTTCAGGCGACATCCGAACGTCTTCCGGCAACAGGGTCGAACTCTGCATGCTTTCCAAAAGCAGCGACAGGCGCGCAGCGTTCGAGGCAAGACGCTGCGCCCTCTGGTCTATAGCCAGACAGGCCCAATCCAACAGAAGCAGATCAAAGTTGCAGGGCAACCGAACCAGAACTTTGCGTTGCGCGACATGTGAATTGTAGTTGAACCATGGCCGTCGAACGCTTTTCAGCATGACCCAATCCAGCGGAGGCATCGCGCGATATGACATCTGATCACGATAAACCAACCGAGACCCGAAAATGATAACATCAGGGCGCAGCGGCTTGGTCCAGAACGCACGCCCAAAGGTCTGAGCCGCCATCCAACGCCGCTTCTGACCGCCCAAAATGGCAGCGCGCAAAGCTGTGGCCACCGCATGATCCTCGGGCCACAGGTTGGGGTTGTTCAGGGCTTGCTCGGTCAAGGTCAAAGCCGCAGCCCAATCACGAAGGTAAAAAAGGTTCAGTGCCTGCAACAAAGGCAAGAACGCATTGTCAGCCCCGGCCTGCAACAAGGGGTCGACAAGCATTTTGGCTTCGTCAAATCGATCCTCTGACCCAAGGCCGTGAAGAAAGAACGACGCTTTGGAATATACATGTGCCGCTTCGGACAAGTTCAGAAATTGATCCGCACCTTTACCGAGACGCTGAACCATACGCTCGTTCGCGGCTTGCATCTCTTCTTCGGTCAGAACCTCCCGAAACACTTTCCGTTGCTGCCCTGAAATCCGTGCCGCTGCCATGGAGAAGGCCGAGATGAACGGGGCAATCACCTGATCGGCCCGCGACATCGCATAAAGTTCTAGGAAATCGCGCTTGGCGCGGGACAGGCTGGACAGGTCGGCGATATCGGACATCTGCAAAAGCTGCGGGAATTTGCTCTGGAACCGGGCGATCAGTTCCGGTTGGTCCGAGAACATGATTGCCGTTTGGCCCTTGGTCTTTTCCAAATGCGCCTCGTACAACTCTTCGGGCTCAATCTTGGCGGGCCATGTGGTGTGCTTCCACGGTTCGCCATTCAGAATGTCGCCACGGCGTATGTGATAGGCTGACACCCCCTGCCCCGAAAGCCGTGCATCAGCCTGCTCCATGACGGCCCGGATATCCTCGGCAAATCCAATCCGATGGATGAAGTTCCGATACCGGGGGCGGATGGTTTCGATATCCTCCCATGGAAAGGCCAGGACCTCGAACCCTTCCTCGACCAGGACCGAGCGACCCACGGCCAGATGCGCCTGCAACCGATCCGGCGATTTGTCCCCCAGAAACGACCAGACCGGCAATGCGTCCTGTGTCAACGCATCGAATGCATGCGCATCCAGAAAATGCATGTCCATCCAGCTTTGGGTGAACAACTCCGAAGGCGTGTCCAACTCGGGGGCGTCGGCGCCTTTGGGAAACCAGTTGACCTTATAGTCGGCGCCAAAATCCTCGGCCAAACGAATGCAGGTCAGCATCATCAGCAGACGCGCGCCCATGCGATCCTTGCGCTGACCGATAAAGACGCCCCGCGCGGCGGTCATGACGCGTCGCTTGCGGCGGCCATCGCGGAACGGCGCAGCCTACGAAACCGTTGGCGCGCCTGCCGGACCAATGCGTCATGGCGGTCGCCTGCCATGCTCTCGATGCCGCGCATATACAAGGGCAAACGGCGGCGCGCGCGCATCATCTTGTAAAACCCTTCCGGTTCCAACGTGCCGTCCATCGCGCCCAGCATGACCGGTTTCAGGATATCCAGTTTGCGCAGCATCGGGGCAGCAAAATGGTTGGAAAACCAGGTCTTGAGCAACAACACATTGTCGCCTTGCAAACGCTCGACCTGTTTGCGGTCCAGATCGAAGAAAGGGTCATAAAATACATAGGCACGCCCGGCCGCACCCACCGTCTGCGCCGCATCGCTCAAGGGCAGATCCCAATCCTGTACCCGGCCGAATCGATAGCGGGTTTCCCATGGCACCAGACGCTCATCCAGCGTGGTTTGCGGATTAAACGCGATCACATGCGCGCCCGGAACAAGCTGTGAGAAAGTCAGCGCGCCGAACCCGCCCATCGAGGCCCCGGCAAACACGACCCGGTCAAAACCGTTAAAGAAGCCTGCGGCAGCCTTACCTTCGAAATAAGTCAAAATCTCGGGGTCGCGATACCAGGCTTTGGTGCGGGCAAAGACCCCCATATGCGACCACCCCTCATCGCGAAAGAACTTCCACCCCCAGGGTTCGCGCGCAAAGGACAGGTCGTTTGCGTTGGCAATATTGTCAAAGCTAACAACCAGCTGCGATGCAGACCGCTGATGAAACAGGATCGAGTGGCGGTCAAGTTTTTCCAGAAATCCGGTGCCATCACCGCCGGGGTAAAGCTCCACGAACCACGGCGGAGCGGGATCGGTCAAGATGCGCTCGTACCCGGTCTTGCGATCAGGATGTTCAGGTTGAAGCTGCTCTTTCGAAAGGTCGTCTGCCATGGGCGTTACGTCAGATTGTCAGCCAGCCAAGACCGGAATTCCACCCAATCCGGCCGCATCTTGATCTCGGCGATCTTGGCGCGGTGCCAGTCGCAAGCCGTCGCGTGAAGCGCACCAAGTTCCGTATCTGCTTTCAATTCGTCCAGCAGAGGCGTGGCCCGCCGTGCGGCAGGCAGAATGGATTGGTCCTGCTCTTTGTTGACATTCATGTCCTGCCAGTAGGACTGACCCTGATCCATGCGGATATGGTTGGTCCGACCCCGGTCGCGTTTGATCAGGAATCCGTCCAGCGACCGCACTGAGTAATGGTGTAGCCGCCCGAATGAATGATCGAACCGACGCCACGCGCGCCAGCCCACCTTTTCAGCCGGAAACAGATTACCACTGGCATCCGACCAGGCGATATCGGCGGCCTCGTCGGGTTCGAACCCTTTGGGGCGATGCGGTCCGAACCGGCGAAACTTACCGTTATTCCTGAACAGTGTCTTCAACCCGTAAGCCCGGCCCGAGTGATAGGGGTATTCCTGATCCCCCATCGAAAACGCCTCGGTCACGGGTTTGTCTTCAAAGCTGAGATTGCCCGAACTTCCAAACAGCTTCCAGGCAAACGAGATCGCATCCACCGGCTGCCCTGCCCGTTCTTCTACCTCGGCAATCAACGAGGGAAAGCTGTTGTCGCCGCAGCGTATGTTCCAGAATTCGTCCACATCGAGACACATCAGCCAATCGGCCTCTTTCACCTTGGGTTGACGGCGCGCGCGTCGCAGCATCTGGTGTTGAGGATTGCCGCCTTCTTTCACTTCGTTGTTAACATGGGTGGCAAGGCCCAGGGCTTGCAAACGCTGCGCAATCTCGTCGGTGCCATCTTCGCAATCATTGGTGAAGATCACAAAGTGATCCACGCCCAACGACTTATGGAACGCGACCCATTCCAGCATATAGGGGCCTTCGTTCTTCATCGTTGTGAATACGGTAATGGTCTGAGACATTTGCACCTTCCGACTGCTCTTACTCACCGTCATACACGTCCGAACCCGGACGGGCGAGACGTGAATTGCGCGTATCGGAAATCCAAAGCCAAACGAGGCAAAACGACACGCACTCAGTGCGTATCTAGTATCAAAAATATGAAGATTTGGTGCGGTCGAGAAGACTCGAACTTCCACGGGTGTTACCCCACAGCGACCTCAACGCTGCGCGTCTACCAATTCCGCCACGACCGCACTGCCAGTGACTTGGTAGAGGCGCGTATAGACGCTGTGCGCGGGGATGTGAAGAGGCAAAAACAAGGGTGGTTTGAATTCCGTTCGGGGCTTCATATCTAAAGCGTCAAATCCAGCCTATCGCCCATGCAGGAGCCCCAAATGACCGAAACCGATACCCGCCCCGTCGTCCAGATCGACATCGTGTCGGACGTTGTGTGTCCATGGTGCATCGTGGGCTTTCGACAACTGGATCAGGCGCTGCAGTCTCAGAACGTTCTGGCCCGCCTGCGCTGGCACCCTTTCGAGTTGAACCCCAACATGCCGCCCGAAGGACAGAACCTGCGCGAGCATATCATCGAGAAATACGGGTCAACCCCCGAGCAAAGCCAGCAATCGCGGGATCGGTTGGTGCAGATCGGGACGGAACTCGGGTTTCAGTTCAATTTCGATGATGACAGCCGAATCGTAAACACATTCGCCGCGCATCAGTTGCTGGATTGGGCTGAAACGCAGGGGCGCCAGCATCCGCTGAAAATGGCCCTGTTCCACGCTTATTTCACCGAGCAACAGGATGTCTCGGACGTGAACGTTTTGCTGAACGCGGTCGAGGCCGCTGGTTTGGACGTTCAAGTCGCACGTGCAGCGCTGGCCTCCGGGGATCACATCGCGCCTGTGCGTGAGAAGCAGCAGTTCTGGACCAGTCGCGGAATCTCGGGCGTGCCGTCCATGGTGTTTGGTGGCAAGTACCTGCTGACCGGCGCACAAGGGGCCGAAACCTATGCACAGGTCCTGCAGCGCTGCCTGACCGAAGCCGCCTAGCCCTTTTCCCCAGCCAACTACCATTGTAAGAGGCCCCATGGAATGGAAAATCACTGACGGGCTGACTGACTATCAAGACGCCGTGGTCTTTATGGAAGATCGCGTCGCCGCTATTGCTGCGGGCGAGGCCGAGGAATGCGTGTGGCTGCTGGAGCATCCGCCGCTTTACACCGCAGGCACTTCTGCCCGCATCGAGGATCTGGTCGACCCGGATCGATTTCCTGTCCACCAGACCAAACGCGGCGGCGAATACACCTATCACGGCCCCGGTCAGCGCGTGGCTTATGTGATGCTGGATCTGAACAAGCGCGGCAAGGATGTTCGGCGCTTTGTCAAGCAGCTGGAAAACTGGGTGATTGCGGCACTGGCAGAGTTCAACGTGCGCGGTGAAATCCGCGACGGGCGCGTCGGTGTCTGGGTGCAGCGCGACGACAAACCCCTGACAGCCACAGGTCATCCAGCCGAAGACAAGGTTGCCGCGATCGGGTTACGCCTGCGCAAGTGGGTCAGCTTTCACGGTATCTCAATCAATGTTGAACCTGATCTGGAGCATTTTTCAGGCATCGTGCCCTGCGGTATCTTAGACCATGGCGTAACATCCCTGGTCGATCTTGGCCTGCCTGTGACAATGGCCGATGTGGACACTGCGCTGCAAAAGACCTTTACGGAAATCTTCGCGACCGAACGGATTTGAGGCGTCAGTATCGAATCGACAGAATTCGCCGCAGGCCTCAACAATCCAAGCACCTCAACCCGTTCTGTTTCCGGGCAAAGCGTTTTTCGAGGGCCAATTCCAGGCCAGTTAAGGAAAATTAACGGTAAATCCGCTCAATTCGATACACCGCAGCCGCAACCGGGTAAGATGGTTTCACCGTTCTAGAGTGAGTGGTGTGTTCATCCGATCATCGAGGGTCCGCCCTCGGATACGGACAAGTTCTTGGTAACGAGTCTGCCGTTCCGACCCCAAATCGGAACGGCAATTCTTTTTCTCGCTCTGGCCCGATCAGGCCAAAGACGCTTTGATCTTTTCGGCATGTTGGGCGATCAGTTCGAAATCACCCATCGTCCCCGGTGCCCGCACCGAAACGCCTTCATGGCGCGGCAGGACGTGGAAATGCAAATGGAATACCTCCTGCCCGCCAGCGGCCTCGTTGAACTGCTGAACGGTTACTCCGTCTGCATCAAACGCCGCCATCACGGCATGCGACATCCTCTGAACCGTCGCGATCACCGCGGCCAGTTGCTCGGGCGTGGCGTCCAGCAAGTTGCGGCACGGAGTTTTCGGGATCACCAGAAGATGCCCGTCCGAGCGGGGCATGATATCCATGAACGCCAAAGTGTCATCGTCCTCGTAGACGCGGGTCGAGGGGATTTCGCCGCGCAGGATCTTGGCGAAGATGTTGTCGGTGTCATAGGCGGTCATGTCTGGTCTCCGAATGCGGGGTTGCGTTTAGTTCTGAGGCGCGCCCCGGCGCGGGTCAAGCCGCGATTTGCTCCCGATTGCGCGACACTTGAATATTCGCCACCGATGCCCAAATAGCGGCTGTTCATGGTCGAAAAATCGCAGGCGCCTCGGGGACCCGCGACAATTATTCTTGATCCAGATCAAACTCGGCCATTGAAGGTGCCTCTTTCGCATTCTAAAACCAGCAGGAATCCCGCGCGTCGGAGAGGTCCGGCTGCGCGGTCGAATTGCAACAGGAGGCACCTAATGGCAGACGCAGCCATTCATGGTCACGATCATGAAGACGAGCGCAGCTTTTTTCAGCGCTGGTTCATGTCGACCAACCACAAGGACATCGGGATTCTCTACCTGATCTTCTCGGCGCTGGCCGGGTTCATCTCGGTGGCGATGACCGTCTACATGCGGCTCGAACTGATGCACCCCGGTGTGCAGTACATGTGCCTCGAAGGGTTCATGGCCGACCCGTGTACCCCTAACGGGCACCTTTGGAACGTTATGATCACTTATCATGGTGTTCTGATGATGTTCTTCGTGGTCATCCCGGCCCTGTTCGGCGGATTTGGCAACTATTTCATGCCGTTGCAGATCGGCGCGCCTGATATGGCGTTCCCGCGGATGAACAACCTGTCCTTCTGGCTGTACGTCGCTGGTACGTCGCTGGGTGTGGCTTCGCTGCTCAGCCCCGGTGGCAATGACCAGCTTGGTTCAGGTGTTGGCTGGGTTCTGTATCCGCCGCTGTCCACGACCGAGGGCGGCATGTCCATGGACCTTGCGATCTTTGCCGTGCACGTATCGGGCGCCTCCTCGATCCTCGGCGCGATCAACATGATCACCACCTTCCTGAACATGCGTGCCCCAGGCATGACCCTGTTCAAGGTGCCGTTGTTCAGCTGGTCGATCTTCGTCACCTCGTGGCTGATTCTGCTGTCGCTGCCGGTTCTGGCAGGCGCGATCACCATGCTGCTGATGGACCGCAACTTTGGCTTCACCTTCTTTGACCCGGCCGGTGGCGGCGATCCGATCCTGTATCAGCACATCCTGTGGTTCTTCGGCCACCCGGAAGTGTACATCGTAATCCTGCCCGGTTTCGGCATCATCAGTCATGTGATCGCGACCTTCTCGCGCAAACCGATCTTCGGCTACCTGCCGATGGTTTGGGCGATCATCGCAATCGGTGTGCTGGGCTTTGTTGTGTGGGCGCACCACATGTACACCGTCGGCATGTCGCTGCGTCAGCAAGCCTACTTCATGCTGGCAACGATGGTCATCGCGGTTCCAACCGGCGTTAAGGTTTTCTCGTGGATTGCGACCATGTGGGGCGGTTCCATCGAGTTCAAAACTCCGATGCTCTTCGCGTTCGGCTTCCTTTTCCTGTTCACGGTTGGTGGTGTGACCGGTGTGGTTCTGTCGCAGGCTGGCGTCGACCGCGCCTATCACGACACCTACTACGTGGTTGCGCACTTCCACTATGTGATGAGCTTGGGTGCAGTCTTTGCGATCTTCGCCGGCGTTTACTTCTACTTCTCGAAGATGACGGGCCGTCAGTATTCCGAATTCTGGGGCAAGATCCACTTCTGGATGTTCTTCATCGGCGCAAACCTGACCTTCTTCCCGCAGCACTTCCTTGGCCGTCAGGGCATGCCGCGCCGCTATATCGACTACCCCGAGGCATTCGCCCAGTGGAACTTTGTGTCGTCGATCGGTGCCTTCGTTTCCTTCGCCTCGTTCCTGTTGTTCTTCGGCATCGTGATCTACGCCCTGATGCGCGGCGCGAAAGAGACCCGTCCGAACCCGTGGAACGAATACGCGGATACGTTGGAATGGACCCTGCCCTCGCCGCCGCCCGAGCACACGTTCGAGCAGCTGCCCAAGCAGGAAGACTGGGACAAGGGCCACGCCCACTAATCCCGACCTGAACACAAAAAAACCCCGCCCAACTGGCGGGGTTTTTCTTTGCCTCTTAGGCACACAAATTTGCCTTCGATCCAATCGACACCGGCCAGAAAAACGCTAGAATTTCCTTATGCCCTATAGCTGGACACAAAGATCGGACACGGAACAGGAACTGAGGTTGTGGCCCCATAACTCGCTGCCGCCCCGCTGGGCTGTGCGAGTGGTACTAGCGGTGTTTCTGTTTGGCCTGATCCCGCTTATGGCGGTGCTCGGGTCCCCCCTTTTGTGGGGGCTGCTGCCGTTCCTGTTGATCTCGGTCCTTGGACTATGGCTTGCGATACAGGCCAACTACCGCGCCCGCAGTGTGTTCGAGGTTCTGACACTTACCAAGGTGCAAGCTCGGTTGGTGCACCACAACCCTAGGCACGGCAAACAGGAGTGGAGCTGCAACCGCTATTGGGCCCGCCCCGAAATGCACAAGCATGGCGGACCCGTACCCAACTATGTCACCCTCATCGGTGACGGGCGCGAGGTTGAGATTGGCGCGTTTCTGACCGAAGAAGAACGGATCGCCCTATACGACGATCTGAATCTAAAACTGCGCGACCCGGTCGCGCAGTAGATGCGGAGTTAGGATGCTATTTTGGTCAGCACCCGCCGCTGGCCACAGCGCAGAGCTGATCCTTGACCATTGGACCGACCTTGCCGAAATCCATCTGACCGGTATAGCGCGTCTTCAACTCGCCCATGACTTTGCCCATATCGCGGATCGAGCCTGCCCCTGTAGCAGTAATCGCGGTCTGGATCGCTTGCGAGACCTCGTCCTCGTCCAACTGCTTGGGCAGGAATTCCTCGATTACCTCGACTTCGCGCAGTTCACGCTCGGCCAGGTCCAGCCGTCCGCCCTCTTCATAGGCGCGGGCGCTTTCCTTGCGCTGCTTGGTCATTTTGCCAAGGATTTCAAGCACCTCGGAATCGCCGCATCCCTTGGCCTCTTCATTGTCCGAAGCGCGCGAGGCGATGTCGCGATCCTTGATCGCAGCGTTGATCAACCGCAGCGTCGACAGACGCTCGGCCTCCTTGTCTTTCATTGCTTGCTTCAGGGCAGAGTTCACCCGTGATCGCATATCCATATGATCTGTCCATCCCCATGGAAAAGGAACCCCGACCATATCGAAACAAAAAGCGTGACACAACAGGGGTCAACAACAGTTAAGTTATTGATTTATTTACATAGCCCAAAAATTGAACAGGCTTGACCCAAACGCGTAACCCCCTTAGGTATGCGCCGGTTTACCTTGCAGGAGAGTCGCGCCATGGCCCAGAACACCCCGTCCAAGCCCACCGCATGTCTGGCATTGGCCGACGGAACCCTGTTCTACGGGATCGGCTTTGGCGCCACCGGCCAAACTGTTGCCGAGCTGTGTTTCAACACCGCCATGACCGGCTATCAAGAGATCATGACCGACCCCTCTTATGCCGGTCAGATCGTAACCTTCACCTTCCCGCATATTGGCAATGTCGGCGTAAACCCCGAGGATGACGAAACCGGCGACCCCGTCGCGGCGGGCATGGTGGTCAAGTGGGACCCGACCGAGCCCTCCAACTGGCGCTCGGCCGAAGAACTGAAGACATGGCTTGAACGCCGTGGCCGTATTGCCATCGGTGGCGTCGACACCCGCCGCCTAACCCGCGCCATCCGTCAACAAGGCGCACCCCATGTAGCGCTGGCCCATGACCCCGAAGGGAATTTCGACATCGAAGCGTTAGTCGCTGCCGCGCGCGGCTTTGCCGGGTTGGAGGGAATGGATTTGGCCAAGGACGTCACTTGCGCACAAAGCTATCGCTGGGATGAAATGCGTTGGGCCTGGCCAGACGGGTACACACGCCAGGAAGCACCGGTGCACAAGGTTGTCGCCATCGACTACGGCGCAAAGCGCAACATTCTGCGGTGCCTGGCCTCGTCGGGCTGTGACGTAACCGTCCTTCCGGCCACGGCAACAGCTGCCGAAGTGCTGGCCCATAACCCCGACGGTGTGTTTTTGTCCAACGGCCCCGGCGACCCTGCGGCAACCGGCGAATATGCCGTTCCGATGATCAAAGAAGTTCTTGACACTACCGACTTGCCCGTTTTCGGCATTTGTCTGGGCCACCAGATGCTGGCGCTGGCCCTGGGCGGTCAGACGGTCAAGATGAACCACGGCCATCACGGCGCAAACCACCCCGTCAAGGATCTGGAGACCGGCAAGGTCGAGATCACCTCGATGAACCACGGGTTTGCAGTGGATGCGCAGTCCTTGCCCGAAGGCGTGGTCGAAACCCACCGCTCGCTGTTTGACGGATCGAACTGCGGTATTCGCATGTCCGACCGGCCTGTCTATTCGGTGCAATACCACCCCGAAGCGTCACCCGGCCCGCAGGACAGTTTCTACTTGTTTGAACGTTTTGCTCAGGCGATGGCCGCGCAAAAAGCACAGGCATAACACAAGCGAATCAAGGTTAACCGCTTGTTAACCTTAATGGATGAACCCTGACACCGGCCAAACGTGTCAGGGTTTTTTTGTGGTTGAACTGAACTTACAACATTTCGCACGCGCCGCGCCCATTCCGACGCGGGTCAGGCGGCCTCTGGGCACGTGTCTGCGCGACCGGGGCCTGATCACGCCGGATCAGTTAGAAAAAGCACTGCACCTTCAAGCGCGACAACAGGCACCGCTGGGTGAGATTCTGGTGACCGAGGGCTGGGTCAGCCGCGACGACGTTTTGCGCGCCTTAGCGGATCAAACCGGATTGCAGGTGGCGAACCTGTCCGAGACACCGACGCAGGATGGGCTCTGCCAGATCAAACCCATCGAATTCTGGTTGCAACACAATGTCATCCCCTGGAAACAGAGTGGTCCAATCCTGCTGATTGCCACCGCACGCCCTGACCGTTTCGACGCGATCCGCGATGCGATGCAGGATCAGGATTGCGCCATAGTGCCGGTGCTGTGTTCCTCCGGCGCGATTGACCGGGAAATCGCCCGCATTTACGCGCAGGACCTGGCTGAAAAGGCGGAAACCCGCGTGTCCGAGGATCAAAGCTGCCGGTCCTGGAGCTTGCGGGCCCGCATCGGCCCAACGGTGATGCTGTTGACCCTGATGACTGGCTTTCTGGTCTACCCGACACTGGGGCTATCAGTCCTTGTCGGTGCGGCTGTCGGGTCACTGGTTTTGTTTCTATGCCTTCGGCTGGCCGGGTTGTTGGCCTATTTCAAGCCCGTCCCGCAGCCACCGCGCTTACCGAAGGGCAAGCTGGATCGCCTGCCCTGCGTGTCGATCATGGTGCCCCTCTACAAGGAACGCGAAATCGCGGATGCTCTGATCCGCCGTCTGCACCGCCTGACCTATCCCAAAGCCTTGCTGGACATCATTCTGGTGCTTGAGCAGTCTGACGACGTCACACACGAAACGCTGTCTCGGGTCGATCTGCCAAGCTGGATCAGAACGATCGAGGTCCCGGCCCTGAACGGCCTGACCACGAAACCCCGAGCGATGAACTATGCGCTGGACTTCTGCCGGGGCGACATTCTGGGTGTCTGGGACGCCGAGGACGCGCCACAGCCCGACCAGATCGAGCGGGTCGTGCGCCAGTTTGCGCAGGCTGATGACGATGTGGTCTGTCTGCAAGGTGTCTTGGACTACTACAACCCGCGCACCAACTGGCGCGCGCGCTGCTTTACCATCGAATATAACAGTTGGTTCCGGGTCATCCTTCAAGGCATCGCGCGCATGGGCCTTGTAGTGCCATTGGGCGGCACAACCTTCTTCTTCCGCCGCGATAAGCTTTTGGAACTGGGCGGCTGGGACGCCCACAACGTCACCGAGGATGCCGACCTTGGTGTCCGTCTTAGCCGCGCCGGATACCGGACCGAGATGGTCGATACCACCACCTACGAAGAGGCCAATTTCCGCGCCTGGCCCTGGGTGAAGCAACGCTCACGCTGGCTCAAGGGGTTCATGGTCACATATCTGGTGCACATGCGGTCGCCCCTGCGCCTGCTGGCCGAACTGGGCCCGCTGCGATTTCTGGGCGTGCAAGCGTTTTTCCTCGGCACGGTCGGGCAGTTCTTGCTGGCCCCTGCCTTGTGGCTGTTCTGGCTTACAACCCTGGGCCTGACCAGCCCGCTGGATCAGGTCATGCCCGGCGACATCCAGATAGGTCTGATTTACCTGTTCATCACAGCCGAGATCATCAACCTGATTACCGGAATGCTCGCCGTCGCCGCGCGTGAGAGGCGGTTTCTAATGCCCTGGGTCCCGACCATGCCACTATATTTCCCTTTGGGCGTTCTGGCGGCATATAAGGCGCTCTGGGAACTGGTGATCAATCCATTCTTCTGGGACAAGACCCAGCATGGTCAGGCCCATGAAGAAATCGCGCCCTGATCAGGATTCGCGCCGAACAGCATCCTGTTTCAGCCGGGTCATGAAGGCGACCGAGATATGCTCCTTCAACGCGCGAGCCGCGGCCTCTTCATCGCGCGTAGCGATGGCGTCGACGATGCTCTTGTGTTCGTTCTGAGCGATCTCTCCCCGTCCCTGCACAGCCAGCGAGGTGGTCGCCATCAGCGCCATGGTGCGGTGCACAAGGTCCAGTTGCTGCACCAGATAGCGATTGTGCGAGGCCAGATGGATCTGTTCGTGAAAACGTCGATTGGCACGCGACAGCGCGGTCGGGTCATCGACCAGTGCATCGTCAGCGGCGACCATATCCTGCAGCACCTTGATCTCTTCCTCGGTGGCGTGTTTTGCCGCCAGACTGGCTGCCAGCCCCTCCAACTCGCGCCGTACCACGTACAGCTCGGCCATCTGGTTGTGGTCCAGCGAGGCCACAATCAGAGATCGCCCGTCCCGCTCAAGCAGCGATTGCGTCTCAAGTCGTTGCAACGCCTCGCGGATGGGCGTGCGAGATACGCCGAAACGCTCTGCCAGCTCGCTTTCGACCAAACGGTCGCCGGGTTTATACACACCCACGTCTATCGCTTCGAGTATCAGGCTGTAGGCGTCCCTGTTGGACTGTTTGGACTGGGGCATGGGGTGGTTCGTCTCCTCGTTCGAACCTGTCTATCCGTCACCGCCCCTTCGGATCAAGTGTGGCATTGAAAACCGCTGGCGCGCAGCCTAAACCAAGCCCATGGTCAAACCCGCCTTTTCTCACGTCACCCAATGGGTGTTCGATCTGGATAACACCCTCTACCCGCCCCATATGCGCCTGTTCGATCAGATCGAGGTGCTGATGACCGACTACGTGGTGCAGGCCATCGGCGTCGACCGGGCCGAGGCGGATCGGCTGCGCGGCCATTACTGGCGCGAATACGGCACCACGCTGGCCGGTCTGATGGCCGAGCATGATCTGGACCCCGATCCCTATCTGCACGCGGTTCACCAGGTCGACATGAGCCATATGGACCCCGACGCGGAACTGGCCGACCACATCCGTTCTCTGCCCGGCCGCCGTATCGTCTATACCAATGGTAGCGCGCCCTATGCCGAGCGGGTTCTGGCGGCACGCGGTCTGAGCGGGCTGTTTGATGCGATCTATGGGATCGAACATGCGGGCTATCGACCAAAGCCCCAGAAAGCTGCGTTCGAGGTAATCTTTGCCAAGGACGGGATCGACGCCAAACAAGCCGCCATGTTCGAAGATGACCCGCGCAATCTGGCCGCTCCGCATGCGATGGGAATGCGCACCGTCCACGTCGCGCCCGAGCCGCAAGAGGCCGATCACATCCATCATCACACCGACGACCTGACCGCGTTTCTGGCCCGCCTGCGATAGGCTGTCACACTGCGACCATCTGTGTATTTCGCGGGTGCAGCATCGCCCCTATATGCGCCTCGGCGACGAACAGAATCGGAGAAAACCATGAGCGCGATCGAGGTCCCTCGGCGCCTGCCCATCTGGCAGCGCCTGTTGTTTGCAATCCCCCTGTTTGGCTGGATGGCCAAGGACGTGGCCCAGAGCGACGGTGAGGATTGGGGTTATACGGCCCTGGCGATCTTCAGCATGTGGGGGTGTTCCATCTTGTTGTTCGGCCTGCCGGGTCTCTACATTCCCGCCGTGATGATGGTGCCGGTGATGTTCCTGATCCTCATCCTGATTTCACGCGGGTAAGGCACGGGACAGGATGTCACTTGGCACCCCGCACAGAACCGCACTAGGTTCTGCCCAAACGGAGGCCAAGCCCATGACAGATAGCTGTGACATCCTGATTTCAGGCGGTGGAATCGCCGGTTTGACCGCTGCGGCGGCTTTCGGAACAGCCGGGTTCGACGTGATCTGCGTCGACCCCACCCCTCCGGTGACGGAACGCGACGTGGACGGGTCCGACATGCGGACCACGGCCTTCCTGCAACCGGCGCACGGGCTTTTGGATCAATGCGGGCTGTGGGCGCGACTGGATGCCCATGCCGCCCCGCTGCAGATCATGCGCATCGTGGACGCGGGCGGAGATGTGCCCGAACCCCGCGTCGTGCGTGATTTCAACGCCGCCGATATCTCGGACCAGCCCTTCGGGTGGAACCTGCCCAACTGGCTGTTGCGGCGCGAGATGGTGGCGCGTTTGGCCGAACTGCCCAACGTGGATTTTCGCCCCGGCACCGGCACGGTCAGCCTGTTCACTCGCACCAATGAAGCGCGCGTGAGCCTGAGCGACGGCAGCCGTATCCGCTGCAAGCTGGTCGTGGCCGCAGACGGGCGCAATTCGCCCATGCGCGAGGCGGCGGGCATCCAGATCCACACCACGCGCTACGGCCAAAAGGCTCTGGCCTTTGCCGTCACGCATCCGATCCCGCACGAAAACGTCTCGACCGAAATACACCGTTCAGGCGGGCCGTTCACACTGGTTCCCCTGCCCGACTGGCAGGGTCAGCCTTCGTCGGCGATTGTGTGGATGGAGCGTGGGCCGCGTGCAGGTGAATTGCTGAACACTGAACCCGACGCGTTCGAGGCGCTGATGACCGAACGGTCCTGCGGGTTGTTCGGGCCGCTGAAACTGACCTCGCGCCGGACGATCTGGCCGATCATCAGCCAATCGGCCGAGCGTCTGTCAGGCGAGCGTATCGCCCTAATGGCCGAGGCCGCCCATGTGGTTCCGCCCATCGGCGCACAGGGGCTGAACATGTCGCTAGGCGATCTGCGCAGCCTTCTAGACCTTGCGCAAGCCCGCCCCGAGGGGCTGGGCGACGCGCAGATGCTGGACACCTATCACAAGTCCCGCCACACCGAGATCGAGATGCGCGTGAAGGGAATCGACCTGCTGAACCGCGCCTCGATGATCGAGGCACGACCGCTTCGCGACGCACGGGCGATGGGGCTGAATGCGCTCTATTCCTTGCCGCCGGTACGTAAAACACTGATGCAGATGGGGCTGGGCGTGCGCTGACCCGCGCCTAGATCACCTGATCCAACACGCGCTTCAGACGTGCGATTGTGCCATCCACATCATAGAGCTTGTCCAACCCGAATAGACCTAAACGGAAAGTACTGAACCCCTCGGGCTCATCACATTGCAGAGGCACGCCCGCCGCAATCTGCATCCCCAAAGCCGCAAATTTCTTGCCGTTCTGCACTTCGGGGTCGCCCGTGTAGCTGACAACAACGCCCGGCGCGCCGAACCCATCAGCCGCGACCGAGACAACGCCCTTGTCCTTCAGCATCGCGCGGACGCCATTGCCCAACGCCCACTGCGCGTCGCGCAGTTTTTCAAATCCATAGTCTCGGGTTTCCGCCATCGTGTCCCGGAAATCCTTCAGCGAATCCGTCGGCATCGTCGCGTGATAGGCGTGACCACCGCCCTCATAGGCCTGCATGATCTGCCGCCACTTTTTCAGATCCACGGCGAAACTGTCCGACGTGGTTTCCTCAAGCCGCGCCTCGGCCCGTTCGGATAGCATCACCAGCCCTGCGCAAGGCGTTGCGCTCCACCCTTTCTGCGGGGCCGAGATCAGGACGTCCACGCCTGTCGCCTTCATGTCGACCCAAGCACAGCCCGACGCAATACAATCCAGCACCATCAGCGCGCCGACCTCATGCGCCGCCGCAGCCATGGCGGTCACATAATCGTCCGGTAGAATAACCCCGGCCGACGTTTCCACATGCGGAGCAAAAACCACATCTGGGCGCTGATCGCGAATGGTCGCCACGACCTCGTCAATCGGTGCCGGCGCGAAAGGAGACGGGCTGGAATTGCCGGTTTGCCGCGCCTTGAGCACATTGGCCGAGGCCGTCAACCCGCCGGTCTCGATGATCTGGCTCCAGCGATACGAGAACCAGCCGTTGCGCACGACCACCACGTTTGCGTTGCGGGCAAACTGCCGCGCCACAGCTTCCATGCCATAGGTGCCGCCACCGGGGATGACCGCGACGCCATAGGCATTGTAAACACCGCGCAACATGTCCGAGATGTCGCGCATGACCTGCTGAAACTGTGCGGACATGTGGTTCAGAGATCGGTCAGTGAACACCACCGAAAACTCCTCAAGCCCATTGGGATCAACAGTATCCAAGAGCGCTGGCATATTTTGTCCTTTCGATTTTCACGCGACCACCTGAGGGTCAGTCCCGGCTATTGACCCTACGGAAGATGGTAACTTCAACAAAAAAATTACTTTTTTCTCTTTCAATCGGGCACTAAATGACGCCAAACAGTGTCAGCCGCCCTTTACACCCTGACGTGTTTCTGACCAGATACGCACACTTTGAAGCAGAAAGGTATTTCTAATCGTGACGGCGCAAAAGCGGATCAGTTTTCAGGTTGTACGTGACGAAGTAAAGCGGCGTATCGAAACCCGTATCTGGCCACAGGGGTCGCTGCTACCAACGGAAACGCAATTGGCCGAGGAGTTCAATTGCGCGCGGGCGACGGTGAACCGGGCGCTGCGTGAATTGGCAGATCAGGGTTTTGTCGAACGCAAACGTAAAAGCGGCACGCGCGTTAAAAAAGAGCCGAGCAAACATGCTAAGCTGGAGTTCTCGCTGGCGCGTCAGTCGGTTGAAAGCCAGAACTCAACCTATCGATACGCTCTTGTCGAACGGAATGTGGTCCCCAGCCCGGGTTGGTTGGCATCGCAGCTTAGCGTATCGCCTGATGTAAAAGTTCTGCACGTCATCTGTATGCACTACGCTGACAACCGGCCTTTTCAGCTTGAAGAACGCTGGATCAATATCGACGCCGTCCCCGAGGTCGAGCACGCCAATCTGAACGATCACGGCCCGCATGAATGGCTGCTGAACGCAGCCCCCTTTACCGAGGCCGAGGTGGCGTTCTGCGCAATTTCTGCTGATGGACGGCTGGCAGAGTTCATGGGCACGACGGCGGGGACCTCGATGATTCAGCTTGAGCGGACGACATGGAAAGATGGTCAACCCATGACATTTGCCCGGATGACGCACCATCCCGGCTATTGCATCAGAACCAAATACTGACTAGCCGATCGGCCCCGGCAAGCGTTCTTCACTGAGCAAAACATTGGCCTCGACATCGCCTGCACCGGGGAGGGTCATGATCCGACGGCGCAGCACCCGTTCGAAATCGGCCAGATCGCGCGCTACGACGCGCAGACGGTAGTCATATAGTCCCAGAACATGCTCGACCGTCTGAACCTCGGGGATGGCGCTGACGGCACGTTCGAAATCCTCCAGGCTGATCTGACCCTTGCGGGCCAGTTTGACGCCCAGAAACACCGTAACTCCAAACCCAAGCGCCTCTGCGTTCAGGCGCAGGCGCCGGCCTTTGATAACCCCTGCGTCTTCCAGACGACGGATGCGCCTCCATGTGGCGGGTTGGGACAGGCCCAGTTTGCGTCCCAGCGCCCCGGCGCTTTGGGATGCGTCCCGCACGAGCGCACGCAGAATTTTGCGGTCGATTTCATCCAACTCGTTCATACCGGCAGCACCACGTCGCTTTTGACCCGCGCGATATGCATCAACGCTTCGATATCGGCGATATGCGGCAAGGTGAGGATCTGATCGCGGTAGAGCTGCTGATAGTGCGACATGTCCCGCGCCAACACGGACAAGCGTACATCGACACGACCCAAAAAGGTCTGAATCTCGATCACTTCGGCCACGCTGCGCGCGGCTGCGGTGAATTCGTCAAACGCACGGGGCTGGGTCTTGTCCAAAGTCACCCGCAACGAGACCTCGACAGCATAGCCTAAAGCCGACCAGTCTATGACGGCCTCCTGCCCCTCAATAATGCCAGCCTCCTGCATTTTTTCGATCCTGCGCCAGCACAGGCTTGTGCTGATGCGCGCGCGTTCCGCCAATTCCGCGGTCGAGAGGCTGGGATCGGCCTGAAAATGCCGCAGTAATCTGCGATCGACATCATCTAGCATGATTTTTTCACCAAGGAGTTAAAGCGAGAATAAATTCTCACGCCTGCCGGAATAATTCAAGTAAAACACCATCGCCTTCCCTGGCATGAGCCAGTAGAACCATCCTCAATCGAAAACAGAAAGGACCGGCGACATGCGCGTCTACTACGATCGCGATTGCGACATCAACCTGATCAAAGACAAGAAAGTGGCGATCCTGGGCTATGGCTCGCAAGGTCACGCCCACGCGCTGAACCTGCGCGACTCGGGTGCGAAGAACCTTGTTGTGGCGCTGCGCGAAGGCTCGGCCTCGGCCAAGAAAGCCGAAGCCGAAGGTCTGACCGTAATGGGTATCGCCGAAGCCGCCGCCTGGTGTGACCTGATCATGTTCACCATGCCCGATGAACTGCAGGCCGAAACCTACAAGAAATACGTGCATGACAACATCAAGCCCGGCGCGGCCATCGCGTTCGCCCATGGCCTGAACGTCCACTTTGGCCTGATTGAGCCGAAAGAAGGCGTCGACGTCATTATGATGGCCCCCAAAGGCCCCGGCCACACCGTGCGCGGCGAATACGTCAAAGGCGGTGGCGTGCCCTGTCTGGTGGCCGTCGACAAGGACGAAACCGGCAAGGCGCTGGAAATCGGCCTGTCCTATTGCTCGGCCATCGGTGGCGGTCGCTCGGGCATCATCGAGACCAACTTCCGCGAAGAATGCGAAACCGACCTGTTCGGCGAGCAGGCCGTTCTGTGCGGCGGTCTGGTTGAGCTGATCCGCTGCGGCTTTGAAACACTGGTCGAAGCCGGTTATGCGCCCGAAATGGCCTATTTCGAGTGTCTGCACGAAGTGAAGCTGATCGTGGACCTGATCTATGAAGGCGGCATCGCGAACATGGACTACTCGATCTCGAACACGGCTGAGTACGGCCAGTACGTCACCGGCCCGCGTATTCTGAAATACGACGAGACCAAAGCGCGTATGAAAGAGGTTCTCAGCGACATTCAGCAGGGCAAGTTCGTCCGCGACTTCATGCTGGAGAACGCCGTTGGCCAGCCGACCATCAAAGCGTCGCGCCGCGCCAATGACGAACATATGATCGAGGAAACCGGTGCAAAACTGCGCGCCATGATGCCCTGGATCTCGGCCGGTAAAATGGTCGACAAAGAAAAGAACTGATCCCCACGGGATCACGCGAAAGGGCGGCCTTCGGGTCGCCTTTTTTGTCCCAATCGGAGGCCGCGCATGGTCGATCAACCCACATCCCGCGACTGGAGCGGCGTCATCGCACTTGGCCTGATATGGGGCGGCACCTTCATGGTCGTGGCTATGGCGTTGGAAGGGTACGGCCCCGTCACGGTTGCAACCGCGCGGACCACTTTGGGGGCAGTCACTTTGTTGGCAATGATGGCTGTGACTGGTCGCAAATTGCCTGCGGGCGATGCCAAGCTGTGGTCCTTCATTGCCATCATCGGCCTGCTATCGACCGCGTTGCCCTTTCTGTTGCTGAGCTGGGGGCAGCAATATGTGCCTTCGGCCTTTGCGGGGCTGTCGATGGCAGCGATTCCACTTATGGTACTACCGCTGGCACATTTCTTCTCGGACGAGCCGTTGAATCTACGCAGATTTCTGGGCGTATCGCTGGGTTTTTCCGGGGCATTGGTGCTGATCGGCCCAGGTCTAACGCAGATCGGACAAGGCACGGAACCGCTGGCGCAACTGGCCTGTATCGGAGCGGCGCTCTGTTATTCCTGCGCATCGATCTTCACCCGACGTTGCCCACCGATTGATCCGGTCGCGTTGGCGGCATTGTCGCTGATGGTGGGGGCGGTTCTGTTGCTGCCTGTCATGCTGCTGACCGAGGGCATCCCGCAGTGGCAGGGCACGCGCCCCGGTCTGGCAATCATTGCGCTTGGCCTTCTACCCACTGCCTTCGCCACCCTATTGCGCGTGTCCATTATCCGCAGCGCGGGGTCGGTATTCCTGACGCTGGTTAACTATCAGGTGCCCATCTGGTCGATGGTCTTTGGCGCATGGATTCTGTCTGAGGCGTTGCCGCTGAGATTCTTCATCGCGCTGGCCATGATCCTGACCGGGCTGGCGATCAGCCAATGGTTCAGCCTACGCCGAATGCTGATTGGGCGTTAACCGGCGACAGCCTCGACCTCGGCGACGATGCCATCAACGACTTGGGTCAGCAGCGCATCGTCCTCGCATTCGACCATGACGCGGATCAGTGGCTCGGTCCCCGATTTGCGGATCAGCAAGCGCCCCTGCCCGTTCAGACGCGCCTCGGCATCAGCGATGGCCGCTTTGACGTTCGCAGTATCGAGCGGCGTTTGCCCTTCGCCGTAGCGCACATTCTTAAGTAATTGCGGGACCGTTTCGAATTGCACCGCAAGTTCCGAGGCTTTGCGGCCCGAATGCACCATCTCGGCCAGAAAATGCAGCCCCGCCATCAACCCGTCACCAGTGGTGGCATAGTCACTCATGACGATATGGCCAGATTGTTCGCCGCCCAGATTGAACCCGCCTTCGCGCATCCGTTCGACGACATAGCGGTCTCCAACCGCCGTCCGTTCCAACCGCAACCCAAGCGCGTTCAAATGCCGTTCCAACCCCAGATTGGACATAACTGTCGCCACCAAAGCACCGCCTTTAAGGCGGTCAGCTTCGGCCCAGCTCCCGGCCAGCAGAGCCATCAACTGGTCGCCATCCGCAACCTGCCCGTGTTCATCGACCATAACGACCCGGTCCGCATCGCCATCCAGACAGATGCCTACATCGGCACCATGGGCCACAACCGTCTCAGCCGCGAGTTGAGGTTTGGTCGAGCCGCAATTCAAGTTGATGTTTTTACCGTTTGGCGTGACGCCAACCGGGATGACCTCGGCCCCCAACTCCCAAAGAACCTCGGGCGCGGTGCGGTGGGCGGCCCCGTTGGCACAATCAACCACCACCTTCAATCCATCCAGCCGAAGATCGCGGGACAGCGAGGATTTGACTCGCTCACCATAACGGAACCGCGCATCGTCCACCCGGCGCGCGCGGCCAATATTTTGCGCTTGCGCGGGTTTGACACCCTCTTCGATCAGACGCTCGATCTCAATCTCAGCCTGATCCGACAGTTTGAACCCGTCCGGGCCAAAGAACTTGATGCCGTTATCCTCGGCCGGGTTGTGGCTGGCCGAGATCATCACACCCAGATCCGCCCGCATCGATCGCGTCATCAATCCAACCGCAGGCGTCGGCACCGGCCCCAGCAACAACACGTTCATCCCGGTCGAGGTCAGCCCCGCTGTCAGCGCATTTTCCAGCATGTACCCGGACAGGCGCGTGTCCTTGCCAATAACCACGCGGTGCGCACCGGATTGATCGCGGCGGAAATACCGGCCTACGGCCGCTCCCATGCGCAGGGCCATCTCGGCCGTGATCGGATGGGTATTGGCAGTGCCCCGCACCCCGTCAGTTCCGAACAGCTTGCGCATTGATCTCTCTCCGTCGTTTCTTGCCTGCGTCCGGATTACCGGACGGCGGCCCACAGACGCAAGGCCTGAGCAGTCTCGGCCACGTCGTGAACCCGCAGGATCTGCACCCCTTGTGCCAGACCAGCCAGCCCAACCGCAATCGAACCGGGCGCGCGGGCGTCCTTGCGCGTCTCTTTGCCGATCTGCCCGATGAACCCCTTGCGCGACACACCCAATAGGATTGGGCATCCCAACCCGTGAAACAGGCTGAGATTGCGCAACAGAGTTGCGTTGTGGTCCACGGACTTGCCAAAACCGATACCCGGATCGACAATGATCTGGTTGCGGTTCAGACCAAGGGCCTCCAGATACTGCACCTGATCGTTCAAGAAGTCATACACGTCCAGCAGCACGTCATTATATCTGGGATCGTCCTGCATGTTGGTCGGGTCGCCCTGCATATGCATGACACAGACCGGTGCCCCAACTTCTGCGCAGAACGGGGCCAAGTCTGGATCGAAAGTAAAGCCCGAGACATCGTTGATCAGGCCAGCCCCCGCCTGCCACGCCGCCTTTGCGACGCTGGCTTTGCGCGTGTCGATCGAAATCAGCGCTTTGGTCCGCTCGCAGATCGCTTGGATCAGAGGCTTGGTCCGGGCGATCTCTTCGTCCTCTGGGACAAACGCGGCTCCGGGTCGGGTGGATTCGCCGCCGATATCCAGGATCGTCGCATCTTGCCCAACCATTTGCTCCGCCGCGTCCCGGGCAGTTTGCACCGAATTGTGCACCCCGCCGTCCGAGAAACTGTCCGGCGTTGCATTCAAGATGCCCATGATGTGCGGGCAGTTCATATCCAGCCCTGCAATGGGCGCGCGGGGACGCGAAAGGATGGCCAGAATCTCATCAGGCACGTCCTGCACTGCGACCACAGAGGCGTTTTCCGTCCGTCTCAAGCGTTCCACATGGGTAAACCACAGCGCCTGTCCGGCCAAAGTCACGGCCCCTTCAGGACGCCGAGCGCCGTTCTGAACCAAAGGTCTGTAGTAGGTGGTCACAGTTGCGCCTGATCCACAGAGACAGCGCGCAATGGTGTTTTAGGGTCGTCTGGCAGTGCGCCTCCAATGACCATCATCTCGCTGGCTTCAAATGTGGCCGCAAACCAGGCCGCCAGCGCCACCGCGTCCGACGGCGCGGCCGAGGGACCATCAACCGCATCCAGCACGATCTTGGACGGGGCCCAAACGCAAATCTGCCCGTTCTTCATCGCCCAATCCAGCTCGGTCCGGGTCGAGACAACAACGCAGCGGTGATCCCGCGCGGCCAGAACCCAGGCATTTTGTTCGATCGCCAAAAGATCGATCCGACGCTGGGTCATCGCATGACCCGTTTGGGGAACAGCCAAGTCTGCACTTCCAACGCACAGGATAAGCGGGCGTTGCCGGTTCTCAAGCTGGTCGATCCAACCGGTTAGATTGCCCGAGGCAATCGCCTCGTTCGACAGGAAGACAAGACGTGGATGGGGACGTTCTTCCTCGACCACGTCGTGGTGCACAGCATCCTTGCCACGCACAATCTCGACCCCCAGTGCGCCAGGCCCGCGATCCAGCTTTTCAATTCGAACAAAAGCTTTTACAGCCTGCGGTTCAAGCAAAATACGCTCGGCAACACGCTCTGCCAATGTTTCCAGCAGGTTCAACCGCTCGGCAGCCAGTTCAAAGGCAATCGCCTCGGTCACGCGGTCATAGGACAGGATGCGGTCAACATCGTCATCAATCGCATCGGTCAAAGGCCGCACCTCGACCACAATGTTGAAGCAGATGCGCTGTGTGGTCCCACGTTCGGCCTGAAAGGCACCGATCTCGACCTCAACAATGTGATCCCTCAGCGAGATTCGATCCAAAGGCTCTCCGGCGGCCATCGCTTCGGACCGTTCCGAAGGGTGCGCAAAGGCGAGGCGGATTTCAGAACTCATAAGACGGACCTTCTCGGGCATTGGGACTGATCTGCCCAAATTAGACATTGCGGGCGCGTATAGCACCGCAACAAACGCCTTTCCAGTCGTCGAATGCGTCGTCAGGTGACGCGAAACCAGCTCATCATCCCCGATGCGGCATGGCCCAACATGTGACAATGCAACAGCCAACTGCCCGGATTATCCGCAACCAGAGCGACCTGTCGGGTTTGCCCCCGCCCCAGCAGGACCGTGTCGCGCCACGGACCAAGGCTGCCATCCGACAAGATGATACGGAAATGATGGCCATGCATGTGCATCGCATGGGGAAACGCCGTCTGATTGGCAAACTCGATCTGGTGGGTTTCCCCCAGTCGGGTGTCCAGAAACGGGTCCTTGGGGCGTTCAGCATATCCGTTCAACGCCCAAAACCGCCCAAGTTGGGCCAGTTCCTGCCCCGTCAGCTCGGTTTCGCCCAGCTTGGCCGAGCTGAGCCAACGCATCGCGCCGCCCTGCATCTCCATCCGATGCAGTGGTGCACTATCCGTGGATATCACCGGCAGAGGATTGGGCGGCAGCGCCGCGATGCCGGATCGCACCGCTCTGCCCGCACCCGACACGTCAAAGCGGACCAGGCCGAAACCACCGTCACGCTCAAAGCTGACAAGGCTGGCGGTTTCTGAGGCCAAGGCGCGCACGTCAACGATCATGTCTGCCCGTTGCGCCGGCCCCAGCGGGAAGGTGTCGGTAATCTCCAGCGGGGTCTCCAACGGCATCCCGTCCAGCGCCACGATCCAGCCGGTCAGCCCATCTATACCCAGATCGAATATCCGAGCATTCGAGGCGTTGATCAGACGCAGGCGCAGCCGCTCGGCCGCACCCACCTGATACGAGGGATCCAACTGACCATTTACGGTAATGATATTACCCAGCCGCCCGGCATGGCTGAGGTCATGTCCATTGTCGAAATCATCCGTTATCTGCCCGGTTTCCGGGTCCAGCCGCCAGTCATCCAGCATCAACGTCAGATCCCGATCGACTTCTGGCGCGTCAGGCTCTTCGACGATCAGCGGGCCATACAGGCCACGGGCCACCTGTTCAACCGTGCGATTGTGTGAGTGATACCAATAGGTTCCGGCATCAGGGACAGCAAAGTCATAGTCGAACGCGCCCCCGGACTCGATGACATCCTGCGTCAGACCCGGCACACCGTCCATCGCATTGTCAATTCGAATGCCGTGCCAATGCACCGACGTGGCCTGAGGCAGAGCATTCGACACCCTGCGCTGCACGCGCCCGCCTTGCGGTACGCGGATTTCTGTACCCGGTACGGTTCCGCCAAAGCCCCAAACCGGTGTTTTCGGAAATTCCACCGGCGCAATCTGATGCGCTGCTTCGCGCGCCACCAGCTCTGGAAACGCGGCCAAGCCCACTTTGGGAAAGACAGAAAGCGCGACAGACGCGCAAAGGAATTGACGACGGTTAAACAGCATTATGGGCCTCCTGGCCCATAACATAGAACAACCGACGTCCCGCGCCATAAGGGTTCCAGCGCGGGTGCGTCAGTTAGTTGCTGGCCGTCCGATAGTTGTGGCGATAAAAAATATGCACACCGATCCGGGCTGTTTCCTTGTAGACCCGCGCCCAGGACGGTTTCACCGCCTTGGTATGATAATGGGTCGCCCCTTCGGTCAGCGCATCGCTGAGGCCGTCAATCGCGGCACGGGCTACTTTGGACACCCGCTCATAGGCTTTTTTCTCTCGGATCACTTCCTTGCGGCCATCACAAGTATAAGTGAACTGGCACTGGTATTTCTTGCCGGTCCCTTGCTTGATCACCCCACACAGCGTGTCCGGAAAGCGGCTGCTGTCTACACGGTTCATGATGACCTCAGCCACGGCAAATTGACCGCGCACGCTTTCCCCACGCGCTTCGAAGTAAAGCGCCTCGGCCAGGCATTTGAAGTGCTCATCCCCGGTTGCGGCGGGCTGGTCATCCAGCCAGTCCTTGGAGTAGGATATTTTCTGCTGTTCAAGTACCTTTCGGGGCTTGAACAAATTCAAGTATTCGCGGAAGTTTTGACCGGGCAGTTCAGTCCGAGTCACAAGTTCACGCTTGGCAGTATCAGTGGTTTCCCTCTCAGCGACGGAAACACTTGGCAGCACGGTTGCCGCCAATGTGGCAGCAGCCAGTATGTATCGTAGCATTCAGATAACCTCGCACAGGCACATTCGGCGCCATACCCTCCCCCGGCGGGCGCGACGAGGCTCATACCGAATTGAATCGGAAACGTCCAGTTTTCTAAAAAAAGCAAGTGGAAAATCGCCGTAACGTCAAAAATATATGACGACGGTGTGATTTGTTTCCTACTAATCCTAGCGGACTGCGCCGCTGTCAACCCCCAAGTCTGGACGAAATCGCCAGTTGAGCGGCAGCCAGCCGAGCGACCGGGACCCGGAAGGGTGAACAGGAGACATAGTCGAATCCAAGCGCACGGCAGATGGCGATTGATTCGGGGTTTCCGCCATGTTCACCACAGACCGATAGGGTCACGTCCGGTTTAACTTGCCGCCCCCTCTCAGCGCCCAGTTTCAGCAGTTCTCCCACGCCATCCGAATCCAACACGTGGAATGGGTCTTCGGCGAATACACCCTGCTGGACATAGGCCGACATAAAGCGTCCGGCATCGTCGCGCGACAGGCCGTAAGTCATCTGGGTCAGGTCGTTGGTACCGAAGCTCAGAAACGCAGTCTGCGGCGCAATCTCATCGGCGCGCAGACAGGCACGCGGGGTTTCGACCATGACACCCAGCCGATATTCAAACTCTTGCCCGCGCTCAGCCGCGACCGAGGCGGCAACCGTGTCGATGCGCGATTTGACGAGCTCGACCTCGCGCTTGGCCGAAACCAGAGGGATCATCACCTCGGGCACAACTGGTGCGCCGTTCTTGCTGGCCTCAAGCGTCGCCTCAAAGATGGCGCGGGCCTGCATGTCGTAAATCTCAGGCACGGTCACGCCCAGACGGACGCCGCGCAAACCCAACATGGGGTTATATTCGGTCATTGCGTCCACCCGGCGCTCAACGTCCGAGACCGGCAGATCCAGCGCTTCGGCCAGCTCACGCTGACCGCCGCGAGTGGTGGGCAGGAACTCATGCAATGGTGGGTCGAACAGGCGGATACAGACGGGTTGGCCTTCCATAATGCGGAACAGTTCGACAAAGTCTTCGCGCTGCATCGGCAAAAGGCGTTCCAGCACCGCCGCGCGACCCGAAGAGGTTTGCGCGAAGATCATCTCGCGCATCACGATCAGACGACCGGGATCAAAGAACATGTGTTCGGTCCGGCACAGTCCTATACCCTGCGCCATAAAGTTGCGTGCAGTCTGTGCATCGGCAGGTGTGTCGGCATTGGCGCGGATGGCAATGTCACGCTCCGCGTCAGCCCAGCCCATAAGCGTTTGAAAACAATCGTCCAGAGCAGCTTCAAGCATTGCGGGCTGCCCTGCCAGAACCTGGCCCGAACTACCGTCGATTGTCAGAACATCCCCGGTTTTGAACATCCGACCATCCGGTGCGGTCAGCAGCTTCTTCTTGGTCTGGAATCGCATCTCGGACGCGCCGACTATGCAGGGCAGACCCAGACCACGGCCAATCACCGCCGCGTGGCTGGTCATCCCGCCCTTCTCGGTTAACACGGCAACAGCTGCGTGCATCCCGCGCACATCCTCCGGCGCGGTTTCGCGGCGGACCAGAATACAGGGTTCACCCCGTGCGGCGCTGGCCTGTGCCTCGGCGGCTGTGAACACGATCTTGCCAGTAGCAGCACCCGGACTGGCGGCAATCCCGGTGGTCAGGACGTCGCGCTGCGCGTCTGGGTGAACCTGACGGTGCAACAACTCGTTCAGCGAATGCGGATCGACTCGCATCACGGCCTCTTGCGGCGGTATGATGTCGTCTTCGGCCAGACGCACGGCAATCCGGACCGCCGCCCGAGCGCTGCGTTGCACCCGCACACCGTCCAGAATATGGACATGACCGTTTTCGATCACGAACTCGACCTGCATCTCCTCGCGTAGCTTGGCTCGCATCTGCGCGGCATGTGCCTTCAGGTCAGCAAACGCGTCAGGCGCAACCTCTTCGAGAGATTTCCCGCGCGGGTCCTTTTCAAGATAGAGCGCGGCCACCCCTTCCCCCAGCGCATCGCGGCCCTGGCTCTGGCTCAGATAGCGACCGGTGATCTGCGGCATTCCTGTTGTCGGATCAATAAGTTGCAACACGCCCGACCCGCATTCTCCCTGACCGACGCCGGGTATCATCTCTTGAATCACAAGGCCCAGCCCGGCATCCGCGGGCGCACCTTTGGCCTGCCGCAGCAACCGCGCCGAAGTTCCATCCCACGCCCGCGCCATCGAGCGCAAAACCGCAACCAATTGCTCGCCCCGGTCCTGCGGAAAGCTTTCATCCGTCTCGTCTTCGTAGGCGCGCAGGGATTGTTGCAGACCTTCGCGCCCGTCCGCGTCGATCTCGTCAAACACATCCGCGTCCAGACGTGCCACGTGGATCGCGTAGCTTTGGACAAAACGCAGGTACAAAGCTGCCGCAGCCTCGACGCCCATCGAATCCGACAGGTCCACATAGCGCGCGTCGTTCATCCCGATATTCAGAATTGCGCCGGGACCACCCCAATCGGGGTCTTCAGAGCTGGGACGGACACACAACAGATCCGTCCGCGCGAACTGCTCCAGAATAGCGTCGATATCAGGAACTTGGCCCTGCGCAATGTTCTGCACCGCATCAAAAGACAGAGCCACGGTGCGCGGAACCGGCATATCCAGACGCACAAGCCGTTGCAGGCACTTCGCACGCCCCCCGTGCGACGAAGCGGTCACGGGTGCTGTGGGCGTAATTAATGTAGTATGCGGGTTATTCTGCACTGCGGCACCTTTTGTTTGCCCGCAGCATAAGCCCCTGCACCAATGGCGCAAGGGCGATCTGGATCAGCCCTCGATCTTGCTGAGGTCCGCGACGCGCGCGCAGACCTGCCGGATCTGGCTGAGCAGGTTCAGGCGGTTGCGCCGCAGGATGTCATTGTCGGTATTGACCTGAACATCCTCGAAGAAGGCATCCACCGGACCGCGCAGTGCGGCCATAGCGGTCATGGCTGCGGGGAAATCCTCGGCCTTCTGCGCGGCTTCGATCTTACCTTGCGCGTTATCCAGCGCCGCAAACAGCGCCTTTTCGCTGTCGGTCTCGGCGAATTTCACATCCGCACCGTAGGAATACTCGACCCCGTCCTTTTCCTCGGCCTGTGTGAGGATGTTGTTGGCGCGTTTGAAGCCCTGAACAAGGTTCTCGCCATCCTCGGTCGCGATCACCGCGTTCAGAGCACGAGCGCGTTTGACCAACAGGTTGAGGTCATCATTGCCGTCCATCGCGATACAGGCGTCGATGATGTCGTGGCGGATGCCCTCGTCTCGCAGGAACACCTTGAGGCGGTCGTGGAAGAAGGACAGCAGGTCCGCCGGAGCATTGCTGACGATCGCTGTCGCGGCTTCGACCTGATGAGCCAGCCCATGAACCTCCTGCGCGGCAGCCTCAGCATCCTCGGCCTTGGCTTGTTTCGCCTTGGCCCCCAGCAGGGCTGCCTGCCATTCGGGCAGTTTCAGCAGGCTTCCCAATGCCGACGTGAAGGTATCATTCAATGACAGGCGCAGATCGTTGGTCAGGATCAACCGGATCACCCCAAGCGCCGCACGGCGCAGCGCAAACGGGTCTTTCGAGCCCGTCGGCTTTTCGTCAATCGCCCAGAACCCCGTCAGCGTGTCCAGCTTGTCGGCCAGCGCCACCGCCACGGAAACCGGCGCGGTCGGCACATCATCCGACGGGCCAAGCGGCGAGTAATGCTCCTGACTGGCCTGCCCCACCTCGGCTGGCAATCCGGCAGCCAGAGCGTAGTAGCGGCCCATCAAGCCCTGCAATTCGGGAAATTCGAACACCATCTCGGATGACAGATCGGCCTTACACGCCTGTGCGGCCATCATCGCCAGTGCGGGCGTCGCACCCGTTGCCCCGGCCAGTTCATGCGCCAGCGCGGCGATGCGCAGAACCCGCTCGCCCTGCGAGCCCAGTTCGGCATGGAACGTCACCGCATTCAGTTTCTCGACCCAAGGTTCGAACCCGTCGGACTTGACGATGCGCAGGTCATTTTCCCAGAAGAATTTTGCATCCGCCAGTCGGGCCGACAGCACCTTTTGGTTCCCTGCCAGAATAGTCGCGCCATTGTCGGCAGTCTCGCGGTTGGCGACGGTTATGAACTTTTCAATCCGACCGGTCTTGGGGTTCTTCACCGAAAAGAACTTCTGATGTTCTTTCATCGAGGTCTGCAGAACCTCAGGGGGCAGGTCCAGAAATTCGTCATCGATCTTACCCATCAGAACCACCGGCCATTCGACCAGACCGGCAACCTCAGCCAGCAGGCCCTTGTCATCGACCACTTCCAAACCGGCGGCAAAGGCAATGTTTTGCGCGTCGTTCCAGATATGCTCGGCCCGGTCCGCAGGGTTCAGGTCCACAAAGGCGCGTTTAAGTTTGGCGGCATAGTCTTCGAAAGACGTGACCGAGAACCGATCCGGAGCCATGAAACGGTGCCCCCCCGTGGTATCCCCGGATTTGATCCCATCAACCTCAAGCGGCACGACCTGCGCGCCCGCCTCATCCGACAGAATGCACAGGATCGAATGCAAAGGGCGCACCCAGCGCAGCGGGCCGCTGCCCCAGCGCATCGACTTGGGCCATGGGAAATTGCGGATGGTGGCCTCAAGCACTTCGGCCACGATCTCGGCTGCCGGGCGACCGGCTTTTTCGATGGTGGCGAAATAAACCGCGCCCTTGGGGGTGTCGCGTTCTTCCAGCTGATCACGGGTCAGACCCGCACCGCGCAGGAAGCCTTCGATGGCTTTGTCCGGGGCGGCGACCTTTGGGCCCTTGCGTTCTTCGCGGATGGTTGGGCTTTCCGCCAGCAGCCCCTCAACCGCCAGAGTCAGGCGGCGCGGCGTGGTCAGCGCTGCGGCCCCGGCATAGGTCAGACCGGCCTCGACCAGACCATCGGTAATCCGCTTTTTCAGATCCTCACCGGCACGGGCTTGCATCCGTGCGGGGATTTCCTCGGAAAACAGTTCGATCAGCAGGTCGGGCATGGTCGGTCCTTAGAAGTTCACGATCGTCTGGATGACGATGGCATTGGCAATATCCACAAAGAACGCGGATACAAGGGGCAGCACGATAAAGGCAATAGGCGACGGGCCATATCGCTTGGTAACAGCGGTCATATTCGCGATAGCGGTCGGAGTGGCCCCAAGGGCGAACCCGCCGAACCCCGCTGACAAGACAGCAGCGCGGTAGCTGCCGCCCATCACCGGGAACAATACCCAGATAACAAAAGCCACGGCCATAAGTGTCTGCGCTGCCAAAATCACAATGATAGCCAGCCCCAACTCGGCAATGGTCCACAGCTGCAAACTCATGAGTGACATGGCCAGAAACGCGCCCAGCGAGAACTCGGAAATAAGCGCCAGCGAGGGCGTTCGGGCAACGGGCGGAGCCTTGGGGAAAAGCGCAGAACGCAGATTGGCAATTACGATCCCCATGATTAGGCAAGGCACGAAAAGCGGCAGCTTCAACCCCGCCGCGCTGATGGCCTGATGAAGCAAATACCCGGCAACAATTGCGATGTTCAGATACAGCATCACCCGCATGATGGTCAGGTGATCCACCTTTGAGGCAGCCTCGGAGGGGTTTTCGGGTAGGCCGACGGTGTGCTCTTCGTCCGGTCGTTCAGGTGTCAGGTTCCGGCCCTCGATCAGATAACGCGCGATGGGGCCGCCGACTAGAGCCGCCAATACAAGGCCCAAGGTTGCAACGGCCACGCCCAGTTCGGTCGCGCCCTCTAATCCAGTTACCGCACCCACTTCGGGGGCCCAGGCGATTGCTGTGCCGTGCCCGCCGATCAGCGCGGCCGAGCCGAACAGCACCCCGGCCTGCGCCGGATAGCCAAAAAGCACTGCCCCAACAGCGCCCACGCCATTTTGCAAAACAATCGTCACAAGTGTCAGAATCAGAAGCAAAAGCAACGGCTTCCCGCCCGCGATCAAATCCGACAGCCGGGCATTCAAACCGATCCCTGCAAAGAACACCACCAGCAGGAAATCCCGCGCGGCCAGACCAAAAGTCATCTCAATTCCGAAAAGCAGATAAAGCCCCAGCAGAAAGACCGAGGCCAGCAACCCTCCGGTTACGGGTTCAGGGATGTTGAATTGCCGTAGCGCTGCTACACGGGCGTTGATCTCGGCCCCGATCAGATAGACAGCAAACCCCATTGTGGCCGTCAGGAAATCCGGGATTTGCAGCATCTCTTCGATCATTTCGCTACTCCTGCGGGCGCGGCGGGCACTCTTCGCCCACCACGGTTCCGTCATAAGCTTTTTCGCCGCAATTGTTCAGCGCATGCCAGACATAGCCTTTGCCGTCCTGCGTCACGGCAACGATCCGGTCCACGCCATAGTGGATGTTCTTTTGCCCCATGAAAGCCTGCGCCTGTCCCGATTTCAGTGCATCCGCAATCGTCACGGCATCATAACAGTCAAACCACCCGGGCGCGGTCAGTGGCTCAGCATTGTCCACCAGCTTGAAAGCGGCCAGATCTTCCTGGGTCAGCTCGGTTTCAAAGCAGGCCCGATACCGGATCGGAGAGCTGTCGGCATCAATCGCCTGAAACCCCGAGTAAGCAATTGGCTCCGCTTTTTCAGAAGTCACAGCCACCAGCTGGACATCGCGTCCCGGCTGCGGATCGACCGAATAGTAAAACCCGTAAACCTGAAGGTAGTACATCCCTGCCCCGGCCAAAACGGCCGAGCCAAGCAACAGAAGAGCAAGCAGTTTTCCGGTCATTGGTCACGCAGCCTCTTTCAAATGCGCATGAAATCGGACAGGGTCCGGCACGTAACAGGTTGATACGAGGCTTATCGAATGGACTCCACCCTTACCGTCGGATTCTTCGGCGCTTTGTTTGCGATCATGAACCCGATCACCAACCTGCCCGTTTTCCTCAGCGTGACCGAAGGGTTGTCCTCGGCCGATCAGCGTAAGGTGGCGGCGAAAGTGACGATCTATTGCCTGATCCTGGGGGGGGCTTTTGCGGCCATCGGCAATCAGGCGTTGGGGTTGTTTGGCATTTCGGTCGATGACCTGCGCGTTGCGGGAGGACTGGTCGTCCTGATGATCGGCCTCAACATGCTGAGCGGCAATCAAAGCACCACCCATCACGGTACCGAGGATGAAAAGCAATCCTATCCCGAACCCGACACCGTTGCATTCTATCCGCTGGCCTTTCCCATTCTGGTCGGTCCGGGCACGATCACGACTTTGATCCTCTATGCTCATCACATCACCAAACCAGTGGATGCGATGCTTTATGCAGGCGTATTTCTGGTCGTCCTGCTGTTGCTGTTCGTCACCTTCTGGAACGCATCGGCGCTGGCCAAACGCTTGTCCGCAAACGCGCGCGTTATTATGAGCCGCTTCATGGGCATGATCCTTTCGGCCATCGCAATAAGCATGATCGCCGACGGCCTGAAGGTGTTGCTGCCCGGATTGGCGTGATCTGGCCATCAAGCCTCGTACCCGGCAGCCTCGGTCATGACAAACGCATCTGCGCATTGTTTGGCCAGGGCACGCACCCGCCCGATATAGGCCTGCCGTTCGGTGACTGAAATCACCCCACGCGCATCCAGCAGGTTGAAGATATGGCTGGCCTTGATGCACTGATCATAAGCCGGATGCGCCATCACGATGCGCTTGCCCGTCTTTGGATCATCATGCTCTTGCGCCAGAATAGTGGCGCATTCCGCCTCAGCCTCTTCAAAGTGGCGCAGCAGGACCTCGGTATTGGCCACGTCAAAATTCCAGCGGGCGTATTCTTCCTCGGTCTGTTTGAAGATATCGCCATATTTCAACGGGCTGGGCGATTGAGGGTCATTGAAGGGCATGTCCATCACATGGTCGATACCAAGCACATACATGGCCAGACGCTCCAGCCCATAGGTCAGTTCGCCCGAAACGGGTGTACAGTCGTGGCCGCCGACCTGCTGGAAATAGGTGAACTGGCTGACTTCCATACCGTCGCACCAAACCTCCCAGCCCAGACCCCATGCGCCCAGAGTGGGACTTTCCCAGTCATCCTCGACGAACCTGATATCGTGCAGCTCCATGTCGATACCGATCGCTTCAAGCGAACCCAGATACAGCTCTTGCAGGTCCGGTGGGCTGGGTTTGATCAACACCTGATATTGGTAGTAGTGCTGCAATCGGTTGGGGTTCTCACCATATCGCCCGTCGGTCGGGCGGCGCGAGGGTTGCACATAGGCAGCAGCCCATGCCTTGGACCCCAGGGCGCGCAAAGTCGTCGCCGGGTGGAATGTGCCTGCACCGACCTCCATGTCATAGGGCTGCAGGATCGCGCAGCCTTTCGAGGCCCAATAGGACTGAAGCCGCAGGATAATCTCCTGAAAAGAACGAGGTGCGCTGGACTGTTCGGTCATGACATTCCCTTTGGGCGCCGCTGCGCCGGTAACGATGGGTTTTGCCCTTCCTATGCAAGGGGCCAAGGGGCGTCAACGGGCCAGTGCGTCCGGCCTGTCACTGCGTCGCCACACTGCAAATTCCCCGCAATCTGGGCATGGTGTTCAACCCTGCACTTGGCGTACTCTGCCACCCAGACAAAAATTGCGGACACGGGCAGACAATGACACGCATATTTACAGCAATTCTATTTCTTTTCCTCTTCGGCACCCGCGCCGTTTTCGCCCAGCAAGAGGCAGGCGTCTGGGTTCAGGTCGAGGCACGGCCATCCCTGAGCCAAGCCCAAGAGCGCGCGCAGGCCTATGCGTCCCTTCTACCAGACGTGAATGGGTTTCGCTTGAACTCTGGCTGGTACGCCATTGTTATAGGACCGTATTTACGCGCTGATGCCGAGCAAGTTCTGAGGGTTTATCGCGCTGAAGGCCAAATCCCCTCCGACAGTTACATCGCGTTTTCCAACAGTTTTGGGCCGCAGTTCTGGCCTGTTTCGAGCACCAGCCAAGACCGCGCCGCAGTGGAACCTCCGACAACCGCTGCGCCGGAACAACCTGCAACCGGGCTGACGCCGCAGACATCAGATGAAACCCGCGCGCAGGCGCTACAATCCGAACGGCTGCTCAGCGCGCAGGATCGACGCGCGTTGCAAACCGCCCTTCAGGCCGCCGGGTTCTACAATTCGACCATTGATGGAGCTTTCGGGCAAGGCACCCGTCGTTCGATGGCGGATTGGCAGCGCTTCAGCGGGTTCGAGGCCACCGGAGTTCTAACCACCGCGCAACGCACCACCTTGATGGACGACTACAACGCCCCTCTGATCAGCGTCGGGATGGCCCGCCATTCCGACCCGCAGGCGGGGATTGATCTGGACCTGCCGCTTAGCGCTGTTGCCTTTGACCGGTATGAGGCCCCGTTTGCCCATTTCAACAGCGCCTCTGACTTGAATGCCAAGGCACTGCTGATCAGTCAGGAAGGCGACAAGAACACCCTGCGCGCGCTTTACGAGGTCATGCAATCGCTCGAGATAGTGCCGCTGGACGGCCCTCGTCAGTTGCGCGGTGACCGTTTTACGCTCGAAGGGCGCGGCAACGGTATCGTGTCTTATACCGAAGCCAAGTTGCAAGACGGCCAGATCAAGGGCTTCACCCTTGTGTGGCCCGACGGGGATGAGGCCCGCCGCGCCCGTGTTCTGGCGGCGATGAAGACCAGTTTTTCCACCAATGACGCCGTTCTGGATGCCAGCGCCAGCGCCGAGGCAGAGCAGCGCATTGACCTGATCTCGGGCCTGCAGCTGCGCAAACCCCGTCTGTCGCGTTCGGGCTTTTTCGCGGACGCCAACGGTACGATTCTGACCGTGACCGAGGCCACCGACATGTGCACCCGCCTGACGCTGGACGGTGATCAGGAACTTCAGGTCGCCTGGACCGATGTGGATCTTGGAGTCGCCGTCCTGCGTCCCAAAACCACCCTCGCCCCGCTGAATGTTGCCGAGTTCAACGCCGCTACTCCGCGTATTCAGACCGAGGTCGCCGTGTCCGGGTTCTCCTATGAAGGCGCGTTGGGCGCACCGACGCTGACCTATGGCCAGATCGCCGATGTGCGCGGGCTGAACGGTGAAGAGGGCGTGAAACGTCTGGCGCTGGCCGCACAACCCGGCGACGCAGGTGGCCCGATTTTTGACACCAGCGGTCAGGTTGTGGGGATGCTATTGCCGACGCCCGCGGACGGCCGAACCCTGCCCGCCTCGGTCAGTTTGGCCGCAACCGCGGCGCGTCTGGGTGAAATCCTTGATAAGGCGGGCGTTGCCGGTCAGGCCGGTCAATCCACCGGTCAGGTGTCGCCCAACGAACTGAACCGTCGCGCTAAAGGTATGACTGTTCTGGTTCACTGCTGGGACTAAGCACTTAATTCAAAACAAAAAAGCACCGCAAAACCCATGCAGAGCTTTTCTTATGTCAGGATGTCGGGCGTCACCCGTATCAGCGTCGGACCCGGCGCCGAGAATGCCCCACGAACCGTCTGCTGCATCTCCTCCAGACTAGAGGGGTTTGCGGACAGAGCGCCAAACGCTTCGGCGAGTTTGCAGAAATCGGGGTTGCGCGCGACCACGGCGTTGGGTGCGATCTGACCCCGGACCATGCTGTCCTCGATCTCTTTCAGCTTGGCGTTGTCCCAGAGAATGATGGGCAGAGGCAAGCCCAGTTCGACCGCGACGCCAAGCTCGGCCATTGTGTAGTGAAACCCGTAATCCCCGGCCATCACCGCCGTCGGTTTTCCGCGCCGTGCAACCGCACCGCCGATCCCCGCGGGTAGAGCGTAACCCAGCGTGCCGAACCCGGTCGGGTGATGCCAGTGGTAGGGGAAGGTCATGTCCCAGACCTCTTTGCCGACATAGGCTAGCTGGGTCATGTCCGAATAGATCATGGTCTCGGCCGGCATCGCTTCGCGCAGCGCGTCCAGCACGGGGACGATGCCGGGGCGTTCGGCGTCCACCTCGACCCGCCATTTCGCGCGGGCTTGCGCCACTTCGTCCTCGGTCCAGCCAGTTGCCGGTTTCACATGGTCGATCGCCGCCCAAAGCGCATGGGCGAAGCTTTCTCCATCCACCTGCAATTTGACCGCTGCCCGGTGGCGGTCGGACAGTACAGCCGGGTCCAGATCGACCCGCACCAGATTTCCGGAATGCCCCAGATCGTCGCGCCACAGGTCAACTTCACCCAGCTCCGATCCAACGACCACAACCAGATCGGCCGAGTCGATAACTTCCGCGCTGCCCGGCCTGGGCAGGTAGGAACCAAAATCCAACGCATAGTTCAACCCGGCCATGCCGCGCCCCGCATAGGTGGTGAAACAGGCCGCCCCCAGTTGGGTCAGGATCTGCCGCCACAGGTTGGACCGCGCCCCGCCCCCCAGGATGAACAAGGGCCTGTCGGCGATGTTCAGCATCGACAGAACGGGCGCGACATCCGGCGGCGCGGCCTTGGTGCGCAGCCCCGGCTGATTGGGAAACGGGGCCGTATCTGCTTTGGCTTCAAGCTGCTTGATCGGCACCTGAATATGCTTGGGACGCGGGCGCGACAGTTCGAATTCCTCAAAGGCGCGCTCCACCAGCCCGTAAGCGGCTTGGGCCGAATTTGCCTGCACCGACCAATCCGCAACCGTACCGGCGGCCCCACGCTGGTCCTTCATCTGATGCAACTGGCCCTTTGACGCCTCGGTCTCGTCCAGACATGAGGACAGAACCAGCATCGGCACCGAATCCGAATATCCCTGCCCCATAGGTGTCATGATGTTGCACAGGCCCGGCCCGGTAATCACATAGGCCACCCCCGGCTTGCCAGTTGCCCGCGCATAGCCGTCGGCCATGAACCCGGCCCCTTGTTCGTGCCGAGCCAGAACATGGGTGATGCCCGCCTCTTCGATCCCCCGGTACATTTCCTGATTATGCACGCCAGGGATGCCGAAAATCACATCCACACCGCGATCCCGAAGCATATGCGAGATTTGCGCGCCGAGGGGTCTTTTCATCAGTTTCTCCAGAATTGAACGGTGAACAGGGCGTAAACGGCAAGGAGCTCAAGCCGCCCGACCAGCATCCCGATGGACAACAGCCACTTGGCGGTATCGCTCAGCCCCGCGAAATTGCCTGCCGGACCGATCTGATCACCAAGCCCCGGCCCTACATTGGCCAACGCCGTCGCCGCGCCCGAGACCGAGGTGATAAAGTCCAGACCCGTCAGCGCCAGAGCCCAGGCCAGAACGCCCATTGACAGCACAAAGAACATGAAAAAGCTCATCACCGAGGTCAGAACATCCGTACTGATCGGCCGTCCATCATACAAAGGCATGAACACCCCATGAGGGGAGCGGATGCGCCGTATCTGGGTCTTGATCGAGGCAAACAGTAACTGATAGCGGAACACTTTGATCGAACAGGCGGTCGAGCCCGCGCAGCCACCGATCAGGCCGATCAGGAAGAACACCATGACCGGAAAACTGCCCCAGGTCATATAGTTCACGCTGGCATAGCCTGTGCCCGAGATGATCGAGGTGATGTTGAACAGAGATTCCCGAAACGCTTGTTCCCAGTGATGCGGAAAGACGGTTAGCAGAAAGACGGTCATTATCGCGACTAGCAGAACGATCGTGGCCAGGAAGGCACGGATCTGGCTGTCTTTCCACAGCGAACTGGTGTTGCCATTTGCCAGTTGCACATAGCGCACGAAAGGAAGCGCCGCCAAAATCATGAACACCGAGGCGGCATATTCCGTCGGCCCCGAGAACGTCCCGAACGAGGCGTCGTAGTTCGAGAACCCTCCAGTCGCGATTGTGGTCATGGCGTGGACGACTGCGTCGAAAAAGCTCATGCCAAAGCCGGCATATACCAGCACACACACGAAGGTCAGAAAGACGTAGATCAGGGAAATCTGACCCGCGATCTCTTGCGCGCGGGGTAGAATTTTCCCCATAGTTTCAAACCCTTCCGAGCGAAAGATCTGCATCCCGCCCACCCGAAGTTCGGGTAGAAATACCATAGCGACGACGATGATCCCGATCCCGCCCAACCATTGCAGCACTCCGCGCCACAGCAACAGGCCCTGCGGCAGCTCATCCAACCCGGAAATCACGGTCGAACCGGTGGTCGTCAGGCCGGACATCGCTTCGAAGTAAGCGTCGACAAAGCGCAGTTCTGTTGCGCCGATCAAAAAAGGGATCGCGCCGAAAAACGGCAGAGCGACCCAAACCCCGGTGGTCAGCAAAAAGGTCTGACGGATTGTCAGACCTTCGCCCACCCCGTTCGAGCAGCTCATTGCCAGAATTACGCCTGTCAGGACGGTGATGATCCCGCTTTCAAGGAACACATGCCATTCGTCGCGCCCTTCGATCAGGTCCGCAAGCAAAGGCAGAATCATGGTCGCCCCAAGAATGGCAACCAGCAGGCCAATCACATATCCAACCGGGCGTATATCCGTCATGAGGCGCAGCGTTGGCGCGCCTGCACGACTGTGTCAAGCGGATGCCCCGATTTACTTTTGCGTTTTGTTGGTCGCGCTGGGCATTGCGGGCGGCTTCGATGGCGCACGGGTCCGGCGGGTTGGTGCCACGACCTCTGCCTTGAGGGCTGCAGGTTTGACGGCTTCGGCCTTGGGTGCAGCAGGTTTCGCGGCTTCGGCCTTGGGTGCTGCGGGTTTCGCGGCTTCGGCCTTGGGTGCTGCGGGTTTGGCAGGTTGCGCCTTGGGTGCGGCTGGTTTAGGTGCCTCTGCCTTGACCTTTGCCGTTTTTGCAACTGCGGGTTTTACCGCCGAAGGCTTAGGAGCGGCCGGTTTCGGCGCAGCTTTTGCGGTCACTGGCTTGGATGCAGCAGGGACCGCTGCCGGTTTCGGCGCAGCCTTAACCGCAGGCTTCGCCGCAACGGCGGCAGCTACCGGTTTTGCAGCCGCAGGCTTGGCTACGATGGGCGATTTAACTGCCGCTGGCTTGGCCGCAGCTGGTTTTTTCGCCACTGGTTTGGCTATGTGCGGTTTGTTGGCCGGTTTGGCAGCCACTGCTTTGGCCGGTGTGGATTTCACGGCTGCCGGTTTAGGTGATTCGGCGGCTGGCTTCGCTGCCGGTTTCGCTTTGACCGCAGGTTTGGCTTTAGCCGCCGGCGGCGTTTTCACCTTGGCAGCACGGGCTACCGGTTTCGGCTTGGCCGGCGCTGGAGGTTTCGGTGCAACAGGCGCGGGCGCAGCGGATGAGGCGTGCAGTGCCTGCACCTGAAAAAATGGCAGCTCCATCGCCGAGCAAGCCAGAATTTGCATGATTTTCATCTGGTTGCTCACCGCGTAGCCTGCCATGCGGATAGCGGCAGCCTGAAATTCCAAGGGCTGGGTAATCGGATTCATACGTAGTCTCTCCTCTGAAAGTAACGCAGCACGCTTGAGAAAAAGAGGCCCTGCCCGCCCTGGGATAACGGGCGGGAAACGATGTCACGCAGGATCAAGCGTTGCACGTTTCAGCTTCCTTCAGAGTGGCTTTCCCATTGACCAACGGTCTAACCACGGCTGCATTCCACATCAGTCTACTTTAAAGACCGTGCGAGTGCAGCATTTTTTGCTGCGATGCGGCAAAAACGTGCCGTAAGGTTAATCCTGAGACTTTGCGCGTTCAGCCGACATGGAACAGAGTCGAGAACAGCCTTGGGTCAAGGCTGGATGATACAAAGGTCGGCCCTTCGGTCAGAACCGATACAGCGTCGTGGCTGTGCAGGCTTTCCTGATGACTGGCGACTATGCGAAAATCACCCACGTGGTGGTCGGCCAGAAGTTCGGCGCAGAACAGGCGCGCAGCATCTTCGACAAACACCGGGTTTGCGGCGTTCAGCTCGGCAAAGGCTTGCTCGTCCTCGCGTTTAACCATCACTTGTGTTTCCGTGGGCACGGCACGACGGCACAACGCGATCAGGTCCTCGAACCAAAGGCAATCGGCGTCGCAATCCACCACTACCGAAATCCGCGCCACCGACCGCTGTGAATGCGGCGTCGCCAACTGGCCACGTGTTGAACGAGCATGTTCGCTCAGCTCAAGCGAACAGGGACAAGTCGAAGAGTAGACATAGTCCAGATGCAGGATCTTCTGGCGCACGCCGTTCTGTTCCACCAGCTCCAGCGCGATGTCGTAATACTGATAGCCTTCCAGCCCCGAGCGCAGGCTTTTCACCTTGTCGGGATAGGAAAACCGCATCTGTATACGCGCGTCAAAACTGTCCAGATCGGTCATATAATCATCCAGCGCGGCTTCCATGACTTCGAAGCTGAACGTGCGCTCGGCGTGTTTGTAAAAGGACCGCATGATACGGGACATGTTGATGCCCTTCTTCTCGGCCTCAAGGCTGACCGAGCCCGTGACCGAGGTCTCAAGCGTCAGGTCTTCGCCATCCTTGCGGTGAAACCGGATCGGCAGGCGGAAATTCGAGATACCCACATGCTGAATTTGCTGCTTCGCTCCCCGGATCAAGCTGGACGGACCGTTTTGCAGATCGGGCAGCGTGGCGCGATAGGCCTCATCGGCCTTGAAGTCCTCGAGGTAGTCGCGCGACAAAGACGGATAGTTGGACGTCTCCTGCCCCGGCACAAGGCGCGCGATTGCCGGATCAAGCTGACTGATCTCGGCGTCGGTCGCGGATACCGCCCATTTGCGCAGAACTTTCAGCGCCGCAGCGGCCTCGTCATGGTCGGGGGCGTCGTCAATGTCACGGGGATGCACGTTCATCGCTTGGGATTCCTCGGGGTTCGCCGCCGGACTATATACAGCTTGGGCGTGTTTTCCAGTTTAACCGTATACGCCGGAAAACACAGTCCGGATCGATTTTTGGTGCGGGATGAGCGATTTACCACCCCGCTCACATCTCTTTGAGCCTGTTTGTAGCACCGTTGATGCGACGTTTACTGCTGAGAAACGTCCAATGCGCGCTTAATATCGGCAAGCAGGTCGCTAGCATCTTCCAACCCGACCGAGAACCGGATCAAGCCGGGTGTAATGCCCAACTCGTCTTTCTGCGCATCGCTCAGGCGTTGATGGGTCGTTGTTGCCGGATGCGTCGCGATCGACTTGGCGTCGCCCAGATTGTTCGAGATCACCGGGATCGTCATCGCGTTGAGGAAAGAAAAAGCCGCTGCTTTCCCGCCCTTGATGTCCAGGGACAGAACCGTACCGCCCTTGCCGCCCAGCTGAGATTGCACCAACGCATTTTGGGCATGGGTTTTCAGCCCCGGATACAAGGTGCGTTCCAGCGCGGGATGACCCTCTAGCGCCTCGGCAATGATCTGCGCTGTCTCGGCCTGCGCATTCACCCGCAGAGCCATCGTCTCAAGCCCTTTGAGCATGACCCACGCATTGAACGGGCTAAGCGCGCCGCCGGTATGTTTCAGATAGGGTTCAACGGTGCCACGGATGAACTCTTTGGTGCTGATGATTACGCCACCCAGAGCCCGGCCCTGCCCGTCAATATGCTTGGTTGCGGAATAGACCACCACGTCAGCGCCCTGCTGGATCGCGCGCGAAAAGACCGGGGTCGAGAACACATTGTCCACGATCACGGTTGCACCGACGGCATGGGCCAGCGTGGCCACCGCTTCGATGTCGATCACCTCAAGGGTGGGGTTCGACATGGATTCGAAGAAAACCGCTTTGGTGTCGGGGCGGATCGCCGCTTTCCACGCGTCCAGATCGGTGCCGTCGACAAAGGTCACTTCAACGCCGTAGCGGGTCAGGATGTTTTCAAGGATATAGAGGCAAGAGCCGAACAAAGCCTTGGCCGACACCACATGGTCGCCCGCCTTCAGCATCGACACCAGCGCCGCGTTCACCGCCGCCATGCCGGATGCAGTGGCGAAGGCGTCCTCGCCCCCTTCCAGCGCCGCGATGCGCTGTTCGAACATGGACACGGTCGGGTTGCCATAACGGGCATAGATGAACTCATCCGGGCCGGTCTCGATAAACCGCGCCTCGGCCTGTTCGGCGTTTTCGTAAACGAAGCCCTGCGTCAAAAAGATCGCCTCGGACACTTCGTTATATTGGCTGCGACGGATGCCGCCATGGACGGCCTGTGTGCGTTTGTTCCAATTCTCGCTCATGTCATTCCTTTCGGCCCCTCTTTGGAGGCAAACAAAAAACCCCAGACGCGGCCAAGCGAAAGGGGTCTTTCATCCTGACCTTTTAGCGGTGTTGTTTAGCGTGGCCCGCAATCCGGTAACAAATCGCCACGTGGTGCCTTGCCCTTACGCCGCGCATGCAAAGGCGTCAAGCCTTAGGCGCAATCAGTCACGGTTTCGTAACAGTTTGCCCCTGCCCCCTTGCCCAATGGCCCGAAACCTTCATGATCGCCGTCAACCGAAGGAGAGACCATGATTGATCTGTATTTCTGGCCTACGCCAAACGGGTGGAAGGCGTCTATCGCTCTGGAAGAGATGGGGCTGCCCTACACCACCCACCTGATCAATATCGGCAAGGGCGATCAGTTCGATCCCGAATTCCTGAAAATCGCGCCCAACAACCGGATGCCTGCCATCGTGGACCCCGACGGCCCGGATGGAGAGCCGATCTCGGTCTTCGAAAGCGGTGCTATCCTAATGTATCTGGCCCGCAAGACCAGGCGGTTCTATGGCGAAACCGAGCGTGACCGGATCGCCGTTGAGGAATGGCTGATGTGGCAAATGGGCGGGGTTGGACCCATGGCCGGTCAGGCGCACCACTTTTTGAAGTACGCCCCGCAACTGGATCCGCCACAAGACCTGCCCTATGCCAAGGATCGCTATCGCACCGAAGTTGGGCGGCTTTACGGCGTGCTCGACCGGCGGCTGGCCGAGAATGAATATGTCGCGGGCGATTTCTACTCCATTGCAGACATGTCGATCTGGGGCTGGGCCAGCCTGTGGGAAGGTCAGCAACAGGTGCTGGAGGACAAACCTCATTTCACCCGCTGGCTGGAAACCGTCAGCGCCCGCCCCGGCGTTCAGGCCGGTCGCGCGCTGCATGCCGAGTTGCGCGGAGATCACCGGGACAAGCAATCGCAGAGCAATTTGTTCAAGCGATGAACACGGTCGGCGGCTAACCCTTTTCCGAAGGGTTCACATTCAAATCACTCCTCTACCGGTGGCACCGCCCGCTGGTAGAGATGCCATGTCGTATGCCCCAGAATCGGCAAGGTGAAGATCAGGCCCAGTAATGCCGGAACTAGTGACAACAGCATCGTGACCGAAATAATCGCCGCCCAACTCAGCATGACCACAGGGTTTTCGGTGACGACGCGGATAGATGTAAGCATGGCCGAGACAAAGTTGGTCTCACGATCCAGCAACATGGGCATGGCGACGACAGTGACCGAGAACAGGACCGCGGAAAGGAATGCGCCTATGGCCGTGCCAACGGCCAGAAACGTCCAGCCCTGCGGGGTAAAGAAGACGATGTTCAAAAACCCGTCCAAATCCGAGAACGAGGCGTTTTGCAGGATAATCGCCAGCCACAGCCGAACCTGATAAACCCATACCCAGAAAATGAACAGGGTGACAAAGGCCATCCAGCCCATCTCGCGTTTGCGCTGATGGGCCATGACGGTCAGGATGTCGGACCACCCGAACGCCTGTCCCTTTTGCAACCGGCGTGACATTTCATACAGCCCGGCGGCTGCAAATGGTGCAATCAACGGAAAGCCGACAATGGCCGGAATGATCATCCAGATCTTGCCCAGCCAGACCATGATCCAAACCAGTAGAATGCCGAAGACCGCATAGAACAGACCAAAAAAGCCGCTCATGACCGGGCGCGCCAGAAAGTCGGAAAACCCGGCCTTCAAAGAGGCCGTGATATCGTCAGCAGTGATCGTATTGACGTTGGCCCTGTCCTGTGGCTGGGGCGTCAGGTCGTCTGGCGGTGTGGAATCTGCGGTTTTGGATGGCATGTCACGGTCCTCCCAAAGCGTGGCACGGCAGCCTGTCGGCGCCGCCAAAGTTCCGATGATGAAACTGTGCATCAACGCTGACGTTTGGGCAAGGCAGGAGTCAGTTTCAGGCGGGCCGTGTACCGTATGTCGGCATGTCCAAGAACCACCGGGACAAGCGATAGTCGGCAGAGTGCTAAATCGATCCGCCGCTTTTACCAGGCGGATCTTCATTAAACTGCTCGAAAAACCGCGCAAGCCCGACCAATGGCGACACATACGGCAAGTCGACCAGCGCAATCGAGGACAGACCTTCGGCGGCATCCAATCTAGCATGCAAATGGTCCGCTCCGAAATCCTGCACCCAAAAACCCAAATCTTCGTACAGGTTTCGTCGGCTTCTGATTGTCACTGTCTCACATATCGCGGTCTGCCCTTCGCCGCGGACAGTCAAGCGTTTGACATCCACGTTGGCCTCTCCTTCAACCATATAATACGTCGAAATAACCTGACTCGTACCGCTCTCTTGCTCGATCTTGCATTTATAGAGCATTTCCATGTTCTCCGGGTCCCAGGTGTCGGGATTTACGGTGTTCACGTTCATCGAGACCGTGAACAACCCATCATCCCCCACCGGGCCGGTTTTGTATTTTCCGCTATAGCTGTCAGGTGCTGTCTTCAGAATGTCAAAGGCACGCTGTGCAGGGATGAGGTATCTGGCGCGCGACTTCCATTCCCGCAAACCAAGGGGAACATGCGGAAAAACACTGGGCAGCCAGTTCAGGCCGAGCCATAAGAAAAAACTGACCAGAACCGTTCCGATAATCGTCCAGGCTGTTGCCTTCCCTTGATTTTGCGTTGGCGCAAGGTCGGGCAGCATCTCAATCACCGGCAAGAGCATTAGCGTCATCCCAAGCACCAAGGCCGTTGTGACCGTCTCCCACCAGACCCGCGGATAAATGAGCACCAGTAACATGATTGCAAATACACCAAACAAGGCCGTCACGAGTTGCATTTTCGAACCCGCCAAAAGTGCAGAATGACCAAATACCTGCGTCCCCACAGCCCATGGCACGAACAAAAGAATCAAACTAAGAAATATCAGCCGACGCAGTCGAAATACGCGGTACAAATACTTGTTTTTCATAATGTAATACCCGTCAAACTGGTGACTGAATTACATTCAACCTTGGCAAAACCATGACGTCTGGGTGTTTTCTTCTCACTTGCTTTGGGGCGATTGCCCCTCCCCCCGTACCAACACGTCCAACATGGCCGAGATATCTTCGATCTCTTCCGCGATCACATGGGTTACGGAATGCGCCCGCTGCATCCGCCCCGTGATCCGCAGCAACCGGCCCGAGATCACCGCCCGGCGAAATTGTTCATACATCGCGCGCCAGACAACCACGTTCACGATGCCGGTTTCGTCCTCCAGCGTCAGAAAGATCACGCCCTTGGCTGTACCCGGCCTCTGCCGCAAGATCACCAGCCCGGCCACGGTCACACGCGCATGATCGGGCGGATCGTCCAGCCGATTGGCTGGCAGGCAAGCGGGTGGGCGCGGCCAGTCTCGGTTTGAAACTGCACTGCGAACAGGGACAACAAGCATGAGAACAAAAATAGAACATATCACAGGAATGTCCAGTCGCGGCATCCCGAGTCGCAAATGAGGGTGGAAAGACCTAAATGGCTTGACTAAGGAAGGTTTCGAACATCGTAAAAGGAAGACGCACGCAATGGCAAAGATCACCTATGTCGAGCATGGCGGTACCGAGCACACTGTCGAGGTCGCCAACGGACTGACCGTCATGGAAGGGGCCCGTGACAACAACATCCCCGGCATCGAGGCCGATTGCGGCGGCGCCTGCGCCTGCTCGACCTGCCATGTCTATATCCACCCTGATTGGGTCGAGAAAGTGCCAGCCAAAGACGACATGGAAGAAGACATGCTGGACTTTGCGTTTGAGCCCGACCCAGAGCGGTCCCGCCTGACCTGCCAGATCAAAGTCACCGACGCGCTGGACGGTCTGGTCGTTCAGATGCCCGAGAAACAGATCTGATGATCTCCAAAGCGCCGCGCCGACTCTCTCGCCTCTGGCAAGGCAGGTCTCGCGGCGCGCTTATGGCAATGTGCTTGTGGTTGGTCACAACAGCCCCTGCCATTGCAGATACGATTGTCGCGGCTCGTTATACCGAACCCACGACCCGATATCCTCATGGCGTCCTGGGGGATCAGATCGAATATGGAGCGCTTGAGCTTACCATAGAAAACACGCCTGCCACACAAGGCTCGACGGGCGCCAAGGAACGATCTGCCCTGACCATCCGCCTGCCCGAGGACCGTGTTTTCGAAGATCTAGCGCCTCGGCTGTCGGACGTTGATCAAAACGGCACGCTCGAAGTTCTGGTTGTCGAAGCCCAGAAGGATACAGGCGCACAACTCGCCATCTATAACGCGCACGGGGAAAAGATCGCCGCCACCCCGCATATCGGCACCCGTTTCCGCTGGCTCGCACCGATCGGCGCGGCCGATCTGGACGGCGACGGCTACGTCGAGATCGCCTATATCGACCGCCCTCACCTGGCCAAAACCCTGCGCATCTGGCGCTTCAAAGATGGCGCACTGACCGAAATCGCGGTACTGCCTGATCTGACAAACCACAAAATTGGAGAAGCTTATATTTCGAGCGCCATCCGCGATTGCGGCACCGGCCCCGAGATGGTCGTCGCCAGCGCCGACTGGAGCACCATCGTCAGCGTTTCTTACCGAGGCGATTGGCAAACCCGCGACCTTGGCCCCCTCAAGAAGCGCAGTGACCTAACAAACGCACTCATTTGCTGATCCGCCCTTCATCTGGCCCAAAATATCCCGGGGAGCGCGAGGGGCTGGCCCCTCGCCCCAAAAAATCGAGACGGGCGCAGCCCGGCAATCAGATCACAAAGCGCGCCAGCCGATATCGCGGCGAAAGAACCCATCGGGCCAGTCAATCCCATCCACCATCGCATAAGCCCGATCACGCGCCTCCTGCAATGTCTCGCCCCGAGCGGTGACGTTCAGAACCCGACCACCCGTGGCCAATACCTGCCCATCCGCAGCCTTGGTCCCGGCATGAAAGACCATGTTCTTGCTGTCCTCGGGCAGCCCGTCCAGACCGCCAATAACACTGCCCTTCTCGTAAGACCCCGGATATCCCTGAGCCGCCATCACAACGGTCAGCGCATGATCATCGGCCCAGTTCACCTGCGCCTCACGCAAACGGCCCTCGGCTGCGGCATGCATCAGATCCATCGCCTGCGCGCCCAGGCGCATCATCAGCACCTGACATTCGGGATCGCCAAAGCGCACATTGTATTCCACCAGTCGCGACTGCCCGTCCTTGATCATCAAACCCGCATAGAGAACCCCCTGAAACGGTATCCCGCGCTTTTTCATCTCGGCCACGGTCGGCTTGATGATCTCTTCCATCGCGCGGGCTTCGACCTCGGCGCTCAGGACCGGAGCCGGAGAATACGCTCCCATCCCGCCTGTATTCAGCCCGGTATCCCCGTCGCCTACGCGCTTATGGTCCTGCGCGGTGCCGACCGACAGGATATCCTCACCGTCACACAGCACGAAAAGCGAGGCCTCCTCGCCCTCCATGAATTCCTCGATCACCACCTCGGCCCCGGCCCCGCCAAAAGCCCCGCCAAACATGTCGTCGATGGCCTCCAGCGCGGTCGCCTCGTCCATCGCCACGATCACGCCCTTGCCGGCGGCCAGACCATCGGCCTTGACCACAATCGGCGCGCCTTGTTCGCGGATATAGGCCTTGGCGGGCTCGGCCTCGGTAAAGCGCCCATAGGCTGCCGTCGGCGCGCCCGAGGCGTCGCAGATTTCCTTGGTAAAACTCTTTGATGCCTCCAACTGCGCCGCCGCAGCCGAGGGGCCAAAGACAAGAACACCCGCTTCGCGTAGGCGGTCGGCAACCCCAGCCGCCAAGGGGGCCTCAGGGCCGACAATCACAAAATCAATCGCGTTGTCTTCGGCAAAGCTGACCACAGCGCCGCCATTTTCGATGTCCAGAGCCGCGCAATCGGCAATCTGAGCAATTCCGGCATTGCCCGGCGCGACTATCAGACGGTCACACTTGGGGTTCTGCATCACCGCCCAGGCTAGGCTGTGTTCGCGTCCACCGCTCCCGAGAATGAGGATATTCATGACTGCTCTCCGATCTGCTTGGCCTCGCCTTCCGCGCGTTCTAAGCTGGGTGGGCATTTGACACAAGGCGCTGAAATGTCCGACCTGCTTGACGATCCCATTCCCGGCCAAAACACACCTGAATACAGTGTTTCCGACATTTCCGGCGAGGTAAAACGCACACTGGAAGGCACCTTTGGCCGAATCCGTGTGCGTGGTGAGGTCGGGCGCGTGTTCAAGGCGCGCTCAGGCCATCTTTACTATGATATCAAGGATGACCGGAACGTGCTGGCTTGCACCACGTGGAAGGGTCAGATCTCGGGACTGTCCGTGGTGCCCGATGAAGGGCTTGAGGTCGTCGTAACCGGGCGTCTCACCGCGTTTGGCGCGCAATCGAAATACAACCTGAATGTCGATGAGGTCGCCGTCGCAGGCCAAGGCGCACTGATGGCGTTGCTGGAAAAGCGTAAGAAACAGCTAGAGGCCGAAGGGCTGTTCGCGCCTGAACGCAAGAAGCCCCTGCCCTATCTACCGCAGATCATCGGCGTAGTGACATCACCATCTGGCGCGGTGATCCGCGATATCCTTCACCGCCTGCGCGACCGGTTCCCGCGCAAGGTGCTGATCTGGCCTGTCGCCGTGCAAGGATCGAACTGCGCGCCCGAGGTTGCCAACGCAATCAACGGTTTCAACCAACTCACCCCCGGAGGCGCCCTGCCGCGCCCAGACCTGATCATCGTCGCCCGCGGCGGCGGGTCGATCGAGGACCTGTGGGGTTTCAACGAAGAGGCCGTCGCACGGGCGGCTGCGACTTCAGACATTCCACTAATCTCAGCCGTGGGGCACGAAACGGATACGACACTGATCGACTATGTCTCGGACCGTCGCGCGCCGACGCCCACCGCCGCCGCCGAACTGGCCGTGCCCGTGCGGATGGAACTGTTGGCCTGGACCGGCGAACAGGGCGCGCGCCTGTCCCGCGCTGCGACCGACGCCGTGCAGCGCCGCAGCCAACGCCTGCGCGACCTGTCCCGAGCGTTACCGCGCCCCGACAGCCTGTTGAACACACCGCGTCAACGTCTTGATCTGATTGCCGATCGCCTGACCCCGGCTTTGGAACGTGGTGTTCAAGCGCGACGCATCAAAGTTGTGGAACTGTCGGCCCATCTGCGCCCCTCGACCCTGCGAAATCTGGTGTCCTCACGGCAGGAGGCGGTGCGCAACCTGTCATCCCGCCTGTCCTTGCGCCCTATTCAGCGCGACATTGACGCTCAACGGCAATCCCTGACCCGCTTGACCGAGCGTCTGAACACCGCCCAGACCACGCGTTTGGACCGGATGCGACAGACGTTAGAAGCCACGGACAGGCTTCGAGAAACACTCAGCTACAAGGCCACGTTGCAGCGGGGCTATGCCGTGGTGCGCGCCGAGGGCGAGGTGGTGACAACCCGGAAACAGGCGGCAAAACATACCGCGCTTGAGATCGAATTCGCCGACGGCATATTAGCGACGGGCATGTCGTCCACAGCAAAGCCACCAGCTAAGAAAACGCAGAAAAAAGCGCCACCTGATCAGGGTTCACTGTTCTAGGTCTCGCTCAAACGCCAACCTCGGGGCCGAGGCAGACCATCTCCTCATCGATATCTTCGGCCTCGTACAGCTCCGTCTGCTCGGGGTTGCCTTCAAACTGAGCAATCAAGCCGCTGCCGGATTCGACAAACACCCAGCATTGCGGGTCCAGCCGGTCTTCGTACAGAAAACAAATCTGGTCATTCTGCTCGTACCAGACGCCTTCCTTGCAATCTCCGTCCAGAAAGGACCAGATCACGCGTCGGTTGGGCAAATAACGTTCGACCCCATAAACCTGCCCCTCAAAGCCGTAGAACAAGGTTTTACCCTGCGTATACGAGTCAAATTCAGCCCCCGAAAGCGCGGATTGCGCCCCCGCCATCTGCGCGGACATAGCCAGAAGAATCGCAACATGCCTGATCATGTCCGCATGATGTCAGATGCCAACCGGCAATGCCAATTACCAATCTGTCAGGACAGGCTGCCTTAACGTCATGGGTTGAGTTGCGGACGCATTCCCGATGAAGCTGGACGAAAAAAGGGACACTTGAATGACAACTACGCTGTTTCTGGTCGCTGCTGCCTGCGCGTTGGCCTATCTGCCCTTGGCGCCTCGCCCGGCCAGCAAACTTAGGTCGGTGCTGAAAACCGCCTCGGTCGCCTGCCTTGCCGTCATCGCCCTGCTGTCTGAGGCGCCACTCCTTTTGATCGCCGCACTGAGCCTCTGCGCCATCGGAGACGCGCTGTTGTCGCGCGAAACCGACACAACGTTCATGGCAGGGATCGGTGCCTTTGCAGCCGGACACCTGGCCTATATCGCACTGTTTCTGTCGCATCCCAGCAGCGATACCAGCCTGATTTTAACTCACCCCGGCCTATTCTGGTCCCTGATCCTGCTGGGTATCGTCGCGGCAACTCTTCTGGCCCCACGTGCCGGGGATCTCAAACTACCAGTTCTGGGCTATATCCCGATCATTCTGGGCATGGGCGTCACCGTTTTGGCCCTGCCCGACACCGGCGCTTTGCGTTGGGCCCTGCCCGCAGCGATGGCCTTCATCGCCTCGGACCTGATCCTTGCGACCGAGAAATTCCTGCTGCCCGCCCATCACCCGGCCCTGCGGATGACGCCTTATCTGGTCTGGCCGCTATACTGGGGCGCACAGGCCGGTCTGTTGATCGCCTTTCTCTGACCCTTTGCAACTGCCGCAAATCCGCATTAGGTGAAAGGAACACCTGCGGAGACCAAAAATGGCGTTTTTCTCAAAGCTCAAGGACAAGCTGTTCAAATCCTCGTCCCGTCTCGAACAGGGGCTGGATGCAATCGTCGAAGATGGCGGAGAGGAAACGGCTGCACCCGAGCCCAGCCCACTTGAGCCTGCACCGCAAACTGAACCCGTCTCCGCACCGCCCGAACCTGAACGCACGCCACAACCGGTCGAAACCGCGCCACCTGAACCTGCCGCACAACCCGCGCCCGAACCAACCCAGCCCAAAGGCGTCTTGAGCCGCCTGTTCAACCGGTCCGAGTCCCAAACCGTTGTCCGTCGCACCCTGGACGATGACATGCTGGAACAGCTCGAAGAGCTGCTGATCGCCTCGGATATGGGCGTCGATACCGCCCTGCGTGTCACCTCGAACATGGCCGAGGGGCGCTTTGGACGCAAATTGTCTACGCAGGAAATCAAGCAGCTGCTGGCACAGGAAGTCGCCCGCGTGATGGAACCCGTGGCCAAGCCCATGCCGCTTTACCCCAAACGCCCGCAGGTCGTGCTGGTTGTGGGTGTTAACGGTTCGGGAAAAACCACCACCATCGGCAAGCTGGCCAGCCAGTTCAAAACCGCGGGGAAAAAAGTCGTCATCGCAGCAGGAGATACCTTCCGCGCCGCCGCCGTCGAACAATTGCAAGTCTGGGGCGACCGCGCAGGCGTCCCGGTTCTGACCGCCCCCGAAGGCTCGGACCCGGCGTCGCTGGCCTTTGACGCCCTGACCAAAGCGCGGAACGAAGGCGCAGACCTTCTGATGATCGACACCGCCGGCCGATTGCAAAACCGCGCCGACCTGATGGAGGAACTGGCAAAAATTGTCCGCGTCATTCGCAAGGTCGACGACAGCGCCCCTCACAACACCCTGCTGGTACTGGACGCCACCACCGGCCAGAACGCCCTCAGCCAAGTCGAAACCTTCAGGAAATTGGCTGATGTATCCGGTCTGGTGATGACCAAGCTCGACGGCACCGCCAAAGGCGGGGTTCTGGTGGCGCTGGCGGATAAATTCGGTCTGCCCATCCACGCCATTGGCGTCGGAGAGCAAATCGACGACCTCGCCCCGTTCGACCCCGAAGAATTCGCCGCCGCCCTCACCGGCCTGCAAAGCTGATCCGCCGCTTCATCTGGCCAAAAATATCCTCGGGGGGCGTGGGGGGCAGACAGCCCCCCACTTCTCCGCCAAAACAAAGACCGAAATTTGAGCGACTGGCTGATCTCCCTTGAAGGCACCGAAGCGGGCCACAGGCTCGCCCTGGCGCTTGCGCTGTCAGCCGCTTTCCTGCACGCAGCCTTTGGCGCGCTGCAAAAAGGGCGCCACGATCCCTGGATGTCGCGCGGGGTGATTGACGCCTGCTATTGCCTTATGGCGGCCCCGTTTGCCCTCTTCGTCGTGCCTTGGCCCGAACCCTTTATGTGGCCCATATTCGCAGTCGTCTGGCTGATCCACATCCTCTACAAAATCCTTCAGGCCCTGGCCTACACCAAAGGCTCATACACAGTGGTTTACCCGGTCGTGCGCGGCACCGGTCCACTGTTCACCGTGATTGGCGCTTACCTGTTGTTTGACGAAACCTTCACCGGCACCCAATGGCTCGGTGTGGCTGTCCTGCTTTGCGGGATTTTCGGACTGGCCGCCTATAACTTCCGGTTTCTCGAAACCAACCGCGAAACACTTGGCGTCGCCCTGGCACTTGCCTTCGCCACCGGCTTGTTCGTCGCGCTCTATACCACCTATGACGCATATGGCATTCGTGCCACCGCCGATCCATTCACCTTCCTTGCATGGTTTTTCATGATCGACGGGGCGACGCTGCCCTTCTACGCCTTCCTCAGATGGCGCGCGATGATCCACCGCCCGACGCTCGGCCCCCTCATGCTGCGCGGGCTAGCGGGAGGTATCATTGCGCCTCTGTCCTTCGGTTCGATCATGCTCGCCACCCGTCTGGACAAAGTCGGCGAAGCAGCTGTCCTTCGTGAAACCTCAACCGTCTTCGCAGCGCTTATTGGCTGGCTGGTTTTGAAAGAAACCGTTGGCCCCAGACGCATCGCGCTGATGGCATTGATTGCACTCGGCGCCGTAATAGTTGAAATGGGCGGGTAAACAGCAGGGAACCGACATGACAGGCAAGAATGAGATCAACCCGTTTCTGAAACAGGTGCTGGAGCTTGGCCCGCCGCTGGCTTTCTTCTTCATCTATTTGCGCCTACGCGATGACAGTTTTCAGTTCGCAGGAACGGAATATTCCGGCTTTATCGTCGCGACGATCATCTTCGTTCCCCTCATGCTGGCTGCAATGGGTATCCTGTGGTTCCTGACCGGCAAGCTCAGTCGTATGCAGATCTTCACCGCTTTCATGGTGATCTTCTTCGGCGGCCTGACCGCATGGTTCAATGACGAGCGGTTCTTCAAAATGAAAACCACCCTGGTCTATGGCTTTTTCGCCCTGATCCTCGGCATTGGTCTGCTGCAAAAGAAATCCTACCTCGCCTATGTTTTGGACGAGATGCTGCCCATGCGCCACGAAGGTTGGATGATTCTGACACGCCGGCTGTGTGCCTGTTTCGCAGTGCTGGCCGTCGCCAATGAATTCGTCTGGCGCACCATGTCGACCGATCTGTGGGTCAAAATCGAAACCTTTGGTTTTCCGATCGCATTAATGGTCTTTCTCATGCTTCAGTTCAGCATGTTGCAGACCTATATGGACGATCCTGACCAGCAATAGGCCGTGGATTCCGTAAAACTACATAAAATCCTTGGCTAATCGCCCGTGCTGTGGAAAGTTGTGGGACCACTCACACCTGCCAGCCGGAGCACCACATCCACATGACGGCCTTTCCCAATACCGGTTTTCTGGCCGAAGCATCCGACCGTCTGCGCGCGATGCTGTCGGCACAGGCGACCGAAATCTCGCTTGATGAAGGCGAGACATTGTTTGAACAGGGCGATGAGGGCGATGCGCTCTACGCCATTCTCGCCGGTACGCTCGAAGTGTCCTTTCTGGCGATGAGCGGTCGCAAATTGTCGCTGACCCTGATGAAACCCGGCGAAGTTTTTGGTGAGATAGCGCTGTTCGACAGCGGTCCGCGTACAGCGACCATTGCCGCCGCCGAGCCTTCTCGCGTATTGCGCGTGCGGCGCGCAGATGTGATGAACCAAATCCGACAACACCCGGATTTGGCAGTTGATATGATCCGTCTGGCCGGTCTCAGGATGCGTTGGATGGGGTCCCAGTTGAACGAACAGGTGTTCCTGCCCATGCCGATCCGTCTGGCCCGCAAGCTGCTGCACCTGACCGACCTGCAAGAGGACCCCTCAAGCCGTCTGTCCCTGTCGCAAAGCGAGCTGGCCGAGTTTGTCGGCGCCACGCGCGAGGCCGTATCGAAGACCATCTCGACGTGGAAGCGCGACAAGGTGGTCGAGGCATCGCGGGGCGGGTTGATGATCCACGACTTTGACGCGCTTCGAGAACTGGCGGATTCCGATCTTATCTGATCCGCTGTGACCTGCTTCACATACCTGTGTAGTCGTTAAGACTATCTTCATAACTGTTACCGTAGGAGGTCAGAGAATCATCCCCGATATCTGTCCACTGACCTCTCCCTGTATCAGAGTCGCACGCCTTCCCCGGTGTGCGGCTCTTCTCATTTCCGGTGTATGAAAAAAAAGGCCGGGGTGCAGACCCCGGCCATTCTTGCAATCTGAAAGGCAGGTTATTCGCCCAGGCTAAGTGCTACAAAACGTGGATCGCCACCACGCCGTACCAGCAGCAACAGCGACTTGCGGCCTGCTTCGCGTGCTTCGTCCATGCGCGTCTCAAGATCCTGAATCGACGCGACCTTCTGCTGACCGGCTTCGGTGATCAGATCACCCGCCCGCAGGCCCTTGGCATAAGCTTCCGAGGCTTCATCCACATTTGTTACAACCAGTCCCTCAGCGTCAGCATCCAATTCCAGATCGGTGCGCAGCGTCTCAGTCAACGGTGAGATCGTCAGGCCCAGAATATCCGCGTCTTCCTCGACCGGAGCTTCCTCTGCAGGTTCTTCTTCACTCCCACCGGAACGCTCGGCATCCTCACGGCGGCCCAATGTCACCAGAACGGTCTGCGTGCCGCCATCACGGTGCACAACTACGCGGACAGATTTGCCCACCGTAGTTTCACCGACCTGCCGCACCAGACCGCGCGTGTCTTCAACCTCAACACCATCAAAGCTGAGAATCACATCGCCCGCCAGCAGGCCAGCCTCTTTGGCTGGGCCGTCCGGCACATCGCTGATCAACGCACCGCCGGGCTTTTCCAGACCCATGGCTTCGGCCATATCCTCGGTCACGTCCTGAATGCGTACACCCAGCCAACCACGGCGGGTCTCACCAAACTCGCGCAGTTGATCCACGACCTTGATCACCACATTCGACGCCATCGAGAAACCAATCCCGATTGAGCCACCATTGGGCGACAGAATCGCGGTGTTCACACCAATGACCTCTCCATCCATATTGAACAGCGGCCCACCCGAGTTGCCCCGGTTGATCGCTGCATCGGTCTGGATGTAGTCGTCGTAGGACCCGCTCAGCGCACGATTGCGGGCCGAGACGATCCCGGCTGAAACCGAAAAGCCCTGACCCAGCGGGTTGCCCATCGCAATCACCCAATCGCCCACACGTGCTACATCACTATCGCCGAACTGCACATATTGCAGTGGCCCCGAGGCCTCGACCTTAAGCAGTGCGATATCGGTTTTCTCATCAGTGCCGATGACCTTTGCAGGCAGCTCTTTCTTGGGTTGACCGTCGCCGGGGAAAAATTCAACAAGGATTTCATCGGCTTCGGCAATCACGTGATTGTTCGTGACGATGAAACCATCCTCGGAAATCACAAAACCCGAACCCAGCGCGTTGCTGCGGCGCGGGCGGTTGTCGTCATCGCCCTCTCGATCCTGAAACTCCCGAAAGAAATCCTCGAACGGAGAGCCCTCGGGCACAATGCCTTGCGGCCCGGATTGCCCTTCGATCAAGGTTGAAGTGGTGATGTTCACCACCGCCGGGCTGATCTTTTCGGCCAGAGGCGCAAGGCTTTCTCCGCGCGCCTGCGCGGCGACGGTTTGGGCCAGAACCAGAACCATCCCGGCAATGGCCAACCACATCAGCCGCATGAAACCAACAACCTCGTCCCGCCGGACGGAAATACTGCGCGCTTGTGCCTGCACTTGGGAACTCCTTGTCGTCACTACACGGTGGATCGCCCGCAGGCGGTCCTTCTTGACAACCAATGTAGTCGGTTTGGCCAAGCCCGCAACTGAGGATCGCGGGGAAATCACCGGCAAGTGAAAAGGCTGTATTAAAACCCGACCTGATACGCGGCCCAAAGCAGCACCAGACCCGAGACCACGCACAGCAATCCGGCCAGCCGCCGCGCCTGTTCGGGCAGGCTGCGCAACGCTTCCAACATGCGTTCAATAAGCGAAGGGGCCAGCGCATAGGCCAGCCCCTCGACAATCAGTACCAGCCCGAAGGCCAGAAGGATCATACCCATTACTGGGCTGCCTGCCCTGTAGGCGATTTGAGGTAGTTGAAGAACTCGGAATCCGGGCTCAGCACCATCGAACTGTTGCCACCGCCCAGCGCACGTTCATATGCCGACAGCGAGCGGTAGAATTCGAAGAACTCCGGGTCTTTGCCGAAGGCTTCGGCGAAGATCGCGTTTCGTTCGGCGTCAGCCTCACCGCGGATGATCTCGGCCTCACGGTTGGCGTCCGACACCAGTTCAACCACGGTCCGGTCGGCCTGCGCGCGCACACGCTGGGCAGCCTCGTTACCACGGGCACGTTCGTCGGTCGCTTCACGTTCTCGCTCGGCCTTCATCCGGTCGAAGGTCGCGTTCAGGTTGGCCTGCGGCAGGTCCGTCGCCTTCAGGCGTACGTCGATCACGTTCACGCCCAGCGCCCGCGCTTCGGCAATCGCGCTGTTGCGGATGCGCAGCATCAACGCTGCACGGTCGGAGCTCAGGATGTCACGGGACGAGACCGACCCCAGCACTTCCCGCGTTTCAGCGCGGAGGATACGGTCCAGACGATCCTCTGCCACCGGAATGCCGCCGACACCGACCGCCTGACGGAACTGCTCCAGATCCGAAATCCGGTAGCGCGCGAAGGCATCGACCACCAAACGGCGATCGTCCAGAGGCGTCACTTCAAGCGGTTGCACGTCGATCGACAAGATACGGTCGTCATAGCGCACAACTTCCTGAATCAGCGGGATTTTAAAGGCCAAACCAGGTTCTTCCTTAACGGAAACCACGCGTCCAAATTGCAGAACCAGCGCGCGTTCGCGTTCGTCTACGATGAAAATAGAGGACAGGATGCCCACTACCAACAAGACAACTGCACCTAGAATAATTGGTGATTTACGCATCAGTTGCTCTCCTGCCCAGAATTGCGGCGCAGTTCATTTAGCGGCAGGTACGGCACAACGCCCTGCCCCGAACCGGTCGAGTTTTCGTCCAGAATGATCTTGTCCACGTCACCCAAAACCTGCTCCATCCGTTCCAGATAGAGGCGCTTACGGGTCACATCGGGTGCTTTGGAATACTCTTCCAGAACTGCGCTAAAGCGGCTGGCCTCACCCATGGCGCTGTTGATCTGCTGGGCGCGATAGGCTTCAGCCTCTTCCAGCACCTGCGCGGCTTCACCGCGCGCTTCCGCCAACACGCGGTTGGCATAAGCGTCCGCCACATTTTGCAGACGGTCACGTTCCTGCGCCGCGGCCTGAACGTCGCGGAAGGCGGCGATCACGTCCTGCGGCGGGTCGGCCTTGTCGAAGTTCACACGGATGATGTTCACGCCGGAATCATAGCTGTCCATTGTTGATTGGATCAGCTCTTGCAGGCGTTCTGCGATCACACCACGGTCCCTGTTCAGGATCGGTGCCAGCTCACTTTGTGCGATAATCTCACGCATGGCCGACTCAGACACCGCACGGATCGTTTGACGCGCATCGCGCAGATTGAACAGGAACTTGGCGGGGTCGCTGATGTTCCAGACGACCTGATAGTCGATATCGACCACGTTTTCGTCCCCGGTCAGCATCAACCCATCGTCGCTGCCGCGTGTTCCGCCCATGTCTTCGGTCTGTTCGCGAGTGACCGGGATAACCTCGGCGGTGACAAACGGCCAAGGGGCAAAGTTCAGGCCGGGATTTCCGACCGATGAGAATTCGCCCAGAAACAGTTCAACCGACTGTTCTTCGGGTTTGACGGTGTAAAAGCTGGCCGCGCCCCAAAGCACAGCACCAACGACGAGACCGATAAGCACGGTCCCCTTCGTAAACAGCGGACCACCGCCGCCGCCCTTGCCATTGCTTCCTCGGCCCGAACCGCCGCGACCGCCCATCAGGACGCGCAGCTGTTCCTGCCCCTTTTTTACCAGATCGTCGATCTCGGGGATCTGCGGGCCATCGCCTTCGGGTGGGCGTTGCCCGTTCCCGTTGTTACCCCGATTTCCTCCGCCGCCCGAGGAGCCTCCGCCCCCCCAGGGGCCACCGCTGTTGCCCGCCATATGTATCTTTTCCCTTGTGTTGGACCGTGTGATCACGGGTTCCCTTGTAACTTGTGTGCGCGAGGTTGCAAATCAAGCAGTGCGCACAGGTTGACGCATTGTCACCAGTTCTTCGGCCATGACCGGGTGAACGGCGACCGTGCGGTCGAAATCTTCTTTGGTTGCGCCCATCTTTACGGCAATGCCCGCCAGCTGGATCATCTCACCCGCGCCAGGCGCGACTATGTGGCAACCCAGGACCTTGCGTGTCGCCTGAGAAACGATCAGCTTCATCATCACTTTGTCGGACCCGCCCGCAAACGCCTTTTGCATCGGTTTGAAAGAGGTCGCATAAACCTCAACCGGTTCCTGCGCGGCGGCCTCCTCCTCGCTCAGACCCACGGTGCCCATTTCGGGCTGCGTGAAAATGGCGGTGGGGATGAGGTCATGATCCACGGGCGTCGGGTTGCCCTTAAAGACGGTTTCCACAAAGGCCATGCCCTCGCGGATCGCAACCGGAGTCAGGTTGACACGATCAGTCACATCCCCGATGGCATAGATCGAGGGCACGCCGGTCTGGCTGTATTCATCCACGATGATCTCACCCTTGCGGCCGCGTTCAACACCCACGGCCTCAAGCCCCAGATTGTCGGCATTGGGCGCGCGACCGGTGGCGTACATGACCACGTCGAACTGATCCTCGGTCCCGTCGGTGGCTTTGACAAGGATCTTGTCGCCATCCTTGGCCATTTCAACCACATTGGTACCCAGGCGCACGTCGATCCCGTTTGCGCGCATTTCGTTGCAGATCAAATCGCGGGCCTCTTGGTCAAAGCCGCGAAGGATTTGTTCACCGCGATAGAATTGCGTGGTCTTGACGCCCAGCCCATTCATGATCCCTGCAAATTCGCTGGCGATATAGCCACCGCCCACGATCAGGATGTTTTCGGGCAGTTTCGGCAGGTGGAAAATCTCGTTTGAAGTGATGGCGAGGTCTGATCCCGGAAACTCAGGCACAACCGGGCGACCGCCGGTGGCGATCAGGATATGCTTGGCGGTCTTGCGGGTGCCATCGGCCAGTTCAACCGTATGCGCATCCACCACGGTGGCCCGCTGGTCAAAGCTTTCCACGCCGTTGTTCTTCAGGATGTTGCGATAGATGCCTTCCAGCCGATCCAGTTCTGTTACCAGCTTGCCGTGGAACGTATTCCAGTCGAACGCGCCGGGCTGGATATCCCAACCGTAAGCCTGCGCGTCACCCATCATGCCCGAGAACTCACTGGCGAACACCATCAGTTTTTTGGGCACACAGCCCCGGATAACGCAGGTTCCGCCATAGCGATCTTCCTCGGCCAGCGCCACCTTGGCCCCGTTTTCACCCGCCGCGACACGCGCGGCGCGAACCCCGCCCGAGCCACCACCGATGACGAAAAGATCATAGTCAAAGCTCATCCCGAGTTCCTTTTTATCAGGCCAAATTTCGTTGCTTATCTGGGGTCGATTGCGAAACTGCCAACCCTTGATGGGCCGGATTTTGTGAAGAAATCATTCGGATCAGTCCGCAATGTCCAAAAACAGGTTCTCATCGCTGTCGGCAGGTTGCTCTGTTTCGGTCGTGCCCTCATTGATATCCCTGATCTCGACCCGGCCATCGCCATAGCCAATCACCACCTTGTCGCAGATGTCGATGAACAACCCGTTTTCGACCACGCCGGGCACCTGATTCAGCACCAGAGCCAGCTGCCGGGCGTTTCCGATACGGTGCAGATGCAGGTCAAGCACATGGTTGCCTTCATCCGTGACAAAGGGCACGTCCCCATCCATCCGCAAAGCGGTCGAAGTACCCAGCACATCCATCGTATCCAGAACCTCTTCGACCAGAGTGCGCGTGGTCTGCCAGCCAAAAGGAATGACCTCAAGCGGCAGGGGGAAAGCGCCAAGGGTCTCAACCTCTTTCCCGGCATCGGCGATGACCACCATCTGATCGCTGGCCGTCGCGACGATCTTTTCCTGCAAATGCGCGCCGCCGCCACCCTTGATCAGGTTCATCTCCTGATCGAACTCATCCGCGCCGTCGATGGTCATATCCAGCCATCCGGCCTGATCCAAAGACACGACCTCGATCCCGACCTCACGCGCCAGTTGCGCAGTCCGGGTCGAGGTGGGAACGCCCTTGATCTTCAGGCCTTCCTCCTGCACCCGTTCGCCCAAACGGCGCACCATCCAGGCGGCGGTGGACCCGGTCCCCAGCCCCACGCGCATACCGTCCTGCACCAGATCGGCGGCCCGACGCGCGGCCACGTATTTTGCCCGGTCGATCGGTGACATTTCTGCGGTCATGGCGGCATCCCCCTGTCTTACTGAGGCAACGTATACGGAATGCCCGCGCCAACTGCGAGAGCGAATTGCAGAACCACGCGGGCCAACGCGTCGCGAAACTACGCGTTTCCGATTGGAAACGTCGCAATCGGGGCTTTGGGAAAATGATGTAAGGTATAGATAGGTTTCATGACTACGCCCTATCGCCTGCACTATGCCCCCGACAACGCCTCGCTGGTGATCCGGCTGGCACTGTCCGAGATGGACCTGCCGTTCGAGACCGTGCTGGTGGATCGCACCCGCAACGCGCAGGACAGCGCATATTATCGCGCGCTGAACCCGAACGGGCTGATCCCGGTGCTGGAAACGCCGCAGGGCCCGATTTTCGAAACAGCCGCTATTCTGCTGTGGCTGTCTGACACCCATGGGCAGTTGGCCCCCGCTGCCACCGATCCCGAGCGGGCCGCGTTTCTGAAATGGATGTTCTTTGCTTCGAACACGCTGCACTCAGATCTGCGCATTTTATTCTATGCCGAGAAATATATCGACGCGGCACAGGCCGACACCCTGCGCGCTGGTATCCGCCCGCGCCTTCGGCATCACCTGAAATTGCTGGATACGCTGGCCCAAAGCACTCCGAACTGGCTGCATCCTGACAGCCCGTCGGTTTTGACCTATTATTTGGCCTGCCAGATGCGCTGGATGGCGCTCTATCCTGCCAAGGCGGATCGCAGTTGGTATCAACTGGCTGATACTCCTCACTTGCAACGCATCGTGATGCAGTTGGAAGCTCGTCCCGCAACCCGCGCCGCCATCGCGGCCGAGGGGTTGGGCGCCACGCCCTTCACCGCCCCGACTTACGCTAACCCTCCAGAAGGCTCTGCTACCTGATATGTTCCTGTCTGTCTTCGATATGTTCAAAGTGGGCATCGGCCCGTCCTCGTCGCACACTATGGGGCCGATGGTGGCCGCCGCGCGGTTTTTGGACCAGATGCGCGCCTCTCCGTTCGAATTTTCGGGGCTGCGCGGGTCTTTGCACGGATCGCTGGCGTTCACCGGTGTCGGCCATGCCACCGACCGCGCCACCATTTTGGGCCTCGCCGGTTTTGTGCCTGACACCTATGACCACGAAAAGGCCGAGGCCGCACTGGCCACGATCAACGAAATGCATAGCGTCACGCCCGAGGGGCTGCCGACGCTGGAGTTCAATCCGAAGACTGATCTGGTCTTTGACTATGAACACAACCTTTCTGGCCACGCCAACGGCATGATCCTGATGGCCACAGATGCACAGGGCGATGTGATTCTGCGGCAGGTCTATTACTCGATCGGCGGCGGCTTTGTTTTGACCGAAGAGGAACTGGCCGAGGGCAAGGCGACCGACGAAGGCGACCCGGTGCCCTTCCCCTTCAAATCCGCAGTCGAGATGCTTGACATGGCCAAAGCCAGTGGCAAAAGCATCGCCGAAATGAAGCGCGCCAACGAGATCGCGCGCGGGTGCGCGGACAGTTTCGCCAAGGGTACCGCGCGCCTGTGGCAGGTGATGAACGACTGTATCGAACGTGGTCTGAACACCGATGGCATCCTGCCCGGCGGCCTGCATGTGCGCCGTCGCGCCAAGGGCATCCATGACGCGTTGCAAGCCGAGCGGGGCATGAACCTGAACGCCCCGCACACGATCAACGACTGGATGAGCGTGTACGCCATGGCCGTGAACGAGGAAAACGCCGCCGGGGGTCAGGTCGTCACCGCCCCCACCAATGGCGCGGCCGGCGTGCTGCCAGCGGTGCTGCGGTATTACCTGGATCACGTGCCGGGTGCCTCTGAAAGCCGCATTGAGGATTTTCTTCTGACTGCCGCAGCTATTGGTGGTCTGGTAAAGTTCAACGCTTCGATCTCGGGGGCCGAGGCCGGATGTCAGGCCGAGGTCGGCAGCGCGTCCGCCATGGCCGCCGCAGGTTTGTGCGCGGTGATGGGCGGGACCCCGGAACAGGTAGAAAACGCCGCCGAAATCGCGTTGGAGCATCACCTTGGCATGACTTGCGACCCGGTGGCGGGGCTGGTGCAGGTGCCCTGCATCGAACGTAACGGGCTGGGGGCGATCAAGGCGGTTTCAGCCGCGTCTCTGGCGCTGCGTGGGGACGGGCATCATTTTGTCCCGCTTGACGCAGTGATCGAGACCATGCGCCAGACCGGGCACGATATGCACGAGAAGTACAAAGAAACCTCGCTGGGCGGTTTGGCCGTGAACGTCCCAAACTGCTGAGACTGGCGCTTTCATCGGCGGCGCAAACCCCGTAGCGTGCCGCCCATGACTCAGGATCGTCCCGTTCTTGGCATCATGTTGATGCTTGGCTTTTGCGTCCTCGCCCCGGCGGGCGATGCGATGGCCAAGCTGTTGGGCGAGACGACCCCGGTCGCCATGCTGGTCTTTGTGCGCTTCGCCGTGCAGGCGCTGGTGCTTGTGCCGCTGGTCGCCCTGACAGGGCGGCTCTGGCGGATGTCCCGTCGCGTGTTTCGGCTGACCTTGCTGCGTACAGTTCTGCACATCATCGGGATCAGCGCGATGTTCACCTCGCTGCAATATCTGCCGCTGGCAGACGCGGTGGCCATCGCGTTTGTCATGCCCTTCATCATGCTGCTACTTGGCAAATACGTTCTGGGGGAAGAGGTCGGCCTGCGCCGCCTGATCGCCTGTATCGTCGGGTTCATCGGCACGCTGTTGGTGATTCAGCCCAGCTTTGTGCAGGTCGGCGCTGCAGCTTTATTGCCGCTGGTTGTCGCCGTGGTCTTTTCGCTGTTCATGCTGGTCACACGGCACATTGCGAAAGAGACCGACCCAATTTCTTTGCAAGCCGTTTCCGGCACCATGGCTACAATCCTGATGCTGCCGTTTCTACTGATCGGAACCGCCGCAGGCGTGTGGGAGCTGTCACTGATCGCACCCCCCGACGGCACCTATGAGCTTCTTTGGGCCATCGGTCTGTTGGGCACCGTGGCGCATCTGTTCATGACGTGGTCCCTGCGCTATGCGCCCTCGGCCACACTGGCCCCGATGCAATATCTGGAAATCCCCGTCGCCACCCTGATCGGCTGGTTGATCTTCCATGACCTGCCCGACGGAATCGCAGCCGTGGGGATCGCCATCACCATCGCAGCCGGATTGTTCGTTATTCTGCGAGAGCGGGCCAGCGCCCGGTCCGCCCCGACAGAAACGCCCGCATAACCTGATCCAACGCATCCCGAGGCACCATCACCAGCAGCCCCGGCCCCTCCATTTCCAGTGTCACATCCGCCAGTGCGCGGTTTGAGGTCCCGACCTGCCCATCCGGGGCCAGTTCCAACCCGTCAATCGGCCATTCCAGCCCCTGACTGCGCCCGGTTATGCGCCGCAATGGAAACAATGACACAGTCTGTCCCACCGCCAAAGGCAATGTGATCCGGGGGGGCGCGTGAAACACCACTTCCTGCGCGCCCAACAGGACACACGGACGATCCTGATGCCGAACCAGAGCGTTAAGCACCGCAAGCTGATGATCCAGACGCGCGCCTAGAAACCCAATACCCAGCGCCAGCGGCGTCGCCACATTGCGCAGAACCTTGTCGAAATCCGTGCTGTCCTGTTCACGAATAGGAAACAACCGATCCGTAGGAATCTGGGCCTTGTGGTCTGTTGAAAGCGAATCAAAATCGCCAATCACCGCGTCAGGAATGACCCCCGCATCCAGCAATGGCGCAGCCCCTCCATCAGCTGCAACGCAGGTTTCGGCGCGAATCAGCGCCAGTTCGATGTCCTTTGGGTTGATTTCTCCGCCGCCGACTAGCGTTATTGGCCCATCACAGCGTACAATTCCCGTGTTTTTTCTAAGATTGATCATTTTTCCCGGATTTGGACACATTGAAACCACAAAATGATAGGCTGATTGGCATAGTTCAGGGCCAATGGGTATGCCCATCGCCGGGCGGGTTGGCTCTCGTAGTTTGTAAAGGACGTGCGTCTGATGGTACAGAATAACAAGGTTTTGACCGTTTCATACGGAACCTTCTCATGCACTTTGGAAGGCTTTGACGATTCCTTCGAGACAATGAAGGCAATCGCAGAATATTTCCGCGACCTTGCCGCCGAGGATCGTTACTTCGGGTCAGAACCCCCGCAACCGGATGCCGAGATGCTGGCCCGCATCGCTCAGCGCGATGTCGCGCGCCGGGTGGAAGCCAGCCAGAATGACTCGGGCCTGCTGCTGCGTGCCACTGAACAACCCGCACCCGCCCCGATTGCCACCGCACCCACGCCCACCGCCGACCCTGAGCCTGTACCGTCTCAACCCGATCCGGTGGCTACCGAAGCGGACGAGGTCGAAGACGCGCCCACTCCCGCCGCCGACAGCATCGCCGCCAAACTGCAACGCATCCGCGCGGTCGTTTCCCATTCGGAAGAAAACACCGTCATCTATTCCGAGGATGAAGAAACGACTTTGATGAAGGCGGCGGCCGGACCGTCGGACGCTGTGGCCGCAGCATTCGAAGCTGGTTCGCTAAGCGCCGAGGATTTGGGCGAAGCGTCCGATACCGAACCGCAGGAATCCCCGGAAGAGGCCGTGGCCGCGATCGAAGAAGCCTTGGCCGAAGATGAGATTGTCGAAGATGCGCCTGAAGAAACTGAGCAGGTCTTCGACGATACCCTGAGCACCGAATTCGGTGAACCTGCAGAAGAAGTCCAAGCAGCCCCAACCGAAGTCTCTGATGGTGAGCCGGAAGAAGAAATTCAGCCTGCCGCGATGGTTGAAGAGGCCGAGGAAGCAGCGCAAGAAGACCTGACACCCGAAGCCGATGCCATGGAAGAAAACGATCCCGTCAACCTGCTGCAGGAGGACGAGGAAGCCATGGATATGCCGGAGGACGACACCACCCAAGAGGAAGGGGTGTTGACTGCCGACGATGAAGAAGACCTGCTGAGCGAGATTTCGAATGTCGAGGCTTTTCTTGCCCGACGCGCGGCGGACTCTGCCTCGGATACCGGAAGCCTGGACCAGGACGTTTCGCGTCTTATGGACAAAGCCGATGTCCAGATGGAGGACCCGGCAACCACAGATCAGCGCGAGACATACTCGCACCTGCGCGCTGCAGTGGCCGCGACCGAAGCCGAGCGCAAGGACAAGCCAAAAGCCGAAGAAACATCTGATCACAGCGTCTATCGTGATCTGACCGCATCGGTCAGCCCACGCCGGCCGGACATTCAGGTCACCGGCACGCGCCCGCAATCAGATAAGATGGCCCCGCTGAAACTGGTCGCCGAGCAGCGTATCGACGCGGATGCCCCTGAGGCAGCCCCCGTCACGCCGCGCCGCGTGTCTTCATCTGAGGATGCTCAGGCGGGCGAAGAAGGCGGCTTTGCCCTTTTCGCACAAGAACAGGGCGCCCAGTCCTTGCCCGACCTTCTGGAAGCCGCCGCATCCTATCTGTCATTTATCGAAGGTCAGGAGCAGTTCTCGCGTCCGCAATTGATGAACAAAATCCGGTCGCTCCAACAGGCGGATTTCAACCGCGAGGAAAGCCTGCGCTCATTCGGTCAGTTGCTGCGCGACGGCAAAATCGAAAAAGCCGGTGGTGGCCGGTTTGCAGCCTCAACGGATATCGGCTTCCGCCCCGACGACGACGAACGCGCCGCGGGCTGACCGCCAAAAAAACTAAAACCAGAAGGGCCAGAGAAATTCCTCTGGCCTTTTTTTTGAGCACTAAACTGAAAGTACCTAGCGTCCTGCTATGCTGCACCGCAGAATTATGCTAGGTTTGAACCACTACGCCAGGCACTTTTTCCTCGGTTCAAACAGAGGTCGCGCCATGTATGAACTTCCGATTCGCCGTCTGAGGCCCTATGACAGGCCCAAAATCGAAAGCCACTTCAAATCATTGAATAGTGACGCACTGACATCGCGTTTCGGCGCGCCCGTCAGCGCAGAATTCGTTGCCGCTTATCTTTCCGATATCTTTGACGATGCGGCCTTGATTTTTGGGGCTTTCCCGGATTCACGCCTGCGCGGCGTAGGGGAACTTCGGGCTGTTCCGGACAGCCTGAACTACGTAGCAGAGGTCGCGCTAACTGTTGAAACTGGCTGGCAAGACAGGGGCATTGGAGACGGGTTGCTCTCCCGCCTCCTTACCGCTGCACGCAATCGCGGGATCAACGAAGTCCACATGCTGTGCCTTGCCACCAACCAAAAGATGCGTCGTCTGGCAGCCAAGCACAAAGCAGAATTGAAACTAATCACAGGCCAGATCGAAGCAACACTGGCGACGCCATGGCCTTCACCCTTTAGCCTGGCTGAAGAAATCTCCGGAGAATACCATGCATTCGCCCGTGCAATTCTCAGTTGGCCTCGAAGGTGAGGTCGGTATTGACGGTCAATCTTGTGTGTTACCCGGGTCTTCCTTGCCAACACCCTTAAACACAAATTTGAACGGCAAAGCCCAGAGCACGCCCAGAACCACATAGACCAGAAGTTCTAACCAAATCGGCGGTCGATCAAGCCAGTTCACGACCGTCACAACCGCCACGATATAGGCTGGCAGTCCCACCAGCAGCAGAACCAGAGACCATCTACGCCGCGCCTTATAGCTAAGGCCCGGCTTTTCCTCGCTGCTCATCAGTCAGCAAACGGGTCGGTCACCAGAATGGTGTCGTCCCGCTCCGGGCTGGTGGACAAAAGGGCCACAGGGCATTCGATCAGTTCCTCGACCCGGCGCACATACTTGATCGCATTGGCAGGCAAGTCCGCCCAGCTCCGCGCGCCTTCAGTGGATTCGCTCCAACCCGGCATGTCTTCGTAAATGGGCTTGCAACGCGCCTGCTGATCCGCAGCGGTGGGCAGGTAGTCCAGACGTTCACCGTCCAGATCGTACCCAACACAGATCTTCAAGGTCTCGAACCCGTCCAGAACGTCCAGTTTCGTCAGCGAGATGCCGTTCACACCACTGGTTGCACAGGTCTGACGCACTAGACAGGCATCAAACCAGCCACAGCGGCGCTTGCGCCCCGTGGTGGTACCGAATTCATGGCCCCGCTCGCCCAAACGCTGACCGTCGGCATCATCCAGTTCGGTCGGGAACGGACCTTCGCCAACACGGGTCGTGTATGCTTTGACAATGCCCAGCACAAAATCGATCGAGCCCGGCCCGATGCCCACACCCGTTGCCGCCTGACCGGCAATCACGTTGGACGAGGTCACAAACGGATAGGTGCCGAAATCGATATCCAGCAAAGCCCCCTGTGCCCCTTCGAACAAAATGCGCTTACCGGCCTTGCGCTTTTCGTTCAGCACTTTCCAGACCGGTGCGGCGAAGGGCAGGATCTCCGCCGCGACGTTTTTCAACTGCGCAATCAGCGCGTCGCGGTCAACCGGCTCGATCCCCAAGCCCTTACGCAGCGGATCATGATGCTGCAACGCCCGGTCGACGCGCGCCTCGAGCGTTGCCTCATCGGCCAAGTCAGCAACACGAACAGATCGGCGCCCCACCTTGTCCTCGTAAGCAGGACCGATCCCACGACCAGTCGTCCCGATTTTGGTCCCCTTGCTCGCTGCTTCTTCTCGGGCCCGGTCAAGTTCACCATGAATTGGCAGGATCAAAGGCGTGTTCTCGGCGATCATCAGTGTCTCGGGCGAGATCTCAACACCCTGCGCGCGAATAGTCCCAATCTCCTTGAGCAGATGCCAAGGGTCCAGCACAACACCATTGCCGATCACACTCAGCTTGCCCCCGCGGACGACGCCGGACGGCAACGCGTGCAGTTTGTAGACCTCGCCATCGATAACCAGCGTATGACCGGCGTTGTGCCCACCCTGAAATCGCGCGATCACGTCCGCCCGCTCGCTGAGCCAGTCGACGATCTTGCCTTTTCCTTCGTCACCCCACTGGGCGCCGACAACAACCACATTGGCCATAACAGGTCCTTTTGCGCTGAGTAATCAAACTCGGCTCGTATAGCGATGTGTCAGCGACAGGGAAACCGATAATTCGCCGCAGCTTCGAACCGCGCTGCGCGCGGTGCCTCTGGCGGGGATATTTATAGCCAGATGAAGAGCGGATCTCCTGCTTCATCTGGCCAGAAATATCCAAGGGGAGTCGCCCGGAACGGGCGGCGGGGGCAGAGCCCCCTACCCGGTTGCCAATTTGACTGGCTGTCCGTGCGGCGTGGTCAGAAAAGCATTTTCCCAAGCTGCCGACATTTCGCCGATATCTTGCGCATCGGCCTCTCCGGCGTCTTCCAACAGGGTTTCAAGCGCGTCCAGCCACGCTCGAAAATAGTCGTCTCCGCCATCCAACTCTTTCGAAAGCCCCCGCCGCTTAAGTGTCGCGGAAAATCGGGTGGCCCAATCTGGCCATTCGAATCGGCCTGCTTCATTCAATGCGACAGTCACCGCGAAGACCTGTGCGTGCCAGGGCTCGGCGAAAACGGGTTCGGGCGCTGTGTGTGCGACGCAGTCGGTCATGCGGGCTCCAGATAGCTTTGCCAGAGATCCAGTACGACCTCGTCCTTTGGGTTTTCCGGGTTTGCCCAAAGTTCTGATGCCGTGAAGGCCACCGCGTAGAGGGGTTCGGGCGCTTCCCCTAATCCATGCGCGTTGGAATCAGGTAGAACATGTGTCCCATGGAGGCGCAATATCCACCCTTGCGCGCCGGCCGCGTAAATTGGCAGCCGAGTATGCCCACCGTCGATCAGGCGGTTGGCGGATGGGTGCGCCGTGCGAACGGCCTGTCCCGGCTGGAAACGCATAGCAACCTTGGACGGGCGGTCCGCAGGGCCGCCCTTGGCCAGCGCAGCGCTGACGTTCTCTGCTTTCAGGGCTCGCGACGCCAACGGATGGGGGGTGTCACCGTTCCCGCCTTTTAGGTCCTCCAACGTCAGGACACCCCGTTCAATCAAGAGGTCGGCCAAGCCCGAAATCCATTTCTCGTAGTAGGAAAACCGTGTGTAGTCCTTTGGTGACAGACGTTCGCGCGCATGGCGCGAGATGTCGATATTCCATTGCCCCAGGAAGCCAGCAGCCAAAGTTACGGCCAGAGCACGCCCATGCCATTCCTGCGGGAAAACTGGAGCATCTTCCGCCTCGGGGATAACTGAGCCATCCCCGAACCGCCCGCCCATATCGTGAACGCGGGTCATGAGGGCACCTTGGGAAGACCGGTGCCGATCATGCTGTCGCGGGTAACAAGGGCGGTCAGTTCGTCCTCGGGCAGACTTTCTGTGCCTTCGGGACGCATCGGCAGAACCAGATACCGAATCTCAGCCGTTGAGTCCCAGACGCGAATGGCGGTGTCTTTGGGCAGAGACACGCCGAAATCAGCCAGAACCTTGCGCGGTTCACGCACGGCGCGGGCGCGGTAAGCATCGGATTTGTACCAGCCCGGCGGAATACCCAGCAGCGGCCACGGATAGCAACTGCACAGGGTACATACGACCATATTGTGCAGCTCGGGCGTGTTTTCCACGACCACGATGTGTTCGCCCTGCCGCCCGTAAAACCCCAGATCGGCGACGACGGGCGTTGCATCCTCCAGCAAGGCGCGCTTGAACTCGGGGTCCGCCCAAGCCTTGGCGACAACGCGCGCCCCGTTCTGAGGGCCGATCTTGTTCTGATAGGTGTCGATGATTTCGTCCAAAGCCGCCGGGTCGATCAGACCCTTACGGGTCAGAATCGTCTCCAGCGCCTTGACTCGAAGCGCAGGTTCCGGCGGCAACAGCGCGTGCGGGTGGTCGTGATCGTCATGTGGCATGGCCGCAGGTTGCGTCACGATCCGCCAGTCTGTCCAGTCCCTTTGACGTGATATCACACATCACCAGAGGTGATGGAAACTCGTGTCTTGCCCCCGGACCCAAACTTGCATAAGTACCACGCGATACACGCCACGCTGTACAGGACCACCATGGAAAACGTCGTTCTCATCATCCATCTTCTTCTGGCTTTGGGCCTGATCGCCGTCGTCCTGATGCAGCGGTCTGAAGGCGGTGGCCTTGGCATGGGTGGCGGTGGCGGTGGCGCCATGACCGGACGCGCTGCCGCAACTGCGCTGAGCAAGGTCACATGGATTCTGGCGGCGTGCTTTATCGTCACCTCGATCACGCTGACGATCATTGCGGCGCAGAAATCCTCGGGCAGCTCAGTCATTGACCGTTTGGGCGTCCCTGCCCCGGCCGCAACCGAAGAAAGCGCGCCGGCGGTTCCGTCGGCGGATGATCTGCTGCCTCCGGCGCAGGGCGACAATGCGCCGCTGATCCCGCAAGCGGATTAAGCCACAAAACCTAGAAATCTGACAGAGAACTGCAACAGCATCTTGCGGTTCTCTTGCGCTATGGGCGCGAATCCTTTATATGTGAAGTCCCGTGATGCAGCGGTTTTTCGTAAACCGTCGGGCAGCTGATTTTGACGTCTCACGGGAGCTAGCCGAACAACATGGCGCGTTTTATTTTCATCACTGGTGGTGTGGTTTCGTCCTTGGGCAAAGGGCTGGCTTCGGCGGCTTTGGGCGCTTTGTTGCAGGCGCGGGGCTACTCGGTTCGCCTGCGCAAGCTGGATCCCTATCTGAACGTTGACCCCGGCACGATGTCGCCATTTGAACATGGCGAAGTGTTCGTCACCGACGACGGGGCCGAGACCGATCTGGACCTTGGCCACTATGAACGTTTTACAGGTGTTGCTGCGCGCAAGACCGACTCGGTGAGCTCGGGTCGGATTTACTCTAACGTGCTCGAGAAAGAACGTCGCGGAGACTACCTCGGCAAGACCATTCAGGTGATCCCGCACGTCACCAACGAGATCAAGGATTTCATCGCCATTGGAGAGGATGAGGTCGATTTCATGCTGTGCGAAATCGGCGGCACCGTGGGCGATATCGAGGGCCTGCCCTTCTTTGAGGCCATTCGTCAGTTCAGTCAGGACAAGCCGCGCGGTCAGTGCATGTTTATGCACCTGACACTGCTGCCCTACATCAAAGCGTCGGGCGAGTTGAAAACCAAGCCGACCCAACACTCGGTCAAGGAACTGCGCTCCATCGGTCTGGCGCCGGATATTCTGGTCTGCCGTTCTGAGGGCCCGATTCCGAAGAAAGAACGTGAAAAGCTGGCCCTGTTCTGCAACGTCCGCCCGGACAGCGTGATCGCGGCGCAGGACCTCAGCACCATCTATGACGCTCCGCTGGCCTATCACCGCGAAGGTCTGGATCAGGCTGTTCTGGACGCGTTCCAGATCAGCCCGGCCCCCAAACCCGATCTGGCCAAATGGGAAGATGTCAGCGACCGCATCCACAACGCCGAAGGCGAGGTCAAAGTCGCCATCGTCGGCAAATACACCCAGTTGGAAGACGCCTATAAGTCGATTGCCGAGGCGCTGACCCACGGCGGCATGGCCAACCGTGTCAAGGTCAAGGTCGAATGGGTCGATGCCGAGGTTTTCGACACCGAAGACGCCGCCCCGCATCTAGAGGGCTTCCACGCGATCCTCGTACCCGGTGGTTTTGGCGAGCGTGGGACCGAGGGCAAAATCAAAGCGGCGCAATATGCGCGTGAACATAAGGTGCCTTACCTGGGCATTTGTCTGGGCATGCAGATGGCTGTGATCGAGGCCGCCCGCAACGCAGCAGGCATCACCGAGGCCGGGTCCGAAGAATTCGACCACGAGGCCGGGAAAAAGCGTTTTGAACCCGTGGTGTACCACCTGAAAGAATGGGTGCAGGGCAACCACAAGGTCGAACGCAAAGTTGGCGACGACAAGGGCGGCACCATGCGTCTGGGCGCTTATGATGCGGTTCTGGCGGATGGGTCCAAGGTGGCCGAGGTTTATGGCGGCTCAAATATCGAAGAACGTCACCGTCACCGCTATGAGGTCGACATCAAATATCGGGATAAGCTAGAAAAAGCGGGCCTGAAATTCTCAGGCATGTCACCCGATGGCCGTCTGCCCGAGATTGTCGAATGGTCCGATCATCCATGGTTCATCGGGGTTCAGTACCACCCCGAGCTCAAATCCAAACCGTTTGAGCCCCACCCTCTGTTCCGCGACTTCGTACGCGCTGCGAAAGAGACGTCGCGTCTGGTCTAAGTCACCTCAAAGTGAGGGGCGCTTTCGATTTTTCTGTTCGAAACGCCCCATTGCAGGGTTAACTGTCTTCAAATTTCAAGACAGGAGCCCTGCCATGACCGATCAAACCACCCGCGCCAAGAACTTTGCCGCCCTGCATCAAAAGGGCAATCCGGTGATCCTCTACAATATCTGGGACGCGGGCAGCGCCAAGGCCGTGCAGGACGCCGGGGCCAAAGCCTTGGCCACGGGCAGCGCACCGGTTGCGATGGCGCAGGGTTACGGGGACGGTCAGAACATTCCCATGGATTATGTGTTGGACAACGCTCGGCGCATCATCGGTGCGGTGGACCTTCCGGTGACGCTGGATTTCGAAGGGGCTTATGCCACGGATGCGCAGGGCATTTCGGACAACGTGCAGCGCGCGCTGGAAACCGGGGTCATCGGGTTCAATTTCGAGGATCAGATCGTCGGGACCAAGGACCTGTTTGACATCGAAACGCAGGCGACCCGCGTGGCCGCGATGCGCGCGGGTTGTGATGCCGCCGGTATCCCAGCCTTTGTCAACGCGCGGACCGATATCTTCCTTAAGGCGCAGCCGGACACCCATGACGACGCCATGCTGGATGATGCCATCGCCCGCGCCAAAGCCTATGCTGATGCAGGTGCCAGCGGGTTCTTTGCCCCCGGTTTAAAGGATGAAGCAATGATCGGTCGCCTGTGTGAGGCCACGGATCTGTCGGTGAACATCATCGCCCTGCCCGGCACTCCCGACACCGCAACTTTGGCCAAGCTGGGGGTTGCGCGGATCAGCTATGGCCCTGTGCCCTATCGCAAAATGGTGGCGTGGTTACAGGAACAGGCCGCAGCAGCCTTGGGCTGACGCCCCGCCGAGCAGGGCGACGCCCGGCAAAGAAATGTCAATTTGAGGCTATGGCCTGTAGTCCGTGCTTGGCGGACTACAAAATATGGAATATCCTCACGCTATGTTGAAAAAGTTCTTTCAGGCCTTTCGCCCGCCCCAACACGATGCCCTGCCCGACCCCGATGCCGAATTGGCCCTTGGGGCTCTGATGGTGCGGGTCGCTCAAGCGGACCGGGACTATAAACTGGAAGAGATCAGCCTGATCGACCGCATTCTTGCGCGGCTCTATCAGCATAACGCGATCGAGGCCGCCAAGGTTCGCGCCACCTGCGAAAAGCTACACGCTGCTGCGCCAGAAACCGACACGTTCGGCAAGCTGATCCGCGAAACCACAGATCTGCACGAACGCCTCGCCGCGCTTGACGCCTTGTGGGAAGTCGTGTTGGCCGACGGAAAGTCAGATGAGGGAGAGATGAAAATCGTGGAAGAGGCCCGTATTTCGATGGGGCTCAGCTATAATGACAGCCAGACAGCCCGCGAACGTGTGCAAAGGCGCTTGGAAGAGGCTTAGGCCCAATCTATATCTGACCCATGTTCAGTGATTTCTTGTCCCGGCTCACGCAGCCCCAGCCCGACCCACTTGTCGATGATGATGCCCGCCTTGCCCTAACGGCGCTGCTGGTGCGCATCGCGCGGTCTGACAATGACTATGCCGACAGCGAAATGGCGCGAATCGACCGAATTTCCGCCGAACGCTATGGCCTGTCCCCGTTCGAGGCGGCCGGTCTGCGCGCCCGCGCCGAAGATCTTGAGTCCGAGGCCCCCGATACCGTGCGCTTTACCCGCGCCATCAAAGAAGCCGTGGCTTATGACGATCGTCTGGCCGTCGTACAGGCGCTCTGGTCTGTAGCGCTGGCTGATGGGCACCGCACCGGCGAGGAGGACTCGCTGCTACGACTTGTGGTTAGCTTGCTTGGCGTCAGCGATGTGGATTCTGCGCTGGCCAGACAAAAGGCCGCCAAGTCGTGATTGCGATGCTGGGCATGTACGACATGCCCGGCCTGCGGCCTGCCCACGACCGCTTTTGGACCCTGATCCGAGACAATCTGGGCTATGGACCTGTCGAACTGACCCGCGATGTCGACGCTTGGGAGGTTTGGCAAAGCCCTGACCTGTTGTTCGCGCAGACCTGCGGAATGCCCTATCGCACCCATTTGCAAGATCAGGTGCAACTGGTAGGAACACCGGATCATGGGCTTTCGGGATGCCCACCGGGCCACTATCGCTCGGTTTTTGTGGCAAGAACTCAGGACCCGCGCGACTTGACCGAGCTATCACGTGGTGTTTTTGCCTATAATGAGCCGCTTTCTCAGTCTGGATGGACCGGACCTTTGGTACACCTTGAGGCTTTGGGCCTATGCCCGATGTCTGCTTTGGAAACAGGCGCACATGCCAACTCAGCGCGCGCTGTTGCCGACGGTCTGGCCGATTTCGCAGCGCTGGATGCGCTAACCTGGTTGATGCTGAAGGAACACACCAAGCTGGGAACCGCATTGCGGGATGTCGACGCAACAGCTCCCACTCCGGCGCTGCCTTATATCACATCGGGCACTCAAGATGCGGCCGCCATAACTCAAGCTGTTCGGCGGGCGATCAACGCCTTATCCCCGCGCGACCGCAATGCATTGCACCTTTTGGATCTGATAGAGATACCGGCCCGCGACTATCTAGCCATCCCCAACCCTTCGCAGGATGCTGCCAAGCTGCTCAATCCCTGATCGATTCGACCAGAACGTCTGGTCAATTTGACGGTTTCGGACCTCATATATGTCATTTGCGCATTGCATTAGGCTGATTTTTAAGCCCTAGTACCGCACCAACACCAATAACACTCAGGTCGCCCGTGACAGATTCCACTCCGGTCATCGAGATCAAGAACCTACACAAAAGCTTCGGCAATCTTGAGGTGCTGAAAGGGGTGGATATTACGGCCAGACGCGGCGATGTCGTATCGCTGATCGGCTCATCCGGGTCCGGAAAATCTACACTACTGCGCTGCTGCAACCTGTTGGAAGACAGCCAACAGGGCGAAATCCTGTTCAAGGGAGAACCGGTTCAGTGGAGCGGTTCGGGCCACAACCGCCGCCCCGCCGACCCCAAACAGGTCCTGCGCATCCGCACCAATCTGTCGATGGTGTTTCAGCAATTCAACTTGTGGTCCCATATGACCATCTTGCAAAACGTGATGGAGGCCCCCGTCACCGTTTTGGGCCGCGACAAGGCCGAAGTTGAGGACAGCGCCCGAAAATACCTGGAAAAAGTGGGAATTGGCGACAAATGTGATGTCTACCCGGCCCAGCTTTCGGGCGGGCAGCAGCAACGCGCCGCCATTGCACGCGGGCTGTGCATGGAGCCCGAGGCCCTGCTGTTTGACGAGCCCACCTCGGCGCTGGACCCCGAACTGGAACAGGAAGTGATTAAGGTGATCAAGGATCTGGCTGCCGAAGGCCGCACCATGATCATCGTGACCCACGACATGAAGATGGCTGCTGATATCTCTAGCCATGTCGTCTTTCTGCATCAGGGCCTCATCGAAGAAGAAGGCCTGCCGGAAGATATCTTCACCACCCCTGAATCCGAACGGCTTCAGGGCTTTCTATCCGCCACTATGGCGGCATAAATTCAGGACAGAACTAAACTGGGGAGTAACCAATGAAAAAACTGATTCTGACCACTGCGGCCTTGGCGCTGAGCGCCGGCATGGCCATGGCGGACACCGTTCGTCTGGGCACCGAAGGCGCCTATGCACCGTGGAACTTTGTCAACGACGCCGGCGAAATCGACGGGTTCGAGCGTGAACTGGGCGATGAGCTGTGCAAACGCGCAGGCCTGGAATGCGAGTGGGTCAAGAATGATTGGGATTCGATCATTCCGAACCTCGTCTCGGGCAACTACGACGCAATCATCGCAGGCATGTCGATCACCGATGAGCGTGACGAAGTTATCGACTTTACCCAGAACTACACGCCGCCGGATCCGTCGGCCTATATCGCCATGTCTGATGGCGTGGATCTGGCAGGTGGCGTGATCGCCGCCCAGACCGGCACGATTCAGGCGGGTTATGTGGCCGATTCCGGTGCAACTCTGGTTGAGTTCGCCAGCCCCGAGGAAACCATTGCTGCTGTGCGCAACGGCGAAGCGGATGCAGTCCTTGCTGACCGGTCGTTCCTGGCACCCTTTACCGAAGATGGCTCGGGCTTGCTTTTTGTGGGTGACGACGTTCCGCTGGGCGGCGGTGTCGGCATGGGTATCCGCGAATCCGATGGTGAGCTGAAAGAGAAGTTCAACGCGGCCATCCAGTCCATGAAGGACGATGGCAGCCTGAACGCGCTGATCACCAAGTGGGAAGTGTCCTCGACCTTCTGATAAACTCTGCGGCGCGCCTTACTTAGGGCGCGCCGCCTCAGAGCCCTTGCAAGTCAAAGAGGCCCGCCATTTTCTCGTTCTGCACCGATCCCGAAACACTCGGCACGTTCCGTTGGTTTGCCTGTTACCTGACCAACGGTGTGCATTGGCTGTTTTATCTATCCTTCTTCAAGGTCCTGCTGCTGCTGGCGATCACCGCCCCGGTTGCATTGGGGTTCGGCTTTCTGGGGGCCATGGCCGCGCGGTCACATTTTCCACCGCTTGCCATGTTGGGCAAAGGCTATATCGCCATCGTTCGCGGTGTGCCAGATATCGCGTTCTTCATGTTCTTCGTGATAGCGCTGGATCAGGCATTCGAATGGACGCGCCACAAGATTCTTTGCCCCGAATGGACTGACCCCGTTCGACAGGGCAATGATTTCATCGTTTGTCAGGCCGCCAAACTGCCGCTTGGAACTGCACCCGAATGGGTTCACGAGACCTATGGCTTCTTCCTGGCCGTTATTACTTTTTCAATCGTGTTTGGCGCATTTGCCGCCAATGTTCTGTTTGGCGGCATGCGCGCCGTCCCGCATGCGCAACTGGAAACCGCCGAAGCTTACGGTATGACCCGCCGCCAGACATTCTGGCGCATTCTGGTACCACAGATGTGGGTCTACGCCCTGCCCGGCCTGTCTAACCTTTGGATGGTGCTGATCAAGGCCACACCGTTGCTGTTCCTGCTGGGCATCGAAGACATCGTCTATTGGGCCCGCGAACTGGGGTCGTTCAAAAACCCGAAATTCACCCAATACCCGCACGGCGACTGGCGTATGTGGTACTTCCTTGCTCTGCTCGTGTTTTACCTGGGCATGACCCGCGTCTCGGAAATCGGCCTTGAACGGTTGATGCGTCGCCTGTCGCACGGACAAGCCACCGCAGGCGGAGAGCTTCTGCGCAAGGAGACCACCGCATGAGCTGCATCCAGACCATCCAGGACTATGCGCTTCGCTCGGTCGGCATCGGTGAACGCCTTCTGCCGCGCAATGATTTTACACTATGCGAGCAATTCACCCTGATCGGTTCGGGCATGATCTGGAATATTTATTTCGGGATCATGGCGCTGGCGACCGGGTTCTTTCTGGCTACAGCGCTGGCCGTTGGCAAAGCGTCAAGCAAGAAATGGCTGCGCAAACCGTCCGAGTGGTTCATTTTCCTGTTCCGGGGATCTCCTCTGTTCATCCAGTTTTTCTTTGCCTACTTCTTCTTCCTGTCCCTCAAGCAGAGTTTTCCCTTCTTCGACGCACTGACCTCTGCCTGGCTGGGAGCGTTGATCGTGTTGTTCTGCAACACCGCCGCATATTCAGGCGAGATCTTCTATGGTGCCCTACGTTCGATCCCCAAGGGCGATATTGAGGCTGCAGACGCCTATGGAATGACCGGCTGGTCGCGGTTTCGCCGTATCATTTGGCCGACCATGCTGCGGCTTGCCTGGCCTGCCTACACAAATGAGGCGATCTTTTTGTTCCACGCCACCACGCTGGTCTTCTTCTCGGCCTTCCCAGTCTGGCAACAACGGGGCGATGCGCTTTATTACGCGGGCTATTTCGCGGACAAGACGTTCAATCCGTTCATCCCCTACCCTATTCTGGCCTTCTATTTCATTCTGCTGACTCTAGTGGTGATCTGGGGCTTTGGGCTGGTGAACAAACACCTAAACCGGCACCTGCCCGTGGCCAAACGCAGCAAGATGAAGTTGAGACTAAATCTGGCCCGCTGAGACACAGCATTCCTGTCGCAGGCTTTGATGCGGTTCTGGCAGTGGTCCCGAAAGCACGCCACCGCAGAGCGGCCCCGCAGCTTCGCCGGCCAACACCCCGAGGCGTTTCTTCGTGAAGCTCAGAACTTGGAATTTTGATACCACCAAGCCCTTCCGCAGCCTTTGCACCTGTGCTGCCCTGGCGCTTGTCATCTCGGCTCCGTTAACAGCGGCGCTGATGCTGGTATCGTCCATTCCGTTCCTCGTTGGCGAGTCTCAGGCCGGCCCGGTTGTCACACTAGCCTATGTCGGGCTGTCGTTTCTAATGGCAGCTTTTACCCTGCCTTTCATGTTGCCGCTGATATTTTCACTGGTGCCATTCACGGCTCTGTTCCCTCTGGCGGGCGCGGCCCTGTCCTTTCCTTTGATCCGACACGGCCGGATCAAGAAACAGCCGCTCCTGTGGATCTGGGTTGCGCTTTGGCTGATCACCTTCTTTGCAGGAATTCTGTCTGGTAAGATCTCGGTCTAAGGAAAAATCGCCGCCGCGAACAGCAATGCACATGCATTCAGCCGGACAAGCAGCCTTGTAATTATTCAACCGATGATGAGGGAGATGGTACCGCCTCCCTGGCTTGAACAGGGGACCTCTGGATCCACAATCCAGCGCTCTAACCAACTGAGCTAAGGCGGCACTCGTGAGGGGCGATGTACCGAACGCGCCGAGGGAATGCAAGAGGATTAAAGCCGAATTTCCCACCTTTGTTCGACAAGATCGACCCCGAAAGAATGCACCGGTTTGCTACCCGTCAATTGCCATCCCGTCGCCTGATACAGCGCGCAAGCGGCACGGTGGCTTTCGTGGGTCCATAGCGACATTTTCTCAAACCCAGTGTCGCGGGCGTGGTCCATACAGGTATGCAGCAAGCGCTTACCCAAACCTTTTCCACGCGCCTCGGGCATCAGAAAGAACAGGCGCAGTTTTGCGATGGTCTCATCCAGTCGCACGCAGAAGATACTGCCCAGAGGAACGCCGGCCTGTTCCGCGATCCAACCGCGATCACAGGAGGGATCATGGGTTGCCACAAACTCATCCAGTATCTGCTGCACAAGGCGCGCAAAGCTTTTGTCGAACCCTTCATCGCGCTCGTAAAGAAGGCCGTGCTGCGCGACCAGCCACGGAACGTCTGATGGGTGAAAAAGTCTGATCACCGTGTCGTTCATTCCTCATCTGACCCGATCAGCGGCTTGATTCTCAAGTCTTTGCGCGCTAGCACAAACGCTCATCCCCGGAGGCGCAAATGGGTATCAACACCGAACGTGACATTCAGGCCAACCTGCAAATCGGCCCGACCGACCAAGGCATGGTGCGCCTGTTCATCGAGGCTGATGGCGTCGAGATTCCGATGGATTTCGAACCCGACGAGGCTGAAGAAATCGCCGAAGAGATCCGCGCTGCCGCGCAAGCCGCGCTGGCGGTGAAAGGCTAACGCGCTAAAGCCTTGGGTCTCGCAATGCGTGCAGCCTTCGGGCGGCATCGGTTGCAAATTTCTGGATCATCTTCTTCCGGCGCGCCGGAGCCAGCTTATCCTCTGGGGCCATGCGCACGATCTCGGCGTCATAGGCGTCGGCGATGATCAGACCAGTCTCGGCAGGCAACAGCTCGGTCGGGAACTCGGTATCCACGGCCCAGAAGAATCGGTCGCACCACTCCAAATAGCCCTGCCACTTGGAATCCGATTGGTAATCCGCTCGGCTGGATTTGCATTCCACTACCCACAATTCACCCTTGGGGCCCAACCCCATAACGTCCACACGCAACCCGCGCGCCGGCACGAATTCCTCAACAGAAACAAAACCATGCGCGCTGAGATGACGCGCCACGCCGCGTGCTAGCTTCTGGCCGGGTTGTAGATCCAATGTCATTGGGAAAATGTGAACAATTCGTGAACAAATTGCAAGAGCGAGATTGCTGTTGACATGATACCATATGGTATCAAATAAATATGAAACCTAATGGTATCGGATATGAGGAAACGGATGCCTGACCAAATCCAAAACGCGTTTCGCGCGCTTGCGGACCCCACGCGCCGGGACATCGTTCAGATGCTTGCATCGCAGGATATGACAATCGCGCAACTGACAGATTGCTTCGACATGACCCGAGCGGCCGTCAAAAAACACCTGACCGTGTTGTCGGACGGAGGCCTCATCCAGGTCGAAGCTCGGGGGCGAGAACGCATCAACCGTCTTGAACCCAAGGGAATGGCCCCTGTTCTGGATTGGTTGAGCTTCTTTGATCAGTTCTGGGACGAGCGCCTGCGTAACTTGAAAGAAGCCATTGAGAGGAAAGAGACATGACCAACGCAGTTTTGCAAAAGACCATCTTCCTGCGCGCTGAGCCGGACACTGTCTGGGACTATCTGACCGAACCGGAACGCCTTGCCGAATGGTTTCACAAGCCCGAACGCCCTCTGGCAGCAGGACAAAAGCTTGAGATGTTCGGAACCACAAGCGGCGATCTGTTGATCTGGGGAGAGGTGCGCGAGGCGCGCAAGCCGCAGTATCTTGAATATACCTTCACGGTAAAACCGATGGGAGACGTTGTCAGCGTGGTCAAATGGACGTTGGAGCCCGTAGACGGCGGCACGCGATTGTCCTTGGTGCACGAAGGCCTGCCGCAGGGCGCCCAGGCTTTCGGCCTGATCCTGGCCCTGGACAACGGTTGGGACGAGCATTTCGGCAAGATGCGCAAATCTCTGCACGAAACTGTTGACGCTTAACCCCTTGTGCCAGCCCGTCAGACGCCCTAACTAAGCCTTTGGCGGGTTCTGCCCTTCTTGTGACTGGTAGCATTCTGGTGGCCTTAAGCAATTCCGAGGGGGCTGGCTCTGTTCAGGTCCTGGCCTGATTATCTGGCGCCCACCTGTACATACAGGTCCTCGGGAATCACACCGCACGGTTGACTGGTGGTCCCGCCACATTTTTCTAAAATTATCAGCGCTCTGCGCGTGAGCTTTGCTTGGCCAGCACAGGTTTGAACACATTAACGACGGGTGATCCACGGCGCGGACCACACGGCCTTTCCGCCATGCTCATGATCTTGTAGGCGAACTGGACACCTGCAAAAACGATGCCGTTCATAAACCAGATCATGACGAGTGCCACCAACCCAACATCCGAACCCCAAATCAACCCGCGCAGATTGGCCACGTTCACAGCCAACAGCACGCCGACAAATACGGCCGAGATCACAAATCCCCAGATAACCTGAGTGATATAAAGACGAATGAGCTTGGGCATAGCGGCACTCCTTGTTTGGTCACAAGCGTAGCCTTCGGATGCTCTGAGTAAAGGCGTCAGAACGCCTCGGGCTGAGCCTCGCGCGCCATGTGGTCCAGTACAGCGTTCACGAATTTCGGCTCTTTGCCTTCCGGGAAAAAGGCGCGGGCCACGTCGACGAATTCGGTGATGACCACTTTGGGCGGCGTGTCACTCTGGGTCAGTTCGGCCCCGGCGGCGCGGAAAGCGGCGCGCAAGGTCGGGTCGATACGTGCGATGGGCCATTTGGCCACCAGCGCGCGGTCGGTCATCTGGTCGATGGGGGCCTGATAGTTCACGGCGTCCTCGACCAGTTTGCGGAACAGGCGGATATCGCCGTCCAGCATCTCTTCCCCCTCATAAACGGCACCAAACCGGTGATCCAGAAACTCGGTCACGACCGCTTCGGTCGTCTGGCCTGACTGCTCCATCTGGAACAGTGCCTGCACGGCGTAAAGCCGGGCGGCGGATTTCATCAGGCGTTTCTGGTTGGCCGGTTTCGGCGCGTCTGTCTGGGTCATGCTGTCGTGGATCCGTTGCTGTCGCCCGCCACAAGGATGGACTCGGACGGCGGCTTGAAGCCCACGCCCTTTTTGGAAGAGCCCCACTTACGGCTGAGCGCGATCAGATGCAAGGCCGCAGCGGCTGCCCCGCCCCCTTTATTCATCTTTTTGGGATTGGCGCGGACCTCGGCCTGTTCGTCATTCTCGACGGTCAGGATACCGTTGCCGATCACTAGACCCTGAAGACCCATCAGTTGGATGGCCCGACTGGAGTCGTTACAGACAGTTTCATAATGCGTGGTCTCGCCGCGAATAACGCAGCCCAGCGCAACATAGCCGTCGAAATCGCACTGACGGTCGGCCATTGCGATGGCGGTGGGAATCTCCAGCGCGCCGGGAACTTCGACCACTTCACAGGTGCCGCCTGCGGCCTCGATCTCTGCTTTCGCACCGGCGACCATATTGTCCGCGATAGCGCGATAGAACGGAGCCACCACCAGCAGCAGTTTCACCGGCTTGTCGAATGTCGGAGTCGGCAGGACGCCGTGTTTGTCTTGTTCAGCCACGATCAGTCTTCCTTGAGGATGGAACGGGTGCCGACGATGGACAGGCCAAACGCGTCGAGCCCCAGATATACGGTTTCGGGCGAGTCGGTCAGCAGCACCAGCTCGTGAATGCCCAATTTGGACAGGATCTGAGACCCCAGTCCTGTTTGTTTGATGGTCCGAGGGCCTTCATCCTCGACCGCGTAAAGCGAGTTGCGCGGTTGGCGGAACAGACAGACGACGCCGCGCCCCTCTTCGGCGATCTTCTCCATCGCACGCGGCAGTTCGCGCGAAGATTTAGGCCCGAGGCCCAAGATATCCGGCGCTTCGTGCAAAGCATGGGTGCGGGTCAGAACGGGCTCGGGCGTGGTGATGTCGCCTTTGATCATGACCACATGTTCGATGCCATGAAGCTGGTCAGTGAACAGCCGCATCTCCCATTCGCCACCATATTCCGAATTGACGGTTTCACGCGACGTCTCGACCACCAGATTGTCATTGCGGGATCGGTAGGTGATCAGGTCGCTGATCGTACCGATTTTCATGTCATGGGTTTGTGCGAATTCCACCAGATCGGGCAGACGCGCCATTGTGCCGTCGGGCTTCATGATCTCGCAGATCACGCCCGAAGGGTTCAGTCCGGCCAAGCGCGAGATATCAACCGCAGCCTCGGTATGGCCCGCACGCACCAGCACCCCGCCCCGCTTGGCGCGTAAGGGGAAGACATGGCCCGGGGTGGCAATGGCCGCCATCGTGTTTTGTTCATTGATGGCCGTCGCAACAGTCAAGGCGCGGTCAGCGGCGGAAATCCCGGTCGACACACCTTCGCGTGCCTCGATCGACACGGTGAACGCGGTTTCATGACGCGAGGAATTGTTCACCGCCATCATCGGCAGGCCCAGCGCATCCACCCGTTCCGCGGTCATCGGCAGGCAGATCAGGCCGCGCCCATGGGTGGCCATGAAGTTGATCGCCTCGGCATCCGCAAACTCGGCGGCGATAACCAGATCGCCTTCATTCTCACGGTCTTCGTGGTCGACCAGAATATACATCCGACCTTTGCGCGCCTCTTCGATGATCTCTTCAATCGGGCTGATCACGTCGCGCAGTTGCGCCTCGACGGGTCCGGGGGTTTCAAAGCTCATTGGGCAGCCTTTCGCAGAGCATGTTTGCACGGGTGGATAGACCACCCCGCGCGCAAAGACCAGTCTGCAAACGTCCCGAACCGGTCAGAACGCGGCGTTTAACTCAGGACATTTCGGCCAGACGCGCGACGTAACGAGCCAGCGTGTCGATCTCAAGGTTCACCGTGTCTCCGACCGCAACATCGCCCCAGGTTGTCACCTCTTTGGTATGAGGGATGAAGTTAATGCCAAAGTCACATCCGTCCACGTCATTGACGGTCAAAGACGTCCCGTTCAGCGCAACAGATCCTTTCGGCGCGATGAACCGCGCCAAGTCCTTGGGAGCGCGCAGGGTGACGCGGGTGCTGTCGCCTTCGTCCTGCATGGCCACAATTTCGGCCACGCCATCCACATGGCCCGATACGATATGCCCGCCGAGTTCATCGCCAACTTTCAAGGCGCGTTCAAGGTTGACGCGTTTCCCGAGTTTCCAGCCATCCAGATTGGTCTTCGACACGGTCTCGGCGCTGATCTGGACATCGTACCAGTCATCGCCCAGCGCGATCACAGTCAGGCACACGCCGTCACTGGCAATGGATGCGCCGATATCAATCCCAGCAGTGTCATAGCCCGTCTGAATGCGCGCCCGCAAATCGCCCTGCTGATCTAACTCGGTAATGGTTCCGATATCTGTGACGATCCCAGTGAACATTTTCTTTACCCTTGGTTTGCTAACCTATGACCCGTTGTCCCTGTCGAGGTAAGCGTAACCGCCATGGCGGGCAAGCCCTGCCTTGCCGGGAATGATGGAAACGGGCATAAATTTAGCCATAACACCACACGAGCAGTCCTCATGCCACCAATCCCCCCAGACGCGGATCAACGCGTCTTTCTGTTCCTGCAAGGACCGCACGGCCCGTTCTTCAACGCGCTAGGGCGGATTTTGCGCAAAACAGGGGCGACGGTGTGGCGCGTGGGGTTCAACGCTGGCGACCGAGCCTTTTGGTTCGACCGGGCCAGCTATATCCCATTTCGCGGCAGGCCTGAAGATTGGCCGGACACATTCACCCGACTGATAACGGATCTCGGCGTCACAGATCTGGTGCTTTATGGCGACACGCGACCGATCCACGCGCAGGCTGCCGAAATCGCGCAAGAAAACGGGCTGACAGTGCATGTGTTCGAAGAAGGGTATCTTCGCCCCTGGTGGGTGACGTACGAAAGGGCGGGCTCGAACGGGAACTCGCGGCTTATGTCCATGGATATCACGCAGATGCAGGATGCGTTGGAGCAGACTGACACTCAGACATCGCCTCCGCCTGCCCATTGGGGCGACATGCGTGAGCATATTTTCTATGGTGCGCTCTATCATTGGTTCGTCCTGTTTCTGAACCAACGCTACCGTAATTTCCGCCGTCACCGGGAATTACCCGTCTCACGGGAGTTTCTGCTTTATTTTAAACGCTTCATGCTGATGCCCTTCCACAGGCTACAACGCTTTTGGGCCACCCAGCGCGTGCGCCGGACAGGGCAGCCTTACCATCTGGCGTTGCTGCAACTTGGGCATGACAGCTCAGTACAGGCGCATTCGGATTTCAACGGAATGAGCGAGTTTCTGGAACATGTCATTCACGGTTTTGCCGAAGGTGCGCTCCGGCATCACCAACTGGTGGTCAAGGAACATCCTCTGGAAAATCATCGGGAGCCTTTGCGACAACGCACACGCGATCTGGCCCGCTCTTTTGGGGTTGCCGACAGGGTGCACTATGTCCCCGGCGGCAAATTGGCCCGTCTGTTGGATGAGGCCAGCTCGGCCGTGACGATCAACTCGACAGCAGGACAGCAGGTGCTTTGGCGCGGCATACCGCTGCGCATTTTTGGACGGTCGGTCTATGACAAGGCGGAATTCGTCTCGCAACAACCGCTTGAGGCGTTTTTTGCGAATCCCACCCGGCCCGATCTGGACGCCTACCGGAGCTATCGCCGGTTTTTGCTGAAGACCAGCCAAATTCCGGGTGGTTTCTACTCGGTGCGAGGGCGTCGGCAGCTGCTACGCCGTGCGGCTGATTTGATGCTGAACCAATATGATCCCTACCAAACCCTGCTGAACGAGACCGAGAGGCCACAGTTGAAAATCGTGCAAGGACTCGAACGAGTTGAGACTGGAAGTCGTGCGGCGAACCGGTTAGCCTGACACAAACAAAAAAGACTGAGGATATTCGGCAGTGCAGTGCTTTCCCATCCGCTGGGCACGGGGGGTCTCCCTTGTGGCCGCTTTCGGTCTGCTGGCGGCGTGCCAGCTTCCCAAATCTGGTCCTAATAAATCCGAAATATTAGCGGGCTCCACCGCGAATGGAGGCAACGCTTTTGTCGTCGAGGTGGATGACCGCGTCACCAAGGAAACATCGGCCATCCCACAATTCGGGTTCTCAGCAGCCTTTCGCAGCGCGCCAAATCTGACGGCAGACACGGTGCGCCCCGGCGATGTTCTCGGTCTGTCGATTTGGGAAAACGTCGACAACGGCCTTTTGTCGGTTCAGGCGGGCGCGGCCACATCCCTGAACGAAGTGCAGGTCGATAGCGAGGGCTTCATCTTTGTCCCATATGCCGGGCGGGTCCGCGCAGCGGGCAACACTCCGGAACAATTGCGCATCGTCATCACCGACAAGCTGCGCGAGCAAACCCCTGATCCGCAAGTCGAAGTACGCCGTGCTGCGGGGGATGGGTCAACCGTATCTTTGGTTGGCGGTGTGGCGTCTCCGGGCATTTACCCGATCGAACGCCCGACCCGAACGCTCAGTGGGATGCTGTCGCGGGCTGGTGGTGTTTCGGTCGGTTCCGATATCGCTCTGGTCACACTGATACGCGGCGATCAGCGGGGGACGGTCTGGTACAACGACTTGTTCAGCGATCCCAAACTGGACGTCGCGCTACGCGCCGGAGATCGCATCTTGATCGAGGCGGACACCCGCTCTTACGTGGCGCTTGGCGCCACCGGCGGGCAATCGCGGGTAGCCTTTGACAGTCAGGACCTTTCCGCCCTAGAGGCTTTGGCCCAGGTTGGCGGCTTACAATCTCTGTCCTCAGACCCAACCGGTATTTTCGTGCTGCGCAAGGAACGCGAAGAAATCGCACGTGCGGTCATGGGGCAGCCTGATCTGCAAGGGGATCAGCGCATGATCTACCTATTGAACCTCACCGCACCCAACGGGCTGTTCATCGCGCGCGATTTCGTCATCCGCGATGATGACACGATCTATGTCACCGAAGCCCCCTACTCACAGTGGAGCAAGTCCATCTCGCTGATCGCGGGCGGCCTGACACCGCTGGCAAATGTCACAACGCTGACAGGCGGCTGATGTATTCCGGCACAACAGCCGGGGACAGTCGGACCCGACTGCTTGTCTACAACGGCGGGTTTCTGACCCAACGCCGCATCCGCCGAATCCTGACGCTTGCAGGTTACGACATCCGCCTCGGCCTGCCGAAAGACGGCGACTTGGTGGGTGTCTGGGGCGACAGCCCCACCGCGCATCGTGGCCGATGGGTGGCAGAAAGGTATGACGCACCCATCCTGCATGTCGAAGATGCCTTTCTGCGCTCTCTTCATCCCGGTCGAAGCGGAGAAGTCCCTATGGGTCTGTTGCTGGACCGGTCGGGCCTGCATTTCGACCCGTCGCTACCCTCTGAGCTTGAGACACTTCTGGCCACACACCCGCTGGACGACACCGCCCTTCTGAACCGCGCCCGTAGCGGGATCGAGCGTTTGCGTGACGGACATCTTGGCAAATACTCGGCCTATCACCCGGACATCAAACCACCTGAACCCGGATATGTTTTGGTCGTTGATCAGGCACGCGATGACGCCTCGGTCAAGGCCAGTGGCGGGGATCTGGCGCGCTTTCGCGAAATGCTGGTGATGGCGCAAGAGGAGAACCCCGGCGCCCGCGTCCTGATCAAAACGCATCCCGAAACCATCCAAGGCCACCGCCCCGGCTATTACTCGGACCATGATGAGACAGACCGGGTCACACTGTTCAGCGATCCGATCAGTCCCTGGACCCTGCTGGAAGGCGCCGTTGGCGTTTACACGCTGTCGTCGCAATTCGGGTTCGAGGCCATTTTGGCCGGGCACAAACCGCGTGTCTTTGGCCTGCCATTCTATGCCGGTTGGGGATTGACGCAGGACGAGCCCTACCTGCCCCGTCGCCAGCGCAACTTGACACGACCGCAGCTATTCGCGGCGGCGATGATCTTGTACCCGACATGGTACGACCCATTCCGAGATCAGCTCTGTCAGTTGGAAACCGTTCTGGACACGCTCGAAGCGCAGACCCGCGCATGGCGGCAGGATCACAGAGGGTGGACCGCCTCGGGGATGCGTTTGTGGAAACGTAAACACATCCAACAGATGTTCGGGCGCGAGAAAAAAGTCAGGTTCACCCCGGATATTCCGACGGCGGGCGAACAACCACATATGGTCTGGGCCAATCAAGCCGAGGCGACGGATCACGTTGTGCGTGTCGAGGATGGATTTCTGCGGTCTCGGGGGCTGGGGGCCCGGCTAGTGCCCCCTCTGTCGCTGGCGACGGATGATCTGGGAATCTACTATGATCCAACCCGTCCCAGCCAATTGGAAAACCTGATCGCCCGGCGCGAAACCCTGCGCCCGGATCAGGAGCTGCGCGCCGAGGGGCTGGTGGCGCAGATCATCTCGGGCCAGATCAGCAAATACAACACAGGCGACACCGCCCCCGCCCTGCCCGATGGGCACCGCATTTTGATTCCAGGTCAGGTCGAGGATGACGCATCGATCCAGCTGGGGGCAAGCGATGTCCGCACCAATGCAGATTTGCTACGCGCTGTGCGCGCCGCCAACCCGGACGCAGTGCTGATCTACAAACCCCATCCTGATGTCGAGGCTGGCCTGCGCAGTGGCAATATCGACGCCCGCGATCTGGTGGACGTCGTCGTCTCGGATACCGATCCGGCCTCATTGTTGGCGCAGGTGCACGAGGTCTGGACCATGACCTCGTTGCTTGGGTTCGAAGCGCTGATGCGTGGGATACCCGTGACCACTCTGGGCGCGCCATTCTATGCAGGTTGGAGATTAACGACCGACTTGGGTTCAGTTCCCGCGCGGCGCGGCGCGCGCCCGTCAATGCTGGGGCTGGTCCATGCCGCATTGATAGACTACCCGCGCTATCTTGATCCTGTGACCGGCCTACCCTGCCCCGTCGAAGTTGCGGTTCAACGTCTGTCCGAGGGATATCAAAACGACCGGCCTGGATTACGGGCACTGTCGAAACTACAAGGGCTCTTTGCGACCTACGCGCATCTCTGGCGGCGCTAGCGCAGGGATCTTTCCCAGCGGTGCAGGATATCCGGCCCGATGGCACGGGTTTCCATCAAAGAAAACCGGGGCGCGGCCTCCAGCGTTTCAAGTCCCAGCGCCCCAATCGCGGGCAGCCCCTCGGCCCCGATGGTCAACCCGGCGCTGAAACCGATCAGCTCATCCACGAGATCCTGCGCGAGCAAAGACGCAGCCAAAGCCGAGCCGCCCTCACAAAAGACACGGGTCAAACCGGCCTGCCCAAGTTGCTGCACCAAATCCAAGGGATCAATTTGATGATCGTGCAAGGCACAAGGGATCAAACGCGCGCCCAACCCCTCCCACGCTTTTGCCCGCTCGGGGTCGGGGGATGGTCCGTGACAGAGCCAGACCGGGATGTCCTTGGCCGTTCTGGCCAGTTGCCCCAATAAGGGAAGGTCCAAATGGCGCGAGACCACCACGCGAACCGGTTGCGCCTGGACCCCCAAATCACGCACCGTCAGTGAGGGGTCATCCGCCCGTGCGGTCCCAGCGCCCACCATCACCGCATCGTGGCGGGCGCGCATTGCGTGGACGGCTCGGCGCGCCGTGGGACCGGTAATCCACTGGCTGTGCCCGGACGACGTGGCAATACGGCCGTCAAAACTGCTGGCCAGCTTGAGCGTTACAAACGGGCGACCCTGCTCGTTCTTCAGGAAAAAGCCCGCGTGATCCCGCTCGGCCTGATCCAAGAGGACACCGGTCGTGACTTCGATCCCCGCGTCGCGCAACATCGCAAAGCCCTGCCCCGCCACGCGCGGATCACTGTCTTCGATGGGTGAAATCACGCGCGAAACACCCGCAGCAATCAGCGCCTGCGCGCAGGGAGGTGTCTTGCCATGATGCGCACATGGTTCCAGCGAGACATAGGCCGTCGCACCGCGAGCCGCGTCACCAGCCTGTTTCAGTGCCTCGGTTTCAGCATGCGGGCGACCGCCGGGCTGCGTCCAACCGCGCCCGACAATCCGACCGTCCCGCACAAGGACACAGCCCACAGACGGGTTAGGCCAGCACAACCCCTGTCCGCGCTGCCCCAAAGACAGGGCCAGCGCCATATATCGCTTATCTGAGTCGCTCACTCGTCCGTCGAAGGCTGCGGCGGGCGCAGTTCGTGGACGAATTCCTCGAAATCATCGGCCGCCTGGAAATTCTTGTATACGCTTGCAAAGCGTACATAGGCGACGGTGTCGATCCGTGCCAGAGCTTCCATGACAATCTCACCGATTTTGTTCGAGGGGATATCCGTCTCGCCCATGCTTTCCAGCCGCCGAACGATGCCCGAGATCATCTGGTCGATACGCTCGGGGTCAATGGGCCGTTTCTGCATCGAAATACGGATCGACCGTTCCAGCTTGTCGCGGTCGAAATCTTCGCGCTTGCCGTTTGTCTTGATCACGACCAGATCGCGCAATTGGACCCGTTCATAGGTGGTAAACCGCCCGCCACATGCCGGGCAAAAGCGACGTCTGCGGATCGCAACGTGATCCTCAGCCGGGCGTGAATCTTTCACCTGTGTGTCAATATTTCCGCAAAACGGGCAGCGCATCCGCCGTCTCCTCGTCCCTATATCCGCCTCTTTTGTAAGCGCTGTGGCTTACTTATCCACAACTATAGGGCAGCCGCTAGGGTTTGGGTAGTCGGAAAATTTTACCGCAATATCCTGATTCTAAGCAAAATGCGCCGCGACCTTGCGGGTATGCGGTTGGGAGCGATGTTCAAAAACGTAGATCCCTTGCCACGTTCCCAAAACCGGGCGACCGTTCGCCACCGGGACAGTCAGCGACACGGGCAACAAGGCTGCCTTGATATGCGCAGGCATATCGTCTGGGCCCTCATAAGTGTGCCGCAAGTAAGACATCGATGGATGGTTCGAGGGCGGCACCAGCCGTTGAAAAAAAGCATTCATGTCCGTCTGCACCTCGGGGTCTGCGTTCTCCTGTATCACCAGAGAACACGACGTATGGCGCACGAACAGGGTCAAAAGCCCGTCTGCTTGGACCGAGTTGAGCCAGTTACACACGTCGCGGGTGAATTCATACAAACCCGGTCCGCGCGTCGAAATAATAAACTCGGTCTGCAAGACGGCGCTAGACTCCGTTAGTCGTCAAAGATTTGGCGACGGTAGCACAGCGAATTGGCACTTTGAACCGATCTGCTTTGACCGGCGACAAACCCGACAGACACAGTCTTGGTCGGGGTGCTGACACCCGCTGGCGGATTGATCGAGAATTGGACCGCCGTACGACGACCGGTCGCTTCGCTGGGACCATAGCCGCGCACAACATAGATCGGCTGTTTCCAACCCGCACCCAATGTTCTGCGCGCGTAATCCGCAGCGGCGCACCAATATCCGTCCACATCAGTTCGACCGCGCGGGATCACTTCGTAAACGTTGCTGTTGACGGACGCGATTTGGTACCCAAGTCGTGCAAATCCCGTCGCTGAGACCGGCGTACTCAGCACCACTGCCGCCAAAGCGGCATATGTCATAACCTGTTTCATAATCATACTCTTTCCTGTTACGAGGTAAGACTGGAAATAGTATACGCTGCTTGCAGTCAAAGGCGGTTCACGATCAATTCAGCCTCAGTCGGGGCTTGCGTGATCCGGCGTTAGCCATCCGTGATATCGGATGAGCAGTCCCAATACGGGCAATCTGGCCGAAACGTCAAAACGGAACCGACCCACCGCGTCCTGCCATTCGACGGTCGAGGATTTGGGCACCAAAACGCCCGGACATGGCACCCCGAAAACAGACAAGCCCTGAATTTTCAATTTCAGTTCTGCGCCGTTCCATATCGGTTTTAGCCAAAATGTCAGTACGCCCGCCTTTTCACAGACCAACATGGTCTTTGGATCAAACCGAATTGACGATTGCATCAGATGCCCGGCAAAATCTCGCGTCCAAAACCACGTCTCATTGTCCTGTCGGGTCACGATGCGGATCGCAATGTCGCTAGCCACGGGTGGGAACCTACCCAGCCATAGCGCTGATCTTACGACCCAACTTGATCCGGCCTCGACCGAACAACGCCCTGAAAACTTGCCAGGATGCCCGTGCAGAGCGCGAAGCGCGTCAGGCAAATCGGAATGCGTTGGCAGGGCTTGCCAGAACGGGTCCAATCAGAACCCTCCGGGCAGAAAACGCGTGTGGATTGCCGCGTCTGGTATCAGGCAGCTAGGCCTTTGCCCGAATAGCCTGTAGCGATTGCGCGCGACTGCAAAATAGACCGGGTCTTTCATAATTCTTGGCAAAAAGCGGCACAGCCCAAGAACCGGCCACAAACCTGGCAAAGCCCGCATAGCTGCAGCAAAAGCATCCAGACGTTGGAACACCTGGCCATCAACAATGACCAGATTGGTCTCAAAATCCTCGGTTGGCAGGCCAAGACTGATATACATCTGCTGCCCCAGCGGCGACTGCGCCGTGACAAATTTGAACCGAGCCAGCCTATCGTGTCTTAGCATGAACTGAAAAAAACCAGCACACAGGACACATTCGCCGTCGAAAACGATTACGTCCTGGTCTTTCGTCACGCTGGTCAGATCAAAATGCTGCATGTCGCCCTTTTCACGCCAGTTTTGCGCTGGTTGCGTGAATGGAGCAATGCGACACAATTGGACACGGGTGTGCCGGGGAGCCACTGACAATCCGTTTTGTGTCCGGACTGGGCTCGACCTCATCCCCGAGAAGGTTCTAACCCGGCAACGAGGCTCAGATAATGCCTTAGTAGAAAATGCGCTTGTGACTTTGCGCCAAGCTTTTTCGACAACCGGACAATCGTCGTTGCAGCATAGATGCAAAATCTGGGCAAACAGGCTATGATGAACCTATGGACGTCGACATCGCCCGCATTCAGACATTGACCCGAACGCTTGATCAGAAAGCGGCGGACAATTCTGTCGCCAACAAATTGCTTGAGAAATGTGGGCTCAGCCGGCCCGAGGTCGAAGCGCTAAACAGCGGGATCAGCGCAAAAACCGAAGCTCTGTTCACCAGATATGCCTGTGATGCCCTAGGCGATCCGACGTTTGCCGCGCAAGCGGGGCTGGCCTTCAAATCATCCTCGAGCCTGACGGCCTATGTCAGCAAATACTCTCGCGATCTGAAGCAGGTACTGGAAAACGCGGCCCGCTATCATGGCCTTATTGATCCCGCCCTGCGCTTCAGTCTGCGCGTGGCCGGGAACTTTGCCACGATCGAGGCCGAGTGGAAGGACGCCAGCTATGCCCGTTTTCATCGCCGGACCGAGTTTCTGATGTTCGCCGGTCTTTCACGTTTGCGCGACCTTACCCAGATTGATTTTTACCCGATAGAAATGTGTTTTCAGCACGAAGTTGGGGGAAACAAGGCGCAGTATCAGAAGCTTGCAGGATTTCCCGTCTCTTTCGGAACCGAGAGGCTCGAGATCATTCTGGCCCTATCAACGCTAGATTTACCTGTCCCGACATATGACCCCAAATTGCGTCAGCATCTGTTGGAGTATGGGGATCGCGTCATGGCCGACAGACGCCAACCCAAACAGAAATTGCGCGCGCAGGTCGAAGGGCTGATCACCAGATCCCTTCCTGGTGCAATCCTGCAAGCCGAGGAAGCCGCCGCCAATTTGGGTCTTAGCACCCGTACCTTTGCGCGTCGATTAAAGCATGAAGGAACCAGCTATCGCGAGATCGTCGATGACCTCAGATGCGATCTAGCGCAGACCTTCATCACCAACGGAATGAACTTGACCGAGATTGCCTATTCGCTTGGCTATGCCGATCAACCCGCCTTCTCCACCGCTTTCAAGCGCTGGACCGGGCAAGCCCCAAGCACGTTCCGCAGCAGATTGGATCCTCCACCCCAAGGGTGAGACCGGGGGTCATCGGCGCAGATGCCTCGCCCCGGTCCGTCCCATGAGTGGACAACAGTGAGGTAAGTACCGCTGCTGCTCAGAACTTGTGAAATCCTGCCAAAGCGTTTTCTGGAACGGTCATCTGAATGAAAAAAGGCGCCTTGGTTGGGGCGCCTTTTTGTTTATTGGTCTAGGAAGGATCGCAGTTTTCGTGACCTGCTGGGGTGTTTCAACTTCCGCAACGCCTTCGCCTCGATCTGGCGGATACGTTCGCGGGTCACGCTGAACTGCTGGCCAACCTCTTCCAGCGTATGGTCGGTGTTCATACCGATGCCAAAGCGCATCCGCAGCACCCGCTCCTCACGCGGAGTGAGAGAGGCCAGAACCCGTGTGGTGGTCTCTTTGAGGTTTTCCTGAATGGCGCTGTCCAGAGGCAACACTGCATTCTTGTCCTCGATGAAATCGCCCAGTTGGCTGTCTTCCTCGTCGCCGATCGGTGTTTCCAGAGAGATCGGCTCTTTGGCGATTTTCATCACCTTGCGAACCTTCTCTAGCGGCATTTGAAGCTTTTCGGCCAGTTCTTCCGGCGTCGGCTCGCGACCGATTTCATGCAGCATCTGGCGACCGGTCCGAACCAGCTTGTTGATCGTCTCGATCATATGAACCGGAATACGAATGGTGCGCGCCTGATCCGCGATAGACCGCGTGATCGCCTGACGAATCCACCAGGTCGCATAGGTCGAGAATTTGTAGCCGCGGCGGTATTCGAACTTGTCCACCGCCTTCATCAGGCCGATGTTCCCTTCCTGGATCAGATCAAGGAACTGCAGGCCACGGTTGGTGTATTTCTTGGCGATCGAGATCACCAGACGCAGGTTGGCCTCGACCATTTCCTTCTTGGCCTGCCGCGCCTCTTTCTCACCCTTCTGAACCTGCTGCACGATGCGGCGGAATTCGGGGATGTCCAAACCGACATACTGACCGACCTGAGCCATATCGTTGCGAAGTTCTTCGACCTTCGCGGTCGAGCGTTCAATGAACATCTGCCAGCCCCGACCCGGCTTTTCCGCCATATCCGACAGCCAGTTGGGGTCCAGCTCGCGCCCGCGATAGGCGTCGATAAACTCACGGCGGTTGATCCGTGCCTGATCCGCCAGCTTCACCATCGAACTGTCCAGCGACATCACGCGGCGGTTGATACCGTAAAGCTGGTCGATCAGCGCTTCGATCCGGTTGTTATGCAGGTGCAGCCCATTCACCAGCTCAACAATCTCGGCGCGCAACTTTTGGTATGTTGCTTCGTCCTGTTCGCTGAAGGTGCCGTCTTCATTCAGTGTGGCTGAAATTCGGCTGTCCTGCATTTCCGACAGCATCGAGAAGTCGGTCGAGATGCGTTCTAGCGTGGTCAGAACCTGATCCTTCAGCGCGGCTTCCATCGCGGCCAGTGACATGTTGGCCTGATCATCGTCGTCATCATCGTCGTCGTTGTTCAGCGGGTTGCCGTCGGCGTCCAGCTCGGGGCCGGTATCCTCTTTCGCGGGCTTGGCGGCCTGCACGTTCGAGGTGTCAACCACTGGTTCCTCGACGTCGCCGTCTTCGTCCATCTGGTTGCCAAAAGTGGCCTCCAAATCGATGACGTCGCGCAGCAGAATGTCTTCGGACAGCAATTCGTCGTGCCAGATGGTGATCGCCTGGAACGTCAGCGGGCTTTCGCACAGGCCTGCGATCATCGTGTTCCGCCCGGCCTCAATCCGTTTGGCGATGGCAATCTCGCCCTCGCGGCTCAGCAGTTCGACGCTGCCCATCTCGCGCAGATACATGCGCACAGGGTCGTCGGTGCGGTCCAGCTTTTCGGTCGCCGCCCCGGCCAAAGCAACCTCGCGGTTGCTTTCGGTCGTGGTTAGTTCGGTCGAGCCTTTGTTTTCTTCTTCCTCGGCCTCTTCATCTTCGATGATGTTGATGCCCATCTCGGACAGCATCGACATCACGTCTTCGATCTGCTCCGAGCTGACCTGATCCGGCGGCAAAACCTGATTGAGCTGGTCGTAGGTGATGTAACCTTTCTCGCGGGCCTCGGCGATCATCTTCTTGACCTGGGCCTGGCTCATATCCAGCGAGATTTCCTGTTCCTGCTCGTCGGATTTGCGGTCTTCGTTGGTATCCTTGGCGGCCATTCAATGCTCCTGCAGGGATGGGTGATTCGTTTGAACCGAATCATTAGCGCGTAGAAGTGATTCGGCCACCCGTTTACCCGTTTTTCTTTTCCAGTGCCTTACGAAAACACCACCTTACCGGCGTTTCCGCTCGAAATTGATCCCGGACATGATTGCCTCAAACTTGTCTTTCTCGTCGCGGTTGATTCGCGCGCCATTGTCGGCCACGTCGAATATCGCCCTGTCCTCATTCTGGCTGCGGCTTGTGCGGTTACGCTCTTCGGCGGCCTGGGCCAGCCGGTATGTCAGCGCCTCATCGGCCAGATCAGACAGTTCCTCCTCGGCTTCGGCAATCTCTGCGTCCAACCCCCTGAGAGCTTTGATCTTTGCGAGCTCCTCGGCCAGCGTCATTTCGGCCTTTTCGACATCGCCCGGTTTATACACACAAGGGATCACTGCGACATGGCGAAGGGCCAGCAGGTTTTCAAGGGCTTCGGGCCCCAAAGTTTCAGCAATGTGGTCTTTCAGATTCTCGGGGTCATCAATCGCATGGCGCAGGATGGCGTGGCGCAGAGCGGCGTGGTCGGGGTCACGGCACTCCATCTCTTCCAACTGGATTTCGAACTGCACAACCACCTGCGGGTTCAGCGCTGCAATGGCCAGAATCGCCGCTTCGCGCAGTTGGATTTCCGAACCTTCGGACGAGGCCAGGAAGGACGCGCGTGCTCCTGGTGTCGCCGTCGGCTGAGGCTGCCACTTGCCACGCGGTTGCCATTGGCGGTTCTGCTGTTGGCGCTGCGGGCGGAATAACTGCCAGCGCAGGTCCTTGATTTCCTGCCCGTAATGCGACCGGATCGAGGGGTCGCGGATAAGCTTGATCTTCTCGCGCAGCGCCTTGTCCAGCGCCGCTTTGCGCTCGGGACTGTCGAACACCTTGCCCTCGGTCTCGCGCTGCCACAGCAGCTTGACCATGGGAATTGCACCTTCCAGCACGGCTTGCACGGCCCCCGGCCCTTCGGCGCGCAGCAGGTCGTCGGGGTCCTTGCCCTCGGGCATCAGGGCAAACCGCAGAGATTTCCCTGCCTCAAGCAGCGGCAGGGCCAGATCAACCGCGCGCATCGCGGCGCGCAAGCCCGCCGTGTCGCCATCCAATGCAATGACCGGCTCATCGGATATGCGCCAGAGCAGTTGCAGTTGATGTTCGGTAATCGCGGTGCCCAGCGGAGCAACCGACGCGCCAAACCCGGCCTCGGCCAGCGCGATCACATCCATATAGCCTTCGGCCACGATCAGAGGTCGCCCCTTCCCCGCCGCTTGCCGCGCGGGCCCGTGGTTGTAGAGGCTGCGCCCCTTGTCGAACAATTCGGTCTCAGGCGAGTTCAGGTATTTGGCATTGTCATTGGGGTCCATCGCCCTACCGCCGAAGGCAATACACCGCCCACGCGGGTCACGGATCGGGTACATGATCCGGTTTCGGAAGGTATCATAAGGCTTTTTGCCTTTGTTCGACGGTTTCGCCAGACCCGCCCCCAGGATCAGATCCTCGGCCACATTCTTGCCGGTCAGATGATCCCAAAGGGCCTGCCATCCATCGGGGGCGAAGCCAATCTCCCATCGATCCAGCGCCTGCGCGTCCAACCCCCGGCGGGTCAGGTAATCGCGAGCCGCGCTCCCGGCCCCGGTCTTGATCTGCAGACGGAAGAACTGCACCGCCTGCTCCATCACCTCGGCCAGTTGCGCGCGGCGGTCCTGCATTTCCTGCGCCTTGGGATCGCGCTGCGGCATCGGCATCCCGGCCTCGCGGGCCAGAATCTCGACCGCTTCGATGAACGAGACATTCTCGGTCTCTTTCACGAAACTGATCGCATCCCCTTTGGCGTGGCACCCAAAGCAGTAGTAAAACCCCTTTTGATCATCCACATGGAATGACGCCGTCTTTTCATGGTGAAACGGGCACGGCGCCCACATATCACCCTTGCCTTGATTGGATTTGCGCTGGTCCCACATGACCTTTCGCCCCACGACCTGAGACAGGCTGAGGCGCGTACGCAGTTCATCCAGAAATCCGGGGGGCAATGACATGTGCTAAACCTGCCAGAAATGAAAACGCGCGCCAAGGGGATGGCGCGCGGTTGTCCACAGGGAAATGGCGGGCCTGTGGATTATTGCTGCAAGCACAGCTCCAGCCAGGCGGCACCAAGGTCTTTCTTGCGCACGTCGCGCATCTTTTGCTCATAGACCCAAGGCGTGATCAGCGGGATAGCCGCATTGTAATTTTCTGGCCAAGTGGGCCCTGCATCGGCGACAGCCTGCGGCACGTCGCGTTCCTTCACCCGGTCCAGCCGCGCCTGCTGAATGGCGGCCACGACGTCGGCTTGAAACTTGCAGCTTTGTTCCTTGGTTTCCTGAGCGGCCAGAGGGGTAGCCAGTACAAGGGCCGCAACGGCGATACGCAACATGTAGGTCTCCGGGATTCGTTTCTGTTCCGGCAGTCTATCCCCGGCAAACCCGTCCCGCCATCGCCGTTTTGCACCTCGCGCCTTCGTGTTGCACAGGGGCGACCCAAGGCCGCCCCTGCGCTGACATCACAACCCTTTAGCGCGATAGCTTTTCGAGACCCGGTCGATCGCCACGATATACGCAGCTGTGCGCAGGTCTTCGACATCATCGCGGCTATGCCAAACCTCACGCATGGATTGATACGCAATCCGCATCGTGTCATCGAGGCCCGAGCGCACTAGCTCAAGCTCATCCGCACCTTTCAGGTACTTGGCCTTGAAGTCCGGTGACATCGACCAGGCATCGCCCAGATACCGGTCCAGACGCTCCAGTTCGCTGACGATCAGTTCGTGCCGCGCCTCTTCCTGCCGGCGCTGCATCCGGCCAAAGCGGATATGGCTGAGGTTCTTGACCCACTCGAAATACGAGACCGTCACACCACCTGCGTTGGCATACATATCCGGGATGATCACGGTGCCTTTCTTGCGCAGAATCTCGTCCGCGCCCGCCGTCACAGGGCCGTTGGCCGCCTCGATGATCAGCGGGGCCTTGATGCGATCAGCGTTTTCCAGGTTGATCACGCCTTCCAGCGCCGCCGGGATGAGGATATCGCATTCTTGTTCCAGCACTGCCGAGCCTTCGGCGGAATGGGTCGCGTCCGGGTAACCCTTGACGCCGCCATGTTTGACGATCCACTGCCGAACAGATTCAACGTCGATCCCATCAGGGTTATATAGCGCGCCATCCCACTCTATGATGCCGGTGACAATCGCTCCGTCCTCTTCGCTCAGGAATTTAGCCGCGTGATAGCCCACGTTACCCAATCCCTGAATGATCACCCGCTTGCCGTCCAGCTTCCCTGACAGGCCCGCCTTCTGGATATCTTCCGGGTGGCGGAAGAACTCGCGCAGCGCGTATTGCACACCGCGCCCCGTTGCCTCGACCCGCCCGGCGATACCACCTGCGTTCAGCGGCTTGCCAGTTACACAAGCGCGCGCGTTGATATCGGTGGTGTTCATCCGCGCATATTGGTCGGCCATCCAGGCCATCTCCCGCTCACCTGTACCCATGTCGGGGGCCGGAACGTTCTGAGACGGGTTGATTAGGTCCCGCTTGGCCAATTCATAGGCGAAGCGCCGAGTGATCTGCTCAAGCTCATGCTCTTCATACTTGCGCGGGTCGATGCATAGCCCGCCTTTCGAGCCGCCAAACGGCGTTTCTACCAAGGCACATTTATAAGTCATCAGCGCAGCCAGCGCCTCGACCTCGTCCTGATTTACGGCCAGCGCATAGCGGATACCGCCTTTCACGGGTTCCATATGCTCGGAATGAACCGATCTGTATCCGGTGAAGGTGTGTATGTCGCCACGTAGGCGCACACCGAAACGAACAGTGTAGGTGGCATTGCAGACACGTATCTTTTCTTCAAGTCCGGGGGGCAAATCCATCAGGGACGCCGCCCTGTTGAACATCAAATCAACACTCTCACGAAAACTTGGTTCATTAATGGCCGTCATCTATACCTCCGTGCCAACGAACGACTGGCGTTCTGACGTTTTGTCGCACCCCTTACTTAAACGATCAATATTTAAGCAGAAATAAAAGTCGAAATTTTCTGCACATCTTGTTGAACCCCCGCTGAGTCGCGAGGGATCTTCAGCGCCAACGCGATTGTCGCCAGCGGGAAAACAGAGCGACACGTGTTCGATAAATTATCCTCCATTTGCCCCCAAAAGGGCCTAAAGGGGGGCCGTTTCGCCCAATTCCCGCCACGTTTCACCAGTAATTTCCATGCGTTAACTTTTTCCTAGCAGCTTGGGATGTCTGCTCAACGAGGTCTGCATAATGATTGAACACGCACGTCACGGCGGCAAAACGTTTTTTGGTCGACAAATTCCTTTAGCTCGTCATTTCGCGCAGCGAGAAGACGGTGCATTCACCATTTTCGTGCTGCTGGGTTTCCTTGTCATTTTGGCAACGACCGGTATGGGCGTTGACCTGATGAACTTTGAGCGAGATCGCGCGAACCTTCAGTCCACGTTGGACCGCGCCGTTCTGGCAGCCGCGGATCTTGATCAGCAACTGCCTCCGAAAGCGGTCGTGGTATCTTATCTGGAAAAGGCCGGGCTTGGAGATAAACTGGTCGGAGAACCCGTTGTCGAGGAAGGCTTGGGGTCTCGTCGAGTTTCTGCCAGGGCGCAGACCGTCGTTCCCACTCATTTCATGCGGTTCTCGGGTGTCAAACAACTCACGGCCGTTGCGGCAAGTACTGCCGAGGAATCTATCGGCGCTGTCGAAATCTCGTTGGTTCTGGATATGTCCGGGTCCATGAACGAAGATTCAGCCGAACCAAACAAGACCAAGATTGAGGTTCTCAGGGATGCGGCAAAGGAATTTGTCACGCTGATGCTGCAAAAGCAGGAAGGCAGCGAGATTTCGATGTCAATCATCCCTTATGCCACTCAGGTGAACGCGGGTGCCGACATTTTGGACAAGTTCACCAATGTCTCAAGCGAGCACAGCTTTTCGCATTGCGTTAACTTCACTTCGACTCAGTTCCAGCAAGCAGCCCTTGACCCGGCAACGGCGTTGGAACGCACCGGACATTTCGACGTTTTCACGAACTCGGAAAACCCAATCAGTGCCCCTGTTTGCCCGGTCCGCGCCGGGAGCGAGATTACGCCTGTCACTGACGACATTACCGTATTGCACAACCGAATTGATGCCCTGACAGCGACCGGGAACACCTCGATCGACGTCGGTATGAAATGGGGTACGGCATTGCTGGACCCTGCCTTCCAGGATGTCGTCAGCGATCTGTCGACTGACGGCAACGTCCCGGCAAAATTCAGCAACCGCCCGCTGGGATACGAAGAAGATGTTCTGAAAATTGTGATTGTTATGACCGACGGCCAGAACACCTCGCAATTCCGTTTACGCTCGGACTTGCGCAGTGGCAACTCGAACGTCTGGTACAACCCCAACTACGTTCATTTCAACGGCCAACGAGGTGAATACAGCACCCGCGTTTCCAGCAACCCGCCCACTTATTTCTGGACACGTCAAGGCGTTTTCCGCGATCACCCTTTTGGTGACAACGAACCAGGTCGAGCCACTCGCCTGACATACCCCCAACTGTTTAATCAAGCATCCCTGTTCTGGAACGCGGTCAACAATTACCGCTGGCAGAACAACCACCGCACCAACTGGTACAACAACGCCTTCCGCTCGACAGGGGCGTCCAGCAAGAATACGCGCACAACCAATATCTGCTCCGCGGCCAAGAACAAGGGCACGATTATCTACGGTATCGCTTTTGAAGCCCCCGCGGCGGGTCTGACTACGATCAAGAATTGCGCAAGTTCCGACAGCCATGTCTACGAAGTCGACGAGTTTGATGATCCCGAAGGTATCTCTTTGGAAGAGGCATTCGCCTCGATCGCATCGTCGATCAAAAAGTTGAGGTTGACTCAATGACACATCGAGCATTCAAAAAACTACGGCTTTTTAGAAAGTCTGAAAACGGATCGATCACACTCGAATTCGCACTCCTGTTCCCTGCCTTCATCTTCTTCATCCTGAGCGCGACGGAGTATTCGCTGGTCACGCTCCAGCAGGCGATGTTGGAACGCGCTGTAGACCAAACCGTTAGGGACGTTCGTCTGGGCACTGGCACTGAGCCGACACATGACTCCATCAAGGATTCCATCTGCGGACGGACTTTGGTTATCAAGAACTGCCAAGACAACATGCGTCTTGAGATGATCGTGCAGAGCGCGTTCACCGGGGTTGTCTTGCCGGAAACGGCTGACTGCACTGACAACTCAGAAGAAGCCAGACCTGTGCGCGAGTTTACACCGGGCCTGTCAAACGAGCTGATGATTTTGCGGGCCTGCGCCAAAGTGGACCCTGTATTCCCCACTTCGTTGATGGGCCGCGCTTTGTCTGACGACAGGGGCCAGATCGCTCTTACCGCCACCACAGCATTTGTTCAGGAGCCTTGATAGTCCCATGTCCCTGCTTGCAAAAGTTCGAAACCTATTAAACCGCAAAGCCCGTGACGAACGCGGTGCCCTGTCGGTCGAGGCTGTTCTGGTCTTTCCGATGCTGTTCTGGACGGTCACCGGCACCTACACGTTTTTCGACGGTTTCAGGCAAAGCGCCGCCAACCTTCGGGCCGCCTATACCGTTGGAGATCTGATCTCGAGGGAAACGTCAGAGGTTACGGATACATACGTAGACTCCATGCAGGAATTGATGGAGCGTATGGTCGACAATGGTACGCCACTACGTGTTCGTATTTCGCTGGTCAGGTATGATGAAGGCGATGCACGACATTATGTTGACTGGTCTGCCATTCGCGGCTTCTGCGATCAATTGGACAATGACAACATCACCAGCATTAGCGGCTCTTTGCCGCCGATGCCGGATCAGGACACACTTATCATCGTTGAAACCTCAAATGACTTCGATCCGGCCTTTGGTGGCGCCGCAGTCATCGGGGATTGGGTAAGCGACGATTCAACCTTCGAAAATTTTGTATTCACTCGTCCGCGTTTTACGAACGCTATTGCGCAGAACCTTGGCCCTCAGCCGGTCTGTTCATAAGCAAGATAGAAAGCGCCTCAGACATGAATTTGGTTTCGGCGGCGGATGTCATGCCGCCGATGCCAACCCGACGGCCTAGACGCCACCAAAGTCCCGGTGCCCAGGCGTTCGCCTGACCCTCCTTCGTGCGAACCAAAAAGCCGTTTGAGGGCTTGAACGCAAAGACCCCGCGATCCACGGCCTCGATACTGTCGACATAAGCGATAACGCGCCCTGACCCTGTACGCATCTCGGTTTTGGTCAACTCGATCCAGTCGGCAGTTGCAGTCCACATACGGTGCGCCAGCCAGAATGCCGCGATCCCAACCAAGACCAGAAACACCTGCCAGGCCGGCTCTGGCGGGGTTGCCGCTGCCACATAGAGAACCAGCGCCCCAACCACAGCCAACATGCCAACGCCAAGCCAACGTCTTGGTGTTGAAGCCCTTACAGTGGCCAGTACCTCTTGCTGCATCGTCATATCCCCGCGTTCGTTTGACCGGATGTAGCCGCTTTCGCTGACGAAGGACAGAGGGCGGTGCATTGCATTTTTGCGCACAGGTCCCGTGCCTGACTGCAAATTGACGAACCTTACCCGCGCGATACATGGTTCGCATAAGATACAGGAGGCCCATATGTCGCTTAGACCCACGCTGGAGACCAGAAAAGCCATGCCAACGATGGAAGGCGCGGGCGTCAAATTGCACCGCGCATTCGGGTTTCAGGACCCGTCCGAATTAGACCCCTTCCTGCTCTTCGATGATTTCCGAAATGAACGTCCGCAGGACTACATGGCCGGTTTTCCATGGCACCCCCACCGCGGGATAGAGACGATCACTTATGTGCTGTCCGGCACGGTCGAGCATTCGGATTCTCTGGGCAACACCGGCACCTTGGGCGCGGGCGACGTACAATGGATGACCGCCGGGTCCGGCATTCTGCATCAGGAAATGCCCAAGGGAAACAGCTCTGGGCAGATGCACGGGTTTCAACTTTGGGGCAACCTGCCTTCAGCCCAGAAAATGACTTCACCGCGGTACCAGGATGTGGAAAGCAAAGAGATCCCCGAAATCACGGATGATGACGGCACCAAGGTTCGCGTCATTGTTGGTGAGTTCTGGGGCAAAACCGGCCCGGTAGACGGCATCGCCGCTGACCCGCAATATCTCGATATCCAGATCCCGGCGGGCGTGAAAAAGACCTTTCGCGTCGACACCTATCGCCGCGCCTTTGCCTATGTGTTTCAGGGACAGGCGGCCTTCGCCGATGCCTCGCAACCCACTGGCGTCTTGCTGGAAAAAGAGGTCTCAGGGCAAGAGGTCAATATCCGCGACATGTCCGGCGATCGCACATTGGTGCGGTTTGGAACCGGGGATGAGGTCACGGTTCAGGCCGGGCCGGATGGGGTCCGTTTCCTGCTGATCTCAGGTGCTCCGATCGACGAGCCGGTGGCGTGGCACGGACCCATCGTCATGAACACGCGCGCTGAACTGGAGCAGGCCTTTCGAGAGCTGCAAAACGGCACCTTCATTCGCCCCGCGCACTGACCGAGCGTCGCACCATATCCCAATAAATCCGCTCGACCTCGTCCAGCGACAAACGCCCGCCCGCGCGATACCAGGTCATCACGCCATTCAGCATTGCAATCACGGCCAACGTGGCGATCTTGGTATCCGCGATGTCAAACTGCCCTGCCCGCTGACCGTCTTGCAGAATTGTCTCCAGCGAATCCTCATAGCTGCGGCGCAGAGCCTCAATCTCGGCAAAATTCTCGGGGGTCAGATTGCGCAGTTCCATATAGGCGATGAAGACCTCATCGGGGCGTTGCAGGTGAAACCGGATATGGAAGCCGACAAAGCGGCGCAGGGCCTCAATGGCATCACCTGCGGGATCCAGCTCGCCATAGGCTGTCAGAAGGTCCTGCATGTGGTCGGACATCAGCCTGTATAGAAGGCTCTGCTTGTCGGGTGTGTAGTTATACAGCGCACCGGCCTGCACACCGACTTCGGCCGCGATCTGGCGCATCGACACCGCTGCATAGCCGTGGCGAGCAAACAAAGCCAGCGCCGCCTTGCGAATGCGGGGGCCAGTGATATCGGAATGTGAACCTTGCGTGCGTGCCATAACTCAACAATATCTGAACAGATGTTCAGATAGAACCCCGCTTGAACCGCCGGCGCAAAAGAGGCATCACTGGAGCAGTACTGTTCGAAAGGGTTCTGAATGAAACCCCTGCCATTTCTGATCGCTGTGCTGGCTTGCGCAGCCTGTGCAAACTTCCCGGAATTGGAGGGAGAGGAACCCACCAACGTGAAAAAGGCACGCTATCCCAAGCTGATCGCGTTGCAGCAGAATCTGGGCCCGCCAGTCGACCCCGTCAGCGAAGCCGCCGAGGTCGAAGAAGAGCTGAACGCCCGCCGCGAAGCGCTGGAAAACAAGGCGGATCAACTGCAGAACGCAGAAATCAACTGAACGTCGTCAAAATCCCTTGTTGGCCCGGTTCGGGACGCATTGCACCCTTGCGCCGAACCCGCTAAGGCAGCGGAGAACGGGCAAGGCCCGAAAGGCGATGAATTCGAGCGAAAGGAACCCACGGGATGACACAGGCGCTGCGGCTTGGAATTGCGGGCTTGGGAACGGTCGGCGTGGGTGTCGTCAAGATCGTGCGCCAACATGCGGATTTGCTGCAAGCGCGTACTGGCCGCCCCATTGAAATCACCGCCGTATCGGCGCGCGACGCGTCCAAGGATCGCGGCGTGAACCTGTCGGGCTATGCGTGGGAAACCGACCCGGTTGCCCTGGCGCAGCGGGACGATATCGACGTCTATGTTGAACTGATGGGCGGTGAAAACGGCCCCGCCAAAGCCTCGGTCGAGGCGGCGCTGGCCAGTGGCAAAGACGTCGTAACCGCAAACAAAGCGCTGCTGGCGATCCACGGGCAAGAGCTGGCCGAAAAGGCCGAAGCCGCCGGGCGCGTGATCCGGTTCGAGGCCGCCGTTGCAGGCGGTATTCCCGTGATCAAATCCCTGACCGAAGGTCTTGCAGGCAATGAAATCACCCGCGTCATGGGCGTGATGAACGGCACCTGCAACTATATTCTGACCCGGATGCAATCGCAGGAGCTGGGCTATAACGCCCTGTTCGAAGAATGCGCCCAGCTGGGGTACCTCGAAGCTGATCCAAATCTGGATGTCGGCGGCATCGATGCAGCGCATAAACTGGCGCTGCTGTCGTCGATTGCCTTCGGCACCAAACCCAACTTCGACGGGATCGAGATTGAGGGCATTCAGCAGATCAGCCTCGATGACATCCACCAGGCCGACGATATGGGCTATCGCATCAAGCTGCTCGGCGTCGCACAGAAAACCGCGCGAGGGCTGGTCCAACGGATGCAGCCCTGCCTTGTACCCAGCGGCTCGGCGCTGGGACAACTGGAAGGCGGCACCAACATGGTAGTGATCGAGGGCGATGCGGTCGAACAAGTCGTTCTGCGCGGCCCCGGCGCGGGCGAAGGCCCCACGGCAAGCGCCGTGATGGGCGATGTCTGTGATCTGGCGCGCGGGTTGCAAATCCCGACCTTTGGCCGGCCCGCGACCTCGTTGCAGGATGCGGCACCGGCGATCACCGGCCTGCCCGCCCCCTATTACCTGCGTCTTGCGCTGTTCGACAAACCCGGCGCGCTGGCGAAAGTGGCTGCCATTCTGGGCGATGCCGGTGTGTCGATCGACCGGATGCGCCAATATGGCCACTCGGACAGCACCGCGCCGGTCCTGATCGTAACGCATAAAACAACACGGGCCACGCTGGATGTGGCGCTGGACGGGTTCCGCGACACCGATGTGGTATCGGGCGAACCGGTCGCGCTGCGCATTGAAGAGGTTTGACCCTTGCGGCCTGCCTAGGCCGCAGGCTATGCCCAAGAAAACGCCTATACTGACCTGAGGATAGTGAAAATGAGTGCTGCCAAGATTGATTTCAACGACCGACTGCTGTCGCTGGGCCTGGCGCGGGTTGCGGAACAGGCTGCTCTGGCCTCTGCCTCGCTGGTGGGACGTGGTGACGAGAAGGCAGCCGATCAGGCAGCGGTCAACGCGATGCGCGAACAGTTGAACCTGCTAGATATCGCAGGCGTCGTGGTCATCGGCGAAGGCGAGCGGGACGAAGCGCCGATGCTTTATATCGGTGAAGAGGTCGGTACCGGTAATGGCCCCGGCGTGGACATCGCGCTGGACCCGCTGGAAGGCACCACCCTGACCGCCAAGGACATGCCCAACGCCCTGACCGTGATCGCCATGGGCCCGCGCGGCTCGATGCTGCATGCGCCCGACGTTTACATGGACAAGCTGGCCGTGGGTCCGGGCTATCCCGAAGGCGTCGTGAATCTGGACATGAGCCCGCGCGAACGGGTCGAGGCTCTGGCCAAAGCCAAGGGCTGCGCGCCCGCTGACATTACAGTTTGCATTCTGGAACGCCCCCGGCACGAGGCGATGATCGCCGAAGTACGCGAGACCGGAGCCTCGATCCGTCTGATCACCGATGGGGACGTGGCCGGTGTGATGCATTGCGCCGAAAGTGAAGAGACCGGCATCGACATGTATATGGGCCAAGGCGGCGCGCCCGAGGGTGTGCTGGCTGCAGCGGCCTTGAAATGCATGGGTGGTCAGATCTTTGGCCGCCTGCTGTTTCGCAACGATGACGAACGCGGCCGCGCGGCCAAGGCGGGCATCACCGATCTGGACCGTATCTACGCACGTGATGAGATGGTGACAGCCGACGTGATTTTCGCCGCAACCGGCGTGACCGGCGGGTCGCTGTTGCCGCGCATTAAGCGCGAGCCGGGTTGGCTGGAAACCACCACCCTGCTGATGCGCTCCAAGACCGGATCGGTTCGGCGCATGTCCTACCGCACCCCGCTGTGGTCACACGACAACTAGCGGCTTGCACCGCTGCCTCCGACGGTCGTATTTTGAACGAAAAGAAAGGCCGGGTCCGAAAGGTATCCGGCCTTGGCATATAAGGGGCGGGTCATGAGCTATCTTGGGGTTGAACAGTCTTTGTCCGGGCGGCGTTGGGTCGGCCCCTCGGCTGATGTAGAACGCGCGACCGAGATGCTGGTGCAACAGGCTGGGTTGCCGCGTGCTGTTTGCCAGGTGCTGGCAGTCCGTGGCGTTCCTGCGATGGAGGTTCCCGGTTTCCTGGAGCCCAAGCTTAAGGAACTGCTGCCCGATCCGCGTGACATGAAGGATATGGAGGTCGCAGCCACCCGGTTTCTGACGGCGGTGCGAGCCAAGCAGCGGATTGCTGTTTTTGCGGACTATGATGTGGACGGCGGCAGTTCTGCGGCGTTGCTTTTGGTCTGGCTGCGGCAGATGGGGTTGCAGGCGACGCTGTACGTGCCCGACCGGATTGATGAGGGCTATGGCCCCAATGTGCCCGCAATGGAGGAGCTGGCCGCCCGTCACGACCTGATCATCTGCGTCGATTGCGGCACGCTGAGCCATGAACCGATCGCGGCAGCCAAGGGCGCGGATGTAATCGTGCTGGATCACCATTTGGGCGGCGAGACCCTGCCCGAATGCGTGGCCGTGGTGAACCCGAACCGGCAGGATGAAAGCGGCGATCTGGGCTATCTGTGTGCGGCTAGCGTGGTGTTCTTAATGCTGGTCGAGGCCGGGCGGCAACTGCGTGAGGCCGGGGTTAAGGGACCGGACTTGATCTCGCTGCTGGATTTGGTGGCGCTGGCGACCGTGGCAGATGTCGCTCCTCTGATCGGGGCGAACCGCGCGCTGGTGCGTCAGGGGCTAAAGGTGATGGCACAGCGGCAGCGGCCCGGTCTGGTGGCCTTGTCGGACGTGGCGCGGATGGATTCGGCCCCCAACAGCTATCACCTTGGGTTCATGCTGGGACCGCGCGTGAACGCGGGCGGACGCATTGGCCAGGCCGATCTGGGAGCGCGGTTGCTCAGCACCGATTCGATGCACGAGGCCGAGGCCCTGTCGCAGCGCTTGGACGAACTGAATACCGAGCGCCGCGATATCGAAAACACCGTACGCGCAGCCGCCATGGAACAAGCCGAGGAGCGCGGGCTGGACGCGCCTTTGGTCTGGGCCGCCGGTGAGGGCTGGCATCCCGGCGTCGTGGGCATCGTTGCCTCGCGCCTGAAGGAGGCTGCGAACCGCCCCGCCATCGTCATCGGTTTTGATGGAGATGAGGGTAAAGGCTCGGGTCGCTCGGTTTCGGGCGTCGATCTGGGGGCTTCGATCCAGCGTCTGGCTGCCGAAGGGCTGCTGCTCAAAGGTGGCGGGCACAAGATGGCTGCAGGGCTAACCGTGATGCGCGATCAGCTGGAACCGGCGATGGCGCGGTTGTCGGAACTATTGGCCAAACAGGGCGCGGGCGAAGGCGGCCCGGCGGACCTGAAACTGGACGGCACATTGATGCCGGGTGCCGCCACAGTGGACCTGATCGAACAGATCGAAAAAGCTGGCCCATTTGGCGCCAGCGCCCCTGCCCCACGCTATGCTCTGCCCGATCTGCAAGTGCGCTTTGCCAAACGCGTAGGCGAGTCACATCTGAAACTGTCCCTGTCCGATGGTGTGGGCAGCGGTCTGGACGCCATCGCGTTCGGTGCGTTCGACGGGCCAATCGGGGAAAAACTGTCCAACCACGGTGGCGCTCGGTTCCATTTTGCTGGGCGGCTCGAGGTCAATACGTGGGGCGGACGGCAATCCGTGCAGCTTCGGTTGGAGGACGCAGCTGAGGCAAATTAGGCCCGCGACCGACCCCGCCAAAAAACTTGTCCCTCCCTGCATTTTTCGGCTTGCGGGGGGTGTAGGTAAACCGTAAAAGGCCCTCCACAAGCAAGCGTGGCCCGTTCGTCTATCGGTTAGGACGCCAGGTTTTCAACCTGGAAAGAGGGGTTCGATTCCCCTACGGGCTGCCACTTGTGCTTGTTCGGCTTAAATGGCCCGTTCGTCTATCGGTTAGGACGCCAGGTTTTCAACCTGGAAAGAGGGGTTCGATTCCCCTACGGGCTGCCATTTTCCCCCTCTTTTTCGCCGTGCAGTCCGCCGGTTTCGCTTTGGATGTCTGGGAATCGATTTCAACAACAAACCCGAACTCACAGTTGCGGCAAACCACCTCTCAGCCTTTTGTCTGTCTTGTGACTGCGCTCGCAATAACTTGAAAAGTGTTTTTTTTCAGCGCATTATACGACGTCAATTTCATTTACTAAAAATTTAGTTTGACACATATGCAAAAAATCGCCGATGCTCCTCGCCATCCGGTTCGCGCCGGAAACCATAATCTTTGGGAGGAGACAGATGCGGAGACATCTACTTTCCGCCGTGGCGGCAGCAGCCGTCATTGCGGGGCACGGTACCGCTTGGGCCGACGAAGCCGCAGCAACACGTTGGATCGACGACGAATTCCAGCCATCGACCCTGTCGAAAGACGAACAGATGGGTGAGATGAAGTGGTTCATCGAAGCTGCACAACCCTATGCGGGCATGGAGATCAACGTCCTGTCCGAGGGCATCCCGACCCATTCCTATGAATCCGAGGTGCTGACCAAGGCATTCGAGGAGATCACCGGCATCAAGGTAAACCACCAGATCCTCGGTGAGGGCGAAGTGGTTCAGGCCGTGCAGACCCAGATGCAGACCGGCCGGAACCTGTATGACGGTTACGTCAATGACAGCGACCTGATCGGCACGCACTCGCGCCTGCAACTGGCCTATAACCTGACCGAACAGATGGCAGGTGACTGGGCGGCGACCACATCGCCGACATTGGATCTGGATGACTTCATGGGTATTCAGTTCACCACTGGCCCGGACGGTAACCTGTACCAGCTGCCCGACCAGCAGTTCGCGAACCTCTACTGGTTCCGCAAGGACTGGTTCGATGATGAGGCCAACAAGTCCGCGTTCAAAGAGAAGTATGGCTATGACCTGGGCGTTCCGGTCAACTGGTCAGCCTACGAAGACATCGCCGAGTTCTTCACCAACGACGTGAAAGAAGTCGATGGTGTGGCGATCTATGGCCACATGGATTACGGCAAACGTGCGCCTGACCTTGGGTGGCGTATGACTGACGCGTGGCTCTCGATGGCCGGCGCAGGCGACGTAGGTGAGCCGAACGGCGTTCCCGTCGACGAATGGGGCATCCGCATGGAAGCGGGCACCTGTAACCCAGTTGGTGCGTCCGTTTCGCGTGGTGGTGCTGCAAACGGCCCGGCTGCGGTTTACGCGATCCGCAAGTGGGATGAATGGCTGCGGAACTATGCGCCTCCGGGTGCGGCGTCCTATGACTTCTACCAGTCGCTGCCGGCGCTCAGCCAAGGCAACGTGGCCCAGCAGATCTTCTGGTACACCGCCTTTACCGCCGATATGGTCAAGCCGAAGTCCGAAGGCAACAACACCGTGGATGACGAAGGCACGCCGCTGTGGCGGATGGCGCCCAGCCCGCACGGCCCCTACTGGGAAGATGGCCAGAAGGTCGGCTATCAGGACGTGGGCTCCTGGACGTTCCTCAAATCGACCCCCTCGGATCGTGCCCAGGCCGCGTGGCTGTACGCTCAGTTCGTGACGTCCAAGACTGTTGATGTGAAGAAGTCCCACGTGGGTCTGACCTTCATTCGCGACAGCTCGGTCAACCACGAGTCGTTCACTGAACGCGCACCCAAGCTGGGTGGTCTGGTCGAGTTCTACCGCTCGCCTGACCGTGTGGCATGGTCGCCGACCGGCATCAACGTTCCGGATTATCCGAAGCTGGCCCAGATCTGGTGGCAGCAGATCGGTGACGTGAACTCGGGCGCCTTCACCCCGCAAGAGGCGATGGACCGTCTGGCCGAGGAAATGGACATCACCATGGCCCGTATGCAGGCCGCGGATGAGGCAGCCAACGTCTATGGCGGCTGTGGTCCGCGCCTGAACGAGCCGCAGGACCCTGCCTTCTGGCTGGAGAAAGCCGGTTCGCCCAAGGCCAAGTTGGAAAACGAAAAGCCGCAGGGCCAGACCGTCAACTATGACGAACTGGTTGCGCGCTGGCAGGCCAACTAAGCCAATGCAACCGGGGGTGCCGTGCGCGGCATCCCCACCCCACGACCAGTGCGCCGCACTGAAGGACCGGAACCCACGGACATGATCGAACTTCAAGACGCCACAAAGCGGGTTGGCAATGTTATCCATATCAAGCCAACCAACCTGACGCTGCAGACCGGCAATTTCAATGTGCTGCTGGGCGCGACGGGATCAGGTAAGACCTCTCTGATCAAGATGATGGCCGGGCTGGATCCGATGGCCTCGGGCAAAGTGCTGATGGATGGGCAGGACGTGACCCGGCTGAACACGCAAAAGCGGCAGATTAGCCTGGTGCACCAGTTTTTTGTGAACTACCCGCATATGACTGTTTTCGACAATATCGCATCACCCCTGCGCGTGGCGGGCATGGCGCAATCAGAGATCGAAGGCCGCGTGGAAGAGGCCGCTGACTTGCTGCAATTGCGCCCCATGCTGCACCGCCGCCCGCATGAGCTGTCGGGTGGTCAGCAACAGCGTACAGCTCTCGCCCGCGCGATTGCCAAGGAAAGCCGCGCGGTATTTCTGGACGAGCCGCTGGCCAACCTCGACTACAAACTGCGCGAAGAATTGCGCGAACAACTGCCCGACCTGTTCGCAGGGCGCGGCGCCGTGGTGGTCTATGCCACCTCGGAACCCGAAGAGGCGCTGCTGCTGGGTGGCTACACCGCATTGATGGAGGATGGTCGCGTCACGCAGTTCGGCCCGACAGCAGATATCTATCGCAATCCCGAAAACATCGCCGCCGCGCGTGTGTTCTCGGACCCACCGATCAACGTGGCCCACATCACCGTGTCCGGCGCTCAAGCGCAACTGGCAGGTGGCGGAGGCTGGGCCGTCTCGGGTATGGCCGATGGAGACTACATGGTCGCCGTGCGCCCGCACCGGGTGACGCCGTTCCGCACATCGGATGCGGATGTTGAACTGACCGGCCGGGTCATTGTGACCGAGCTGTCGGGATCAGATTCCAGCGCGCATTTCCGCCATGGATCGGATGATTGGGTTTCCCTGGCGGCTGGCGTGCATCCCTACCAAGTCGGCGAGGATCACAGTTTCTACTTGAACCCGGCGCATTGCCGGTATTTCGGCCAAGACGGCAAAAGGGTGGCCTGACATGGCACAGATCAAACTTTCCAATCTGCGACACAGCTATATGCCCGCGCCGAAAGGCCCCGAAGATTATGCGCTGAAGGAAATCGACGTCACATGGCGCGATGGCGGGGCCTATGCGCTGCTGGGGCCGTCGGGCTGCGGCAAGTCCACCTTGCTGAACATCATCTCGGGCCTTCTGACCCCGTCCGAAGGGCAAATCTTATTCGATGATCGGGATGTGACCGCCCTGCCCCCCGATCAGCGCAACATTGCGCAGGTGTTCCAGTTCCCGGTGATCTACGACACGATGACTGTGGGCGAAAACCTGGCTTTTCCGCTGAAAAACCGGGGGTTTGACCCGGCAACGATCAAACGCCGGGTCGATGAGATCGCCGAAATGCTGGATGTCACGGATATGCTGAGCACCCGCGCCAGCGGCCTCAGCCCGGACAACAAGCAGAAAATCTCGATGGGGCGTGGACTGGTCCGCGATGACGTGAATGCAGTGATGTTTGACGAACCGCTGACCGTGATCGACCCGCATCTGAAATGGAAACTGCGGTCCAAGCTGAAAGAGCTGCACCAGCGGGTCAAAGCCACGATGATCTACGTGACCCATGACCAGACCGAGGCCCTGACCTTCGCCGACGAAGTCGTGGTGATGCAGGAAGGCGAAGTGGTGCAGATCGGCACACCGGTTGAACTGTTCGAGCGCCCTCAGCACACATTTGTGGGTCACTTCATCGGCTCCCCCGGCATGAATGTCCTACCCTGCGAAGCCAAAGGTGACCGCGCGGTTTTCGAAGGCCACGAGGTCATGCTGGAAGGCCCCACCCATGGCGACGGAGGCCGCACCGACCTGGGTATCCGCCCCGAATATGTGGGCTTTGGTGATACGGGCATCCCGGCGCATGTGACCAAGGTCTCGGATATTGGTCGCCACTACGTGGTCAGCGCCATGGTCGGCAACACGGCTCTGAAAGCCGTGACCGAGCACAGCGTGCCCGAGCCCGGATCGCAGGTTTTCCTGCAATTCAAACCAGAACAATCCCGCGTCTACCGTGACGGCTGGATCGCAACCGAGGAGCGCAGCTGATGAGAACGGAAAACCAAAAAGCGTGGTTCTTTGTGTTGCCCGTGCTGGCGCTGGTCGCATTCAACGCGCTGGTGCCGATGATGACGGTGGTCAACTACTCGGTGCAGGAAACCTTTGGCAACAACCAGTTCTTCTGGGAAGGCCTTGGCTGGTTCGAGCAAATCCTGCGCTCGGACCGTTTTCAGGCTGCTTTGGGACGGCAATTCCTGTTTACCTTCCTGATCCTGCTAATCGAGGTGCCCCTCGGCATCATCGTCGCCCTGTCGATGCCGCGCAAAGGCTTCTGGGTGCCGGTCTGTCTGGTCCTGATGGCCCTGCCGATGCTGATCCCGTGGAACGTAGTCGGCTCGATGTGGAACATCTTTACCCTGCCCAAGATCGGCCTGCTGGGCTACTTCCTGAATGATGTTCTGGGCATCAACTATGACATGACGCAGCAGCCGCTGTCGGCCTGGATCACCGTGATCATCATGGATGTCTGGCACTGGACGTCGCTAGTTGTCCTGCTGTGCTATGCGGGCCTCGTATCGATCCCGGATGCCTATTATCAAGCGGCCAAAATTGACGGTGCCAGCCCGTGGTCGGTGTTCCGCTATATCCAGTTGCCCAAGATGAAAACCGTCCTGACCATCGCCGTTCTGCTGCGGTTCATGGACAGTTTCAACATCTATACCGAGCCCTTCGTTCTGACCGGCGGTGGCCCCGGCAACTCAACCACCTTGCTGTCGATCGACCTTGTGAAGATCGCGCTGGGACAGTTCGACCTTGGCCCTGCAGCCGCGATGAGCCTGATATATTTCGCCATCACGCTGCTGGTCAGCTGGGTCTTCTACACTCTGATGACAAAGGATGACGCGCAATGAAGAAGCGGTCTCTTATCCCGATCCTCTATATCGCGTTCCTGATGCTGCCGATCTATTGGCTGGTGGCGATGTCCTTCAAGACAACGAACGAAATCCTGTCGGGCTTTTCCTTATTCCCTCAGACCTTTACGCTGGAAAATTACATCACCATCTTCACCGATCCGACATGGTATTGGGGTTATATCAACTCGATCATCTACGTAACACTGAACACGGTGCTGTCGGTCTGTGTGGCCCTGCCTGCGGCCTATGCGTTCTCGCGCTATCGGTTTCTGGGTGACAAGCAGCTGTTCTTCTGGCTGTTGACCAACCGGATGGCCCCGGCGGCGGTGTTCGCGCTGCCCTTCTTTCAGCTGTATTCTTCCATCGGGCTGTTTGACACGCATCTCGCCGTGGCGCTGGCGCATACGCTGTTCAACGTGCCGCTGGCGGTGTGGATTCTGGAAGGCTTCATGCGCGGCATCCCAAAGGAACTGGATGAAACCGCCTATGTCGACGGCTATTCCTTCCCGCGCTTCTTCGTGACGATTTTCCTACCCAACATCAAGGCGGGCGTCGGCGTGGCGGCGTTCTTCTGCTTCATGTTCTCGTGGGTCGAGATGCTTCTGGCCAAAACCCTTACGGCGGTTGAGGCCAAGCCCATCGCCGCCGTGATGACTCGTACTGCATCCAGCGCGGGGTATGAATTGGGCCTGCTGGCAGCCGCCGGAACACTGACCATCATTCCCGGCGCCATCGTCATCTGGTTTGTCCGCAACTACATCGCGCGTGGTTTCGCGATGGGCCGTGTGTGAGGTTCGATATGCGTAAACTTCTTCTCACCCTCCCCTTTCTACCCTCGATGGCGGCTGCCCAGCAGGCCGGTTGGGGCAGCGTCGGCCAGCAGGAGGAAAAAGGGTTTTCCTGGACCGATCCCTTGTGGCCCGATTTCTGGATGGCTTGGACCCCCGCAACGCTGGCGCTGTTCGTCGGTATCTTTTCGGCCATCGCCCTGATCGGCGTGCTGGAGGGGTTCAAGTTCCGCGACGGGATCGAACGGCGCGGCGTTCTGGGCCTGACCACTACGCTGGGGGATCGACTGTTCATCACCCTATTGGGATCGGCCTATATCTTCCTTGCTTGGCTGGGATTGGTTGGCCAGCCCGTCTGGGCACCGCTTTTCCTGTCGATCGGCTGGGGATTCTTCGTCTTCTGGAAAGTTTGAGCTTTGCGAAACAGCGAAAGGATGCTTGTCTGTCAGGCATACTAAAAAATGCGACACGAAAGACCGATGCGAAAGAAAAAGACAACAAACCTTCTGACCGAGGTAGAGCTGGAGTTCATGAACGAACTTTGGGCACTTGGTCAGGGCTCGGTCCGTGACGTGCTTGATCGTCTGCCTCCAGAACGCAATCTGGCCTATACCTCCGGCGCAACCATCCTGCGGATTCTCGACGAGAAAGGCTTTGTCGAAAGCCGCAAGGACGGCAAGACGCTGATCTATACGCCGCTGCTGGAGAAAGACAAATATCAGGCACGGTCGTTGCAGAACCTCTCGCGTACATTGTTCGATGACACGCCTGCCTCGCTGGTGGCGCGCCTGGTCGACGATGCGGGCCTGAGCGAAGCCGATCTGGAGGAAATTCGAGCACTGGTAGAAAGGAGACTGCACAATGACGGCGGTTAAACCGGTTCTCGACGCGTATCTGGAATGGAATATCGTACTGGCCCTCGCGGCACTGGTGTGGCTGGTCGTGCGGGCCATTATGGGTCGGACGCGGCTGCAATATGGCTTTGTTGCGCAGCTTCAGGCGCTCAAGGCCCTGTGCCTTTGCGTCGTTCTTAGCCCTGTTCTGGCCATTGGGGCATTTGCACTCACCTCAGCCCATGGCACCGTTGCTTTGGGGGACATCGCCGTTGCCGCCTATCTGCGCGGCGACATCGCCATGCCCGCGACCCAATTCGAGGCGCTTTTGAACACACGCGAACGCTGGGTCGAAGTATTTGTTTCCGGTGCATATCCGGGTCTGTCCGCGATCTTCGGTCTGGTGGTTGTGATGGCCGCGGCCTATGCCGTGCGCGTCCTGCGCGATGGGCTGGCGATCCGTGAAACGATCCAGACCAGCTTTTTATGGCGGCATTCGGCCAAGGTTGATATCCGTCTCTCCGACCGGATCGCCGTGCCCTTTGCCGTGCGCGGCCTTCGTCGCCGTCATGTTGTCCTGCCCAGCCATCTGCTGGACACGCCGCGCGAATTGCGCTTTGCGCTGGCGCATGAGCTTCAGCACGTGCGCGCGGGCGATGTGGAATGGGAGCTAGGGTTCGAAATTCTGCGCCCCTTGCTGTTCTGGAACCCCGCCTATCTGGTGCTGAAATATCAGTTCGACCGTCTGCGCGAGCTGGCCTGCGACCAGTCCGTCGTTGCCCGTCGCGGGATCAACGCGCGCGACTATACCGCTTGCCTGCTGGATTATTGCGCCCGCACGGTGCGCAAGGGCAGCCCTCGGGTTCTGAATGTCGCGCTGGTCACCGGAGGCAAAGCAAAGCGCGTGTTGCGCCAACGCGTGATGGCGCTGGCCGAGGCGCCCGCGGTCCGCTCTGGCACTCCGGTGTTGTTTCTGGGTCTGACGCTGGTCTTTGCGACCGTGCTGGGTTTTGGTGCCGCCTCCGTGCAACAGACCGAGGATTGGAGCCACGACCGTTTGATGCTGTCGACAGTAGTTAACCTTGAACGTCTCGAGGCTCGTAACAGCGGCAACTGATCCCGCTTACCAACCACGCCGCCCAAACAGCGCGTGAAGTCGGTTCTGCCCGGCAAACGGGTCCGGCTTTTGCGGCGTGCTGAGCTTTGAGACAACGCGGCGCACCATCACCCAGCAGACAACCGCAAAGACAACGCCCCCCAGCGCCTGCCCCATCAGGACACCGGGCGCGCCTGAAAGGATGCCTCCGACCACGGCAAACGGCCAAGTACCCAACGTATGCCGCCCCCAATTGACCCATGTGGAATAGATGGGATGGCCCAGATTGTTAAAGCTGGCATTGGCAACAAAGATTACCCCGTTGAAGAAAGACGCCAGCGCCAGAGGACCGCAGAACAGATAGATCAGCGCCCGCGTTTCCCCCTGCGCCAGAAACAGATCCGCAATTGGGCCTCGAAGGGCAAACAAGACAGCGGCCATCAGCAGAACGTAGATGGCGGTGAATTTGACCCCGGCCAGAAACGTCTCTTTCACCCGATCATACTGCCCCGCACCATAGTTCTGGCCAACGATGGGACCGATCGCGCCAGACAGGGCAAACACAACCGAAAACGCAACCGGCATCAGCCGTGCGATAACCGCCATGCCGGCTACGGCATCGGTTCCGAACTGCGCCACCTCACGGATGACGATGGCGTTGCCGACGGGCGTGGCTATGTTGGTTAAGACGGCTGGTACCGCTATGGCACGCACCGGGCGTACATCCTGAACCACTTGCTTAAGCGAAGGCTGCGCGAACCCTCGATGCACCTTTATAGCAGGTCGCATCACCGCTATCAGCATACAGACCCGCGCGATGACCGAGGCTATCGCCGCCCCGTCTAGCCCAAGCCCAACCGCAAAGATCAGGATCGGATCCAGCACCGCGTTGACCAGCCCGCCGAAAATCGTCGCCTGCATGGAACGGCGCGCATCCCCATGGGCCCGCAAGACCGCCATCCCGGCCATGGCCAAAGCCATCACCCACATGGTCGGAAGAATGATCCGGCTATAGCGTGCCGCCAGATGCAGAACCTCTCCCTCGGCCCCTAACAGCGACAACAGGATGTTTAGGTTCAGCAGCACAAGCGCGGACAGGATCATGCCCGAGATCGCACCCAGAACGGCAACGCTGGTTCCGAACCGCCTTGCCTGATCGGGCCGCCCTGCCCCAAGCTCGCGCGCAACCAGCGCGCCTGCGGCGATAGACAGGCCGACATTGACCGAGTTGGTAAAGAACAGCAGCGTCCCGGCATAGCCAACCGCCGCCGCCAACGCGTCGTTCCCCAGCATCGAGATGAACACCATATCGACGAAGTCGACAGCGAAGATAGCCATCAGGCCGATACTGGTGGTCAATGACATGCGCGTGACATGGCGCATCAGGCTGCCCGACAGAAAGACTGCCTGCCCCGAGCTTTGAGATGTCATGACCGCCCCCCTTGTGCGGGGCTAACCTGCCAGTGGAATACAGGGGGCTTCAACCCCAAAACCCCGTCAGGCAGAAGGCCCAAGCAAATGATCCGCCAGCCGCAGGGACAGTTGTACAATAGTAAACGTGGGGTTGGCGTGGCCGCAGGTCGCAAACACACCTGACCCCGCAACATAGAGGTTCGCGGCCCCATGCACCTTACAGTTGGCATCGACCACGCCAGTCTCGGGCGTCTCGGACATGCGCGCGCCGCCCATATGGTGGCTGCCATAGTCCAACGGCAGGTTTTCGAATGCATCGCGGTTCCACAAGGCAGGGTCCATCCGCATCCGGCCCAGCCCGTTTCGGATCAGGAACTTGGCCACTTCAATTGTTGATCCGCGCAGGGTCTCGATATCTTCGGGCATCAGCCGCAGGTCCAGCCCGACCGTATTCAGATCAAACCGATCCCGCTGGTCGGTCAGAACAACCCGGCTGGCAGGGTTCGGGCGCTGTTCAGCCGTGACCTGAGAGTTGCTGGTAAAAAAGTAATCCTCGTCGAATTTCAAACCGTTGATAAAGCCCGTGTCCCCGAGCTCTTCGGGCGGCAGTTTTCTGCGTCTTAGTCGCCGCATCCGCACGGCTGAGTTGGTCCAGCCGTTTTTCAGCATCTGGTCCTGGCTGGGACTCAACACAAGCTCGGGGCGGGAGCGCCGCGTCAGACGTTCGAATTCCCATGTCGGGGAATGAGAATAAAGACGCCGTGTGATGAAGTATGTTTCATGGTCGATTACCGGATGCTCCATGAAACAGCGACCAACCATGTCGTTCTGATTGCCGAACCTGTTGTTTTGCCGGGCGTTCAGATGCAGCAACATACGGCTGTTTTCCAAGCCGCCCATGGCCAGCACAAAGCGTCCGGCAGCCACCGCCCCCTCGCCATCACCATAGTTACGGATCTGCGCCTGCGTGATTTGGCCGGTCTCACCATCGACGTCGAACCCTACCACATTGGCATTCAAGACAAGGTCGATGTTCGGCTCATCCTCCAATTGCCCCTGATAGAATGGACCGAAGCGTACCGGGTCCGTGTTGCCGATATCATAAAACGCCCGGTCAGAGCTGAACCTCTGCTCAACAACATCCAGCGTGCCGCTGTCGTCAACCGGTTTGCGGAAGCCGCCCGAGAACTGCCCTGTTTGCAAAAGTTTAGCTGTTTCCGCCTGATACGGGGCCAGATCCTCGTACCGAATGGGCCATCCGCTGAGGGGTACGTCCGGGCGCGGCAGAAAGTCGGACCGGTCCAGCAAAAGACATTGCCCGCCCCAATGACCGGTCGTCCCCCCAAGCGCGCGCAGCCGTGGCGCAGACAGAGGGTAATATTCCAAGCCCAGATTTTCGCCCTCATAGAGGTCCTGCGAGTCGGGCGTGACCTCACGGTCTCCGGCCTCTAGAAGAACCACTCGACGGCCCGCCTGTGCCAGTTTCAGCGCAAGCGTGATACCAGCCGGCCCCGCGCCTACGATGCAGCAGTCATAGGGCCCCTCTAACGCCGGGATTTCAGCGCGCGCATCCAGGATCATGACAACCCGTCCACATCCAGGTCGCTCGCATCCAACAGCCAGCCATCAGCAAAAACCACTTTCGGATCGGAAATGGGAGGCAGCGGATTATCCCGCGACTTCAAAATTGCAATCCTGGCAACCGGTGGGACAATGACCACCGCAGCAACAGCCCCAAGAAGATGACGTCTTTTCAAAGCAAATTTCAACGAACACACCAAACAAACAACAATTCCGGCAAGGCGACTGCATTGCCGTCTCTTTAACTTTATTGACAAGGGCCTGATTATTGCAAACCATAAAGTGATTGTCTCGCCCCGCCGCAATTCTCGCGTGATCTGGTCGGGTCGGACGGAAGCCTGTAATTTGGTCAACAGGTGAAGATTAATAAGGTTAATGAGTTCTGATGCGCCTATTGTCTCTTGAACAAGCCAGCGCCCGCGATTGGGATGTGGTGATCGCAGGCAGCAGTTTTTCCGCGATGTTTTTCGCCCACGGCTTGCCCGGTCATCTTAACATCCTGTTTGTCGAAAAGGGGCAGGACTATTCTCATGCAGACCAGATCGCACATGGATGGGCCGTTCGTGAAAAAATCGAGCAACGCAATAGCTCGGGCGCACACAAGGAATGGGTTGCATTCACCTTGTTTGGCGGGAATTCGAACTATTGGTGGGGCAACACTCCGCGTCTGCATCCCGATGATTTCATCCTGAAAAGCAAGTTCGGTATCGGTGAAGATTGGCCCATAACCTACGATGATCTTGAACCTTTCTGGGTTCAGGCCGAAGAGATGATTGAAGTTTGCGGTGGGCAATCCGATCACATCTTGCCACGCAGTGCGCCGTTTCCGTATCCGCCTCACGCGCCATCTCGCTCTGACATAGCCTTGCGCGCAGACAGCCCGCTTTGGGTGCCCTTGCCAAGCGCGACCTCGAACGGTGGCTCGCGAGCGCGGTGTTGCGCAAACGGTGTCTGCCGCATCTGCCCCGTGGACGCGAAATTTACGATTCTGAACGGGTTCGAGCGGCTGCAACATCCCGGCGCGCACTACCTGTTGGGCACCGAAGTACGCACGGTAGATATCGAAGGCGGTCAGGCCCGTGCAGTACAAGTCAAGACTGCTGACGGTGCTGAGGCGCGCTTGCGCGGCAACGCAATTGCGCTGGGAACAAACGGGATATTCAACGCTGCCATCTTGCTGAGATCAGGAATAAAAAACAAAGCTCTAGGTGCGTACCTTCATGAACAAGGCGAGGTTGACATCATTTTGGACACCGCAAATATCAAAGCCTTTTACGGCGGTGCGTCCGAAACCGGACATGGGTATCATTTCTACCATGACATTGACCGATCAGAGGCCGGCGCTGTTCTGATCGAAACCGTTAACGCCCCGGTCTCGATCCGGCGAGAACAGGGTAAATGGGCCAACCGACTGCATCTCCGGTTAACCGTCGATGATATTCCAATGGCAGAGAACAGGGTCCTGCTGGAGGACGACGAACCCGTCATCGAATGGGTCGGGTACACCGACTATGCGATGCGCGGCCTGCGACGGGCGATTGACGGCTTGCCGGACATCATCCCCGATACGATCGAGGAGCTTATAGTGGACGAAAAAATTCGCACACAGGCGCATATTCAAGGCACGCACCGCATGGGTCCCTCGGCCGAGTCATCGGTGGTTGACGATCGGTTGCGCCTGCATGGAGTTCCAAACCTGTTCGTACTGGGCTCGGGCGCTTTCCCGACCTGCTCGCCTGCCAACCCATCCCTGACCATTTCCGCCCTATCCCTCAGAGCATCGGAGGTTGTCACATGAGCTGGTCGCGCCGTCGCGTTCTTGCCTTGGGGGTTGGTGCCCTTGGCGCAGGTGTTGCCTACCGGCTGATCAAGGGGCACGGCATTGCCGGTCACGCGCTTGACGTCATCAACCGGATCTATGGCCCCCAGATCGCGCGACAGGATGCGGCCACTGAGTTCGCCTATGCTTACGAAGAATTCGTTCTAGAGAAAGGGATCGAAGGGAAGGCTCTGGATTTGGGATATTGGAGCGGGCTGCACCGATTGCCCTATGTAAAAGACGTCCTCGGCAAGATCGACGACAGCGTCATCGACAAATTTGCAACTTCGACTAATGTCATCCGTGCAGCAGAAGACGGACTACCGCTGGAATTTGTCGCCTTGTTCGAACCCTATCACACCCCCTGCCTGAACCAATTGGGGGCGTTTGCAGTGTCGTGATTTGCGGTTTACCCGGATATCTCTCACATTTGAATGACCGCTATTTTCTAAGTCATGAAAGGCCGTTGGGATGCGCCTGCGAGCAGTTTTGATCTGTGCGTTTTCAGTATTGTGTGTGCCCCTCGGGACATGGGCCGCGACGCCATTGCTTTGGTCTGAATTGCCCGACCCATCCGTACAGGATTTTCACGACCCGTTTCGCGCACTCAGCCCGGAACAGTTCGATGATCTTGTTTACGTCCTGCGTTTGCGCAGCCGCTTGCAACAGGATGTAGGCACCGCCGAGGAACGGCAGATGTGGCAACAAAATCTGTTTGAAACCGAAGATGCTCTTGCCGCTGAAAAAATCGACCTCGACCGATTGTTGAGTCAGCGCGAAAATGTGATCGCGCAGCGCGCGAAAGCCGGTTCCCAAGGCAATCCCGATCTTGAGGGTAAAGCCGCCACAATTCAAGGCTATGCTATCCCGGCTCCTCAAGCTCCTAACGGTGCTTCAATCATATACCTTGTACCGAGGCCAGGCATGTGCAGCCATTTACCGCCGCCGCCTCCGAACCAGATGATCCGCGTCGAACTGGAGACGGATTGGATGCCCGAATACATTCACCAAAGTGTAGAGGTCACTGGCCGGCTGACGATTTCCCCGAGCAACAGTCAATTTATTGTCGTGGATGGACCTGTCGCAATGCGTGCCACGTTTCTTCTATCTGATGCCATTGTCACCCAGGCTGACGTTGCAGACAGCGCGACCCAGACTTTCAAGGACCGTCTGCGTGCCGCATCCCGCAACAAAACGGGTGGCGCGGTTTTGTCGAATGAAAACTAAATTCATCGCCTGCTCGAGCTACGTGACGAGATGAGGCGGCACGCAGGTCGGGCTACTATCTTTCGTTGAAAGCACGGCCCAAAGTCGTCTGGACAGGTTTCAACATATAGGACAATAGCGTTTGCTCCCCTGTCGTCATCTCGGCCACAACCGTCATCCCGGCCTGAAGTGGCCTTTCATAAGGTCCACGTCCCACATTGCCTTCAGCCAAAACAAAGGATGCGCGAAAATAGGTCTCACCGGTCCTCTCATCGGTAAGCGGCATGGGGTAGACAGTTTGCAATCGCCCTTGAATCTTTCCGAACCTGCGCACATCGAATGTGTCAACGCTGACAGACACTGGCTGACTGGTATCCACATGACCGATATCCGCGTTTGGAATGCGTGCCTCAACCAATAGCGCGTCATGTGTTGGCGACAATTCGAACAGCACCTCACCCGGCGCAATGACCTCTCCCGGATTGGGATAGGCAGCAGCTTGAACGACTCCGCGGGCCGGAGCCACGATGGCCAGGCTCGCGATCTGAGCTCCCACTATCTTGAGAGCGGCAATAAGCTCTGCCCTTTCCTGATCCAGATCAGAAAGTTTCGTCAATACCTCTTCGCGCAGAGCCAGAGTTTCCTCTGCCATAGACGCGCGGGCCAAATTCAACGCATTTTCAGCCTGGGCCAACCGAACCCGCGCGTCCGATGCCGCAATTCGAACCGCTTCAACCTCATCTTCCTCTTCAAGATAGTCGCTCAGGGTTTTCAATCCACGTGCCCTAAGCTGTGCATATCTTGCCAGAAATTCTTGTTTTCTTTCGACCCGTGCTGCTGACAGTTCGGCTGCATCTTGCAAAATTCGCAGCGTCCCCTCTTGCTGCTGGATCGATACCTGCTGGATCGTCTGGCTTTCAGAATACAGATCCAGCCTAGCCGCGGCATTGGTCAGGCCTCTACTCCTTATCTCATCAAGCGCGCGGTCACTTGGCAAAGTCTCGCTGTCTAGCATGGACAAAACGGTTTTGGCATTTTCGGTCTGACGAATAATTGCTGAAAGCTGACCCGTCATAATGTCCTGCTCACGCGAAAGGTCTGGATGGTCCAATTCCACCAAAAGTTGGCCCGCCTCGACCGTTTGGCCATTGCGCACATGAACGGCACTGACCACGCCTCCGTGCAGAGTTTCGATCTGAGCATAGTCCCCGAACGGCAAGATTGTCCCCGGGGCCCGCGTGATTTGAGGAACGTTGGTTTGCCCCGCCAGAACTAGTATCACGCCCAGAAAGCCCGAGATCGTCAGCGCCAAAAACGCGGCCACCCTTGGAGGTCGCATCCGACGACGATTTATTAAACGTGCCGTGGGACCGGAGGTCGAATTTTGTTGTGTCTGCTCTCTCATTTTATTTTTCCATTGCCTGTAAAATGGCCTTCAACTTTCTGCGCCCGACCTCTCCGGTGTCATTCAAAACCACGCGCTCTCCGTTTAGAAACACAAAGCGATCTGCGATCGAAAGGAAGGACCGGTCCGCAGTTGCGATCACAACGGTGCTCCGCCTCTTTTGCTGTCGCATCCACTCCTTGAAGGCAGCACGGCGCTGATCTGACAAACCATTGGTCGGTTCCGAAAACAGATAAACCGATGAAGGGCGCGCCATGCTACGCGAAAGGGTCAGAGCCTTGAGGGTTTCATCTGGCAACTGCGCCAGGTGAGCGTCGGTCAGACGAGTTTCAAGACCATCTGGCAACAACTCCTGGTCCTGCGACAATCCCATCTGCGACAAGGCTGTTTCGATTTGGCAATCACTCAGTGACACAGACGCCAATCGAAAATTCTGTGCGATCGTGCCGTAGAACAGCTTTTTTTCAAAGGTCGCGTAAGTAACCGAAGTGCGCAGTTCGTCCCTGGCGATTTGCCGCAAGTCAACGTCATCATAAGATACAGTGCCCGCTAAAGGCGTAGCCAACCCGTCCATCAGGTCTAAGACCGCCGTTCGCACGGCTGCATCACTGCTCATGACTAAGGTGACTTCACCGGGATCACAGCTCAAACTCGCCTGCGACAGAAGCGGTGCATTCAGCGGATCTGGGCGAAAAGTGACGGCAGAAAACTGGATCGCGCCCTGAATGTCTTTGCGATGAGAATGCTCCAACCCCAGTTCAAGCTCTTCTGGCAATGAAAGCACCCGATCAGCCTGATTGCGGCTGTGACTGAAAATCAGGATTTGAGCCCAGCAACTACACAATGTCTGTACCGGGGCAAGAATTTTTGACACCAGAGCAATCACAGCGATTAAAGCGCCAAAACTGAGATCGCCATTCACCGCTGCATAAGCGCTGAGAATAATGGCCCCCACCGTGGCCAACGCTGTCACCGATTGGGACAAGGACTGCGTGAATGCCTGAAACACACGTGCACGCCGCGTTGCATCCTCTGCCGCTTCGGACAAAGACAAGCTGCGATCCAGCCATCTCTGTTGCAGTCCCAAGTCGCTCATCATGCGCTGGTGCAATATCGCCTGCTGCATTGCAGATTGACTTTTTGCAGCCGCATCTGAGGCTGCACTGTCCAGTCGCCGCTGTTCGGGGATGGTGACGAAACCGAGTATCACCAAAATAACAACAAGCCCAAGCGTCAACAATCCGACCTGAGGGGCAAGAAAAGTCAGGACGGCAAAGAAAATTAAAACGAAAGGCAAATCGAGCAAGCTGGTCATGATCTGGCCTGTGAACACGTCTCGCAGGGCTTCGAATTGCCTGAAACGAGAGAGCTGTTGGCTGATATCCGACTTCTGCAATTGCTGCAGGGGCAGCGACATCAGTTTGTGAAACAACGCAATCATGAGTTGGTGTTCGCCGCGCGCGCCGATATACGCCAATGCCCGTGTTCGCGCGTGTCGGAAACACATATCCGAGAGGCCGATAACCAAGACCGCAACAACCAATGACGTAAGCATTGCCACCGAACCCGATGGGATAACCTTGTCATAAATCGCCATGATCAAAAGTGGCGCAGCCAAGCCCAATAGATTGATGAGGAATGACGCAAGAAAAAGCCAAGGCAACATCGGCCTAAAGACTCGGAATGCCATACGAACAGTTTGCGGCGTACCATCCTCTTCGCGCCAAGCCTTCGATTCAATTTGGATGACCAAACACTTACGACGTTTTGGTGAGTGGTCTTTCGCGCCAGCCACCCGCAAAGACAAGCCGTTACGCCCCAAGGCGACGTACCACGGCCCGGTTTCGGGAATAACCAAAGCCGGGCAATCCGCGTCCACAATGGTGTCTTCCCGGCATCGAGTTTTGGTATAAGAAATTTTCAGCGTGTCGAGCACATCCAGAATGTCATCCTGATCTAGCCTTTCTGATTGATGTGGGAGTGCTTCCAGCAACGTGTTTAGGCTGCTTCGGCGCCCTTGGTTGTAAAGCAGAGCGTCCAGCAGGCCGGTTGCTTTTTCTACTTCAAGCGTCGTCATGCGGCCCCCTTTTGCATGGCCTCTGATGTCAGCCTTTCAAGATCCGTATCCGCGACCCACGCTGCCATGTCGCGTGACTTGGTTGCATTTAGCCTGACGACCTGTGGCGCAAATTGCTTAAAACGCGGGTCGGGCGATGCCACTATAAGCGTCGGTCGCACTTCTAACTTAGCCAGATAATCTGCCAGCGCCTGTCGCTCAGCCGTATCAAGCACAGCGGTCGGCTCGTTCATTAGCAGGATGTGAGGCTGTAGAGCCAGTGCGCGCACCAATGCGATCAATTGCCGGTTCACCGGGTCGCGTTCGAACGCCGACCCAATTGTCATTGGGGTGTTGTACCCAAGCGGAAGGCGAAAAATCCGGCGTTCCAACCCCAATGCAGCGGCAACCGTCTTGGCGTTTTCGATCCGTTCGTGATCACCAAACGCACTTAGGTTTTCCAGCAAGGTACCTGAAAGGATAACCGGTTCGCTCTCCAGCGCGACCAACGCGTTTTCGCCGCGAAAGGCAACTCGTTTTTTGGCATCCACTTTGTCGAAAAGAATGCTTCCCTGATCCAGGTCGCACTGTCCCGTTAGCGCATCAAAAAGGGCGTCGACCATCCAGCTTTCCTCGGCTTCGATCAAAACGCCTCTATCGGCGCTGGCTGTAAAACTGACCGTTGAAAATGACGCACCGTTTCCATGCAAACGCCTGACCGAGACGTCCGAGGCCGTAACAACACCCGATAGCTTCCCGTCGCCAGACGTCGCGACCAGATGCGTTTCAAGCTCATTCATCTCTTTCAATCTGGACCAGGCGACAGTGATATTTTCAGCCTGGACCCACATTGCCATCAATTTGGTCAGCGGCTGCACGATCCGCCCATTCAGAAGCATACAGGCCGCCATTTCCGCGATACCAATCTGATTTCGGATCGCCAGATAAGCGCCCAACAAGCCCATTGCGGCCACCGATACCTGAGCAAAAACGGTGCCAAAACTCTGTGCGAAGCCGGCGAAACGTATCATTCGGCCGCTGATGTCGACTGTCTGATCCTCAAGCATCTCAAATCGCCGCGACATTTGCGGCTCCATCCGGTTAGCCTTGATTGTCTTCATGTTCGACAAAAGCTCGGACAAAAAGGCGTATCTGCGGGTGTCCAGCGTCTTACGCTGTCGGAACAAGTTCCATTGAGCACGTTTCATTACGGCCGCAAAAATCAGGACGATGCCAAAAGCACCCAATGGAACCAGAACGAGCCAGCCGCCAATCAATCCGATCAAGATTGCAAACATGAGCGTAAACGGCAGATCAATCGAAAGCGTTTGCCCTTGCCCCGCATAATGATCCCGAAGTTGCGCAATCGCAGCGTAGCGCTCGGCATAACTGCTGGGTGGCTCTTTGGCGAAGGTCAGGGTATTTGCCGTCAGAACCTGTCTCATAAAAAGGCTGTAGTTGGCGCGCGCCGCATCCTCTGCGGCGGTCGACAATAGAATGGATCGGCAATGTCGCAAAACAAGCTCAAACCCCGCACTGAACAGCAGAACGCCGGTCAGAACGTGCAGAGTTTCCATGGATTGGAATGGAATGATCCGGTCGAAAATCAACAGGATTGAGATCGGCATCAAAAGTGACAATACGTTCAAAGACAGGGAAGCCACCCAAACCGGAACACCCAACCGTGGCGTCAGTTTTCGTCCGATAAATTCGCTCGGTCCCATCCTATTGCTCACCCAGTTGCCTCGTCCAATCGGTTTGGCCTGAACCTATTGAAGAAGTGTAAACTCCGATCGAGAACTGTGGATTATTCCGTTTAATTTTTAAATACTTAAGTCGCAATCGCAGTAACAACCTATGGTACTGATGGGCCGGAATCAGGGGAACAAACGGGGATCAGATCAATGCAAAAAGCCGGGCAATATCTTGAGCATCAGATTAATTCCGCACAAACCGAACTGAACGACAAAGCCGAGATCGTCTCTCACGTTACGCGCGGCGTTTCGATCCAAGAGGATCCGACCCGTAGCACTTTGCACACAGGGGAACGGGTCGAAGGAACGATAGACGAAAGGCTGCATCAAAACGGTGCACCTGAGAAAGCAGACATGCCTTCTGCGCGCGACGACTTCATCAGCGCCGAACGCTCGCTTCCTCAAGCACAGGCCGTCATTGATGGCCAGAAAACTGTGCAAACGCGCGCTGCTCCAGATGCACCTGAAGCACCCTCTTCTTTTTCAGGATCCGCCAATGAGCCTTTTTCGAAGCTCAACACCTCAAACACGGAGGGCTCACCGACGGTTCCAGAAATTCCGGATGTTCCGCCAAGAATCGCTGCCCCGGTTTCCAGTGGTCCCAGCGCAGTGCCTCCTCCAGAACAGGAGGTTGACCTTGCGCCTGACGCGCTAAATCTGGACAACGCGACCGTCGCAGAGAATGCGTCTGGTGCAGCGATTGGCACCCTCACCGTCATTGATCCAAATAGCAGCGACGCGCATGAACTTACCGTCTCGGACGATCGGTTTGAAACTATAGATGGAGAGCTGCGAATAAAACCCGAAGTATCGCTGGACCATGAAGATGCAGCCCAGATCGAAGTGGACGTGACGGCCACAAACGCGCATGGGTTCAGCTTGACGCAAACCTTCACCATCGAGGTGCTGGATGTGAACGAAGGGCCCGAGGGCGTTTCGCTCAGCAATTCAACTGTGGCAGAAAATGCAGCCGGTGCCGTGGTTGGAGAGATTTCGGTGATTGATCCGGACAAGAGCGACAGCCACAGCTTCGAAGTCTCGGACGACCGTTTCGAAGTTGTTGATGGAAAGTTACGCCTCAAGCCTGAGGTGGACATTGACTTTGAGACCACCCAACAGATCGAGCTTGAGGTGACAGCTATCGACGCCGGCGGGCTGAGTGTTTCTGAAACCTTCGTAGTGGATATCCAAGACATCAACGAAGCCCCGGTCGACTTGTCCATTGGCAATGCAACAGACAATCTGGTCGCAAACGGAAGCTTTGAAGAATTCGACCTCGACCGTGGCAGATGGCGCGGCTTCGACAATGACGACTCTGGGGGATGGACCGACGCTCATGGCCTTGAAATCTGGGACAATCTATGGGGGACCAAGGCTTCACATGGGGACCAATTGTTGGAGTTGGACCACGCAAGGGGCGTCGACAGTATTTCCCAGACGATTGAGACTGAAGACGGGCAGCTTTACGATTTGGGCATTGACCTGCGAGAGCGCCTATCCGGTGGCACCGACACGGTCGAAGTATATTGGAACGGACAGTTGGTCGGCGAACTGGATCCACAATCGTCCGATTGGGAAACGTTCCAGCTTCAGGTGGTCGGCTCTGGCCAGGACACGCTGGAACTCCGTGAACCAGAAAGTCAAAATGACAGCTACGGCGCCCTGGTCGACAACATCACCCTGACAGAGGCTCAGCTTTCGGTCGCAGAAAATACCGAAGGCGCCATCGTTGGGTATCTGAGTTTCACTGATCCCGATGCAAATGACATACACCGGTTCGAAGTTTCGGATGATCGGTTCGAAGTGGTCGGCAACCAGTTGCGACTGAAGCCTGGTGTCGCCTTGGACTATGAAGTAGCAGCCTCGATTGACATCGATGTATCAGTGATCGACGCAGGTGGTTTAAGCCGAACCGAGACAATCTCGATCACTGTTGCCGACATGCCTGAGGCTGCAATCGCCAGCAGTCTGGCGTCAAAAAACAATTCCGCAAGTCAAAGCTACTCAAAAGCCAAAAACCGTGATCAGGAAGTCCAACGCTCTTTCGATGAAAGCGCGCCGACCACCGCGTTGGAAACAGGTCCAGACAACCGGCCGGAAGGAGAAAGTTCAGACGCGCCCGAAATTCAGGTCAGCGGAATTCTCTCAGCCGAAGAAGGTGGAACTATAGCTCTAAAAATCGACATAGCGGAAGCCAGTGAGCGCGCGACGATTTTGTTGGACGGCGCACCCGAAAACACTCTCTTCGTTAGTGGCGAAGCCTCATTGTTATCGGATGGAGAAGTGGTCAATTTGGATGGCTGGGACCTTTCGAGTTTGGAAATTTCCCCGCCCGCTGGATTCGAAGGTAGTATCAACCTCGAACTCGCAATCTCTGATCGCAACGATCCCGACTTAGTGGACAGAATAGAAATCCCCGTTCAACTCACTGTCGGAGGATCAGAACCAGCGGGCGCGGAGTCCGAAAGAATGGATGCATCTGTACTCGCCGACGCGGCGGAAACTGATATGGCCTCTCAACCTTGGGACATGGCACCGGAGGCTCAGGATATAGCCCAAGAAGCAGATGTCCTGTCCGAGACAGTGACACTACCTGACAGCCCGCAAGTTTCGGCACTAGATACACAAGTCTATGAGCGTTTCGACTGGTGAAGTAATTTTGGGCCAAGGCTGATCCAAATGGACGGCCTAGTTGGATCGTATGATTTTCGGCAGATCAGTAAGTCCATGTCCTTTTGCAGGCCTGTTACGCGGTGCCAGGATGGGAAACTCTACGAAAAATTCGGTTCCGACGCCTAGTGTGCTGTAGTAGTCGATCGTGCCACCAAACTGTTCCACGATTTCCTTGGAAATGTTCATTCCAAGACCTGTACCTCCGGCGTGGCGTTCATCAGATGAATCAATCTGCGAAAAGCGGTCGAAAACTTTGTCTCGGCTTCCCGCGGGGATACCGATCCCCTGATCCTTTACAAAAATCCGCACGCGGCCGCCAACCTGCTTGTAGCCGACGGTGATCGAGCCACCATCGAAAGAGAACTTGGCAGCATTCGAAATCATATTGGTCAGCACCTGAATCAGGCGCGATGTATCCCCGCGTATTTGCAGATCGGCTTGGCCGTCGACATTCTCTTCAATCACTACGTTATGGGCACTGGCATAACCCAGATTGGCCGCAATGGATTCTTGCACAAGAGGACGAACATCAATCGCAGTTTGCCGAAAGACCATCTCACCCGCTTCCATCTTCTGAATATCGAGTACGTCATTGATCAGCGACGCCAGCCGCTCACTGTTGCGCGCAGCCAGATCAACAAGTTTTTGCATCTTTTCAGGCACCTCGCCCATCGCGCCTGTGTTGATCAGGTCCAGCGATCCCTTGATAGAGGTCAGCGGCGTGCGCAATTCGTGACTAACCGTAGAAATGAACTGTGTCTTGGCGATATAGGCCGCCTTGGTACGTTCGTGCTCCTCCCGTAGTTTTTCAAGCTGCTCTAGATTTTTTCGATAAAGCTTAAGAAAGACCAGTGAACAGTCGATCAAAAAGTACATCACGAAGACGACCGTGAAGAAATGCAGCCAAAGTTCCGACGACAGGTCGGGTTGTTCAATCCAGATATCGGTAACGACGATCACCATGAACGACACGCCATACATGGCCAGCCGCACGATCATGGCCCAGACGAACTGATGGTTGTTCATCGCCGCAAAAAGCGCGGCCGCAAACAGGAAGAACAAGGGGGTGAAGTGCCCCCCCGACGGCTGTTTGAACGCAACTGACACCGCATAGAGGCAAATGGCAGCGGCGCTTAGGATCGTGTTCAGCAATATCCACGCGACCATCATCGCAATCGCGCGCCGTTCATCGCGCCGCAGGCGCGCCACACGTTTAGCAAGATACAGGTCTTGCGCTTCGCATATCAGGATCGTGCCATAGAACAGGATCGCGTTGAGCGAGTCGAAGAAGAAGCCCGTCAGAATGGTCGTCGCCAGAAAAATCGCTTGCCGCTGCCAAAGCAGCGCAAAGCTCATGGCGGTGTAGTCCTTGATGTTCTGTAGCAGCTGATCGACAGGCTCTTCCGAGAGCTCGATCGGCGGTGTCGTTTCTGTGATCGTCATCACGTCGTCTTCAATTGTGGCACTGTTCTCCTTGAACTACAGGCACAATGAGGACGCAGTTGGTCCGAAATTGGTTCACAGTTTGGCAATAGTCTCAAAACGCGATGTGTATTGTTAATAGTCACTGTTCTCATATCAGCATCAGTGACGGAGTCTAATATGACACAGTCCGGAAACACATGGCGGTAAGTTAACGATTTCATTGATTCTTTGCGCGTTTTGACACTAAATGTTTCTGCCCAGGGGCCAATGAACCTGAAGGATGAGCAGCATGACCGCAATTGGTATGCAGGAAATGAGGCAGGCCGACGTGACACCGGTTTCGGCCCGACTAGCAGAAAAGCCCGTATCGTTGTTGCAATTCGCCCGATCAGCCGGGCGCAACATGCTTGAGGTTATCCCGATTGAGACGATTCAGCAGACCTATGTGCGTGGTCCGTTGAACATCCATTATATATGCGACCCCGAAATGGTGACCGAATTGCTTGTTGGCAAAGGCCGCCGTTTTCCAAAGGCCAAGTTCACCAAAGACATCATCGGCTCCGCCGTTGGCAATGGTCTGATCCTGTCCGAAGGTGAGAAATGGCGCAAACAACGACAGCGCTACTCGCCGCTTTTCGCGGCCCGGAACTTGCCTGTCTTGTCGCGCCACTTTGCCGAAACTGGCTCCGAGATCGCCGCGTCGTTAGCTGAGAACGAAGGTCCTGTGGACATAGCGCAGGTCGCACCGGCTTCGACGCTGACGAATATCTCTCGTGTGATCTTTTCCGGCAATGAAGAGGTCAGCTCCGAACAAATCCGCGTGGGTTTGATCGCCTATTTTAACTATATTTCCGATATTTCTCTGTTCGACCTGATGGGCCTGCCCAAATGGCTGCCCCGCCGCAAATGGCTGCGCAGCACCGCCCCCGTCACTACGATGCGCGATTTGGCACGCACTGTGATCGAGCAGCGCCGCGCCGAAGGCCGAGAGGAGCCGCAAGATTTCCTAGACCTGATGATCAACGCGCTTAAGGAAGACTTCGAAGATCTGGAAACCACGGTCGACAACCTGCTGACCTTTGTTGTCGCGGGGCATGAGACTTCGGCCAATGCGATGGCTTGGGGATACTACCTGCTGGCGCTCTACCCCGAGATGCAGCACAGAATCCGGGATGAGATTCGAACAGCCTGCCCTGAAGACAAAATCGAATTCTCGCATCTCGAGCACATGCCGCTGTTGCGCGCGCATATCAAAGAGACGTTGCGCCTATACCCTTCGGCCGCGTTTTTTGCGCGCGATGCTGAGGAAGCGGTGGAGATCAAAGGGATCAAGATCGAACCAGGTGACGCGTTGTTTTTCCCGGTCTATTCACTTCACCGCAATGAAAAGCTGTGGGAAGAGCCTGATCAGTACAGACCCCAACGCTTTTTGGGTGCTCCGCCTCCGCGTGGGCAATATATCCCCTTCGGTGATGGCCCTCGCATCTGTATTGGCGCGCAATATGCCGAGACCGAGATTATGGTTCTGATGGCGTCGGTTCTGCGAGACGTTCATTTCTCGATGTCATCGGCTCCGATGCCCGAGCCGGTCCTGACGTTCACCATGCGCACCAGCGGTCCCATGATGTTGAACGCGGCCCGCGCCTGAGGCCCAAGCCTTACTTGCGGGCCAGATAGGTCTGGCTGCCGTACATCTCCTGCAAAACGGTCTCGAACAGGCTGGTACGTGGCTTGTCCATCTTCACCACGTTAGATTTGCTGCGCAGTTCTGCCTCGGGCGCTTCGACCTTGCGAAGGGCCACTTCCCGTTCCTGCACCTTTTCGATCGCGTTATTCATTGCTGAGAATGCCCCTGACTTGGAAATAGACCGCATGGCAATAGCGGCTCCTTTGACAGCCCGAACCGACCCCGAGACACCTCGGTCCGCCAGCATCGCGCCAAAAAGCTGGTTCAATTCTTCTTCGGCAGGCAGGTCGGATGCGGCCTCGCGGCCATGCACGACGACGAGAAACACGCCGCTGCCCCGGTACGAGAACACTGCTTGCGATAGCTTGGTCGTCTTTTCGATGGAGCGTCCCAAATCGGAAATCGCCCGGCGGAACGCACTGAAATCGTTAAGATCGAACCGGAAGTCAGCGTCCTGAAGTTTGACGGCAACGACCCATGAATCGTACAGACATCCTCGCGAAAGTTGTTCGATGTAATTGTCGAACTCAACATATCGCAGGCACCGTTCGAGCCCGTCGATTGACAATGGATCATCAAAGCTGAACTGCTGTGTGCTGTCAAGTTCAGCCCGAAGGCTCTGCACCGACGCCGAGCTGCGGCGCGCCTTGATACGTTCTTGCATCAAAAGATGCGCCGCGTTCATCCGGCTGCGCAGCTCGAAGAAATCAAACGGTTTGGTAACATAGTCGAACGCGCCTTCCAGAAACGCTTCTTCCACATGTTTTCTATCGCTCATCGCGGTCAGCATGATCGCCGGCGCATCGGCATGTTCGGGCATTTGTCGAATACGCCGCAGCAATTCGATTCCGTTAATACCGGGCATTTGAATATCCAGCAGGAAACAGTCAAACGGCGTTCCGGTGGCTTCGATCAGCGCCAGGGCTTCAGTGGCCGAGGATGCAGCTGAAATATCACAATTCTCAAACTCGGCCAGCGCGGCCTGCAACAGCTCCAGAATGCTGGGTTCATCATCAACCACCAAGACGCGCAGCTTGGTCTTTTGCAACGCGCGGATTTCCAGTTTCCGCTGGAACTGTTCACTGTCCGGGTTGGAGTGTTTCATGACTGGTAAACCGTTTTCAACTTGTTTAACGGTCCCAACCTATTGAACGACTAGGACAAAACCGCGGCGAAAACGGTAAAAAACGCCGCGAAACGTGTTCATTTCTGGGCCTTATTTTGTCAAAACCGGCCACGGGCCTCGCATCAAGAGACAAGGAACACGCAGGCCAACCCCGTGTTTAACATGCTTTCCAGCACCTTAACCGCGCTCTATGGCGATTGCCGATTGATATTGAACAAGACCGACTGGCTATAGGTCCCTTCGATCGAGAACTTCGCCCCAACCGGCGCGGCCCCTACCCCAAGCCGCCGCGACCAGCGCGCCCAGACTGACGGTACAATTCCAAGAATGCGCGTCGCTCCACCCTCGGCGGCTGTCACAGTCATTTGATAGAACAACTCTTGTTGCACGGCCATACGACGTGAGGACGGCACGCTGTCGGTGATGAAAAACCGCGATGCCTCCCAGACATTGGGGGCAACTGGAGCCTCGAAAAAAAGGACATCCGTTGGCATACCCGGCAAATTCCCCTGCTGCGCATCCCGCAACATATAGGAGTAAATCCCGCAGCGCGCGGTTGTCGGCAAAAGGCGCACGCCGCCCAGAACCTCGCCGAATTCATGCAGAACGACCCAGCGACAGGCGGGTGTGTCGTATTGATCGAACTCCATGCCATCTACCTGCCCGATCTGCCAGTTCAGGCGGTCGATGAAAATCGACTTGCGGGTTTCCAGATACTTGGACAGCAGCGTGCCATATTCATGCATGTTGCGAAAACTCATCGTCGTCGCACGAATCTCACCCAGCTTTTCCTGACGGGACGGCTGGCTTCGCTTGAGCGAAAACAACCGTCGCCGCGGCGCAGGCTTGGGCGCAGCCGCAGCGTCATTGGCAGGCTCAAGGTCCGGAAAAACTTTGGACGCCGGGTAGGCCTGCTCGTACTGGAGTGGTCGATCCATATTTTGCTCTTATTTTTGACACACTTATGCCAAGATGCCGAACACCAAGTCTACAACTTAGTGCTGTTCGCCTTATGATTGAAGCCCATGTGTGGCCAATTCACCTCCACCCTTCATTTTTGGCTGCTAAATTTTAGTTTATTCGCCATTTTGTTTGATTTTTTTGTGGATTTCCTGCGCCAGATGCAGACAGTTTGCCGCTCACAACTCTTTGAACACAAGAGAATTTTCTGGGTTTTCCAACTAACTGGGTGGAACTTGGAGCGGCAAACATGAATTTTTCGCGATCACGACACGTCAACTCCGTTGCAACAGGGTGAGAAAGTTCCTACCCGAGCGGTCGAAATGATTGGCAAATTCCATGTTGATCCTAATGTTCATTAAATCCGCGCTTAATGAAAAAATGATTAATCGGACACATAGGTGCCTCTGACCCGTCAATCTTTTGCCGTTTTTCTCGGACAGCCTGAACGCACCTGAAAATCCACTCGCCTGCCGTCCTTTGCCGGAAGTCTGCAAAGCAAAAGGATGGTTCGGTGGCAAAACCTGGTGATTTGTTATGCGTATACTTGCCGTAGACGACGACCCAAGCATTCTTGAGCTGTTGATCTGTGTATTGGGCGCCTTCGGTTATGAAGACGTGGTAACCGCGCGCAGCGGTCAAGAGGCGATTAAAGTCCTGTCCGAAACGGATCAGGTATTCGACTGTCTGCTGCTTGATGTGCAAATGCCCGAGATGAACGGTATTACTTTGTGCGAAGAAGCGCGCAAACTGCCGGATTATCGCTTTACCCCAATTATCATGGTCACCGCCATGGTGCAGAAACAGTATATCGACGAAGCGTTCGAGGTTGGCGCCACGGACTATGTCACCAAACCGTTCGAGTTTGCCGACCTAAAACAGCGTCTTTCGGATGCGTATCGACTGGCTGCCGAACGGCGTGCCGCGATCGAAGTGCTCGAGGCGGATGTCTACGCGCAAAACGATTCCGAGGTGAATCCGAATTTCCGCCTGAGCGATCCGCTCTATTTCGGCGATCTGCCTGGCTGCATCGGTCTGGCCGAGTTCGAAAATTACGTGGTTCAACTGGCAACCATGCACGCCAGAACGTCCAAAATGCTGGCCATCAAGGTCAACGAAGTCGAAGAGATCTTCGGCCTCAGCACATCAACCGAATTCCGCGAGATCATGGCGGTTGCAGGCGAGGCGCTACTGACATCCTCCAAGGATGGCCGCAACTTCGCGACCTATTGGGGCAATGGTGTGTTCCTTCTGATTCACGACCGCAAAAAGGGCCTGAACGCGCAAGAACTGAGCTTGCGCCTGTCACGCCTGCCTGGCACCGACGCCGGAGAGCTTCTGGCTAATGCGGGTATATCATACCACGTCGGTGAGGACGTCTCGCTGAATGCTTCGTCGAAGATGGAAGCTCTGTTCCTGATCGACAAGGCTGTTGAACTTTCAGAAATTCAGGATGGCCCTTTGGTCAGGTTCGGCTGAACCCTTTCTTCTGAAACTGAAAAATCTCGCAAGGCCGGGCTGACCACAGGTTTGCCCGGCTTTTCGTCGTTCAATTCGTCCAAGATGTATCATGAGTGGCGGGGAGACAGGGATTCGAACCCTGGGGACGCTCTCACGCCCAACGGTTTTCAAGACCGCCGCATTCGACCACTCTGCCACCTCCCCGCGTGGGGCTGGGTCTAAGGCCAAGCGAAACCGGTGGCAAGTGCAAATAGGGAAAACTTGCTCAAGCCTGTCCAGCAGACTTTCCATGCTCCTTTGCTCGGGTTATGATCAACGGTGAAAAGACCGAAACACGCTGGCCTTTGAGAACCGGCAAACGGCAGTGGGGCATTGTGAACCAAGCCCTTTCAGGCAAGGGATGAGATAATGGATCGAGCGATTGTGACACGCGCAAAACCGCGGGCGTTGGTGGTTTTTGCTGTGGCGCTTACAGTTCTTGTAGGTTGCGACGAAACGCTGTCTTCGGATGAGGCTTCTTCGGACGCGGACAGCAGTCCGCGCGGCAGTGACTCGGTAGAGCTGTTTCCCGATGCGACCGGAAACACACGCGAGGATGTCGAAGCCCCCGAGGTTTTCAACGTCACCGAAGCCGGGTTGTGGGATGGACGCCCGTCATTGGGCGGTATCTGGGTCGCGCACCCGGATGTTACCCAGCCCGAACGTGTACGCATAACAAACACCGCAAATAACAAGTCCACCACAGGCGCCCTGTTCCGCCGCGAACGCAACCTTCCTGGTCCCGCGTTGCAGCTTTCTTCCGCTGCCGCCGAGAAGCTGGGTATTTTGGCCGGCGCGCCCACGCGAGTGGACGTTGTCGCTCTGCGTCGCAAACCGGTAGAGCCTGTCGCAGCCGAACCTGAACCCGAAGCTGCGGAAGAACCCGCCGCCGAGCCCGAGCAGGAAGTGGTTGAAAGCGCGGCGGTTGACGTCGAAGCCGATGGCGAGGCGGCGGTTGAAGACAAACCCAAGCGCAAATGGTGGCAAAAGAAGGAAACCGCAGCCGTCGCAGGGGCTGCCGCTGCTGCTGGCGCGGCAACCGCCGATGCCGCAGATACGGCGGTTGATACAGCGACCGAAACGGCCGCCGACACAGCCGAGGTCGCTGCAGCCGCTGCGGCTGCGCCGTCTCTGACTGACCCCGAAGTGATACCTCCCGCCGATGCCGCACCAAAACGGAAGTGGTGGCAGAAGAAAGAGGTCGATGAAATCACCGAAACGCCCTTGGACCCGATTGAGGGCGCCGCAGCGGCGATTGAAGCCTCGGACCCGACTCCTGTGGCGGCCGAAGCCCCAGCTTCCGGCCCGCTGTCAAAACCATATGTGCAGGTGGGTACGTTCGGGGTCGAAGCCAATGCCAAAAGCGCCGCCGACAAGATCCGCAGGAACGGTCTGAGCGCCGAGGTGCGAGAATTGAAGACCGATGACAAGATCGTCTGGCGCGTGGTGGTTGGCCCCGCGTCCACGCGGGCCGAGCGCAATGCCATTCATCGCGATGTCAAGGATCTGGGCTTTTCAGACGCCTTCACCGTCAAAAACTGAACCCGAAAGGAGGTGCCGCTATGCTGTCCTCACTACGCTCAACTGTTCTGACCCTCGGACTGGCAATGTTTGCTCTGCCCGCCCAGGCTTTCGATACGACGGCCAGGGCGGCCTATGTGATGGATCAGACGACCGGCACGGTCCTTCTATCCAAAGACGCCGATCAGCCCCTGCCCCCGGCGTCGATGTCCAAACTCATGACACTGTATGTGGCCTTCGAGGCCCTGCGCGACGGACGTCTGACGTTGGATGAGACCCTACCCGTTTCCGAACACGCCATGAGCTATGGTGGCTCGACCATGTTCCTGAACACATTGGATCGCGTCACAGTCGAGGATTTGCTGCGCGGTATCATCGTGCTGTCGGGCAACGATGCCTGCGTGGTGATCGCCGAGGCGCTCAGCCCCGACGGGACCGAGGCCGGGTTTGCCCGCTACATGACGCAGCGCGCGAAACAGCTGGGCATGGACAATTCTACCTTTGCCAATTCCAACGGCTGGCCCGCTGCCGGTCACATGATGTCAGTCCACGATCTGGCCGTTCTGGCAGATCGCCTGATCAGTGATTTTCCTGAATACTATCCTCTGTTCGCCGAGGAAGAGTTTGAATTCGATGGCCGCGCGCCCTCAAACAAGCGCAACCGCAATCCGCTACTGAAACTGGGGATAGGCGCGGACGGCCTGAAGACTGGCCACACGCAAGAGGCAGGCTATGGCCTTGTCGGCTCGGCCAAACAGGGGGACCGCAGGGTGATCTTCGTGCTCACCGGTCTGGATAGCACCGCCACGCGTGCAGAGGAGGCTGAGTCCGTGGTTAACTGGTCGTTTCGAAATTTTGTCGAGAGGACAATTGCCAACAAAGACGCGCCGATAGCCGAGGCCGAAGTTTGGATGGGGGCGCAAAGGACGGTTGGCCTTGTACCCGAAGACGATCTGAACATCCTACTGCCGGTTCTGGGCGACGAAAACGTGGCTGCCGAGGTCGTCTATGACGGCCCGATCAACGCTCCGATTGCCAAGGGTCAGAAACTGGCCGAACTGGTCATCAAGCCTGAAGGTCTGCCCGAAATTCGGCGTCCTCTGGTCGCGGTACAGGATGTGGCCGCGGGTGGTTTTCTGGTTCGGATGATGACCGTCGGAGGGATCGTTCTGACCGATGTGATCGGCAACCCTCTGGACGCATTTTGACAAGGGCACCGCGTGTTTCTGACATTTGAAGGCATTGATGGGTCGGGCAAGTCCTCGCAGGCGCGTATGCTGGCCGATCACTTGCGCGGATTGGGCCGCGACGTTGTTCTGACCCGCGAACCCGGCGGTTCAGCCGGGGCCGAGGAAATCCGCAGGCTGGTATTGGAAGGTGATCCCGACCGCTGGTCAGCCGAGACAGAGCTGCTGCTGTTCACTGCCGCCCGCCGCGACCATCTGGAACGAACCATTGAACCCGCGCTGGCGGCTGGAAAAGTCGTGATCTGCGACCGGTTCGCCGACAGCACGCGCATGTATCAGGGCATGTCACGTGGCAATCTGCGCCCTGTGGTGGATCAGTTGCACAAGCTGATGATCGGGCGCGAACCCAACCTGACACTGCTGATCGACATGGACCCCGAAATCGGCCTGTCTCGCGCCAAGGGGCGGCAAGGCACCGAGGAACGGTTCGAGGATTTCGGCCTGGAGTTGCAGCAAAAGATGCGCGCAGGGTTTCTGGCGCTGGCCGATGAGTTCCCGGACCGTTTTCGCGTGATCGATGGCAACCGGGACATGGACAGTGTGGCCCGCGATGTGACAGATATCGTCCTGCAATCCTTGTGACGGACGACCCATGAGCGACGACACCCCGACCCCGGATCAGGCCCCCGGTGCCCCGCATCCGCGCGAAACCGCGACCTTGTTCGGGCAGGCCGAGGCCGAACAGGCCTTTCTGAACGCCTACACCTCGGACCGTCTGCACCACGGCTGGCTGCTGACCGGCCCGCGCGGGGTGGGCAAAGCTACGCTTGCGTGGCAGATCGCGCGGTTCCTGCTGGCGACCCCTCCGGCTGAGGATGACGGGCTGTTCGGCGCGCCCCCGCCCCCTGAGACGCTCGCGATCGACCCCGACCACCCCGTCGCCCACCGCATTCAGGCCGGGGCCGAACCCGGCCTGGCCGCCATTACCCGAACGCTGAACGATCAAGGGCGGCTGCGGAGTGAGATCGTGGTGGATGACATCCGCAAGCTGGGCAAGTTCTTCGGCCTGTCCTCGGCCGATGGCGGGCGGCGCGTGGTCATCGTAGACGCGGCTGATGAGATGAATGTCAGCGCCGCCAACGCCCTGTTGAAAATGCTGGAAGAACCGCCCGCGCGTACGACGCTGCTGTTGATCTCGCACCAGCCCTCGCGACTGTTGCCAACAATCCGGTCGCGCTGTCGAACCCTGCGCCTATCCCCGTTAGGGGCTGACGATATGCAGTCCGCACTGGCCCAAACCGGAGCCGAAATGCCTACGCAACCAGATCATCTGGCCGCCCTTGCCGCTGGCTCTGTCGGGGACGCGGTGCGTCTGATTAACCTGGGCGGGTTAGAGATTTACGCCGAGTTCATCGCCATCCTCGGCACCCTGCCCCGCATGGACCGTCAACGCGCCCTGAAACTGGCCGAGGCCGCCGCCCAGCGCGGCGCGGCTGAGAGGTTCGAGCTGCTTTTAACCCTGATCGACGTGGCCCTGTCGCGCCTTGCCCTGACCGGAGCGACCGGCGCAGCCCCCCTGCCCGAAGCCGCCCCGCATGAGGCCGAAATCCTGTCGCGCCTATCCCAATCCCCCCATCAGGCCCGCAAATGGGCTGAGGTGGCTGCGACAATCACAGCCCGCGCACGCCATGGTCAGGCGGTGAACCTTGACCCTGCGGCTCTGGTCCTAGATACGGTGTTCAAGATACAGGAAACCGCCGGTCAGAGCAGATGAGCGACACCCCCCAGATCACCGACAGCCATTGCCATCTGGACTTCCCCGATTTCGAAGGCCAGTTGGACCAGATCGTCGCCAATGCGATTGACGCGGGCGTAACCCGTATGGTCACAATCTGCACCAAGCTGCGCAATGAACCCAGCGTCCGCGCGATAGCTGAAGCCCACGCCCCCGTCTTCTACGCCGCCGGCACCCACCCCATGAGCGCTGCGGATGAGCAGATGGCAACCGTAGACGAACTGGTCGCACTGTCCCAGCACCCGAAATTCGTCGGTATTGGTGAGACCGGGCTGGATTACCATTACACCGCCGACAGCGCCGAAGTGCAAAAACAATCTCTGCGTGTCCATATCGAGGCGGCCCAGCGCACCGGCCTACCCCTGATTATTCACGCCCGCGCGGCGGACGAGGACATGGCCCGCATTCTGGCCGAGGAACATCGCAACGCGCCCTATTCCTGCGTGATGCACTGCTTTTCCTCATCGGCAGAACTGGCCAAAGCCGCGCTGGATCTGGGTTTTTACCTGTCCATGTCCGGCATCGCCGCCTTCCCCAAAAGCCAGGAGCTGCGCGATATCTTTGCCACCGCCCCAGTCGATCGCGTTCTGGTCGAAACCGACGCGCCCTATCTGGCCCCGCCCCCGTTCCGCGGCAAACGCAACGAGCCCGCCTATACCGCCCATACCGCCCGCAAAGGGGCCGAGGTGTTCGGTATGGACTATGCCGAGTTCGCCGCTCAGACCCAGCTGAATTTCGAGCGGCTGTTCACCAAAGCCGCAACCTACAAGGCGGCTGCATGACCCAGCTGCGCTGCACCATTCTGGGCTGCGGTTCCTCCGGTGGCGTACCTCGACTGGGCGGGCATTGGGGCGATTGCGACCCCGAAAACCCCAAGAACATCCGCCGTCGCTGTTCCATGCTGGTAGAGCGCGATGGGCCCGAAGGCACAACCTCGGTCCTGATCGACACCACGCCGGATATGCGCAGCCAGTTGCTGGATACCGGCACCGGGCGTCTGGATGGGGTGGTCTACACCCACAGCCATGCCGACCACGTCCACGGCATAGATGACCTGCGCATGATCGTGTTCAACATGCGCACCCGCGTACCTGTCTGGGCGGACGGTGACACGCAAAACGACCTGCTGGGACGGTTCGGATATGCGTTCATCCAGCCTGACAGCTCGCCCTACCCGCCGATCCTTGATCTGAAAACCATCAGTGGCCCGTTTGAGATCGACGGCCCCGGCGGCCCGATCCCATTGCAGCCGTTCAAGGTTAATCACGGCTCGATCGACGCGTTGGGCTTTCGGATTGGCGGACTGGTCTATTTGCCAGACGTGGCCGAGATCTATGACGACGCGTGGCCTGCGCTGCAAGGGCTGGACTGTTTGGTCATCGACGCGCTGCGCCGCACGCCGCACCCAACTCACGCGCATCTGGAAAAGACGCTCGGCTGGATCGAACAGCTCGAGCCGAAGCGCGCGGTGCTGACCAATATGCATATCGACATGGACTATGCCACGGTCAAGGCCGAAACCGCCGACCACATCACCCCGGCCTATGATGGCATGGTGATCCATCAGGCGCTGTAAAATGTCGGTGGTGCCTGCCGCAATATCTCACCGGATGGCACCATGCTGCAAAGCCTGATCGACGTTATCCTGCCAGTATTTCTGGTGATCGGCGCGGGATATGCCTCGACCCGGTTGGGGTATTTCAAAGAGGTCCATATCGACGGGCTGATGAAGTTCACCCAGGGCTTCGCCATTCCCTGCTTGCTGTTTCTGGCCATCGCCAATCTGGACCTCAGCGCCAGTTTCGACCCGCGTCTGCTGTTCAGTTTCTACACCGCTGCGGGCCTATGTTTCTGCGCCGGCCTGTTCGGCGCGCGCCTGATCTTCCGGCGCGAGTGGGAGGATTGCGTCGCGATCGGCTTCTGCTGCTTGTTCTCGAACTCGGTCCTGCTGGGCCTGCCGATTACCGAGCGCGCTTATGGCCCTGAAAACCTGGCCGGGAACTATGCTATCATCGCCTTCCATGCGCCGTTTTGCTATGGCATCGGCATCACAGTGATGGAGGTCATTCGCAGTCGCGGCAACGGTGGCACGCATATGTTCCGTTCGGTCTTGTCAGCGATGTTCCGAAATGCGCTGATCCTGGGGATCGCATCGGGATTCATAATCAACCTGTCCGGGGTTGGCGTGCCCGGAGTGGTCGATGACGCCCTTGGCCTGATCACCCGCGCCGCCTTGCCCGGAGCCTTGTTTGCCTTGGGCGGCGTTCTTGTCAAATATCGGCCCGAGGGCGATCTGCGCACCATCGCCTATGTTTGCGGTGTGTCGCTGCTGCTGCATCCAAGTCTGGTCTGGCTATTCGGATCAAGCGTCGGGCTGCCGCAGGATCTGTTCCGCTCGGGCGTGCTGAACGCGGCCATGGCACCGGGGTTCAACGCCTATATCTTTGCCAATATGTATGGGCGCGCGCGACGGGTCGCGGCCTCATCGGTGCTGATCGGTACTGCCTCGTCGATCCTGACGGTATGGCTGTGGCTTGCTCTGCTGGGATAGAGCATTTGGTTTCCGGTTGACTTTGGGTTGTACAAACACACCTATCCGGTCACGCAACAAGGATCGTACTTATGCCGCATGCCGTCATCGTCGCCCATGGCCAACCCTCTGACCCGGAACCGGCCGAGGCCGCATTGGCAGACTATGCCCGTAGCGTCGATGCGCTGTGCCCGGATATCACGGTGGTTTCCGCCACGCTGGCCGCACCGGGACAGTTCGAATCCTGCCTGCAAAAGCTACCGGACGATACCGTTCTCTTTCCGCTCTTCATGGCCAAGGGGTGGTTCGTGACCAGCGCGTTGCCCAAGCGGTTGGACGAACGCCCCCTTCGTATTCTGGACCCGCTGGGAGTAGACCCCGAAATGCCCAACCTTGTGGCACAGGCTCTGACCGAGGCTCTTGCGCAGCGTCAGTGGCAGGCCACAGAGACCGATTTTGTTCTCGCCGCCCACGGGTCCGGCCGCAGCCGCAACCCCTCTGCCGTGGCTTTGCACTTCGCCGAGGCTTTGGGTCAAACTTTACCGTTCAAATCTCTTCGCGTCGGTTTTGTCGAAGAGCCCCCTTCCATATCTGACGCCGCATCAAAAGCGGGTGCGCAAGCAATTTGTTTGCCGTTTTTTGCCTGCACTGGCGGACACGTTCTAGAGGACATCCCGCAAGAATTGGAAAAGGCTGCCTTTCAGGGCGACACCCTACCCGTCGTCGGAGAGCTTCCCGGCATTCAACGCCATATCGCCGCGACCCTCAGCAAGGCGTTTCTTTCTACCTGACGCCTGCTATTGCGGAGGCATCGCCTTGTGCGCCAGTGATGAGAACAAGCAGTGACGAGACCTGCCTTTTCGCTTGGCCTCGTACAAGGCCTGATCGGCGGCGTTCAAAATCTCGGCAGGTTTGGGGGAGTGAAATTGCGTGGAAAGCGCGGTTCCGATACTGGCCGATATGCAGCAGGTTGACCCTTCAAAACTTATGGGATGTTGCAACCGCTCGATCAGTCGGATCGCGATCGCGGACAGTACAGCCTCATCGACCAAGCCTTTGAACATGATTACGAATTCATCCCCCCCGACGCGCGCGACGGTGTCATCTGCACGCGTCTCTTCCATCATGATGCGCGCGGCCTGTTTCAGAACATAATCCCCAGCGGCATGGCCAAACCGGTCATTGACTGATTTGAAATAGTCCAGATCCAGATGCATTAGCGCAAATGGTCCATTGCCCGAGACCAGATGCCCCAACACCACATCCATCGCACGGCGGTTCTTGAGGCCGGTCAACATATCGGTATAGGCCTGCTCCTCGGCCGCAAGCATCGCGCCCTGCAGGCGCAGGTTTAGTGAACGGGACGCCTCCATCGCGGCGGATTTGGCTTCGACCAGATAGAGCAGTTCAATCGCAAGATCTGTGCCGGAAAAATCGGCACTGGTCAGCGCATAGTCCCGTACCGCATCCAGGATCGAAATTCCGAAGGACAGGTTCACGACCGCCCCCATATCGTTCGGCAAGGGCGCGACCAAGCCTTTAAGGGCCGTACGCGGCCTGTCATGCAGCTTGAGGTGCAGTTTTGCCCCGGCCAGAGAAAGCAAGGCCGACAAGGTTGTCACCTTTCGTGGTCGAACCAGTTCGAAAACGTCCAGGAAAGCCTGCCCACGCATCGGTGTATCCGGCCGAAGTTTTTGAACGGTCGGCCCCACACGCTGAATGCGTCCGTCTCGATCGACGAGAACGAACATCGGGCAAAGCGTGTCCAGCAACCCGGCCAATTCGACATTGCTCATCATGCTTTTCGCGCCCCCAACTCAAACTGTCGGCCTTGAGCAAAGGCGCTTTCAACCAGGATGATCGAAATGACTTCGGCGTCCCCCCTTTGCCCCTCATGGGTAAGAATGGCCAATGCGCCATAGTCATCCGCAACCGCGCGGAGCACGCCCACCATCACGCTGGAATATCCGGGCAAACCCGGATGACACAGAAGCTGGAACTCGGTTGGCGACATCTCGCTTAGTTCTAGTTCGGGCAAACGCAGGTCCGAGACCGCAAGGCGAACCCGATCAGAAAGGTCATCAAGTGAATGCAGAAATTCGACATACGTCACTCCGCCAAACCGCAGCAGGCGTCGTAGATCTTCCATGTTGGGGTGAGAGACTAGGTAGGTCCCCAAATCCTCTAGCAGTTCGGCGCGCGGGCGATCGAGTTTAGCGCACAATATCTCCAGCATGCGCGCGCTGACGTCATCGTCATAGACCAACATCGCCTCAAACTCGGAAAAGCCAAGTTCTGCGACTTCGGTCACGTGCAGCCAGCAGGATTGCCCGTATGTCGCGCAAACGAAGGATTGGACCGCTCGATTGATCAGACCATGCATGACAAAGCCCCAGCTTGGTTTCACACGTAGTCTGACCGACGAATCCTTAACAAATCGCCAAAACGCAGCTTCGGATATGGACAATCCAATCGAGTATCAAACTGGAATCTCTTTCTAAACTGCTAGAAATCGGTCGGTGCTCCGCCCTCGGCCTTTCGGCGTTCAACGAATTCCGCCAGTTCCTGTCGGATACCTTCGTCCATCGGTGGGGGTTCAAAGCTGGTGATGATCTCTTTGAACATGTGATGGGCGCGTTCTGCAGTCCAGATACCACCCGCTACGTTCCACCCTTCGAAATTCTTCCAGTCGCTGAGGAAAGGTTGGTAGAATGCCGTAGTGTAACGGTCCTGCGTGTGCTGGATGCCAAAGAAATGCCCGTCATTGCCGACCGCACGGATCGCATCCAACGCAATCTCATCCGGCCCGGTCGCCGTGATCTCGGGCTGCATATACCTTTGGATTTGCTGCAAAACTTCGCAATCCATAATGAACTTTTCCGGGCTGGCGATCAGCCCTCCCTCAAGCCAACCTGCGGCGTGGTAGACTATATTGGTCCCTGACTGCACCGCCGCCCACAGTGAGTTCGACGTTTCCCAAACCGATTGCCCATCTGGCACGTTTGCCGCACACACGCCCGAGGACCGCAAGGGTAGGCCGTAAAACCGTGCCATCTGGCCGGTCATCTGGGTCGAGCGCATATATTCCGGTGTTCCGAACGCCGGCGCGCCAGATTTCATATCCACGTTCGAGGTAAAGGTTCCGATCACGCAGGGAATGCCGGGACGGACATATTGGAACAGCGCAATCGCGCAGAGCGCCTCGGCCAGAGATTGCGCGACCGCGCCCGCCATTGTAACCGGGGCCATCGCGCCAGCCAGCGTAAAGGGCGTCACCACAATCGCCTGCCCCCGCCGTGCCAGACGTAGGCAGCCGTCAATCATCGGGTGGTCATGTTTCAACGGCGAGGTCGAGTTGATGTTGGTATACATCCGGGGCGTCGCCTCGAATTCCTCATGGCTTAGACCGCCTGCGATCCTCACCATCTCCATCACGTCCTCGACCCGTTCCTTGCCCAGTGAATAGGCGTGCATCGCCTTGTCGGTCAGGGTCAGCTTGTCATAGAGCACATCCAGATGGCGCACGCTGGCGTGGATGTCGACTGGTTCCACCGGATAACCGCCCGCAAAGTGAATGCAGTTGAAATATTGCGTCAGTTTCAAAAGGTTCCGACACATTTCGCGATTGCCGGGCACTTTCGTGCCGATCTCCATATCCCAATAGTTGGGCGGGGACGAGACATTGCCGAACAGCAGATTGCGCCCACCGATTTCAATCTGGCGTGCCGGATTACGCGGCGTGATGGTAAAGGATGACGGAGCCTTGCCCACCATCTCCATCACAAAATCGCGCCCCATGCGGACATTGTCGCCGTCAATGGTGCAGCCTGCCTGACGCAGTATGCCGATGGCTTCCTCGTTGTAGAATTCAATACCGATCTCTTCGAGAATGCGCATCGCCCCCTCGTGGATCGCTTCAATCCCCTCAGGACCAAGCGGCTCGGTCGGTGCATCCGTATTGACCGGAGGGTTCCACGGCATCTGGTCGATTACGGCCGAGCCTCGGCGTTCAGCAGCCCCCGCGCGCCCTCCACTGCGGCGTCTGCGCTTTGTCGTATCTGCCATCGGACCGTCCCCTTGTGTTCGCGTTGCCTCAAGCAAGCCCCGAACAGGGAAGACTGGCCGCTCTGTCTGCGACAGGCTATGTCGGATTTAGAACCTGATCCGCCGAAATCGAGCCGGATTCGGTCAGCGATCCGCCAGCCAGCCGGGGATGTGCCCGATATCCGGCAAGACCACATCCGCCATAGGCGTAAGCGCTTCGGCCTCGGCCATACCGGTCAGAACACCGATCGTTGTCATCCCTGCCGCGCGTCCGGCCTGAAGGTCATGCAGGCTGTCCCCCACCATCGCAACGCGATCCGGGGTGACGCCCACATGTTTAGCAAAGGCCAAAAGCTGACCCGGACCCGGTTTGAACCCGTGCCCACTGTCATAGCCAGCCACAAAGTCAAAGTGATCCCGTATCCCGGCCGAGCTCAGATGCTCGAGCGCGGGCATCTCGCTATCATTCGTCGCCACGCCCAGCCTCAGACCAGACCGCCGCAGCCCATCTAGGAACGGCACAAGTGGCACTGCGGGGGCTTGTGGTGCATTTGCGGATTCGGTGTTCAGAACGTCGATCAGCCCTGCCTTAGGCAGATCAGGAAAATGCGGCGCCAGAACCTCGGCCACTTCTTCCACCGTTCCCGCAATTACGATGCTGTCCGGCGAATAAGTCAGCGTCTGAAGATCGAAACCAATCACCTTGCCCAGCGTGGCAGCGCGGGCGTGATCCCCCTCTGTCAGATGCAACAGCATATTGCGTCCGAAGGCACCCCAGGTATCGGCAAAATCGAACAGAGTGCCGTCCTTGTCGAACAGAATAGCGTCGATTGGCATGGTGTTCTCCTGTGAGGGTCAGGTCCAGTGAATGTCAGCGCCGCCGGAAAGCGCGGCCTTGGCTTGCGCTGGCAGATCGTAAGGCACGGAATTGGCGTCGCAAAATGCCACAACCCACGAATCGTCCAACATCAGAAATTCCAGCACCGAGCCCAGAAACTCGGGTTCGGACGCCCGTTCGCGCAGATCACCTTCGGATGCGCCTGTGGAGCCCAGAAACACCGGCAAGAGCTCGTCATTTCCGACCAGCCAGCCAAGCACATTCAACGCCAGCGTTTCAGCGGATTGCGCGGTTATCGACATAAAGAGTCCCTGAATCTGCTCTTGGAAAGGGTTTGTTAACCAGACTCATAAACACTTTGGTCATACATGCAATCAACGGTGGCAGATATGTCCGTTCACGGTACCATCCTTGTCCTTGACGGGACCTCGACCAATCGGATCATGCTGAAAGTTCAGCTTACGGCAGCGTGGTATCACGTTGTGCAGGGCGAAAAGGTTCAAGGGCTGGCCGGGCTGTTGCGGCGGGCTCGGCCCGACCTTGTGCTGACCGCACAAACCTTGCCAGATGGCACCGCAGCCGATGTGAAAAAGCTGGTGATGGCCGACCCCGAACTGGCGGATGTGCCGGTTGTCGCAATCGCACCGCAAAACGACAAGGCCGCGCGTCTTCAGGCTTTGTCGGACGGGCTGGATGATGTTCTGGCGCATCCTTTCAAAGACACGCTGCTTTTGGCGCGGGTCCGCAGCCTGATGCGCGTCCGAGCCGAATCGCAGGACCTGCGTCTGGGTGGCTCGCAGCCCATCGGATTTGCCGAACCCGCACCCGCGCTGATCACTCCGCCGAAATCCGGCCATGTTGCCCTGCTGACCCAAACATCAAGCATTGGTGCGAAGTGGCGAAACGCTTTGGCTAACCGGTTGAAGCACAGGTTGACGGCCCATACGTCCTCCAACTTGCAGTGTCTGTTATCCGGCCCCACCCCCGACGCCATCCTGATCGAGATCGGAACCGACCGGTCTGGTCTGTCCGTCTTGAACGATCTTAAATCGCGCGGCGCCACCCGCCACACGGCGGCTATAGGCATTCTGACGCAAAATGACCCCGGTATTGCAGCAGAAATTCTGGACCGGGGGGGAGATGCAGTCTGCATGAACGGGTTCTGTGCCGACGAAACCGTGCTGCGTTTGGAGAACCTGATCGCGCGCAAGACCCGCTTGGACAAGATGCGTGCATCGCTGCGCCGCGGGATTGCGGAATCCTGGGTTGATCCGCTGACTGGGCTGCACAACAGGCGTTATGCAATGCACGCAATCGACCGCATCGTCGCTCAGTCCAACCAAACCCAGCGCGGCTTTGCGGTAATGTTAGCGGATCTGGATCATTTCAAATCCATCAATGACCGCTTTGGCCATGTGTGTGGTGACCGTGTCTTGACCGAAACCGCAACCCGGATGCAGCGCGCCATCGGCGCAGCTGGGTTCGTGGCCCGGATCGGAGGAGAGGAATTCATGATTGGCGTACCCGATACCACTCAGGACAATGCGCTGAAACTGGCGCGCACGTTGTGCGATTGTATCTGCAAAACACCCTTCAAGCTGCCGGGCACCTTCGCGCCAGTACCGGTAACGATCAGCATCGGCGTGATTTCGGCGCAACCGGCCCGCTCAAGTGGTGCTCCGGTCGAGACGTTGATTCAATCAGCCGACACCGCGCTCTATGCCGCGAAGCGCGCGGGCCGCAATCAGGTCAGTTTTCGGCAATGCGCTGCCTGACAGATCAGTCCTTTTTGCCCCGTTTATGAGGGCCGCGGCGTACGACCTCATCCAAACGCGCGGCATAGTCCATACGTTCCTCTTCGCTCATTGCAGAGACGCGCGTCAGCCATTCATTCTGCAAGGACATCTGCAACGACACCAGCGACGCGCTCTGATTAGCCAGTATCGCCCGAACGGATTCGGGGTCGAACGGATCGGCGCGCAGGGCTGCGCTGAGCATGGCGAAATCCTCGGCCCGCAGCTTTGAGCCTTTGCGGTGCTGTTTCGATAAATCCCCGCGTAGCGCCTTGCGGTCCTCTTTCGGCAACGCGCGATAAAGAGCCGAGCCAAAACCGGGTGGCGCCTTTGCATGGTCACTGCCTTTGACCCGTAGAACCGTTCCGACTGCTACGCCTACAATAAGCAAGTTCACGGCAAGGGAAACCGCCAACAAGATTGGCATCCAACGGCGTTTGGGCTTGGGATTGTCGCTCATTCGGCGTCCTCCAGGAATGATGTGTCCAGATCGGCAAGTGCAAATGTGGCCTCCGATCCGTAGAGGTAAGTGGCCGCGTCAGGCAGGAAATCCGGCGCAGCAAACCCGATCCACAGGCCGGCGACACTGGCGGCGGCCAGACCGCTCAGGCCCTGCCAGCCACCGATCCCTTCGACCATGCGGCGAAAAACGGATCGGGGTGCAGACCGCTTGGGTTTGGCAAGGTCCAGCCGCACCGCTTCGGCATCGGTCAGGATGCGAACGGCCAAATCGTCAGGCAGCGCCGGCCGATCCTGACGAGCCTGTGCAAAAAGCTGATCCAATCTCGTGTCATCTTCAGTCATCGTCATACCCCAATTCGTCCCGTCGCCCCGCCAATATCGCTGTCAGAGCCCGCTTGCCCCGCGCCGTCAGACTTTCCACCGCTTCGACCGAAAGCTCCATGATCCCGGCAATCTCGGGGTTGGGCAATTCCTCGATATGGCGCAGTATCACGGCCTGTCGCTGCCGGTCCGGAAGTTTCGACAAGGCCGCCTGCAACGCGTCCCGGCGGGCATCGTCCTGCATCTTCTGCGCTGCGCTGGCACATTCGTCCTCAGGCTCTGGCACATCCGACAAACGGTCGGGCGTCTGTTTGCGCAGCCGGTCCAGACACAGGTTCATCGTCACACGGTACAGCCAGGTTGAGACCTTGGCATGCCCCGCCACCCAGTCCGGCGCGACCTTCCACAGCCGCATCATCGCCTCCTGGGTCATATCCTCGGCCTCGGCCCGGTTGCCCAGCATCCGCAGCGCCACCGAATAGCTTCGCGGGCCCAGCCTGTCGGTCAGCACACGCGCAGCCGCCGCATCACCTGCGGCGAACATGGCCAGCAGGACGTCATCCGCTGGCGCATCCGCGGCACTGTCAGCGCCGCGGACGATCTGACCTGAGGGCCTCAAGTCCCGCATTCCAAATCAGCTATCGTCGGTATCCGATTTGGCGCGTTTCTTGTGACGCTTGCCCATCCTGTCCTTTGCATCGGCAAATTCCTGTTCCGAGATTGAACCGTTGCTATCAGCGTCGATACGATCAAACATCTTGTCAGCCCGGCGCGGTTTGGGCAACTCATCCTCGCTCAGAAATCCGTCCTGATTGGCATCGTGCTTTTCGAACATTTTGGCGACACGGTCGTTCACCTTCTGCTGCCCCGCCGCCTGCATCTCTTCGACGGTCAATTGCCCGTCGCCATTGGCATCTGCATCCGTAAAGCGCTTGGCGCGGTGGGCCTGCATTTCATCCTTCGTCACCTGCCCGTCGCCATTGGCATCCAGTTCCTGAAACGTCGCAGGTTCGTGATTGCGTAGCCCTGCGGCCAGAGCGGAGGTCGCCGTGATCGCAACGGCCCCAAGGATAATCGCAGGTATGATTTTTGCGCTTTTCATGTCGGTTTCCCTTTGTTTGCACAGCGCTTTTGTCGCTGCCTACATAGGTTCAAACGCAGATTCACTGGGGTTCCGTCGCAAAAATTGAAATTTTTTTCCGTCACCTTTCAGGGCGCAAAGCGACGCACCCCCCTTTTAAGTTGCACAAAAGATGCGCAATATCCGCCCATTGAAACCCGTGAGTCTCGCAATGACAGATCAAACAATAGACACCCAGCCCGATGCGGATCGCGCCACCAAGCCAGCACTGCTGAAAGGCTTTCGCGGCCGCTGCCCGAAATGTGGTGAGGGCAAGCTGCTGAGCGGCTATCTCAAGGTCAATGATAGCTGCTCGAATTGCGGGCAAGAGCTGTTTCATCACCGCGCCGACGATGGCCCTGCCTATCTGACGATCCTGCTGGTCGGCCACCTACTGGCCCCTGCGCTGCACGTGACTTACGTCGAGTTCCGGCCTGAACCACTGACCATGTTCCTGATTTTTGCGATCGGTTGTACGGCGTTGTCGCTGTTCTTGCTGCCGCGCCTAAAAGGGGCTGTTGTGGCCTATCAATGGGCACGTCGCATGCACGGGTTCGAGAACGCGTAATGCGATTTCCGACCGGATTCATCCGCACATGACACAGGACAAGACCGCCATCCGCAACGCGGCAACGGTCATTGTTCTACGTGACCGTTTGTCAGACCCGTCGATCCTGATGGGGCAACGGGGCGCGAAAGCCGCGTTCATGCCCAACAAGTTTGTCTTTCCGGGCGGCGCGGTTGACGCCGAAGACGCCAATGTCGAATTGGCCACGGCCCTGTCTGAGTTGTGCCATGACCGCCTGTCCGAGCGGGCGGAGGCGGGTCTGCAAAATGCGCTTGCCGCCGCCGCAATCCGCGAGTTGTGGGAAGAGACCGGCCTGGTTCTGGGGCAACCCGGCGCATGGCCCGGACAACCGCCGGAGGATTGGGCCGAGTTTGCCCAGCTAGGTTTTCGCCCCACGGCCCAAGCGCTGCAATTCGTATTTCGCGCGGTGACACCTCCGGGAAGACCCCGGCGGTTCGATGCGCGGTTTTTCCTTGTTGATGCTTCGGCGGTTCAGGGCGACCTGGACGACTTCTCGCGCGCCTCGGATGAGCTGTCTCACCTGCAATGGGTGCCTCTGGATCGCGCGCGCGAGTTTGACCTGCCCTTTATCACCGAGGTCGTGCTGGCCGAGATTGCAGCGCGGGTATCAGACCCCACACCACCGACATCGGTCCCCTTCCTGCTGAATCAGGAAGAGGAGAGCTTATTTCTGAAACTCAAAGGCTACCCGATGCCTCTGACGGACTGAGGTCGCGCCTATTTCATTCGGCTGATCACCGTCGTGACCTCGGGCTTTTTACCGATCTCGGCCTTGGCGGTCTGGCGAACGATCCGGCGCATGGCTTCTTCCAATTTGTCGTCGTCGCGCAACGTTTTGGCGTCGGCGCGCATCAGGAATTGGTTCAGATCCTCTTCCAAAACCTCGACCAATGCCGCGCGCGAGGACCCAATCTCGGGCAGGCCCATCGTATCGCACCACGGCTCACCCAGTGGTTCATCCTCTTCGTCCAGAATGACCGTGACGGTCACATGACCGTTCAGAGCCATGCGGATACGATCCCGCACAACGCCGTCCAGCGCGCCGACCTTGACAGTGCCGTCCAGATAAGTCTGGCCCGTCTCGACATAGTCCACCACTTTCGGTGCGTTGCCAGTCAGATCCAGCATCGTGCCATTCACGGCCAGAATTCCTGCGCGTCCCCCAGCCTCGGCCAGCTTGGCGTGCTCGCGCAGATGGCGATGTTCACCATGCATCGGGATCACGATCTGAGGGTCGATCAGAGCATGTACCCTCTCAAGATCAGGGCGGTTGGCATGGCCCGACACGTGATACAGCCCCGAGCTGTCGTCGACAACATCCACCCCTTTTTCACTAAGCTGGTTAATGATGAAGATCACGCCCCGCTCATTGCCCGGAATGGTTTTCGACGAAAACAGGAACAGATCGCCCTCTTTCAACTCCAGACCGCGATACTTGCCTCGGGCTAGTTGCGCACTGGCGGCGCGGCGCTCACCTTGGCTGCCGGTCACGATCAGCATCAGGTTTTGACGCGGTACATCCACCGCCTCTTCCGCGCTGATAACCTTGGGGAAATCCGACAGGATGCCGGTTTCGGTCGCGGCTTCGATCATGCGGCGCATCGCGCGGCCCAGCAACACGACCGAGCGTCCGGCCCGCTGCCCCGCCTCGGCCAGGGTTTTCACCCGTGCCACGTTGGACGCGAAAGTGGTCGCGACAACCATCCCTTCGGCGCTTTCGACCAGTTTGGTGATCTCGGGGCCGACCTCGGATTCCGATCGCCCGTCATGGGGCGAGAATACATTGGTGCTGTCACAAACCAGAGCCTTGACGCCCGGTTTGGCAATCTCGGCCCACAAATCGGCGTCAAAAGGCTCACCTACCACAGGGTTGGTGTCCAGCTTGAAGTCACCCGAATGCACGACCCGGCCCGCAGGCGAGTCGATGACCAAGGCTGCACTTTCCGGGATCGAATGCGAGACCGGCAGGAAACCGACCGAGAACGGCCCCACCTGAACCTGCTCGGGCCATGGCGACACGGTTTGAACGGCGTCCTCGGGATGGCCATGTTCATCCATCTTGCGGCGCGCGATATTGGCGGTGAAGGCACGGGCATAGACCGGCGCGCCCAATGCCTCAAAGCAATGCGCTACGGCCCCCACGTGGTCTTCGTGGGCGTGTGTGACGAAGATGGCGTCAAGACGATCAGCGCGTTCCTGCAGCCACGAGATATCCGCGTGGATCAGATCGACGCCCGGCGTGGTGTCCATATCCGGGAACGTCACCCCAAGATCGACGAGGATCAGACGTTCCTGCCCCGGCTTGCCATAGCCATAGACATAGGCGTTCATGCCGATTTCGCCTGCACCGCCCAGCGGCAGATAGATCAGTCGTTCACTGCTCATGTTGAGCCATTTTCCTTGTTATAGCGATGGATCACGGTCAGACCGTGCATCGTCAGATCATCCTCGATCACGTCAAAGCCCACATCCGCCTGATCGAACAGAGGTGCAAGCCCCCCGGTTCCAACGACTTTCATCGGCATTCCATATTCCGCCTTGATCCGGGCAATCAGCCCCTCGATCAAACCGGAATAGCCCCAATACACGCCCGATTGGATACAGCCAACCGTATTTGTCCCAATCACTTTTTCGGGGCGCGTGATGTCGATATGAGGCAACGCCGCCGCGCCTTGGTGCAGCGCTTCAAGGCTGAGGTTCACACCCGGTGCAATAATGCCGCCCACGTAAGCCCCGTCCGATGCAACAACATCGAAATTCGTGGCGGTTCCGAAATCAACCACAACCACATCGCCACCATGACGATCAAACGCTCCAACCGCATTGGCCAGCCTGTCCGGTCCGGGAATGGTGCCTTCGTCGATGCGTGGGGCGACTGGCAACAGGCATTCCGGCTTGCCCACAACCAGCGGACGGCAGCCAAAGAAACGGTCTGCAAAGATGCGTAGATTGAACACCACGCGTGGCACGGTCGACGCGATCACGACATCAGTGATATCCGCCTCGATCCCGTAATGTTTCACCAGAGTAGAATACCATGTGAAATAGGCATCCGCCGTACGGGAGTGATGGGTCGAGGTGCGCAAGGTGCACAAAAATTGCGCGCCGTCCCAGATCGAGAACACGGTATTTGTGTTGCCGCAGTCGATTGCAAGAAGCATCTCAGCCCCCTTTAGAAATAAACATCCGCGGCAGGTATGGCCGCGCGGCCTTTGGCGGTGTTTAAGACAAGGTTGCCATTCCCGTCCACCGTTTCAAACGTGCCCACCGTTTCCGACGTTGTGGTCCGCGCCGTGATCACTTCCCCCAGTCGCGCGGCCCGGTCCAACCATGCCGTGCGGATCGGTTCGAACCCGTAGGTCACGAACTGGCTTTCGTAGCGCGCATAGTTGGCGGCCAGCTCGGTCAGAAAATCCTCGGGCATGACGTCGGCCCCAGTCTCGGACAAAAGCGAAACCGGGCGTACCGCTCCTTCCTCGAGCGCGTCAGGCTGCGGAGCTTGCGACAGGTTGACCCCTATGCCAATCGCCAAATGGCCCAGCTCGCGCCCCATACCCGTGCTTTCAAGAAGGATGCCAGCCAGCTTGCCACCGTTCAGCAGCACGTCATTGGGCCATTTCAGCGACAATCCGTCAGACCGCCCCGTCACAGCGACACAAGCATCGTACAGTGCAAGCGCTGCGACGAAGCTGCGCAATGCGGCCTGTTCCGGCTCACCCTGCGGACGCATCAACAAAGTAGCTGCGAGGTTTCCGACAGGATTGGCCCATGCCCTGCCCCGCCGCCCGCGCGCCGAGGTTTGATTATAGGCCATGATCCAGACCGGCCCTGCCGCCGTTGGGGCGATACGCGCAGCTTCGTTCAACGTGCTGTCGACCGTTTGCAGCACGTGCAACCCATATCCTTGCGGCCACTGCGTCATCGCAAAAAGGCCCGGTCCAGCGACCGAGCCCTCCTGGATTGAGTGAGCTGGAGATCAGTTAACAAGCGTCGCTGCCGCAGCTGCCGCTGCGCCCTCAACACCGAACTGATAGAATATACCTACCAACATCAGAGCTGCCGACCCCATCAACGCAACCCACAGAACGGGCGTGGAATGCGTCTCGATCGGGTCCTCGTTCTCCTCGCCAAAATACATGTAGAACACGATCCGCAGGTAGTAGAACGCACCAATGACCGAGGCGATGGCCGACACGATCACCAGACCGGTCAGGCCCGCGCTGACACCGGCCTGCCAAACGCCGAACTTGGCGAAGAAGCCCAGCATCGGCGGGACGCCCGCAAGGCTGAACATCAGGATCAGAACCGCCAGCGCCTTACCCGGATCACGTTTAGAATATTGCCGCAGCGCATCAATATCGGTGACGGGTTTGCCGTCGCGCTCCATCATCAGGATGAAGGCAAAGGTGCCGATATTCATGGTCACGTAGATCGCCAGATACATCAGCATCGCCTTGACGCCCATTTCAGTACCCGCCGCCAGACCGATCAGCGCATAGCCCATATGGGCAATCGACGAAAACGCCATCAGTCGCTTGATGTCGCGCTGACCAATCGCAGCCACAGCCCCCAACAGCATCGACAGGACTGAGAGCAGAACGATCACCTGCTGCCAATCCTTGATAACTCCGCCGAACGCGTCATGCAGCAATCGCGCAAACAATGCCATCGCGGCCACTTTGGGCGCAGTGGCAAAGAAAGCGGTGATCGGCGTGGGTGAGCCTTCGTACACGTCCGGCGTCCACATATGGAACGGCACCGCCGAGACCTTGAACGCCAGTCCCGAGATCAGGAAGATCAAACCGAACAGCAGGCCAACCGAGATGTCGCCGTGGTGCACCGTCTGGATGATGCCCGAGAACAGCGTGGTGCCCGTGAAGCCGTAAACCAATGATGCACCATACAGCAGCAAGCCCGAGCTGAGCGCGCCCAGAACGAAATACTTCAGACCAGCCTCGGTGGATTTCGCACTGTCACGGCGCAGGGCGGCCACGACGTAGAGCGCCAGCGATTGCAGTTCCAACCCCATATAGAGAGACATCAGATCGCCCGCGCTGACCATCATCATCATACCCACGGCGGCAAGTGCCACCAGCAAGGGGTATTCGAACCGCAACAGCCCGCGACGCGACATGTAATCCTGGCTCATCAACAGAACGGCTGCCGCAGATAGCAGGATCGCAACCTTGGCAAAGCGCGAGAAACCGTCATCGACGAACATGCCATTGAAGGCCACGTTGGTGCCGTCGCCATTGGTGGCGATCCAAATCGCCAGCAGCGCCATCAGGCCCGAGGTCGCCCAGACCAGAACCGGGGCCAGCCCGTCTTTTGTGGTGTAGACAGCCCCGATCAGCGCCGCCATCGCATATACGGCCAGAACGATCTCTGGCAGGATGATTGTCAGATCAGCTTGGATCATCTCCGAAGCTCCCTTAATGCGAAGCGGCTGTCTGGATCACGGCCTCAGCCGCGGCCAGAGCCGTGTCATAGTTCGAAATCAGCGCGGCGGTCGAGTCGCCGATCACATCGGTCACCAGCGATGGGTAGACGCCCAGCAGGATCGTCATGATGATCAGCGGTGCAAAGATCAGCCGCTCGCGCGAGCTCATGTCAGTCATGGCCTTGAGGCTTTCCTTGATCAGATCGCCAAAGACCACGCGACGGTACAGCCACAGCGCATACCCGGCAGAGAAGATCACGCCGGTTGCAGCCACCGCCGCTACCCATGTGTTAACCTGGAAGGCCCCCATCAGGGTCAGGAATTCGCCGATAAACCCGGACGTGCCCGGCAGGCCGACATTCGCCATGGTGAACAGCATGAAGACCAGCGCGTAAGCCGGCATCCGGATGACCAGACCGCCATAAGCGTCGATATCCCGGGTGTGCATCCGGTCATAAATCACGCCCACACACAGAAACAGTGCCGCCGAGATAAACCCGTGGCTCAGCATCTGGAAAATCGCGCCATCTATCCCTTGCTGGTTCGCCGCAAAGATGCCCATTGTCACAAAGCCCATATGCGCGACCGAAGAGTAAGCGATTAGCTTTTTCATATCCTCCTGCACCAGCGCCACCAGCGAGGTGTAGACAACGGCGATGGCCGACATCCACAGCACCAGATCGGTCATCACCGCCGAGCCCACAGGGAACATTGGCAGGCTGAACCGCAGGAAACCATAGCCCCCCATCTTCAACAGGATCGCCGCCAGCACGACCGAACCCGCCGTCGGCGCCTGAACGTGCGCGTCCGGCAGCCAAGTATGAACCGGCCACATCGGCATTTTCACGGCAAATGAGGCAAAGAACGCCAGGAACATCAGCGTCTGCATCCCGCCGACCACATAAATGCCCATCACGCTGAAGCTCTCGGATGAGAAGTGATGGCTCATCAGCGCCTCAATATCCGTCGTGCCCGCATCCGCATACATCGCCACCATCGCCACCAGCATCAGCACCGAGCCGAGAAATGTGTAGAGGAAGAACTTGAAGCTGGCATAGATGCGGTTCGCGCCGCCCCAAATGCCGATGATCAGGAACATCGGGATCAGACCGGCCTCGAAGAAAAGGTAGAACAGCACCAGATCCAGCGCCATGAACACGCCCAGCATCAGCGTTTCCAGCAGCAGGAAGGCGATCATGTATTCCTTGACCCGCTCGGTCACGTTCCAGCTGGCCAGTATGGTCAGCGGCATGATGAAGGTGGTCAGCAGCACGAACAGCACGCTGATGCCGTCCACGCCCATCTTGTATTTCAGGCCCAGCAGCCACTCACCCTCTTCCACCATCTGAAAGCCGGTGTTGGATGGATCAAAGCCCGTATAGATGCCAATCGAGACAAGGAACGTCACCGTGGTCGCCACCAGCGCGACCCATTTCGCGTTGCGCTGCGCGGCGTCGTCATCTCCGTGCAGGAACAGGGCCAGAATGGCCGCTGCCACTGCGGGGATGAAAGTAACGATCGAGAGGATATTATCCATTAGTGTGCGCCTCCGCCGATCGACATCCAGGTGACAAGGGCTGCTATCCCCAAGACCATCCAGAAGGCATAAGTAAAGATGTAGCCCGTCTGCGCCTTGCCTGCGAGGCGGGTGAAGAAGGGAACAACGCCCATGGCAATCCCGTTCAAGAAGCCGTCAATGGTGTTGCCATCACCGCGTTTCCACAGGAACCGGCCAAGCGCCACGGTGGGTTTGACGAAGATCACGTTGTAGATCTCGTCAAAGTACCATTTGTTCAGCAGGAACAAGTACAGCGGACGCTGGTTCTGTGCCAGATGTCCCGGCAGCGATGGGTTCACGATGTAGAACCAATAGGCCATCGCAAAGCCCAGCAGCATCGCAACAAAGGGTGAAACCTTGACCCACTTAGGCGCCGCATGCGCATCGTCCAGCACATGGTTGTCCGGCGCCATGTACAGCGCGCCCTCGCCCGGCTCACCTGCGAAAACATAGTGATGATCGCCATGAGCATCCTTTTCACCATGACCGTCATCTGCGTGGTCATCACCATGGCTTTCATCTGCGTGGCTATCATCGCCATGCGCGTCCGCTTTGCTGTGATCACCGGCCTCGGCATGTTCCGACGCCTCAGCCACCGGGATGCCATAGAACTTGCCCACCTTGTCCGCGTGACCGAAGAAATTGCTGTACCAAATCATGCCCGCAAAGACCGCGCCCAGCGAGAGAACGCCTAGCGGCACCAGCATGACCATCGGGCTTTCATGCGCGTGGTCATGCGTATGTTTGTCGCCACGCGGCGCGCCATAGAAGGTCAGGAAGATCAGACGCCAACTGTAGAAGGACGTGAACGCCGCCGCCACGACCAGCAGCCAGAAGCCATAAGACGACCCACCGGCATAGGCGCTCTCGATGATGGCGTCTTTCGACAGGAAGCCTGCGAAACCGAAGGTCGTCAGCGGAATGCCAACGCCCGTGATGGCCAGCGTGCCGATCATCATCGCCCAGAACGTATAGGGGATCTTATTGCGCAGCCCGCCATATTCAGTCATCTCTTGTTCGTGGTGCATGGCGTGGATCACGGACCCCGCGCCGAGGAACAACAGCGCTTTGAAGAACGCGTGCGTGAACAGGTGGAACATCGCCGCCGAATACATGCCGACACCTGCCGCCACGAACATGTAACCCAGCTGCGAACAGGTCGAATAGGCGATGACGCGCTTGATGTCGGTCTGAACCAGACCCACGGTCGCGGCAAAGAATGCAGTCGTTGCGCCCAGCACGGTGATGAATCCGGTCGCACCCGGCGCGAACTCCATAAGCGGCGACATACGGCATACAAGGAACACACCCGCCGTCACCATGGTCGCGGCGTGGATCAGGGCCGACACAGGCGTCGGGCCTTCCATCGCGTCGGGCAACCATGTGTGCAGGATCAACTGCGCCGATTTCCCCATCGCGCCGATGAAGAGCAGCACGCAGATGACCTCAACAGCGGTCCATTCGCCCCACAGGAAGTGCAGCTTTTCTTCAGCCAAGGCGGGTGCCGAGGCGAAAATGTCCGAGAAGTTGATGCTGTCGGTCAGCAGGAACAGCGCGAAAATCCCCAGCGCAAAGCCAAAGTCGCCGACACGGTTCACGATGAACGCTTTCATCGCCGCCGCATTGGCACTCGGCTTACGGTAATAGAACCCGATCAGCAGGTACGAGGCGACGCCCACGCCTTCCCAGCCAAAGAACATCTGCACCAGGTTGTCCGCCGTCACCAGCATCAACATCGCGAAGGTAAAGAAGGACAGATAGGCGAAGAAACGCGGCTTATAGCTTTCGCCCTCGCGCCATTGCGGGTCGTGATCCATGTAGCCGAAGGAATAGAGGTGCACGAGCGCTGAGACGGTTGTCACCACGATCAGCATGATCGCCGTCAGACGGTCCAGACGAATGGCCCAGCTTGTCGACAGTGATCCGCTTTCGATCCAGCGCATGATCTCGATCTGTTGGGTCACCCCGTCGAAGGCAAAAAACACTATCCACGACAGCAAACAGGCCAGAAACAGCAGGCCGGTTGCGGTCCACATGGCGGCTTTCTCGCCAATGAACCGCCAGCCGAAACCGCAGATCAACGCGCCCACCAGAGGGGCAAAGAGGATGGTGGTTTCCATAGTTCTCTTAGCCCTTCATCATATTGACGTCTTCAACCGCGATGGTGCCGCGGTTGCGGAAGAAGCAGACCAGAATGGCCAGACCAATCGCCGCCTCTGCCGCCGCGACGGTCAGCACGAACAACGTAAACACCTGCCCGACCAGATCGCCCAGGAAACTGGAAAACGCCACAAGGTTGATATTCACCGCCAGCAGCATCAATTCGATGCTCATCAGCAGGATGATGACGTTCTTGCGGTTCAGGAAGAGACCGAAGATGCCGATGACGAACAGCGTCGCCGCGACCGTAAGATAGTGTTCAAGTCCGATCATAGCTCTCTTGCCCGCTTTGCATGGGAAGAATTTTCTGCGAAAATTCTCAATACGATTTTTCGACGAAAAATCTTGGTCATCACAAGCCCTGCCCCGGTTTCACGTCCTTAAGCTCCATCGCTTTTGATGGGTCGCGCATCATCTGGCCGATGATGTCCTGACGCTTGATGTCCTGACGGTGGCGCAAGGTCAGCACGATGGCACCGATCATGGCCACCAGCAGGATCAGGCCCGCCAGTTGGAACAGAAGGAAGTATTGATCGTAAAGGATGACGCCCAGTGCCTCGGTGTTGTGGCGGTCGGTCGGAACCGGCTGGGCCAGATTGGCCTCAACACCCTGCGCGCTGTCCCAGGCCCCAAAGGCCATGACGAACTGCATCAGGATGACCAGACCGATCAGCAGGGCCAGCGGCATATAGCGCGCCATTTCGGCCTTGAGCTCGGCAAAGTCCACGTCCAGCATCATCACCACGAACAGGAACAGCACCGCGACCGCGCCCACGTAGACGATGATCAGCAGCATCGCCACGAACTCTGCCCCCAGCAGCACGAACAGCCCCGCCGCCGACAGGAAAGACAGGATCAGCCACAGCACCGAGTGCACCGGCTGGCGGCTGATCACCGTGAACAGCCCGCCGGTGATGGCGCTGATGGCAAACAGATAGAAGGCAAAGACGGTCATTGATCCTCATCCTTGTTGTCGCCCATGACCTCTTGCGCCAGATCCAGCGCGCGGGTCATGGCCGGAATGCCGGCAAAGACCGACATCTGACCGATCGTTTCCACGACCTCTTGTTTCTTTGCGCCGGCCTCCAACGCATGACGCACGGTCTGGCGCACCGCTGCATCCGCCTGAGCACCCTGACAGGTCAGCCCGGCCAGCGTCAGCAGCAGGCGGGTCTTGGCATCCAGTCCGCCCTTGTTGACGGTGTTGCCGAACATCATCTCCATGACCTCTTTCGGCATGGTCGGCCACAGCGCCTCGAACCCTTTGGGCGAAAAGTTCTCCATCGCCGGATTCATCGCCTTCGCCATGTCCTGCGCCTGTTTCATCATCAGTTCAAACGGGTTCGAGCTTTTGTCGTTCATCGGTACGGCGCGTCCATTTCCAGATTACGGGCGATTTCAGCCTCCCAGCGCTCGCCATTCGACAGGAGTTTTTCCTTGTCATAGAAAAGCTCTTCGCGGGTTTCCGTGGCGAATTCGAAATTCGGACCTTCGACGATGGCATCGACCGGGCAGGCCTCTTGGCAGAAGCCGCAATAGATGCACTTGGTCATGTCGATATCGTAGCGTGTGGTGCGGCGGCTGCCGTCCTCGCGCGGTTCGGCGTCGATGGTTATGGCTTGGGCCGGGCAGATCGCCTCGCACAGTTTACAGGCAATGCAGCGCTCCTCGCCATTGGGATAGCGGCGCAGGGCGTGTTCACCGCGAAAGCGCGGGGAAAGAGGGCCCTTTTCATGCGGGTAGTTCACGGTGGCCTTGGGGGCGAAGAAGTACTTCAGCCCCAACTTCATGCCGACCCAGAAGTCTTGCAGAAGGAAGTATTTGGCAGCGCGGGTATAGTCGATTTGGGTCATATCAGCCTCCTACGCTCCAACGGGCGAACGCGCCCCAGAACCAGTCGAATTTCGCCGCGAAGGCCACGAAGACCACCCATGCCAGCGAGAATGGCAGGAACACTTTCCAGCCCAACCGCATCAGTTGGTCATAGCGGTAGCGGGGTGTAATTGCCTTGACCATCGCGAAAAGGAAGAAGAAGAACGCCATTTTGGCGACCATCCATAGTACGCCATCGGGCAAGCCCGGAATCGGCGACAGCCAGCCGCCAAAGAACAGCAGCGAGATCAGCGCGCACATCAGGAAGATGGCGATGTATTCGCCCGCCATGAACAGCAGGAACGGCGTGGCCGAGTATTCGACCTGATAGCCTGCGACCAGTTCCGATTCCGCCTCGGGCAAGTCAAACGGCGGGCGGTTGGTTTCGGCCAGTGCCGAGATAAAGAACAGGAAAACCATCGGGAAATGCGGCAGCCAGTACCAGCTGAAGAAGCCGAACCGACCGTCCTGCGCCTCTACGATGTGTCCAAAATTCATCGACCCGGTCGAGATGATCACGCCTATAATGATCAGGCCCAGCGAGACCTCGTACGAGATCATCTGCGCCGCAGACCGCAGTGATCCAAGGAACGGGTACTTTGAGTTCGACGCCCAACCGCCCATAATCACGCCATAAACTTCCAGCGAAGATACGGCAAAGACATAAAGGATCGCCACGTTCAGGTCAGACAACACCCAGCCATCGTTGAAGGGGATCACCGCCCAGGCGATCATCGCCAGCACGAAGGAGGTCAGCGGAGCCAGCATGAATACCGTGCGGTCGGCACCTGCCGGAATGACAACCTCTTTCACCACGTATTTCAGCGCATCCGCCACCGATTGCAGCAGGCCATAGACGCCCACCACATTGGGGCCCCGACGCATCTGGACCGCGGCCCAGATCTTACGGTCGCCATAAACGAGGAACAAGAGCGAGATCATCACAAAGGCAACGACTGCAAGCACTTGCGCCAGAATGATGATGGCAATTCCGCCTGGGGTGTTAAAGAATTCAGCCATTGGTCCTCACACCGTGGGTATTCCGTTTTCCGCGTGCGATACGAAGGCCAGATGCCTGCGCATTTTGCGGCTGGGTCGGCGCGTTGGTGTAAACAGCATCTGCCGGCATTGCGCCACCCTTATTGTTGAATTTCACACGCAATTCGGGCGCGGCGATCTGCCACCCGGCACTCGCCCCTGCCTGCGATATGAAAACTGTCTGGTTCATTCCGCCGCAATCTTTTCGGATTTGCGGGCCTGTGCCTGCGCCGAAAGCTCGGCCATTAGCTGCGAGGCACGTGCGATCGGGTTGGTCAGATAGAAATCCGTGATCGCATATCGGAAGCTGGCATCACCCAGTTTTCCCGTTTTCAGCGCTTGAACTTCGTTCTCGATGACCTCGTCGATCTGCGCCAGATGCGGGACCGCCTCGATCAATGCAGTGCGCAGTTGCGCCAGCGAGTCGTAGGGCAGTGTCGCGCCCAACTCGGCCGACAAGGCCCGCAGGATTGCCCAGTTTTCCTTGGCGTCACCCGGTGCAAACCCGGCGCGCATAGCCAGTTGCGGACGGCCTTCGGTGTTCACGAACAGGCCATTTTCCTCGGTATAGGCCGCGCCCGGCAAGATCACGTCGGCACGGTGCGCGCCCCGGTCGCCATGGCTACCCTGATAGATCACAAAGGCACCCTCGCCAATCTCGACCTCATCCGCGCCGAGGTTGTAGATCACGTCAGCGGCACTGACCGCTTCCATGCCGCCTTCGTTGGTAGCATCCACATCCATCGCACCTACACGAGACGCAGCAGTGTGCAGAACAATCAGGCCGCTTTCGGTATTTGCAGCGATGGTTTGCGCTGCGGCCAGAACAGCGGCCCCGTCAGCCTCTTGCAAAGCACCTTGACCGACGATGACCAGCGACGGCTTGGCCTTGATCTCATCATCCCCGCCCATATCCAGCGCAGCTTGCAGCGCCGCGCGGTCGTCGCCCATATGGTGATATTCATAAGTCAGATCAACGGCGGGCCCGACCAGAGCAACCTCAGCGCCATGCGCCCACGCCTTGCGGATGCGGGCGTTCAGAACCGGAGCTTCGTCGCGCGGGTTGGTGCCGATCAACAGGATACGTTCAGCGCTGTCGATATCCTCGATCGCAGCGGAGCCAGCATAGGCCGCACGGTTGCCCGCCGGCAGCTTAGCCCCGTCCGTGCGGCATTCGACAACACCGCCCTGCCCCTCGATCATCTGTTTCAATACAAAGGCGCCCTCAACCGGAACAAGATCACCCACGATCCCGGCCAGCTTCTCGGCGCCTTTAAGCGCCTCGGCGGCCTTGGTCAGCGCCTCGGGCCACGAGGCCGGGCGCAGTTTGCCGTTTTCGCGCACGTAAGGCTTGTCAAGACGCTGGCGACGCAGCCCATCCCAGACAAACCGCGTCTTGTCGCTGATCCATTCCTCATTCACGCCATCATGGTTGCGCGGAAGGAACCGCATCACTTCGCGTCCCTTGGTGTCTACGCGAATGTTCGAGCCCAGAGCATCCATGACATCGACGCTTTCGGTCTTGGTCAGCTCCCACGGACGCGCGGTAAAGGCATAAGGCTTCGAGGTCAGCGCCCCAACCGGACATAGGTCGATAACGTTGCCCTGCAGGTTCGAATCCAACGTCTGGTTCAAGTACGAGGTGATCTCGGCATCCTCGCCACGCCCCGTCTGGCCCATCTGAGTAATCCCGGCGACCTCGGTCGTGAAGCGCACGCAACGCGTACAGCTGATGCAACGGGTCATCGCCGTTCCAACCAGCGGCCCCAGATCCAGATCATCAACCGCGCGCTTAGCTTCCTTGAAGCGCGTGCCGGACAACCCATAGGCCATCGCTTGATCCTGCAGATCACACTCGCCGCCCTGATCACAGATCGGGCAGTCCAGAGGGTGGTTGATCAGCAGGAACTCCATCACGCCTTCGCGAGCCTTCTTGACCATGGGAGAGTTCGTCTTGACCACCGGCGGCTGGCCTTCCGGCCCCGGCCGCAAGTCGCGCACCTGCATCGCGCAGGACGCGGCGGGTTTCGGCGGGCCGCCCACAACCTCAACCAGACACATCCGGCAGTTCCCGGCAATCGACAGACGTTCGTGGTAGCAGAAACGCGGCACCTCGACCCCGGCCTCTTCACACGCCTGAATCAGGGTCATCGCACCATCGACTTCGATTTCCTGCCCGTCGATATTGATCTTGCGGAGGTCAGACATGGTCTAGTTCGCCCTCAAATAAACGCCAATGGCGCTGTTTCTTTCGATTTCCTTCTGCCCCAACGAGCAGAATGTTTCAGGAGAGTCATACGTCACCCCCTGCTGCGCCAGATACGCCTCGCCCTTGGCGCGCATCCGATCTTTTTCAGCATCGGATTCGATATACGCCCGGATTTCCTTGTCCGAGTACCCCAGTTTGTTCGCTTTCGACCGAAGATCCCACAACACGCCAATCGCCTTGAGCCGTCGCCCACTGACGGTGGGGCAAATCTCGGAAATCTCATTTGCGATCGCGATATAGTAAAGCTGATCGTCGATCTCTTTGACCTCGCGCAAAGGCGGTTTGGCATCCGCTGAGACCGGCAGGGTCAGCACGGCGGCCAAGGTCAGCATCTTCATTCCAGACATCACAGATCCTTTCGTCTTGGGAAACCCAAGACGACCGGTGTGCGCTGCGCTATGCAATAACACGTCGCGCAACCCTGCGTGATATGCGGAAAATCGCGTCATGGACGACGGCACCGCCCGATAAAGGTGATCTTGTCATCGCTGATGCGCAGTTTTTCCGTCTCTGTAAACGGCCCCACGGCCCAGTCGATACGGGACGAGCCAAAATTGGCAATGCAGAACTTGATAGCCTCATGCTGTGCTGCCGCGCGCGCGCCATCCAGCGAGGTCGAGACGTCGTTTACCAGGACGGTAAAATCCGTAGGCGAGGCCTTTTTGTCCACCTGCTTGACCTTGGTTTTGAAGAAGTGACCGTCAAAGGCCACACGCTGTGAGGACGGTGTTATGACGCCGCAGGCCGACACCAGCATCAAAGCGATGATCGCAAAACCCAAGGGGGGGCGCGCGCGTTTTCTTACAGATGAAAAATCTACCTGCTGCATCAGAACGCCGCCACCAGTGCCATCAGGCCTATCACGAACATGCAGACCCACCCCAACACATAAAGAACCGAACGCAACCCACTGTTTGGCTTTCCGATTCCACGAATATGCACTACCAGCATCACAAGTCGCGCAACCAGTGCGATCGACGCCAGTAGGTTCACCCAGAACGGGCTGACCCCCATCAGAACCGCCGCCACAACCACTGCTGCAAAAGCAGGCAGGGTTTCCGTCCCGTTCAAATAGGCTCGGTTCAGTCGATAGGCCTTATCTGCATAGTCTTGCGACGGTGTAGCCCCCGGTGCCAGCCCCTTGGCCGTCTTTGCCAGTGCCGTGAACGGAGCCATGAAAAGCACCACCAGGGTGAAAACCATTACCGAGGCAATTGCGTGGCCGTATTCTGCGAAGACGCCCATAGTTATTCCGCCGCCATCGCGCCGCTGCGACCGGATTTTTGCGCTTTGATGCGATCCTCGATCTCTTCGCGGAAATTGCGGATCAGACCCTGGATCGGCCAAGCAGCCGCGTCGCCCAAGGCGCAGATTGTGTGACCTTCGACCTGTTTGGTCACATCGAACAGCATGTCGATCTCTTCCAGCTCAGCCTCACCGCGCACCAGACGATCCATCACGCGCATCATCCAGCCGGTGCCTTCGCGGCACGGCGTACACTGGCCACAGCTTTCGTGCTTGTAGAACTTCGACAGCCGCCAGATAGCCTTGATGATATCGGTGGATTTGTCCATCACGATCACCGCCGCCGTTCCCAGGCCCGAGCCCAGGTCGTTGCGCAGGTAATCGAAATCCATGATCGCGTCGCGCATGTTTTCACCGCGCACGCAAGGAACAGACGAGCCGCCCGGAATCACAGCCAGCAAATTGTCCCAGCCGCCGCGAATACCGCCGCAATGGGTCTCAATCAGTTCCTCAAACGAGATCGACATCGCTTCTTCGACCACGCAGGGATTGTTCACATGGCCCGAGATCGCAAAAAGCTTGGTGCCCGCGTTGTTCTGACGGCCAAAGCCCGCAAACCAATCCGCGCCTCGGCGCAGGATCGTCGGCACAACGGCAATCGATTCCACATTGTTCACCGTGGTTGGGCAGCCATAGAGGCCAGCGCCCGCCGGGAACGGAGGTTTCATCCGCGGCATGCCCTTCTTGCCCTCAAGGCTTTCGATCAGGGCGGTTTCCTCACCACAGATATAGGCCCCGGCCCCGTGATGCAGGAACAGGTCGAAATCCCAGCCCGAACCGGCGGCGTTCTTGCCCAGCAGACCAGCGTCGTAGGCTTCATCAATCGCCGCCTGCAGCGCCTCACGCTCGCGAATGTATTCGCCGCGCAGATAGATGTAGCAAGTATGTGCATTCATCGCGAAAGAGGCGATCAGACAACCCTCGATCAGCGTGTGCGGATCATGGCGCATGATCTCTCGGTCTTTGCAGGTGCCGGGCTCGGATTCATCCGCATTCACAACCAGATAGGCCGGACGACCGTCGCTTTCCTTGGGCATGAACGACCATTTCAGACCTGTCGGAAAGCCCGCCCCGCCACGCCCCCGCAGGCCCGAGTCCTTCATCGTCTGGATGATCCAGTCGCGGCCTTTATCGATCAGGCCCGCCGTGCCGTCCCAATGCCCGCGCGCCTGTGCGCCCCGCAATGTGCGCTCATGCATCCCATAGATGTTGGTAAAGATCCGGTCCTGATCCTTCAGCATCGCGTGTTACCTTCAGCTGTCCTGGCGCATGCGCCAGAGTTGAAAAATGTTGACGCCCGCATAGATGAATCCTGCCAAAGCGGCAAAATCAAACAGCAGCGCATAACGGCCCGGCAGCCCCAACTGCGGACCGACAAAAGACATGGCAAGCCACAGCACCATCGTCGCAGCGATGACAATGCCGATGTGACGGCCCTTTCGGGCTATGGCCTGTTCCTTGTCTTTGTCCATCTCATCCCGATGCCCCGTATGGGCACCCGCTTAATCCTCGTAAGTGCCGTCTTCCTTGGCACGTTTGGCAAAATCGGTCTCTTCCCCCGCAGCCAGACTGGTTGCCTGCGCAACCCAGCCATCGCGTTCAATCCGCCCCCTGAACTTCAACCGAGCGTCCACCCAAGCGATATTCCCAGCAGTCCAATTCGCGATCTGGTCATAGTGGTAGACGCCCAGATCGTTCAGCTTTTCTTCCAGCTTCGGCCCGACACCTTTCAGCATCTTCAGATCATCGGCCTTGCCACCGCGCGCTGCGGTTAGCGTTTCGGGCTGGTCCTCATCCGCCGCTTTGGCCTTCGCCTCTTCAGCCTGCTTCACAGCAGGTTTCGGCGTCGCGCCCTCCTTCGGAGGTTTCGGGGCCGATTTGCTTGCCGCCGTCTTGCCATCCTTGCCCAACCACGGGGTCAGGATCGGAACCTCAGTCCCGTCGATGCGCTTGACGGTGTCGCCCAAATCGGTCGCCAGCTCAACACTGGCATTGTGTTCAGGCTTGCCCGGCTCGTATTCCGCCAGGCTGCTAAGGCCGCTGAGCGGTTCAGCCGCATAACGCCCGTTCTGCGGGCCCGGTGTCGGCACCTTGCCCGCCACCAGATCATCGATGATCTTGCCAAAGCTCTCGGCGGTCAGGTCTTCGTAGTAATCCTTGCCGATCTGCGCCATCGGCGCGTTGGTGCAAGAGCCGAGGCATTCAACCTCTTCCCAACTCAGCTTGCCATCGGCGGACAGCGCGTGCGGCTTGGCCGCGATCTTTTCCTTGCAAACCGTGATCAAGTCCTCGGCCCCGCAGATCATGCAGGACGTCGTGCCGCACACCTGAATATGCGCCAGCGATCCAACCGGTTGCAGTTGGAACATGAAATAGAACGAGGCGACCTCAAGCACGCGGATATAAGCCATGCCCAGCATGTCGGCGACGGATTCAATCGCCGGACGGGACAGCCACCCCTCCTGCTCTTGCGCGCGCCACAGCAGCGGGATCACCGCGCTGGCCTGGCGACCCTCGGGGTATTTGGTGATCTGTGCTTCGGCCCATTGCTGGTTGGCAGCAGTGAAGGCGAAAGCATCGGGTTGTTCGGGGTGAAGACGGCGGAGCATTAGCGGTCAATCTCTCCAAATACGACATCCATGGTGCCGATGATGGCGGCGACGTCGGCCAGTTGGTGCCCTCCGGCGACGTGGTCCATGGCTTGCAGGTGCAGGAAGCCCGGCGCGCGCAGTTTGGCGCGGTAGGGTTTGTTGGTGCCGTCGGCCACCAGATAGACGCCGAACTCACCTTTAGGGGCTTCGACGGCGGCATAGACCTCGCCTGCAGGGACATGGAAGCCCTCGGTATAAAGCTTGAAGTGATGGATCAGGCTCTCCATCGAGGTCTTCATGTCCGAGCGTTTCGGCGGGGTGATCTTTCCGCGTGCCAGCACGTCACCGGGGCATTCGCGGATTTTGGCGATGGCCTGACGGATGATCAACAGCGACTGACGCATTTCCTCCATGCGCACCAGATAGCGGTCGTAGCAGTCGCCATTCTTACCGACCGGGATCTGGAATTCGAACTCATCATAGCATTCATAGGGCTGCGCGCGGCGCAAATCCCATGCCAGACCCGAGCCACGGACCATCACGCCCGAGAAACCGTATTTCTGAATGTCGTCCTCGGTCACGACGCCAATATCGGCGTTGCGCTGCTTGAAGATGCGGTTTTCGGTCAACAGGCCGTCGATGTCGTCCAAAACGGCGGGGAATTCGTGGCTCCACGCCTCGATATCATCCAGCAATTCCGGCGGCAGGTCCTGGTGGACACCACCAGGGCGAAAATAAGCGGCGTGCAAGCGGGCGCCACAGGCACGCTCATAGAACACCATCAGCTTTTCGCGTTCTTCGAACCCCCAGAGCGGCGGCGTCAGCGCGCCCACGTCCATAGCCTGCGTCGTCACGTTCAGCAGGTGGTTCAGGATGCGCCCGATCTCGGAATACAGAACCCGGATCAGCGAGCCACGGCGCGGCACCTCAACCCCGGTTAGTTTTTCAATGGCCAGACACCAGGCATGTTCCTGATTCATCGGCGCCACGTAGTCCAGACGGTCGAAATACGGCAGGTTTTGCAGATACGTCCGGCTTTCCATCAGCTTTTCGGTGCCACGGTGCAGCAGACCGATATGCGGGTCGCAGCGTTCGACAATCTCGCCGTCCAGCTCAAGCACAAGGCGCAAAACTCCGTGCGCCGCAGGGTGTTGCGGGCCAAAGTTAATGTTGAAGTTGCGGATCTTCTGTTCTCCGCTCAGCGCGTCCGTGCTGCCGTCATCGTATCTTGAGCCGTCCATCAACGCCCTCGTTTCTTCTTTGCCTCGGCCCGAACGCGGACCTTTTCGGCCTCAGCCGCCTTGGCTGCAGCCCCTGCAAGCAAGACGCCCAAAGCGCCCAAAATGATCAGTTCGCCCATCATGTCAGCGTCGCTCCATCTCTTGCAGTTTCATGGCCATCATCCACAACAGGACAATCACAGCCGGAGAGATAACGCAGGCAAACGCCCAGTTCTTGTTGATCCCGAAATGCGGCAGCAGCTTGATCATCGGTACGATCGTTACGACCACCAGAACTATCCAGATCAGGAACTCAAACATGATGGCTACTCCTGTTTTTCATCCCCTGGTAGGATGTAATTCGCACCTTCCCAAGGGGACATGAAATCGAATTGCCGGTATTCCTGCACTAGGCTAACCGGTTCGTATACGACACGCTTTTCAGCCTCGTCATAGCGAACCTCGGTATAGCCCGTCGTCGGGAAATCCTTGCGCAGCGGATAGCCGCGGAAACCATAGTCAGTCAGGATCCGCCGCAGGTCGGGGTGACCCGAGAACAGGATGCCGAACATGTCGAACACCTCACGTTCGAACCAGTTGGCCGAGGGGTGAATATCCACGATTGAAGGCACCATATCCTCTTCGCGCACCGAAACCCGCAGGCGAATGCGCTGGTTCTGATACATCGACAAGAAGTGATAAACCACATCGAACCGCTTGGCCCGCTCGGGGTAATCGACGCCGGTGATATCAACCAGAGACGAGAATTTGCAGTTCTGGTCCGTCCGCAGGAACTCCACGAATTCCACAAGGTTCGACGGGGCCACATCCACGTTCAGTTCGCCATGGGTCACATCCCAGGACAGAACACAATCGGCCCGCTTCAGCTCAAGCTGCGCGCCGAGTTCTTTGAGCGCGTCACTCATCGCGTCCCTCCTGAAGAACTTCGTCATAAAACGTTGCTTCGGCATCGTATGACTTGAAAAACTTCGCCATAAAATCAGGCATGACCGTCTTTTCGGCGTTTTGGCCAGCGTAAGCCACAATAGCCGCCATATCGCGCCATTTTGTCAGCACGACGATGTGGCAAGGGTCCTGCTCGCGTCTGACCAAGAAGGAAACTGACAGGAACCCGTTCAGGGTGCGCATTCCGGGCAAAGCACGGGTACGAAATGTCTCAACCCAGCCCGGAACATCCTCCCGAGCGACAACGGCTTCCCAGCGCCTGACGACAGCAGCACTCATCGGACAATCGTCCCCGTGCGGCGAATTTTGCGTTGCAGCTGCATCAGGCCGTACAGCAGCGCCTCGGCGGTCGGGGGGCAACCGGGCACGTAGATATCCACGGGCACGATCCGGTCACAGCCGCGCACGACAGAATAGGAATAGTGGTAGTACCCGCCCCCATTGGCGCAGGACCCCATCGAGATGACATAACGCGGCTCGGGCATCTGGTCATAGACCTTGCGCAGCGCAGGGGCCATCTTGTTGGTCAGCGTCCCGGCCACGATCATCACGTCGGACTGACGCGGTGAGGCGCGCGGCGCGATACCAAAACGTTCCGCATCGTAGCGCGGCATCGAGGTATGCATCATCTCAACCGCACAGCAAGCCAAACCGAATGTCATCCAGTGCAAAGACCCGGTACGCGCCCAGTTGATGATGTCCTCGGTCGAGGTCAGCAGAAAACCCTTGTCCTGCAATTCCGCATTCAGGGCCTGGGTGGCGACTTCTTTATCGACGCCGGCGGTGTTTGCGCCCGTCATCACTCCCATTCCAAGGCCCCTTTCTTCCATTCATAGGCAAAGCCAATGGTCAGAACGCCCAAAAACACCATCATGGACCAGAAGCCCACATCGCTGATGTCTTTGAAGCCGACGGCCCAAGGGAACAGGAAGGCGATTTCCAGATCGAAGATGATGAACAGAATCGAGACCAGATAGAACCGGACATCGAACTTCATCCGCGCATCGTCAAAGGCGTTGAAGCCACATTCATATGCGCTGACCTTTTCAGGGTCGGGATTGCGGACAGCCAAAACCACAGCGGCCAGAATCAGGACGATCCCAAGGCCTACGGCAACGGCCAGAAACACCAGAATCGGGAGGTACTCCCGCAGCAGGTCTTCCACGAATAGCTCCTTTCCTGCGCATACCCCCAAAGGGTGCGCCGTCAATTGGCGAGTTGACTGGACATTCTCTATCCCTGCGGGGTCAGAGGGTCAACCGAACACAAACGCGCAGGGCGCGAAATATCCGCTTGCCAATACGGGTTGGTTCACCACGGCGATTCCCCGCCCCGCTGGATTGGGACTATCAGCTAAACCTTTTCAATCCATGCAGCTTTTCGTTTCTCGAAAAAGGCGGCGATTCCCTCCTGCGCTTCATCGGTTTCCCACCGGTCCACCAAGGCGCGGATGGTCTGGTCGATCACGGTGTCGTCAATCCGCGGTCCCAGATCACGCACCAGCGCCTTGGCCGAGGCGACCGCGCCAGGCGCACAGGACAGATAGGGGGCAACTTCGGCCTCAACCGCATCGGCCAGATCATCTACCGAGGCGGTCTTGGCCAACAGCCCAAGCTGAACGGCTTCGGCGGCATCGAACAGGCGCGCCGACATGAAGACGCGTCGTGCGCGCGCCGCGCCCATACGGGAGATTACATAAGGGCCAATGGTGGCCGGGATCAGACCCAACCGGGTTTCGGTCAGCCCCATCTTCAGCGTATCAACTCCAATGGCGACATCGCAGACCGAGGCCAGTCCGACCCCGCCTCCGAATGCGTTTCCCTGCACCAAGCCGATCAACGGTTTGGGCATCGTGTTCAAGGCCTGCAACATCTCGGCCAGTTTGCGTGCTTCAACGAAACGGGTTGCGGGGTCAGCCGCCATCTGCGCCTGCATCCAGCCCAGATCACCTCCGGCGCAGAAGCTTTTGCCCGCGCCGGTCAGAACGACCACCCGAACTGCGTCGTCGGCCCCCAACTGCGCAGCCGCCTGCGTCAGTTCGGAAATCATTTGCGCCGACATGGCATTGTGTTTTTCTGGGCGGCTCAGCGTCAGAGTGGCAACACAACGCGCATCCGACGTAACCGAGATCGTTTCGAACATCCCTTACTCCGCCCGCATGGCGCGCGCCATCTGCGCGGCTTCTTCTACTGTGGCCATGTCAATGCCCGTCTCATACCCCAATCGTTCCAGATGAGCGACAACCGCTTCGGTCGCTACATTGCCAGCCGTCCCCGGCGCATAAGGGCACCCTCCCAGACCGCCGACCGCCGAATCGAATGTCCGCACACCAAGCGCCAGAGCTGCGTCGATATTGTCGATGGCACGTCCCGTGGTGTCATGAAAATGCCCCGACAAACGCGTCACAGGCACCCGTTCGCGCACGGCCAGAAGCATATGAGCGATTGTGTCAGGCGTCCCCTGCCCGATCGTGTCGCCCAGCGAGATCTCATAGCAGCCCAGCGCGAACAATGTGTCGGCCACCTCGGCCACCTTTTCGGGCGAGATCGGACCGTCATAGGGGCAGTCGGTCACGCAGGACACATAGCCCCGCACCGGCAGGTCGATATGGCGCGCGGCCTCAAGGATCGGGGTGAAGCGTTCGATGGATTCCGCAATCGTCGCGTTGATATTGGCCTTCGAGAACCCCTCGGACGCCGAGGCAAACACTGCAATCTCATCCGCTTTAGCGGCCAACGCGTCCTCATATCCACGCATATTCGGTGTCAGCGCAGCATAGCGGATACCATCGGCCCGGCTGATCCCGGCCAGCACCTCGGCACTACCTGCCATCTGCGGCACCCATTTGGGCGAGACAAAGCTGGCCACCTCGATCCGGTTGAACCCGGCGCGGCTGAGGCAATCCACCAGAGCGATCTTTTCCGCTACCGGGATTTCCCGCTGTTCATTCTGCAGCCCGTCGCGCGGCCCCACTTCGAATATCTCGACCCGATCGCCCATCTTACTCCTCCGCTAAGCTGTTGATCCAACTGTGCCACGGCTAAGGCGGCAGGAACAGGTCATTCCTCCTCCAGCCGGACCAGTGCGGCCCCGGCCTCGACCTGAGCGCCCGCCTCGACCAGCACTTCGGCCACGACGCCATCGCGGGCTGCCAGCAACGAATGCTCCATCTTCATAGCCTCAAGGATGGCCAACCGGTCGCCCTCGGCCACAGCCTGCCCAGACTGCGCAAAGACCGCCTTGACCAGACCGGGCATCGGAGCCTCGATCACATTTGTATTGCCAATGGCGCTGGTATCGCGGTCCAGCGGGTCGATCATCTCGAACACCTGGCCATAACCCTCGAATACCGTGATCTTGGAACCAGCGACTGAAACGCGCGGCATAGCTGCACCACCGATAGTCCAGTTCCCCGCGGTGCGTTCGGCCAGAATCGTCTCGTCGCCGATGTGCCAGACCTGCCGGTTCGGTCCTTCGACCTGCGCATCCAGATCAATCACATCATCCGCCATAAGCTGAACGGCACGATGCAGAGGCGCCCACAGGGAGAATCCTGTATCCTCGGATGTGCCCACCAAACCCGCAGCGGTCATGGCCGCCGCAACTGCGGCACGCGTTGAGGTTGCCGAGGTCTGAACCAACCCATCCAGATCACGCCCGATCAGGCCGGTGTCCACATCGCCGGATGCGAACCCCTGATGCCGAGTCAGCGCGCCCAGAAAGGCGAGGTTTGTCACGGTGCCCGCAACCTCTGTCTGCTGCAAAGCACGGTGCAACTGTTCCAGCGCGACCGGGCGCGTAGGGCCGTGGACGATGACCTTGGCGATCATTGGGTCATACCACGGACTGATCGTATCCCCTGCCCGCACACCGCTGTCCGCCCGGCAGAGCGTCGGGAAATGCAGATGCGTCAACGTTCCTGTCGCAGGCAGAAAGCCTTTGGGCACGTCCTCGGCATACAGCCGCGCCTCGAATGCGTGACCCGAGATAGAAAGGTCACTCTGCTGTTTCGGCAGCGTCTCGCCCGCGGCCACGCGCAATTGCCATTCGACAAGATCAACCCCTGTAATCGCCTCGGTCACGGGATGCTCCACTTGCAGGCGGGTATTCATCTCCATGAACCAGAACCGATCCGGCCGCAGCCCGTCCGAGGCATCAACGATGAATTCAACCGTACCCGCGCCCTTATAGCCAATCGCCTCGGCGGCGCGTACACCGGCCTGCCCCATCGCTTCGCGCATTTCAGCCGTCATACCGTGTGCCGGAGCCTCTTCGATCACCTTCTGGTGGCGCCGCTGCAACGAGCAATCGCGTTCGAACAGATGAACCGCATGGGTGCCGTCGCCGAAAACCTGCACCTCGATATGGCGCGGTTTGGAGACGAATTTCTCGACCAGAACGGCGTCGTTGCCAAAGGCCGTGCTCGCCTCGCCTCGCGCACTGTGCAGCGCGTCTGCGAAATCTTCGGCACGTTCAACCAGCCGCATACCCTTTCCGCCGCCACCTGCAACAGCTTTGATGAGAACAGGGTAGCCGATTGTGTCCGCGGCACCGGCCAAATGCTCCGGGTCCTGATTGTCGCCATGATAGCCCGGCACCACAGGCACGCCCGCCTGTTCCATCAAGACTTTGGCAGCATCCTTGAGGCCCATCTTGCGGATCGCCTCGGCTGAGGGACCGATAAAGGTCAGCCCAGCCGCCTCGACCGCATCCACAAAATCCGGGTTCTCAGACAGAAACCCGTAGCCCGGATGGATCGCCTGCGCTCCGGTGTCGAGCGCCGCCTGAATGATCGTGTCGCCCTTCAGATAACTCTCCGCCGGGGCCGCACCACCGATATGCACTGCCTCGTCCGCCATCTGCACATGCTTGGCCGAGGCGTCCACATCAGAATAGACCGCAACGCAGGCCACACCCATCTTCTGGGCGGTCTCGATCACCCGACAAGCAATCTCACCCCGGTTGGCAATCAGGATTTTGGTGAACATGACTTACCCCTCAACCGTCAGATCTTCGACCAACCGGAACCGCTCGCAGAGCAGCTCCATCTCGGGCTCGAACCCGCCATTTCGTTCAAAGTACCGGCGGTGATCTTCGCGCCACCCCTCAAGCGTCTCATTCTCGCCTTCGGCCAACGCAAACTCCTCGGTCACATCGCAATAGCGGCAGATCGAAACTTCGACCGTTTCGATCACCAGCGCCGGTCGGTCGTCCCATTCCAAAGCGATGTCCCTGCGCCCTACAACCGGCGTGTCCGCACTGCCCTCGGGGTAATCCCGCAACGCGCCGCAGGTCGCGGTTTTCTTTCCTGCGCGCACCAACGCCAACAACTCGGCGCTTAGCGTTGCATTGTCTCCGAACTTGAAGGTCTGCGCGCCGGGGTAGCGTGATTTCAGTTTTTCCAGATCGACCATTTTACATCCTGAACACGCCAAAGCGTGTCTCCTCGATCGGAGCATTCAACGCCGCACTCAGCGACAAGGCCAACACATCGCGCGATTTGCGCGGGTCGATGATGCCGTCATCCCAGAGCCGCGCCGAGGCATACAGCGGGTGCGATTGCTCTTCGAACATGTCTAAGGTCGGGCGTTTGAATTCAGCCTCTTCCTCGGCCGACCAGGTACCGCCCTGCCGCTCGATCCCGTCGCGTTTCACGGTGGCCAGAACGCCTGCGGCCTGCTCGCCGCCCATCACCGAAATCCGGGAATTCGGCCAGGTCCACAGAAAACGCGGCTGATACGCCCGCCCTGCCATGCCGTAGTTCCCCGCGCCGAACGAGCCTCCCACCAACATTGTGACCTTCGGCACCGAGGTCGTCGCCACCGCCGTCACCATCTTGGCCCCGTGCCGCGCGATGCCCTCGTTCTCGTATTTGCGGCCGACCATAAACCCGGTAATGTTCTGCAGGAACACCAGCGGGATGCGACGCTGAGAACACAGCTCGACAAAATGCGCGCCCTTCTGCGCCGCCTCGGAAAACAGCACGCCGTTATTGGCGATGATCCCAACCGGGCAGCCTTTAACATGAGCAAAGCCGGTTACCAGCGTTTCCCCGAAGCGCGGCTTGAACTCATCGAAGCGCGAGCCATCGACCAGCCGCGCAATCACCTCGCGGATATCATAGGGCGTGCGCAGATCGGCAGGCACAACCCCGAGAATTTCCTCTGGGTCATAGGCCGGGTCCTCAGGGTTGGCCCAATCCACCGTCTGCGGTTTGCGCAGGTTCAGCGACCCTACGGCTCGGCGCGCCAAAGCCAGTGCATGCGCATCATCCTCGGCCAGATAATCCGCCACTCCGGACAGGCGGGTATGTACGTCACCACCGCCCAGATCCTCGGCGCTGACCACCTCGCCCGTCGCGGCCTTGACCAGAGGCGGCCCGGCCAGAAAGATCGTGCCCTGTTCCTTGACGATGATCGTCACATCCGACATCGCGGGCACATAAGCCCCACCCGCCGTACACGACCCCATCACCACGGCGATCTGAGCAATCCCCTTGGCGCTCATCCGAGCCTGATTGTAGAAGATGCGGCCAAAGTGATCGCGGTCGGGGAACACCTCATCCTGATTGGGCAGGTTCGCGCCGCCGCTATCGACCAGATAGATGCAGGGCAGATGGTTTTCCTCGGCAATCTCCTGTGCCCGCAGGTGTTTCTTGACGCTCATTGGATAGTAGGTGCCGCCCTTCACGGTGGCATCGTTGCACACCACCATAACCTCGCGCCCCTGGACCCGGCCAATCCCCGCGATCACCCCGGCACAAGGCGCGGCATCGCCATACATCCCATGCGCCGCCGTTGCGCCGACTTCCAGAAACGGAGACCCCGCGTCCAACAGGTTCGCCACCCGGCGCCTGGGGAGCATCTTGCCGCGGGCTTCATGCCGCGCGCGGGATTTCTCACCGCCGCCCATACGGGCCGCTTCGGCAGCAGCTGAGATGTGCGCCAGAGCGTCGAGATGGGCGGTGCGGTTTGCCTTGTAGCCCTCAGAGGTAGGCATGGCTTTGGATACTAGCTTCATTGGTCTTTACCTTCCGGTTTAGATAGCTCAGCCCACCTAGCCAACCTGCGAGCCTCCACCCATCGAAGCCCCGACGCTTTCACGTGACACCTAGTCAGGATGGCACCGTTTTCCCCGCCTGAGGTGCAATCGCTTGCCCCAACCTTTGCGCGTGATCGGGATAGAACGTTTAGGTAGTTCTGGGCTTCCGCCTCATTCACAGCAGGAATCTCATTCGGGAGCTCTGCAAGTATTTCATGCGATCGAATTTCTAGGTGCCTGACAAACGCATTCTTGCAAGAAATTCCCGTCTTTAAAGAGGGTGGATAGTAGCAATGCCCAACTCCCCACTCAAAGCACTTGGTATCCATATGCATCTGAGTGATTGGGGCGCCCCTCGACAAAGCCGAACATCCGTCAAGCCATGCAAGAGCATCAATGTATTGGGATTCCGTACTCTGCGCACTCGCTTTTGATGCAAAGCACAAGGTAACTAAAAATAGGCTGACTAGTTTCATACAGCTGTCTCCCCAGCAGCCCGCGCCTTCAATTCCTTCCGGATAACCTTTCCCGTCACCGTCATCGGTAATTCCTCCAGAAACGCCACCTCGCGCGGGTAGGAATACTGCGCCAGACGAGCCTTGACCCACTCCTGCAGCTCAGTGCCCGACGCTTCGGCCCCTGGCTTCAACACCACATAGGCCTTGACGATCTCGGTCCGCAGCTTGTCGGGCTTGCCGACCACGCCCACGGTCGCCACTGCCGGGTGGGTCAGCAGGCAATCCTCGATTTCGGCGGGGCCGATCCGGTATCCGGCCGACGTAATCACGTCATCATCGCGCCCCACGAAGCGCAGATAGTCACCCACCCACACGCCACGGTCGCCGGTGATCAGCCAGTCGCCCCGAAACTTCTCAGCTGTTGCCTCAGGCCGGTTCCAATACTCCAACAGCATCGAGGCCGAGCCGCGCCGGATGGCCACGTCGCCCTCGTCGCTGGTCGGATTGCCAGCCTCGTCGATCACCGCCACCTCATGCCCCGGCACCGGTTTGCCAATACAACCGGGGCGCACGGGGAAATCCTCGGCGCAGGAGGACACGACCATATTGCATTCGGTCTGCCCGTAGAATTCGTTGATCGTCAGACCAAACGCCCGCTGCCCCCAGGCCAGCATCTCGGCCCCCAGCGGCTCGCCGCCCGAGGCGACCGAACGCAGACCGGGAATGGCCTGATCCGCCGCTTTCAACATCCGCAGCGCGGTGGGCGGAAAGAAAACGTTGCGCACCCCGCCGCGCGCGACCACATCGGCGCAGGCCTCGGGCGTGAACTTCTCAAGCCGCGCAGCGACCACCGGAATGCCCAGCGCCAGACCTGGCATCAGCACGTCAAACAGCCCACCGATCCACGCCCAGTCGGCGGGGGTCCACAGGCAATCGCCGTCGCGCAGATGGTTATGGCTGATCGACACGCCGGGCAGATGGCCGGTCAGCACCCGATGCCCGTGCAGCGCGCCCTTGGGGCTGCCAGTGGTGCCCGAGGTATAGATCAGCACCGCCGGATCCTCGGGGCCGGTATCGGCAAAGGGTAGCGTCTGATCCGACGGCGCGATTTGGTCGACACGCAGCGGATCCGCCAACCCACTCAGCAGCGTCTGCCCCTCGGCATCCGTCAGCACAACCTGCACCCCGGCGTCGCCCGCGCGTGACGCCAGCGCATCGCGTTGGAACAGCTTGAACAAAGGCACCGAGATCGCGCCCAGTTTCCAGATCGCCAGATGCGCCGCCGCACACCAAGGCGACTGACTAAGCAATACACCGACCCGATCACCGGGCCTGATCCGTTGTTGCAAAACCTGCCCAATGCCATCCGTCATCCGCGCAAGATCCCGGAACGTTATGTCCTTTCGCGCATCGCGTGTCAGATCAACGACTGCAACCTGATCATGCGGCTGCGCCAGACATTGGGCCGCCATATTGAGTCGGTCTGGCACATCCCAGCCACCCACACCCAGCATACCTGGTATGTTTCTAGCGGGACACATGGCTTGAACCTCCTGATTCAAAGAGATTTTTCCTTTTCGCGCGCACCCCAACTGTCACAGAAACTTGACACAGATCAGAGTTGGCAGGGGTCGGTTGATGCAAAACCGAAGCATCAAAACATTCAGAGGCCATGAAATGACCAAAAAACTCGCCGCTTTGACACTTTCCACTGCGCTTGTGGCGCTTGCTTCTCCTGTTCTTGCTCAGAACCAGGGTGACTGGACCGTTGGTATCGGTGCGGGGTATCTGGAGCCCAAATCCGATAACGGTACGCTGGCCGGGCTGGACGCCGAAGTCGATTCCGACGTCAGCGCAATCTTCACCGTTGAATACTTTGTCCGCGACAATCTGGGCATCGAGCTGCTGGCTGCAACCCCGTTCAGCCATGAAGTCACGCTGGGGGGCAGCGTCGACGCAGGCAGCCTCAAGCATCTGCCGCCCACCCTGTCGTTGAACTACCACTTCGACACAGGCACCGCCTGGAAACCCTATGTCGGTGCCGGCATCAACTACACGATCTTCTTTGATGAAAGCTCTGCCTTGGGCGATCTTGAGCTGGACAACTCGGTCGGACTCGCGTTGCAAGCCGGTCTGGACTACGCCATCACCGAACAAGGTGCCGTACGTCTGAACGTGCGCTGGTTCGACATCGACTCGGACGTGTCGCTTGATGGTGCCGATATCGGCGAAGCCGAGATCGACCCCTGGCTGATTGGCGTTTCCTACGTCCATCGTTTCTGATCCAACACTTCTGCGCCCCGCATCCTGTTGCGGGGCGTTTTTCGTCACGACATCTCACTCATCAACTCACGGCCAATCAGCATCCTGCGGATTTCGCTGGTGCCTGCACCGATCTCCATCAGCTTCGCATCGCGGAAAATCCGGCTGACGGCAGAATCCGACAGGAACCCGGCCCCGCCCATCGCCTGCACCGCCTGATGCGCCTGCGTCATCGCCGCCTCGGACGCATAGAGGCAACATGCCGCCGCATCCTGCCGTGTCACATCCCCCCGATCACAGGCTTTGGCGACCTCATAGACATAGGCCCGCGCCGAGTTCATCGCTGTATACATATCGGCGATCTTGCCCTGCATCAGCTGGAACGACCCGATAGGTTTGCCGAATTGCTTGCGCTCGGCCAGATAGGGCATGATCTCATCAAGACAGGCAGCCATGATACCGGTGCCGATCCCGGCCAGCACCACGCGTTCATAATCCAGACCGGACATCAAAACCGCGACGCCCTTGCCCTCCTCGCCCAACACGTTTTCGAACGGAACCTCGACATCTTCAAAGATCAGCTCGGCCGTGTTTGACCCACGCATCCCTAGCTTGTCGAAATGCGGGGATGTCGAAAACCCGGTCATCTTTTTCTCGATCAAAAAAGCGGTGATTCCGCGCGATCCCGCCTCCGGGTCGGTTTTGGCATAGACGACCAGAGTATCCGCGTCCGGCCCATTGGTGATCCAGTATTTGCTGCCATTCAGCCGGTAATGGTCGTTGCGTTTTTCGGCGCGCAGCTTCATTGACACAACATCCGATCCGGCTCCGGCCTCGGACATGGCCAGCGCGCCAACATGTTCACCCGAGACAAGTCGCGGCAGGTATTTTGCTTTCTGTTCGTCCGTCCCATTCAGCTTGATCTGGTTGACGCATAGATTTGAATGCGCCCCATATGACAACGAAACCGAGGCCGAAGCCCGCGCCACCTCTTCAACTGCGACGGTATGGGCCAGATAGGACATCCCCGCTCCGCCATATTCCTCGGGTACGGTAATACCCAACATCCCCAGATCACCCATCTCGCGCCATAAGTCATTGGGAAAGGCGTTGGATTTGTCGACCTCGGCAGCCTTCGGTTTGACCCGCTCCTGCGCCCAGCGATGAACCATCTCCCGCAGGGCATTCACATCTTCACCCAGATCGAACTGCATTGTGGCCGTGAACATCCCCGACTTCCTCCAACTGGATTAATGAACACTTGTTCAAATAATTTGACACGGACAAGCGCGGACGTCAAGAACCTGGGCAATCACTCAAAAAACCTCGGATTCAGAGTATCTTCACGATTTCAACACATTGTCGTCCCGACGCTGAGCCAATAGGGTCTCGCCGACATGCGTTGAGTCGAAAATCATTTAGAAAGCAGATCCCATGGCCCCGACGAATGTGATTATTAACGGAGATTTCAGCAGCGGCCGCTCGAACTGGTCGGGCACCGACGTGGAAATCAACCCCGAGTTTGCCTTCCTTGGAAATGGTTCAAGGAACCTGGTTTCAGAATTGGATGGCCGCTCGGGTTTCACCACCGTTTTGGAACAGACGTTTACGCTGGACGATGCGCATTCGGGTATTTTGGAATTCGATACAGCATTGCGCACAGCCTCGTTGGGTAACGCGGGCACCGATGGGTTCACGGTCGAAATCGTGGACAGCGACGGCATCGTGATTTCAACCATGACCGTTCTGCCAACTGAGGCCAGCTTCACAACAATCACCATAGACGTCGATTTCCCCGAGGCGGGTGAATACACGCTGCGATTCACCGAAATCGGCGTAGATGACAGCCTTGGCGCGATTGTCGACAACATCTCGCTTCTGATCTGTTTCTGTCAGGGAACGCTGATCGACACAGAACATGGTGAAATCCCCGTCGAACAGTTGAAGGCCGGCGATCTGGTGATGACGCAATCGGGGGCCAAAGCTTTGAAATGGGTCGGGCGGCGACATGTTTCCAAGGCCGAGATGACGGCTGAACCCAAGCTGCTTCCGATCCGCATTGCCAAAGGTGCGCTTGGACAAGGGATGCCGCATACGGATTTGTTGGTGTCACGACAGCACCGGATGCAGGCCTCGTCGCCCGTGGCAGAACGTATGTTTGGCGCGCGCGAGGTTCTGATCTCAGCCATTCGGCTGACCGCCCTGCCAGAGGTAGAAGTCGAGGCGCAGGCGTGTGCGACGACTTATTTCCATCTGCTTTTCGATGACCATGAAATTGTATTTGCGAACGGCGCCCCCAGTGAAAGCATGTTGCTGTCGCCGATGTCTCTGTCAGCCCTATCTGCCGAGGCGTTGGAGGAGCTCCACCTGCTGTTCCCGGGCCTGACAGCCGTCACCCCGTCAACCTCGCAGCAGACCATCCCGCAGATCAAACAGCAAAAACGGTTTGTCGAGCGTCTGGGTAAAAACAACAAACACCCGCTGGACCAGCGCGCGCATTAGCGCTGGTCAGGATTGATAGACCGCGCCAACCTCGGCCCGGATGATCCGCGCAATAAGGCGGCAATCTTCCAGCGAGAATGTCAGCGGCACCCGCATATCCATGATCCCCGCCAGCACCCGGTCACTGGCAGGCAAAGGCGCACTATCCGCATAGCGCCAACTGTCGTATCGCGAGGTAAAACCAGTGGGCTCGGCCCCACCGAACCACTTCAACTCGACCCCACGCGCAGCGCAGCGGTGGATCACCTCGGCGATACGCTCGGGCGACCAATCCAGCAACAGGAATTGAATGGATGAGCCCACATAGGTCTCACCTTCGGGCCGTTCGACAATAGTTAGGCCGGGCGTGTCGCGCAGACCATCTTCGATCTCAGCATAGCGTTCGTTCCAGCGCGAAACCTGCTGGTCCAGATCCCGCAGTTGAGGCCGCAGGATCGCCGCCCGCAGGTTATCCATCCTGCCCGAGACATTGGGGGTGTTATATTTGATCCGCTCAAACACCTCTGGCCCCGGTGCGGCCAGATGACGTTCGTACAGCATATACGAGCCCGACAACATCGTCGCCTTCGCTGCAAGTTCCTCATCATCGGTGACCAGCAAGCCGCCCTCACCCGAGTTCACATGCTTGTAGGTCTGGCAGGAATAACACCCAATGGCCCCCTGCCGCCCCGACAATTGCCCGCGCCACGCTGCCCCCATCGTATGGGCGCAGTCCTCGATCACGATCACTCCTGCGGCGTCGCACATCTGCATCAGCCGGTCCATGTCGCACAGATGCCCGCGCATATGGCTGAGCATCAGCACTCGCGCCTGATCCAGCTTGGCTTCAAGATCGTCCAGATCAACCACCAACCCTTCGGTCACGCCCACGAACACAGGCCTCGCCCCGACCGAGGCGATTGACCCCGGCACCGGCGCCAGCGTGAAAGCATTGGTCAGCACCGGATCACCCGGCTGCACCCCAACTGCGCGCAGGGCCGTGGCCAGCGCATATCCGCCCGAGGATACCGCCAGACAGTATTTCGCCCCCATCTGCGCCGCGAATTCCTGCTCCAGCAGCGCGGTTTCGCCCAGTTCTCCGGGCACCACGTTATAACGGTGCAACCGCCCATGGCGCAGTACAGCGAGCGCGGCCTCGACCGCCTCTTCGGGGATGGGTTCCTGCTGGGTGAAGCTGCCAGTGAATATCTCGGTCATGGCTCTGTTCTGGTCCTCACGCCCGCTTGGGTCAAGAGACTAAGCCGCCGCACCAATCAACCCCTCGACCACGCGGGGCAGATCATCGAAATGATGCAGCAACGCCTCGGGCTCCAGCGCGGCCATATCGTCACCAGAAGGGCCGAATGTAACCAGAACCGAAGGCACGCCCGCCGCCTTTGCCGTGTTCCGGTCGGTATCGGAGTCGCCGATCAGAACACACAGGTCGGGATGACCACCTGCCCGCCGCGCAGCCTCGCGCAGCGGTTCGGGGTCGGGTTTGCGCACGGGCAACGTATCCGCCCCGACCAGAGCGGCGAACTGATCCCGCACTCCCATCTGTGACAGCAACTGATGCGCCAGCGCCTCGGGCTTGTTGGTGCAGATGCCCACGCCGTAACCGGCCGCTTTCAGCGCCTCAACCGCGTCCAACGCGCCGGGATAGAAGGTGGTATGGGTGTCGATGGCCTGCGCGTAGGCCTCCAGCAACATCGGGTAATAGTCCGAAATGGTCTGCTCTTCGAATGCTCCAACACGCTTTAACCCGTGGGTCAGCATCATCCGACCACCCCGAAGTGCCACGCCCGCGTCCTGCCCGTGGATCAGCACATCACCATGGCCCATATGACGAAAACAATGGTTCGCGGCCTCTAGCAGATCGCCGGATGTATCCGCCAAAGTTCCATCCAGATCGAAGATTACGGTACGCATAAAGCCTCCTGCCTCGGCGGGTTTTCGCCACGTCGTGTTGCAAACGGCAATCTAGTTTGATGCCCGAACCGCTTGCGCCTTTGCCCCCAGCGGATAAAACGGTCGCCAACAAAACACAAAGAGAAAACGAATTCATGAGCACCGCCCTTGTCATCCTCGCCGCCGGAAAAGGCACCCGGATGAATTCGGATATCCCCAAAGTTCTGCATCCCATCGCGCAAGCTCCGATGCTGGTCCACGCCATGCGCGCCGGGGCCGTGCTGTCGCCCGAACGCACGGTGATTATCACCGGCCACGGCTCCGAGGCCGTTGCCAAGGTCGCCACAGCCGAGGATGAGACCGCGCAGATTGCCGTACAAGAGGAACAGTTGGGCACCGCCCATGCCGTCGCCCAGGCCCGCGCCGCGCTGGAGGGGTTCGAAGGCGACGTGGTGGTCCTTTACGGTGACACGCCGTTTTTGCAGCCTGACACGCTGGAACGGATGATCGAGGCACGCGCACAGAATGATTTGGTCATTCTGGGGTTCGAGGCCGCCGATCCCGCCCGCTATGGCCGTCTGGTCATGCAGGGAGACACGCTGGAACGGATCGTAGAATACAAGGACGCCTCGGATGAGGAACGCGCGATAAGCTTCTGTAACTCTGGGATTTTGGCCTGTGACGTACTAACCTTGCTCTCGTTGATCGACGCGGTAGGCAATGACAACGCGTCCGAGGAATACTACCTGACTGACGTGGTCGAGATCGCCCGCAGCCGGGATCTGAAAGTCACCGCTGTTGCCTGTGACGAGGCGCAGACGCTAGGCGTCAACTCGCGCGCAGATCTGGCCGCTGCTGATGCGGTATTCCAGGCTCGCGCCCGCGCAGACCTGCTGGATCTGGGCGTAACCTTGATGGCTCCGGAAACCGTCTACCTGGCCGCTGATACGATCATCGGACGGGACACGGTGATCGAGCCCAACGTGGTCTTTGGCCCCGGTGTCACCGTCGAAAGTGGCGCGACGATCCGGGCGTTTTCGCATCTGGAAGGCTGCCATGTCAGCCGCGGAGCTATCGTCGGCCCCTATGCCCGCCTGCGCCCCGGCACTGAACTGGCCGAGAACACGCGCATCGGGAATTTCGTCGAAATCAAGAATGCCGAGGTCGCCGAAGGGGCTAAGGTCAACCACCTCAGCTATATCGGGGATGCCTCTGTTGGTGCGGCAACAAATATCGGAGCGGGTACGATCACCTGCAACTATGACGGGGTGATGAAGCACAAGACCACGATTGGTGAGAATGTGTTCATCGGATCAAACACCATGCTGGTTGCCCCCGTGACCGTGGGTGACGGCGCGATGACGGCGACCGGCACGGTGGTCACGCGCGACGTCGAGCCCGACGCTCTGGCCGTAGCACGGGCCAAGCAGGACAACAAACCCGGCTATGCGCGCAAACTTTTTGAAATGCTCAAGGCGAAGAAGGCTCGCCGCGACAAAGGAGCCTGACCCATGTGTGGTATCGTAGGCGTATTGGGTGAACACGAGGTCGCCCCAATTCTGGTCGAGGCGCTGAAGCGCCTTGAATATCGCGGCTATGACAGCGCCGGGATTGCGACCGTGAACAACGGAGCGTTAGGACGCAGACGGGCCGTAGGCAAGCTGGTGAACCTCAGCGATTTGCTGGTACATGACCCCCTGCCCGGTAAATCGGGTATCGGCCATACCCGCTGGGCCACACACGGCGTGCCCTCGGTGACCAATGCGCACCCGCATCAGGCGGGCCCCGTGGCCGTGGTGCATAACGGGATAGTCGAGAACTACCGCGAGCTACGGGCTGAGCTGGCCGAGCATGGAGTGGGTTTCGTAACCGAAACCGACACCGAAACCGTGGCTCTGATGGCTGAGCATTACCTAAAGTCTGGCCTCTCACCGGTTGAGGCCGCGTTCAAAACCATCGACCGGCTTGAGGGTGCTTTTGCGCTGGCGTTCCTTTTCGACGGTCAGGACGATTTGATCGTGGCGGCGCGCAAGGGCTCTCCGCTGGCCGTCGGTCACGGGGATGGCGAGATGTACGTAGGTTCGGACGCCATCGCACTGGCCCCGCTAACCGACCGCATCACCTATCTAGAAGAGGGTGACCGCGCGGTGCTGACCCGCACCTCGCTGGAGATCCGTAACGAAGCCGGTGAGTTGGTCAATCGTGAGCTCCGCCAGATCAAGATCGACCAATCCCGCGCCGACAAGGGCGGACACAAGCACTTCATGGCCAAAGAAATCGCCGAACAACCCGTTGTGGTGGCCGAGGCGATCCGATCCTATCTGCGCACGGGCGGGGATGAGATCACCCTGCCCGGCAATTTGGATTTCACCAAGCTGGACCGCCTAACTATGGTCGCCTGCGGCACCGCTTTTTATGCCTGTCTGACCGCGAAATACTGGTTCGAGCAACTGGCCAAGATCCCTGTCGAGGTCGATATCGCCAGCGAGTTCCGCTACCGCGAACCGCCCATTCCCGGTCGTACGGCGGCCTTGTTCGTCAGCCAGTCGGGCGAGACAGCCGACACGCTGGCCGCGCTGCGCTATTGCGAGGGCAAGGCCGACAGGATCGTATCGGTCGTCAACGTCCCCGAAAGCTCGATCGCGCGGGAAAGCGACATCGCGCTGCCCATCCACGCTGGGGTCGAGATCGGCGTTGCCTCGACCAAAGCCTTCACCTGTCAGCTCAGCGTGCTACTGATGCTGGCGCTGAAGGCCGCTGCCGACCGAGGCACTCTGACACCCGAGCAAATGGCTGATCACGCCGCCGCCTTGCGTGGCCTGCCATCTGTGCTGAACACAGCGCTGGAGCAAAACGATGCCATCCGCGCCGCTGCCCAACGCCTGTCCGAGGCGCGCGACGTTTTGTTTCTGGGTCGCGGCCTCATGTTTCCACTGGCGATGGAAGGCGCGCTGAAACTGAAAGAAATCAGTTATATACACGCCGAAGGTTATGCATCGGGTGAGCTGAAACATGGGCCCATCGCCCTGATCGACAAGCATATGCCCGTCGTGGTGATGGCTCCGCGCGATGCGATTTTCGACAAGACGGTGTCGAACATGCAAGAGGTAATGGCACGTAAAGGCAAGGTGATCCTCGTTTCCGACGATGACGGCATCGCCGAGGCCAGGGACGGGGTTCAAAGCACTATTCGCATGCCCCATATCCATCCCAGCCTTGCACCGATCCTCTATTCGGTTCCGGCGCAGTTGCTGGCCTATCACACGGCGGTCGCAAAGGGCACCGATGTGGATCAGCCGCGCAATCTGGCGAAATCCGTCACTGTCGAATGATACAAGCCGCCGTCTATCTGGACCAGATCAAGGCGCACGCGGATGCCGAGCGCGCGCAGCAGGCCGCCGCCTATCACAAGGTGGACCGCGCTTATCTGGGAGTGCCCAATCCGGTTCTGAATGATCTGACCAAAAGCTGGCGGCGAGAGCTGGATGTGTCGGACCGCGTCGCTCTGTCAGATGCGCTTTGGCAGACGAATATTCACGAGGCGCGCATCGCCTCCGCCAAGCTGCTGACGCAGGCACGGATCCGGCCAGATGAAGCAGCTTGGGATCTGCTGCAAAGCTGGCTGCCCGATTTCGACGCCTGGGCCGTTGCCGACCACGCCTGTATGGCAATGCAGAAACGCCTGTCCGCCGATCCTGCGCGGTTGGATCAGGTCGAACGCTGGACGACATCCGACCACATGTGGACCCGTCGCGCGGCTTTGGTCGCTACCCTGCCTTGGACCAAACAGAACCATCCCAAACCAGACGACCTGAAACACCGGGATCGGATTCTGGGCTGGGCTGCGGGCTATGTGCCTGACCGCGATTGGTTCATCCAGAAATCTATCGCGTGGTGGCTGCGCGAATTGTCCAAGCACGACGCACCGCGCGTCATCGCCTTTTTGCAAACGCATGGCCTGGCGATGAAACCCTTTGCCCGCCGCGAAGCAGGCAAGTACCTGAAAGATCAGTTGGAGTAGACTTCTAGCTCGACCAGTTCATCAAAGGGCAACAACAGCTCTCGCATCGCGTCCAGCGACAGGCGGCTCCCCCCGCCTTCGGGCCCCGGTGCGGGAACCAGCGTGATATAAGCCTGCGCGCCAGTACGGGGTACAAGCACCCGCCCGGTAAATTCCGTCTCGACCAGAGGTGTCTGCATCCAGCGCCCCGGCGTCGTCGGATCGCCCAAGCTGGCAATCGTGGTCTTGGCCCCGATCCAACCGGCAGCGGTTGCTGGGGCCGGTTCGGGTTCGGCAACCTCTTCAACCACAGCCTCTTCGGGCTCGGGTGCGGCAGCCGGTTCACCCCGGTTGAACACTCGATCCGTGGTCGATCGGACTGCATCGCACCCCGCGACCAGAATACAGCATAGCAAAAGCGCATATCTCATGCCCAAACCCTACTGCCGTGCGCGCATCTGTACCAGCGCAAAGCACAGTTCGCCCTTGTCGCAGGGCGGGTGGCGCTTTACCTATGTCGCATGACTGCTCCACTTATCGACCCGTTCGCTCGCGCCATCACCTATCTCCGCGTCTCCGTCACGGACCGCTGCGATTTCCGCTGTGTCTACTGCATGTCCGAGGACATGAAGTTCCTGCCCAAAAAGGACCTGCTGACGCTGGAAGAGCTGGACCGCATGTGTTCGACCTTTGTGAACATGGGCGTAGAAAAGTTACGGATCACCGGGGGTGAGCCGCTGGTACGCCGCAATATCATGACGTTTTTTAACGCGATGACCCGGCATCTGGACAGCGGCGCGTTGAAAGAGCTGACGCTGACCACCAACGGATCACAACTGCATCGCTTTGCCGATGACCTCTACGCCGCTGGCGTACGGCGGGTGAATATCTCGCTGGATACGCTGGACGAGGACAAATTCGCTCAGATCACTCGCTGGGGACGTCTCAAGCAAGTTCTGAACGGAATTGATGCGGCGCAAAAGGCCGGGTTGCGGATCAAAATCAATGCGGTTGCGTTGAAAGGCTTCAACGAAGAAGAGCTCCCCACGATCACAAAATGGTGTGCCGAACGCGACATGGACCTGACCTGGATCGAGGTGATGCCCATGGGGGATATCGGCAACGAAGACCGGTTGGACCAATACTGGTCACTGAAAGATGTGCGCAAGGAATACGAAAACCACTACACAGTGTCCGACCTGGCCGAACGCACCGGTGGACCCGCGCGCTATGTCCGTCTGGAAGAGACAGGCCAAAAGATCGGCTTCATCACGCCACTGTCGCACAATTTCTGCGAAAGCTGCAATCGCGTGCGCCTGACCTGCACCGGAGAGCTGTATATGTGCCTCGGGCAAGAGGATATGGCAGACCTGCGCGGTGCGCTGCGCGACCATCCAGACACCGAGCAACCGCTGGAAGAGGCGATCCGAGCCGCAATCGACCTCAAGCCCAGGGGGCATGATTTCGACTATTCCCGCCAGTCGGTGGATGGCAAAATGAGCCGCCACATGAGCCACACAGGCGGCTGACATGGCCGCCCCTTCTGGCCGTCCGACGCTGCTTTACCATTTGTATTGCGGCCTGACTGCTGTGGCGGCCCCTTTCGTATGGCGCGCGGTGCGCAAGAAACTTCTGGCGGCAGAAGTCCCAACCCTGCGCCAACATGAGCGACTGGGTCACGCCAGCCAACCGCGCCCCAAAGGCCAACTCATCTGGTTTCACGCCGCCAGTGTGGGCGAGACTCTGTCGGTCATCACTCTGATCAAACGTCTGGGCGAAAGGCTGCCAGATGCCAGCTTCCTGATCACCTCAGGAACACCCACATCGGCGGCGCTCATCGAAAAGCGTATGCCGCCCCGGACGCGCCATCAATACCCGCCCTTGGACGCAGCTGGCCCGGTCCGGCGCTTTCTGAACCACTGGCGACCCGATGCTGCCATCTTTGTCGAAAGCGAAATCTGGCCGCGGCTTATCACCGAAACCCACAATCGCGACACACCTCTGGCGCTGCTGAATGCACGACTTTCAGATCGATCGGTTGAGGGGTGGAAAAAACGGCCCCAAACAGCGCGTTTCCTTCTGGACCAATTCACCCTTTTCCTGACCCAAAACGACAAAACCGCCCGCAACCTGATTGCTATGGGTGCCCCAGAAACCCGCGTGAAACCGGGCACGAACCTCAAAGCGATGTCCGACCCGCTACCGGTGGACCGCACCACACTTGAGGAAATTCGAACCCAAATCAGTGAACGCCCCATCTGGATCGCCAGTTCGACCCACGCCGGAGAAGAGGAAACCGTACTGTCGGCCCATGCCGAACTGCTGAACCGCTGGCCCGACCTGCTGCTCCTCTTGATCCCTCGCCACCCCGAGCGTCGAGGCGACGTCGCCGCGCTGATCCAACAGTCTCACCTAACGGCAGCCTTCCGCTCTGCGTCGCAACCCATTGCGCAGGATGCACAAATCTATGTCGCCGACACGCTGGGCGAAACCGGCACCTGGTATGCGCTCTGCCCTATTGTGTTCCTCGGCGGGTCCCTCAGGGAAATCGGTGGCCATAATCCGTTCGAACCTGCCCAAGCTGGCGCAGCCGTGATCACCGGTCCCGGCTATTTTAACTTCGCCGAGACCTTCGCCCCTCTGATCGAAACAGGTGGCGTAACCGAGGTACGAACAGCACCAGAGTTAACGAAGACTGTGACCCAATGGCTGTCTGATCCAACCAAACTGAACGCAGCCCGCGAAGCTGCGAAAACCTGCGTAAACTCTCAAAAAAACGCACTGGACGACATCGTCGAAACACTTTGCGCCCAGCTTAACCTGAAACGTCAGGATCCCACTTCATCTGGCTAAAAATATCTCGGGGGCGTGGGGGCAGAGCCCCCACCGGCCCGCACGTTCAAGCCGCCGGCATCCTCTGTTCAACAATCTCAGCCCACCAGCTACACCCGGCCGGTATCGCTTCATCGTTGAAATTATACTCTGGGTGATGCACCGCTGCCGTGTCGCCGTTGCCCACCAAAATATACGCGCCCGGCCGCTCCTCCAGCATAAACGCAAAATCTTCACCCCCCATGACCAAAGGTGCCTCTTCGCATGCACCGGACACCGACCGCGCCACATCAGCTGCAAACTCGGTTTGCGCCTCGCTGTTCACCATCACAGGATAGCCCCGGTAATAGGTGACATCGACGCGCCCGCCAAAGGTCGCAGCAACACCGTTGCAGATTTCGCCAATCCGCTTCTCGGCCAAGTCGCGCATGGCGGTGCTCATAGTCCGCACAGTGCCGCGCATCTTGACCGTCTGAGGGATCACGTTGAACGCAGTGGAAGAGGTCTCGAACGAAGTGACTGACACCACCACCTGATCCACCGGGTCGGCATTCCGCGCGGCGATGGTCTGCAAGGCCAACACAGCCTGTGCGGCCATCACTGTCGTATCCACCGTTTCATGTGGCTTGGCCGCGTGACCGCCCTTGCCTTCAAACACGATATCAAACTGATCGGTGGCCGCGAAAAACGCACCGGGCCGGATGGCGAAACTGCCAACGGGATGACCCGGCCAGTTGTGCATTCCATAGACCTCTTGAATACCCCATCGGTCCATCATCCCGTCTTCACACATCTCGCGGCCGCCGCCACCGCCTTCTTCGGCCGGTTGAAAGATCACCACAACAGTGCCATCGAAGTTCCGCGTCTCGGACAGGTATTTGGCCGCCCCCAGCAACATTGCCGTATGCCCGTCATGGCCGCACGCATGCATCGCCCCTTCAGTTTTCGAGGCATAGTCCAGCCCTGTCGCCTCAAGGATCGGCAGCGCATCCATATCCGCCCGCAACCCTATGACCTTGCCGCTGGTGTCAGCCTTGCCTTTGATCATCCCAACAACTCCGGTTCGGCCAATGCCCGTCACCACCTCATCACACCCAAATGCCTTCAACTTTTCCGCGACCAGAGCGCTGGTCCGGTGCGTTTCAAACAGAATTTCGGGATGTTCGTGAATGTCACGCCGCCATTCCGTAATTTCCGTCTGCAACTCCGCAAAGCGGTTTTTGATCGGCATATCTCTCTCCCAAATCTATCTGTCTGTCTTCAATGCACCAGATAGCAGCACAATGAACACAGCCAGCGGCAACAGCGCCATGAACGCCAAACGCAATGTAAGCATTTCGGCCAAAAACCCAATAAGCGGAGGTCCGATCAACAACCCGCCATAGCCCAACGTCGCCACGCTGGCGATGGCCTGCCCCGGTGGGATCGTCGCATCATTGGCAGCCCGGCTGAACGCAAGCGGCATAATCACCGCATAGCCGACACCCATCAACGCAAACCCAGCCAGCGCTGGTCCCGGCGCGTTGGCCGCAACAACCCCGATCACGCCCAAAGCCGCACAAACCCCACCGAACCGTGCCGTAGGCACCGCGCCAAACCGAGCGATGACAAACCCGCCTGCCAGCCGGAACGCCACCATCGTAACGGAGAACACCGCATATCCCAACGCAGCGACGCTTTCTGCTGCTCCGGTGACATCACGCAGGAAAATCGCGCTCCAATCTGCGACCGCGCCCTCGCCCAAAGCGCCGCACAGTGCGATGAACCCCACCAGTACCAAGGCCCCCGATGGCAACGCGAAAACCGCCCCACCTGACGTCTCAACCCGCCGCGACGACCATCGCACCCAGGAAAAAGCCAACGCCAGCGCGACCACAACACCGCCCGCCAGCAAGAAGTGCTGTAAGACAGACAAACCCAACTGCACAGCGCCATACCCGCTGAGCGCGCCCAGCCCTGCCCCAAGGCTCCACATCGCGTGAAACGAGGACATGACTGGTTTATCATAGGCCTGCTCGACCTCGGCCGCCCAGGCGTTCATCGCCACATCCATCGAGCCATGAAAGGCCCCGAATACAAACAGAAACGCCGCCAGCGCCCAGAACCCGCCCGCAAAGGCCAGCAGGATCAGGGAAAACGTATAGAGGACGGCAATGACCCGCGTAATCGCAACAGCACCAAACCTGTCGGTCAAACGCCCCGTGACTGGAAAAGAACACACCGCACCTGCCGCCATAAACAGCAGACCATATCCCAAGGCCTCATGCGTCAGATCCAGCCGATCGCGGACCGCCGGAATGCGCGAGGCCCAGATACCGAAAAGCGCACCATTCAAGATGAACATGGCCGCCACGGCCCGCCATGCGGCCAATATTCCGATCACGCTCTAATCCTTCGCACGTCCCTGCCTGTTTCCGTTCTATAGACGCTCCCGGGATTAGCAAATGCGGATTATTCCAACCGCTTGCGTATCTGACGAATCCCGTACCAGACCAAAAACACGACCGGCAGCGTAACAATAGCGGTCAGCATACCTTTGCTGATCCCAGCCTTGGTCAAGGGGTACAGCAAATAACTGGCTAGCGAGACTGCATAATAACTGATCGCAACCACCGACAGCCCTTCGACCGTATGCTGCAACCGCAGCGCCAGATCGGACCGGCGATCCATACTCTCCAGCAACGCCTGGTTTTGTGCGCTGCGCTCCACATCCACCCGCGTTCGCAGCAACTCTCCGGCGCGGATCGCCCGGTCGGACAAGGCTTGCAACCGACGTTCGGTGGATTTCACAGTCCGAATGGCCGGATCATAGCGGCGCATCATGAAGTCCGCGAAACTCTGCCGCCCCGCGAACCGTTCTTCGCGCAACACTTCGATCCGCTGATTGACAATCGCTTCATATGCCCCCGTGGCCCCGAAGCGGAACGAACAGCGGGCAGACAGTGTCTCCAGTTCGATCGAAGTCGACAACAAATCTGGCAATAGCTCATCGGGGTGCGCCGAATTGTCAGTCATCTGCCCCATCAACCGGGTCAGCTGTGCGTCCAACTCACTGATCCGTGGCGTCAGCTGCTTCACCCTTGCAAAGCCTAACATGGACATGGCCTTGTAGGTTTCGATCTCGCACAGGCGTTGAATAATCCGCCCGGTCCTGCGCCGCCCTGTCTGTTCGTCGACAAACAGCGCAAAGCGCATGTGTCCAGCCGGGTCGATGCGAAAGTCACTGGCACAAATGGCCGAGTCGTCCAGCACCCGCGCCACAGCCAAGCTTTCAGGTTCAAACCAATCCCCAAGCGCGGCCTGCACCGCGTCCTCCTCCGCCCGCGGGACCACACGGATCATGGCCGAGGTCACACGCTGACCGGGGCTGGACATCAACCAATCGGGGGGGAACACCTCGAAATCGGCTGGATTGAAGGCACGATCACTGACATTTTGCGTAATCGCTGTGTAAGTGACAAATTCCGTATGTTGCTCCCATTTCAACCAATGGCGCCCGATCTGTCCGGCATAATGCGTGGCGTCAGGCTGCGGATGCTGTGCGCCATGGCGGTCCAGCAGATTGATCAGATGCGCGATATCTTCATCCCGATCCCGCGCCACCGCTGCTTCGGATTTTTTGATCGCCAGAAACACTACCGTGCAAGGAGAGGACGCCACCGGAAAAGGGCGCGCATGCAATTCATTGGCCAGAGCATAGCGCAAAGGATGATCATCTATGGGGGTCATAACGGGCTCCGAAGTCACCGTCGCACTATACGATGTTCAGGCCTCTCATCAATTCTCTTTTTATTTCTTATAGTTACAAGAATACCTTCGCATACATTCCTGCTATCTTGTTGAAATAACTGCCAACCTGAAACCTAGCAGCCCCAAACACCAAAAAAAGCAAACCCCGCCTGCTTCATCTGGCCGAAAAATATCCTGGGGGGCCTTGGGGGCAAAGCCCCCCAACATCAAAAAAGAAAAGGGCGCCAACAGGCGCCCTTTACAATTTCCCTGAACCGGATGCTCAGTCGATCATCGGCAGCAGCTTGTCCAGCGACTGCTTGGCGTCGCCATAGAACATGCGGGTGTTTTCTTTGAAGAACAGCGGGTTTTCGATGCCCGAATAGCCGGTACCCTGACCGCGCTTGGACACAAAGACCTGCTTGGCCTTCCAGCATTCCAGAACCGGCATCCCGGCGATGGGGCTGTTGGGATCTTCCTGCGCCGCAGGGTTCACGATGTCGTTCGACCCGATCACGATGGCAACATCCGTTTCCGGGAAGTCCTCGTTGATCTCGTCCATCTCCAGCACGATGTCATACGGCACTTTGGCTTCAGCCAGCAGCACGTTCATATGACCCGGCAGACGGCCGGCAACGGGGTGGATCGCGAAGCGCACCTCTTTGCCCTTGGCGCGCAGCTTGCGGACCAGTTCGGAAACAGACTGCTGTGCCTGCGCAACCGCCATACCGTAGCCAGGAATGATGATCACGCTGTCAGCGTCGTTCAGAGCTGCGGCAACGCCATCGGCGTCGATGGCCACCTGCTCGCCCTCAACTTCCATCTGCGGGCCCGAGGTGCCGCCAAAGCCGCCCAGGATCACGCTGACAAAGTGACGGTTCATCGCCTTACACATGATGTAGGAGAGGATCGCACCGGACGAGCCAACCAGCGCACCAACCACGATCAGCAGGTCGTTGCCGAGGCTGAAGCCAATGGCCGCTGCGGCCCAACCCGAATACGAGTTCAGCATCGATACAACCACCGGCATGTCCGCGCCACCGATACCCATGATCAGGTGATAGCCGATGAACAGCGCCGCCAGTGTCATCAGGATCAGCGGGAACAGACCACCCGAGGCGGTGTACCAGATCAGGCAGATCAGCGAGAGACCTGCCGCAGCCGCGTTCAGCGCATGACCGCCGGGCAGCTTGGTAGCGGCCGAAGTCACTTTGCCCGCCAACTTGCCATATGCCACGACAGAACCGGTAAAGGTGATCGCACCGATGAAGATGCCCAGGAACAGTTCCACATGCAGGATGGTCAGTTCCGCAGCTGTCTTCTTGGCGATCAGCTTGGCAAAGGCGCCCAGATCCGACAGGTCCGCTTGGTTCGCCGCATCCGCAATCGCCATGACCTGCGCGACGTTGCCGATCTCAAAATGCGCGTTGAAGCCCACAAACACAGCCGCCAGACCCACGAGGCTGTGCATCGCGGCCACAAGCTGCGGCATCTCGGTCATCTGCACGCGCTTAGCGACGTAAGAGCCAATCAGACCGCCGCCTGCAATCAGCAGCAGCGACAGCAGCCACAGGCCCGAACCGGGACCCACAAGCGTGGCGAACACCGCCAGCGCCATACCAACAATGCCATACCAGACGGCGCGCTTGGCGCTTTCCTGGTTCGACAACCCGCCCAGAGACAGGATGAACAGAACAGCCGCAACAACATAAGCGGCAGTAGTGAAGCCAATCATCTACCCGACCTCCTTAAGATTTCTGGAACATGGCGAGCATGCGCCGGGTGACAAGAAAGCCGCCGAAGATGTTGATCCCGGCCATAAAGACCGACAGCGCCGCCAGCAGGATCACCAGGAACGAGCCCGATCCGATCTGCATAAGCGCCCCAACAATGATGATCGACGAGATCGCGTTGGTGATCGCCATCAGCGGGGTGTGCAAGCTGTGCGCCACGCCCCAGATCACCTGGAAGCCCACAAACACGGCCAGCACGAACACGATGAAGTGCTGCATGAAGCTGGCCGGAGCGACCAGACCCACCAACAGCATCAGCGCGCCGCCCACACCCAGCAGGGTAAACTGCTGCTTGGTCTGCGCCTTGAACGCAGCAATCTCCTGCGCCTTTTTCTCTTCCGGGGTCAGTTCCTTGACCTCGGGCTTTTTCTGCGCCGCGATGGCCTGCACCTTGGGCGGTGGCGGCGGGAAGGTGATCTCACCCTCAAAGGTCACGGTCGAGCCGCGGATCACGTCATCTTCCATGTCGTGGTTGATCTGACCGTCCTTTTCAGGCGTCAGGTCAGTCATCATGTGACGGATGTTGGTCGCGTACAGAGACGACGATTGCGCCGCCATCCGGCTGGGGAAGTCGGTATAGCCGATGATGGTCACGCCATTGTCGGTCACGATCTTCTCATCCGCGACGGTCAGCTTACAGTTGCCGCCCTTTTCCGCCGCGAGATCGACGATGACCGAGCCCGGTTTCATGCTTTCGACCATATCCTTGGTCCAAAGCTCAGGAGCCTCGCGGTTCGGGATCAGCGCGGTGGTGATCACGATGTCCATCTCGGGGGCAAGTTCACGGAACTTGGCCAGCTGCGCGTTGCGGAATTCCTCGGACTGGACAGAGGCATACCCGCCGGTGGCCGCGCCATCCTGCTGCTGCTCTTCAAAGTCCAGATAAACGAACTCAGCCCCCATGCTCTCGACCTGCTCGGCCACTTCGGGGCGCACGTCGAACGCATAGGTGATTGCGCCCAGCGACGTGGACGTACCGATCGCGGCCAGACCGGCCACACCAGCGCCCACGATCAGAACTTTCGCAGGAGGTACTTTACCCGCAGCCGTCACCTGACCGGTGAAGAAACGACCGAAGTTGTTACCCGCCTCAATCACGGCACGGTAGCCCGCGATGTTCGCCATCGAGGACAGCGCGTCCATCTTTTGCGCGCGGGAAATACGCGGCACCATCTCCATTGCGATCACGTTCGCGCCTTTGGATTTGGCCAGCTCCATCCCGTCTTCGTTGCCCGCAGGATTGAAGAACGAAATCAGCGTTTTGCCTTTGGTCAGGCGCTTCAGCTCGGTTTCAGTGGGCTGGCGGACCTTAGCGACGATATCGACCCCTTTCCACAACGCAGCTGCGGTCTTGACGATCTCAACGCCTGCGGCCTCATAGACCGCGTCCGAGAACCCGGCAGCGGCACCCGCCCCGGTCTCAATCGCGCAGTCATAGCCCAGTTTCTGCAACTGCACGGCAGAATCCGGAGTCATGGCGACCCGGTTTTCACCGTCCAGTATTTCCTTTGGTGTACCTATCTTCACCGGCTGTATCCCCCTAATTTTCACTCAGACCCGAGCGGGTGGTCGGTATGGTTCATCAAACATTGATCTATCCTGCGCAATATTATTTCGCAAGCGCAGCATAATTTACGCTGTGTCACAACGCGTCGATCCTCAGACCCAGCGGCGGGTCTGCTGTTCGTAACGGGCGAATTCCGCACGAAATTTTCGGCGTAACCGGTCTTCTTCCGGTACGATAAAGCGGCGCTCCAACAGCCACGTGAAAATCGGGATCAGCACCAGGGACAGCACCGCATCGAACCGCAGGACCAATCCTGTCAGGATCAAAACATCCCCCAGATAGATTGGGTTCCGACTGCGCTTGAAAATGCCAGTCTGCACCATTTGGGTCGGCACCTGATGCGGAAGAACCGTTGTTTTATGCCGTCGAAACTCGACAACAGCCAGCACTGCCAGAATAACACCCCCGCCAATCAGAAGGCCACTGAGAAGATCGGTAAACCAACCACTGAAGGACAATCCCATGGGCAAGAACTGCGCTTGCAGCCACGCTAGACCGGCAGCTGCTAGCAACCAGATCGGAGGGATATCAATTTTCTGCATTCGCGGCGTCTTCCCAGCTGTCACTCAGGTCCAGAGTGTCGTTTTCGACCGACGGTCTATCGCTTTCTGACCTGAATATCAAAATACCAGATAGTCGCAGCAGTGTAATACGCCGCCTGACTCACAACCTCTTCCGATGGACAGCACTGTGCGCATCCGCTAGCCATCTTCAGGAAACGGAATTTTCATCAGCCCGGAGCATCCATGACCGATTTCAAAGCGACCAAAGCCATGTTCGATCTGCCTAAGGGCGTTGTCTATCTGGACGGCAACTCTCTGGGACCGCTGCCGCGCGCCGCTGGTGACCGGGTGAACGACATGCTGGTCAAGGAATGGGGTCAGATGCTGATCACAGGCTGGAACAAGGCTGGATGGATGGGGCTGCCCGTGGCGCTTGGGGATCGTATCGGACGGTTGATCGGCGCGGAACCCGGCGCGGTGGTAACAGGCGACACGCTGTCCATCAAAGTGTACCAAGCCGTGGCTTCAGCGTTGGAACTGCGCCCGGACCGCAAGGTGGTTCTGTCCGATAGCGGCAATTTCCCATCGGATCTGTATATGGTGGATGGTCTTCTACGCTCGTTAGGACCGGACTATGAATTGCGCGTCGTGGCACCCGAGGACGTGGCCGACAACATCACCGAAGACGTCGCCGTCTTGATGCTGACCGAGGTCGACTACCGCTCGGGGCGGATGCATGACATGAAGGCGCTGAGCGAACTGGCTCATGCCAACGGCGCGATCACGGTTTGGGATCTGGCCCATTCCGCCGGGGCAATTCCCGTAGACCTGTCGGGCTGCAATGCCGATTTCGCGGTAGGCTGCACCTATAAATATCTCAATGGCGGCCCCGGAGCGCCCGCCTTTATCTATGTCGCCCCGCGGCTGGCCGACCGAGTGCGCCCAGCCCTGTCGGGCTGGCTCGGTCATGAAGCACCCTTTGCCTTTGATCTGGATTACCGCCCCGGCGGTGGGATCGAGCGGATGCGTGTCGGCACCCCTCCGATCATCCAGATGACGGCGTTGTCGGCAGCGATGGACATCTGGGACATGGCGGACATGGCCGATGTACGCGCAAAATCGGTGGAGCTGACGGAATTGTTCATTGCGCGGGTCGAGGCCACCTGCCCCGAACTGGTGCTGGCCAGCCCACGTGACCCGAACCAACGCGGTAGCCAGGTCTCGTTCCGGTTCACCGAAGGCTATGCGGCTATGCAGGCACTGATTGCCCGTGGCGTGATCGGTGATTTCCGCGCGCCTGACATCATGCGATTTGGCTTCACGCCGCTTTACATCGACAAACAGGATGTCGCGCGTGCCGTGGAAATTCTGGCCGACATCATGACCAACCGTCTGTGGGATACCCCGGAATACAAGCAACGCCAGCGCGTTACGTGATCGCAAGCGCGGCGCCAAGAAGGGTTGCCAGATTGGCGTTGGAACGGGTGAATTCCTGCGAATCTGCGGCCGAGACCTTGATCCCACGCAAGGCCGACGTGATCATTTTGGCCGTTTCCGACGGCTCATCGAACAAATGCACACGCCCGTTTGCCGCCTCTAGCCCGAGCCAATTCGCGTAAAGCGCGACAAGCTGCGCCTCGCCCTCGGTCACCAGATCGGCAGCGGTCGAGACGCTGACATCCAGCAACTCCAGTCCGTGCGGTGTCGCCAATATTTCGGCCATCCCATCGGTCTGCGCCTCGATCGCGCCGCTGATGATCTGTTGCACTGCCCCCCCGGCTGTCAAAGCCTCGGCGACGGCGGCAATCTTGCGGTCATAATACCGCTGGGTCAGCTTGCGCAGAATCGTCTCTTTGTTCGGGAAATACTGGTACACGGCAGGGCGTGACATTCCCGCACCCTTGGCAATGTCATCCATCGAGGTTTTTCGGAACCCATAGGCCGAAAACGCCTGAAGGGCCGATTCCAGAATGGACTGGCTCTTTTCTCCGGCAACAATATCTTTCAATTCAGCTTCTGACATTTTTAACTCATTTTGTCAGTTGACGATCTGACAGTTTCACCTATTTATGTCAGAATAACCACGCAGCGACAAGCCGAGAGGAAGCGCAATGGCGACCAATCTGACGATCAACGGAACTTCCCATCAGGTGGACCTGCCCGATGATGTGCCCCTTTTGTGGGTTTTGCGCGACGAATTGGGCATGACCGGCACCAAATACGGATGTGGCGTGGCAGCCTGTGGCGCATGCACCGTCCATATCGACGGCGAGGCGGTTCGCTCCTGCCAGGTTGCCCTGTCCGATGTCTGGGGCGACGTCGCAACAATCGAAGGCCTGGGAACGCCCGAAGCGATGGCCACCATACAGCAATCCTGGGTGGATCATCAGGTCGCTCAATGCGGTTTTTGCCAGTCGGGCCAGATCATGCAAGCCGCGGCGCTGCTGGCCGAGAACCCCTCGCCCACCGATGCGGATATCGACGACGCGATGCAGGGCAATTTGTGCCGCTGCGGCACCTATCCCCGCATTCGGGCCGCGATCCACGACGCTGCATCCAAACTGAAGGAGGCGTAAGCCATGGCATCTGTTGGTAAAATCCTGCGCCGCACCTTCCTGATCGGATCAGCCGCTATTGTTGGCGGCGTGGCCTTTGGTGCCTATTACGTGAGTCGCCCCGCCGCCAACCCGCTGAAACCCGGCGATGGTGAAACGGCGCTCAGCCCATTTGTCCTGATCGACCAGCAAGGTGTGACACTGTTCGCGCCGCGCGCCGAGATGGGACAGGGCGTGATGACCACTTGGGCCGCCTTGATCGCAGAAGAGCTGGATGTGGAGCTGGACGATATCCGCGTTCTGCACGGCCCGGCTGCAGCAGCCTATTACAACAACGCTCTGCTGGGCGAAGGGCTGCCGAACAAGGGCTATGACATCTCCGATTTCCAGCACAATCTGGGCGAGGCCTTGGGCGTGATTGGCCGCAGCCTCAGTCTGCAGGTCACGGGCGGATCGACCTCGATGAAGGACGGATTCGAGCGGATGCGCGAAGCCGGGGCCACCGCGCGCGAAACGCTGAAACAGGCGGCGGCGGATCGGTTGGGCGTTGATCGCACTCAGCTGAAGACCGAAGGTGGTGCGGTGATCGCGCCTGACGGCACGCGCCTGCCGTATACGGAACTGGCCGAAGCTGCCGGGCAGATTGAGCCACCCCATGTCGGTCTGCGCGACCCGTCGGATTGGCGTCTGCTAGGACGAAACCTGCCGCGCGTTGATGTGCTGGGCAAGTCCACCGGCACCGCCGAGTTCGGCATCGACGTGCGCCCTGAGGGTTTGAAATTCGCCTCGGTCCGGATGAACCCGAAACTGGGCGGCGTGATGAACGGCTTTGATGACCGCGCCGCCAAAACCATGCCCGGTGTAGAACAGGTGGTCGATCTGGGCAATGGTGTCGCCGTCATCGCCAACAACACCTGGTTGGCCATTCAAGCGGTCGAGGCCATTGATGTGGATTGGGGCGACGCGCCCTATCCGCCTGAAACTGACGGTTTGTTCGCCAAGATCGCCGAGGCGTTCGACGACGCTCCGAACTCGACAATGCGCGATGATGGCGATGTGGATGTCCTGCCCGAAGGTGCGACGGAAATCAGCGCCGAATACACGGTGCCCTACCTGGCGCATTCCACGATGGAACCGATGAACGCCACTGCGCTGTTCACCGGCACCAAGCTGGATCTGTGGTGTGGCAATCAAGCTCCCACCCTACTGCTGGCGCGTGCAGCAAACACCGCCAACCTGGACAAGGACGCGGTCGAGATCCACACCTCCTATTTGGGCGGCGGCTTTGGCCGGCGCGGAGAGCTGGACTTTGCTGAAATCGCGACCAAGGTTGCGATGGCCATGCCCGGCGTCCCGGTCCAGACCACTTGGAGCCGCGAAGAAGACATGCGCCATGACTACTACCGTCCCGGCGCGATTGCCCGAATGCGCGGCGCGGTCAAGGACGGTCAGGCCGTTCTGATCGACGGCAAGGTCGCCGCGCAGTCCTGCACCCAGCAGGCGGTTGAGCGTTATACCGGCCTGCCCGGTGCCGGACCCGACAAGGTGCTGGTCGAAGGCCTGTTCAACCAGCCCTACGCCGTCCCCAATTACCGCATCAGTGGCCATATTGCGGATCTCAGCGTGCCAGTAGGGTTCTGGCGCTCGGTCGGCAACAGCCATAACGGGTTTTTCCACGAGACATTCATGGACGAAATGGCCCACGCCGCCGGTCGCGACCCACTGGATTTCAGGCTGGAACTGGCGAATGACGAGCACGCCCCCTCGGCCGGTGTACTACAAGCGGTCAAAGAGATGTCGGGTTGGACCGGCAAAACTCCCGACGGTGTCGGGCGTGGTGTCGCGATGACTTACAGCTTTGGCACGCCAGTCGCGCAGGTGATCGAAGTGGTTGACGAAGACGGCACCATCCGCATCGCCAAAGCCTGGATCGCCTGTGACGTCGGCCTTGCGCTGGACCCCGGCACGGTCGAGGCCCAGATGTTCGGCGGCATGATCTATGGTCTGTCGGCCGCCGTGATGGGTGAGATCACCTTTGCCGAGGGCGAGGTCGAGCAATACAACTTCCCCGACTACGACGCCCTGCGGATGCACAACGCGCCCGCGACCGAGGTGCGCATTCTGGAAACCAACCGTCACCTTGGCGGCGTGGGTGAGCCCGGAACGCCCCCTTCAATGCCTGCGCTCGGCAACGCCCTATTCGACCTGACGGGCGAGCGTGCGCGCGCACTACCGCTGATCAATCAGTTCAATCTGCTGGTTTGATCACGATGCGCCGGTCTGGTCCTTCTCTCCCGGACCGGCGTACATTTTATGCGCTTTGTTGAACCAACCGCGCACCTGATCCTTCCGACCATGCATGCACGGCTGCCCCGAACGCCTCGAACAGCGGGCGCGAGACCGGGTCGTTTTCCGCGTCCCACTCCGGATGCCACTGCACCGACAGCGTGAACCCCGGCGCGTCCTGCACATAGATCGCTTCGGGCGTACCATCGGGCGCATACCCATCAACAACGATGCGATGGCCTACGGTTTTGATCCCCTGCCCGTGAAGCGAGTTCGTCATCACTTCATGTGCACCCATCAGGCGGTGAAATACGCCACCGTCAGACAGGGTCACGATGTGGCGCAGGGCAAACTTCTCTTCCAACGTGCCATCGGGCGGCATCCGGTGATTCATACGCCCCGGAAGATCGCGGATTTCTGGATAGAGCGTCCCGCCCATCGCCACATTGACCTCCTGAAAGCCGCGGCAAATGCCAAAGAACGGTTGGCCCCGCTCTACGCAGGCCCGCACCAATGGCAGCGCAATTGCATCCCGTGCCCGGTCAAATTCTCCGTGCGCATCCGTCGCGGCTTCGCCGTATTCCTCGGGGTGAACATTGGGACGCGCGCCGGTCAACAGAAACCCGTCACACACCTCCAGCAATTCCTCGACCGACACATAGCGCGGGTCCGCCGGGATTAGCATCGGCAGACAGTCCGAGACATTGGCCACTGCGTCCGAATTCATCGTCCCACCCGTATGGGTCGGGTATTGGTCGTTCATCAAATATGAGTTGCCGATGATACCGACGATGGGTCGAGACATTCTGCTTTCCTGATTTGTTCCGTGTTCAGGGAAAGCTAGCCGCCACGCCCGCCGCGCGCAATGGCACAACCCCTGTGTATCAGCGCAGGCACTTGTTCAGCTATGCACATGGGTGTTGTGATGGGGGCAAATGCCCATTTGTCAGGCGCTTCACACACGCCAAAGGGTCAGAGACCCCGCAGACTCTCTGACCAATGCATCAGATCTCGCCGGTCAGACCAGCAGCCTCGATCCCGGCCATCGCCGCGATCGCATCATTGTCCGAGGTGTCACCGGTCACGCCAACAGCACCGATCACGGCGCCTTTCTTGTCGCGCAGCAACACGCCGCCCGGAACCGGCACAACCTGACCCCCATAGACACCGTTAACAGCAGCCATGAAATAAGCCTGCGCCTCGGCCCGCGCCATCTGCGCGGTGCCGGCCATGCCCAGCATGACCGAGCCATAGGCCTTGCCCTGTGCAATCGCAAAACGACCCGGCGCGGCACCATCTTCGCGTTCAAACGCGATCACATGACCACCGGCGTCCAGAACAACAACCGACAGAGGTTTCAGTTCCAATTCGCGGCCCTTTTCCAAAGCCTTGCGCACAATCGTACGCGCCTTGCGCAATGTAACAGCCATGCCTGATCCCTTTCATCTGGCTAACAATATCCTCGGGGGAGCGGGAGGGGGCAGACAGCCCCCTCGTTCCGACCCTATCCGTTCAACCCAAGCTCGCTTTCAACTCCAAACGGCGGGCGTGCAGAACCGGCTCGGTGTAACCCGAAGGCTGAACCCGACCTTTGAAAACCAGATCGCAAGCTGCTTGGAACGCCACACCATCGAAGCCGGGTGCCATCGGGCGGTAGCTGGGGTCGCCTTCATTTTGACGATCCACCACGGCCGCCATTTTCTGCATCGCAGCCATCACCTGTTCTTCACTGACGACATCATGATGCAGCCAGTTGGCCAGCGCCTGAGATGAAATCCGGCAAGTTGCCCGATCCTCCATCAACCCGATATCGTTGATATCCGGCACTTTCGAACAGCCTACGCCCTGATCGACCCAACGCACGACATAGCCCAGAATACCCTGCGCGTTGTTCTCGATCTCGACGGAGATCTCGTCCTCGCTCAGGTTGCGGCCGCCCAGCAGCGGCACGGTCAGCAGATCACCCAGTGTACCGCGTGCACCGCCTGCGGCCAGTTCGTCCTGACGGGCCAGAACATCGACCTTGTGGTAATGCGTTGCATGAAGCGTCGCCGCGGTTGGGGACGGCACCCAGGCGCAGGTCGCGCCCGATTTCGGGTGTCCGATCTTCTGATCCAGCATATCCCCCATCCGGTCAGGCATCGCCCACATGCCCTTACCGATCTGCGCCTTGCCTTTCAGACCGCAGGCCAGACCGATATCGACATTGCGGTCCTCATAAGACGCAATCCACGGTGTCACCTTCATGTCACCCTTGGGCAGCATCGGTCCCGCCTCGATCGAGGTATGTATCTCATCGCCCGTACGGTCCAGGAAACCAGTGTTGATAAAGGCCACACGCGATTTCGCAGCACGGATGCATTCCTTGAGGTTGGCCGAGGTACGGCGTTCCTCATCCATGATACCCAGCTTGACGGTGTTGCGCGGCAGGCCGAGGATGTCTTCGACCATGTCGAAAATCTCAACCGCGAACGCGACTTCGGCTGGCCCGTGCATCTTGGGCTTGACCACATAGACCGAGCCCTTGACCGAATTCCCGCCCTCTCGCCGCAGGTCATGCATCGCAATCAGCGTGGTACAGAGCGCATCCAGCAGGCCCTCACCGATCTCATTGCCATCACCATCCAGAACGGCCGGGTTAGTCATCAAATGGCCCACATTGCGGATCAGCATCAGCGAACGGCCTTTCAGCACGTCCTGTTCGCCGCCTGCGGTGGTATAGGTCAGATCATCGGCCAGTTTCCGGGTAAAGGTGGTGCCTCCTTTGGTCACCTCCTCAGCCAGATCGCCTTTCATCAGGCCCAGCCAGTTGCTATAGGCCACGACCTTGTCTTCTCCATCCACACAGGCGACCGAGTCCTCGCAGTCCATAATCGTGGACAGCGCCGATTCCATATGTACATCCGCAATCCCCGCCGGGTCGGTCGCGCCAATATTACTAGAGGCATCGACGACGATTTTCACATGCAGCCCGTTGTTCTTCAGCAGAACGAAATCGGGCTTCCCGGCCTCACCGCCAAATCCAACAAATGCCGAAGCGTCGGCCAGCGCGGGTACCAGCGCACCGTCTTCGACGTGCAGATTGGACACATCGGCCCACGAGCCTGCAGCCAGCGGCACCGCGTCATCCAAAAAGCTTTTGGCCCATGCAATCACACGCGCACCGCGTGCTTCGTCATACCCTCCCGCGGCGGGCAGATCGCCCATTGCGTCCGTGCCGTACAGAGCATCATACAGACTACCCCAACGCGCGTTGGCGGCGTTCAGCGCAAACCGGGCATTAGTTATCGGCACGACCAGTTGCGGGCCGGGGATCGAGGCAATCTCAGGATCGACATTGGCGGTTTCGATTTGAAAGTCATCACCTTCTTCGACCAAATAGCCGATCTCGCGCAGAAACCCCTGATAGGCTTCGGCGTCATGGTCCTGACCTTTACGGTCAACATGCCATGCGTCCAGCTGGCCCTGAATCTCTTCGCGCTTGGCAAGAAACGCGCGGTTCTTGGGCCCAAGTTCGGACACCATCCGCGACAGACCATCCCAGAATGTCTGAGCGGTGACACCGGTTCCCGGCAGAGCCCTACCTTCGATGAAGTCGGCCAGAACTGGGTCGACTTGAAGCCCGCTGCGTGTCTGTCTGCTGGTCATTTTGTTCCTCCTGCCAATGTACGCCACTGCATACCGCCAGCATTTAGAGCGTAAGTTTCCGATAGGCAACGTCTGCCGTTGCGTTCTGGTAAAAAAATCTTACCAAAATCGCGTTACCTGGGATAAGCCTCTGCCGCGACACGGCTTGCAGCCCATTGCCACAGACCATAACGTCGCCTCAAACTACAACCGATGCGAGGCCCCGATGCGCGACGCTGCCCCTACGACGATCTATCTCAAAGACTACACGCCCTTTGGCTATCTTGTGGACAGCGTGCATCTAACCTTCGATCTGGCAGCGCACGCCACCCGCGTAACATCGCGCATTGCTTTCCGCCCCAACCCCGATGCCACGGACCGCACCTTCTTTCTGCACGGCGAAGAACTGACCCTGATCCGCGCCTGCATTGACGGGGTGCAGATCGCGCCCGAGGTGACCGATAAGGGCCTGACCGCGCCCGCCCCTGACGCGCCCTTCATCTGGGAGGCCGAGGTTGAGATTGACCCCGGCAACAACACCGCGCTTGAGGGGCTCTATATGTCAAACGGGATGTATTGCACCCAGTGCGAGGCGGAAGGGTTCCGCAAGATCACCTATTATCCCGACCGCCCCGATGTGATGTCCACCTTCACCGTGCGCATCAACGGCGATTTGCCCGTGCTGCTGTCCAACGGCAACCCAAGCGGCAAAGGCGAAGGCTGGGCCGAATGGACCGACCCTTGGCCCAAGCCTGCCTATCTGTTCGCTCTGGTCGCGGGCGAGTTGATCTCGCATCCGGGCCAGTTCACCACCATGTCCGGGCGCGATGTCGAGCTGAACCTCTGGGTCCGCCCCGGTGACGAGGGCAAATGCGCCTTTGGCATGGAGGCGCTGAAAAAGTCTATGAAATGGGACGAGGACGTTTATGGCCGCGAATACGATTTGGACGTGTTCAACATTGTGGCCGTGGATGATTTCAACATGGGCGCGATGGAGAATAAGGGGCTGAACATCTTCAACTCCTCGGCCGTGCTGGCCAGCCCCGAGACCTCGACCGATATGAATTTTGAGCGGATAGAAGCGATCATCGCGCATGAGTATTTCCACAACTGGACCGGCAATCGCATCACCTGCCGCGACTGGTTCCAGCTTTGTCTGAAAGAAGGTCTTACGGTCTTCCGCGATGCGCAATTCACATCCGACATGCGCTCGGCCCCGGTGAAACGCATCCACGACGCCATCGACCTGCGCGCGCGGCAATTCCCCGAAGATAACGGTCCGCTCTCGCACCCCGTACGGCCCGAGAGTTTTCAGGAGATCAACAATTTCTACACCGCCACCGTTTATGAAAAAGGTGCCGAAATCATCGGTATGCTGAAGCGGCTGTTGGGTGATGAAGCCTATGCCAAGGCGCTGGACTTGTATTTCGATCGGCATGACGGGCAAGCCTGCACGATCGAAGACTGGATCAAGGTATTCGAGGATACGACCAGCCGCGATCTGAGCCAGTTCAAACGCTGGTACAGCCAATCCGGCACTCCGCGCGTGACGGTGGCCGAAGAATGGGCGAACGGCACCTACACCCTGACCCTGTCGCAGCGCACCGAGCCCACGCCGGGTCAGGACGAAAAGCTGCCGCAGGTGATCCCGGTAGCCGTTGGCCTTCTGGGCCCGAATGGCGATGAGGTCCGTGCGACTGAGGTGCTGGAACTGACCGAGACCAGCCAGAGCTTTACCTTCACCGGGCTGGCAGCCAAACCGACAGCCTCAGTGCTGAGGGATTTCTCGGCCCCGGTTATTCTGGAACAGGATCAAAGCAACGCCGAACGCGCCTTTCTGCTGGCCCATGACACCGACGCGTTCAACCGCTGGCAAGCCGGGCGCTCGCTGGCCGAAGACACGCTGTTGAACATGATCCGATCCGACGCGGCCCCTGATGCGGACTATCTGGATGGCCTTCTGGCTGTGCTGCGCGATGGTGACTTGGACCCGGCCTATCGCGCACTGATGCTGGGCCTGCCGACGCAATCGGAATTGGCGGCTGCCTTGCACGAGAATGGCGATACGCCTGATCCGATGGCGATCTGGACCGCCGTCGAGACGCTGCGGCAGGTCACTGCACAGCACGTACAGGACCTGCTGCCGCGTTTGCACAGCGAGACCGTGATTGATGCTCCGTACAGCCCGGATGCCGATCAATCGGGCAAACGCGCCTTGGGCGGGGCCGCTTTGGCGTTGACCTCACGACTGGACGGAGGTGCCAAGGCCGCCGAGGAATACAAAGCCGCCGACAATATGACCCTGCAACTGACGGCCCTGTCCTGCCTTCTGCGCGCAGGCAAGGGACAGGCTGAGCTGGCCGCATTCTATGACCAGTGGCAACATGACCGGCTGGTGATGGACAAGTGGTTTGGACTGCAAGTCTCGATGGCGGCACCAGAGGCGACGGCGGATGTGGCGCGCAACCTGACAGAGCATCCGGATTTCAACTGGAAAAACCCCAACCGCTTCCGCGCCGTCATGGGAGCGTTGGCGATGAACCATGCCGGATTCCACCGAGCAGATGGGGCGGGTTATGCCTTGCTGGCGGACTGGTTGATCAAACTGGACCCGGTGAACCCGCAGACGACGGCACGGATGTGCTCGGCCTTCCAAACGTGGAAACGCTATGACACCGACCGTCAGGCTCTGATCCGCGCGCAGTTAACCCGCATCGCAGAAACACCCGATCTGTCGCGGGACACGACCGAGATGGTCTCGCGCATTCTGGGCGCATGACGCCTTACACGTTCACACGTCAGAACAGGACGCCAAGCGTTTTGGCGATCCTGCTCTGCGTGTATGGGGCACTGATTGCCCTGGTGATCCTGTTTGATGCGGCGTGGTGGCTGATGGCGCTGTTGGCGCTGACCACCATGCCCGCGCTGTGGGATATTGCGCGCGGCACCAGCGCCGGTCTGACCTTGGGTCCGGACCGGATCAGCTGGTTCACCGGCGCGCGTCAGGCCGAGGTCAATCTGGCCGATATCGACCACGTGCGCATGGACACCCGCTGGGACTTCAGCGTGCGCGTTTCACTTGTGCTTAGGTCCGAGAAAAAGATTCGCCTGCCCGATGAATCGACCCCTCCGCACCGGGAATTCGAGCGGCTTTTGCAGCAAGCGGGGCTTCGGGTAAAGCGTCATCACTTTACGGTTTTCTAGGCATAATCCCCATCTCAAGACCTAATTGTTCCCAAATTATGGGCAAAACAGGCCCAAAATCTTGAATTTGAATCAATTCGCGGCGACAGTTCAGCGGTTGCCAGTTTTTACAGTTACCGAGTTTCACCATGTTGCGGTTTTTCCGATCCACTGCGCCAAGCGCCCTTGTCCCCGAAATGCCAGCAGATTTGCATCTGTCAGCAGATGTCGCATCCGTGTTCCCGAATCGGGGGCAAGTGAACATCCCGCTGGCCGATGCCCGCGAGGACGACATCGCTGGTCGCGATGCGATCGAGCGGGGCCGCCATCTGGCGCGTCAGGGCCTGTGGACGGTTTTGTCGCAGGAAATGAAAGCAGCGGATGAGGCGCGCACGTCTGCCCCGGACGGGATGCCGATCGCCGATCTGCTGGCCTTCGGGGCCCGGGCAGATGTGGTTCTGGCCGTCGAACATGCCCTGTCCGACCTGAAAGAAGTGCGGGACTATGACCTGCTGGGCGGTATCTCAGAGTTGGAAGACGAAATGCGCGAAAACGCCGGTGATCCGATGATCGCGCTGGTGGTTGCGCTGGCGCATATCGACATCGCATGGGCGTGGCGTGGCACGGCCACCGAGGCCAAACTGCCGCCGCTGCATCAATCGCGCTGTGCTGCGCATTTCGACCGGGCTGCGGCCATCCTGCCTGCTTGTCGCGAAGCGGCGCCGGACAGCCCCCTTGTCGCAGCTGCCGATTGCGCTCTGCTGGCGGGGCAGCGCAAGACGCGCGTCCGCGTGGCCGAAAAATACGAACGCCTGATCACGCTGGACCCGCATAACCAGCGCCACATGCGCGCTATGGGCACGCATCTGCTGCCGCGCTGGTTCGGCAGCTACGAAGAGCTTGAGGTGCAAGCCCTGCGCAATGCCGCCCGCACCCATGATATCTGGGGCGCAGGCGGGTATACCTGGGCCCAATTCGACGCCATCGTCTTGGATGACGAAGCCTGTGCACGGTTGGATGTCGAATATTTCCTGCAAGGTCTTCGCGACATTCTGCGCCACCGCCCCGATCAGGAAATGGTCAACATGCTGGCCGCCTATTGCGCCATCACGATCAAAAAAGGTCAGGGCCAGAACGCCCAAGCCGACGCCGTACGCGCGCAAATCCACGAGGCTGCGAACTGGCTGATCCTTGACCACCTGACCGAGCTGCACCCGCTGGTCTGGGCCCATGCCGCAAACGGGTTCAACAACGCTGTGCGCATCAACTCGACCGAGCGGTTTGCCGCACGCGGCCACCGTGACGCGCTGCGTGCGATTGGCAACCTTTTCAGCGAAGAACTGCGCAAGGGCATGGATGTGACCTTCACCCCCTCGGGCCCGCGCCTGTCCAGCCACTGATTCCCCCTTGCCCCTTTGGCGTGGCACGCCTAATACGCAGGCTTAGACTTCTGCGGAAATAGAGGCGCGCCATGCTCGACCTGACATATGAAATGCCCAAAATCAAAACTATTGCCGGGGCCAAGCACGATTGGGAGCTGGTCATCGGGATGGAGGTGCACGCTCAGGTCTCATCCAACGCCAAGCTTTTCTCGGGCGCATCGACACAATTCGGAGCCGAACCCAATTCAAACGTGGCCTTCGTGGACGCGGCGATGCCTGGAATGCTGCCGGTCATCAACGAATATTGCGTTGAACAAGCGGTGCGCACCGGGCTGGGTCTGAAGGCGGATATCAATCTGAAATCAGCCTTTGACCGCAAGAACTATTTCTACCCCGACCTGCCGCAGGGCTACCAGATTTCCCAGCTGTACCACCCCATCGTGGGAGAAGGCGAAGTGCTGGTCGAAATGGGCGACGGCACCGCGCGAAAGGTCCGCATCGAACGCATCCATATGGAGCAGGACGCGGGCAAATCCATCCATGACATGGACCCGCATATGTCCTTTGTCGATCTGAACCGGACGGGCGTCTGCCTGATGGAGATCGTGTCGCGCCCCGACATCCGTGGCCCCGAAGAGGCCGCCGCCTATATCGCCAAGCTGCGCCAGATAATGCGTTATCTGGGCACCTGCGACGGCAACATGCAGAACGGCAACCTGCGGGCGGACGTGAACGTCTCGATCTGTTTGCCGGGCGCGTATGAGAAGTATCAGGAAACGCAGGACTTCTCGCATCTGGGCACGCGGTGCGAGATCAAGAACATGAACTCGATGCGTTTTATCCAGCAAGCGATTGAGGTCGAAGCCCGTCGTCAGATCGCCATCGTTGAAGCTGGTGGGGAAGTAGAGCAGGAAACCCGCCTCTATGACCCGGACAAGGGTGAGACACGCTCGATGCGGTCCAAGGAAGAGGCGCATGATTACCGCTATTTCCCCGATCCCGACCTGCTGCCACTGGAAATTGAACAAGGCTGGGTCGACGACATTGCCGCCAAATTGCCCGAACTGCCCGACGCCAAAAAGGCGCGGTTCATTGAGGCATTCGGCCTGACCGACTACGACGCCTCTGTCCTGACCGCCGAAGTGGAAAGCGCCGCCTATTTCGAAGAGGTCGCAAAAGGCCGCAACGGCAAGCTGGCCGCGAACTGGGTTATCAACGAACTGTTTGGCCGCCTGAAAAAAGAAGATCACGACATCACCGACAGCCCGGTGTCTCCGGCGCAGTTGGGTGGGATCATTGATCTGATTTCATCGGATGCCATCTCGGGCAAGATCGCCAAGGATCTTTTCGAGATCGTTTATACCGAAGGCGGCGACCCCGCGCAGATCGTGGAAGAACGCGGTATGAAGCAAGTCACCGATACCGGTGCGATCGAGGCTGCTTTGGACGAGATCATCGCCGCCAACCCCGCGCAGGTTGAAAAGGCCAAGGTGAACCCGAAACTGGCGGGCTGGTTCGTTGGTCAGGTGATGAAAGCCACCGGCGGCAAAGCCAACCCCAAAGCCGTGAACGAGCTGGTTGCCAAGAAGCTGGGCGGTTAAATCTACAGAAATTGATGAAAGGGCGGCAGAGGGCATACCCACTGCCGCCTTTCTTTTGCGCTGTGTCCGGGCAACACAAGCCGGGCACCACGCGAAGGAGACTTTCCCAATGGCCTCAAAATGCTAGATTGCCGGGAACGAACAGGTAGGAAGATCCGATGCCGCGCTACGAATACAAAGTCGTCCCCGCCCCGCAGAAAAGCGGCAAGGCCAAAGGGGCCAAAACCGCCGAGGACCGGTTTGCGGCCTCGGTCGAACAGGTGCTCAACCAGATGGGGCAGGACGGCTGGGAATATCAGCGTGCGGAATTACTGCCCAGCGAGGAACGAACGGGTCTGACTGGCTCAACCGTGAACTGGCGCAATGTTCTGGTGTTCCGGCGCGAAATCGAACCAAGTTTCGTCTCTACCCGCGGCCCGACGGAAACACCCGAAGGCGTCCCCTTGGCCCAGCCTGTTCCGGGCCCCGAAATGGTCGTGGTCCCGGCCCCGATTGCGGAAGAGGTGAAAGAGCCGCCGCTGTCGTTGAAAGGCTCAGAAGCCGTTCCCGAGCCGCAGGAAAACTCTGAACCGAAGGCCTAAGCGCAGCAGGAATTGCCCTCTTGGATCGGTGGGCAAGGCACTGTCGCGTACGAACAAAAGACGCAACAGTCGCCGTTCAGAGGTTTCAGCACTGTCTGACAGGACTTGCATTCATAGAACCACTGGCACGCATCTGTGGGCATGGTTTCCGTCTCGACATGCCCGCAGGACGGGCAGGTCAGAGCGGATTCGAGTGTCACTTTTGTTTGCGATCCGTCCATGTTCACCTCGGTTTCCGCCATCTTGGCGCTTTCACACCCCGATATCCAGCGCCAACGCATGGATACGCGGCACGATGTCCCCCAGCGCCTTGTGAACGGCGCGGTGGCGGGCGACGCGGGATTGGCCTTCGAACGCGGCGGCGCGGATGCGGACGTTGAAATGGCTCTCGCCGCCTTCCTGAAAGCCCGCATGGCCCCGGTGGCTTTCACTGTCATCCACCACCTCCAGCTCATGCGGGTCAAAGGCGGATTGCAAGGCGGTGCGGATTTCGTCGGTCACGGTCATTTTTATGCTCAGCGGCAAAAATTTTACCGCCTCCCCTCTTCTACTTTCGGCTGCTTAGACTAAACTGCTGCCTCCGAGTCGAGAAGATGCGTTCTTAAGGATCACAGCATGACGAAATCAGACCCTTTCGGATTCGATATGTCCGTCTCCAGCGCCAAGAAAAAGAACCCGCGCGGGCGTCGGGGGATGTCGGGCGCGTCTGAGACCTCAGTCCGAATCTGCGATCATGAAGGTTGTGAAGAGGCGGGCAAGTTTCGCGCGCCCAAAGCGCCGGATGTGCTGGACGATTTCTTCTGGTTCTGCCAGCAGCACGTGCGCGAATATAACCAGAAATGGAATTTCTTCGACGGCACGACTGAAGCCGAGATGAACGCGCAACGCTCGAAGGACAAGGTTTGGGAGCGTGAAACCAAACCCATGGGCGACCCCGAGGCGCGTGCCTGGGCCCGTCTGGGCATCGAAGACCCGCATCAGGTTCTGGGCGCAAATGGCACGCAGAACAAGGGCCGCACGGCGGGCACAGGTGGCCGCCGCCTACCCCCGACCGAGCGCCGCGCGATTGAAATCCTTGAAGCCAATGACAGCTGGTCCAAGGCCGAAGTGCGTAAAGCCTACAAGAAACTGATCAAGGTGCTGCACCCCGACATGAACGGTGGTGACCGCAGCCAGGAAGAACAGTTGCAAGAGGTCGTCTGGGCCTGGGATCAGATCAAGGACAGCCGGAATTTCAAGTAACGCCTCTATGCACTTAGAGACGCCTTTAACGCTTGTGCTTCCTGACGTTTCAAGCAGCGTATGCGCGTTTGCTTCCATCCGAAAGCATCACTACGGAGTTCTGGGAACAGCGACACCAGTTCCTGCACGTCTTCACGATCGAATGACATTAAAGCGATTTCGCCCAGAAACAGGCTTTCTGTTGGCAAACCGTTCGATGTCAGGATCGTGTGGCGACTACATGCGACGTGAAAGTACGTAACAGGCTCATCCAAGTGCACCTGACGTATGGTCTTGTCGTTGACCAGATGAATGGCCGCTGCGAATACCTGAGGTTCTCCGTAAAGCAGTTCAGCACGCCATCCCTCCAAAACAATGCGATGCTGTGGTGAGACGTACAAGTCGCGGTTCGGTAAGCCGTCTCCGAATGATCCTTCTTGAATGCAAACCGGGCGCATATGGGGGGTTCGTTTCAATACTTCCGCGCCAAGGGTTTTTTGGCCAATCCATACTATGGGCAATAGTTCACCGCTTGATGTTCGGACTTTGTCCCCAACAACAAGGTCTTCGACGAGACAAGGACCATGTTCGGTCTCAATCAAAGTGCCTTTTACGAAACAGGGAACTGTACCTGCCGGCAGCGCAACTGTGACAATGAGCGAGTCGTTGTTTCCATTTCCGGGTCCTGTCGAAGCGAATATTTCAAGAGTGAGTGACGTGTTCGGTGGGATAACGGCCCCTTCGGTTAGCTCGACAGTCAAAACTCCGCTTGATGAAATCGAAACGGTGTAATCCATCGGGTCTAATCCACCGGTCCCAGAAACGACCACACTCCAGGATGCTCCAGATTTCGTCGCAAAATATTGCTGCATCACAGTGGACGATCCACTGGGAATCGAAAGCGAAGAAGGGCCGATTATCGAAAGCGCCATCTAGATCTTTACCGCTAAACACAACAACGGACACAAGTTTTGCCCAAACATAAGGTTAGTATGCCAATCATATCACAACATAGCAATGTGATCCTGCATCGAATTGAGGCAAACAAAAACTGGAGAGTAAGGCCCCGATCTTCGGCATTCCAACAGCCGTTCAGCCTATTGCATGGGCTTGAATCGAAATCTGTGCATTTGGGTATCACGACGTTTTTTGGGGAAAATCCAGCAGGACACACGAACCGAGCGGCTTTTCCTTGCCCTTCCACGGAATATGTTGCACCACACACAGGTTCGAAAGCCCGCGCGAGGCTGAGGTATCAAGATAAGGACGACAGGCATGGATTGGCCGATTGACGCAAATGCACATCCTTCAGAAGAGATTTCGGTCCGCGAAGTGTTCGGCATCGACACCGATATGCAGGTCAAACGCTTTTACGAAACAACCGAACGGGTTCCCGAGATTGACTCGACTTACAAGTTTGATCCCGACACGACCCTCGCGATTTTGGCAGGTTTTACCCATAACCGCCGGGTGATGATCCAAGGCTATCACGGTACAGGTAAGTCGACCCATATTGAACAGGTCGCTGCACGCCTGAACTGGCCTGCAGTGCGGGTCAACCTCGACAGTCACATCAGCCGGATCGACCTGATCGGCAAGGACGCAATCAAACTTCGCGACGGCGTTCAGATCACCGAATTCAGCGAGGGCATCCTGCCCTGGGCTTTGCGCAACCCGGTTGCGATCGTCTTCGACGAATACGATGCCGGGCGAGCCGACGTCATGTTCGTACTTCAGCGTGTGCTTGAGGCAAACGGAAGCCTCACCTTGTTGGACCAGAACGAGATTCTGACACCGCACCGCTATTTCCGCATGTTCGCCACCGCCAACACCGTTGGCCTGGGCGACACCACCGGTCTTTACCACGGCACCCAACAGATCAACCAAGCGCAGATGGACCGCTGGTCTTTGGTCGCAACGCTGAACTACTTGAGCCACGACGCCGAGACGATGATCGTCTTGTCCAAGGCTCCGCATTACAACACCGCCGAAGGCCGCAAGATCGTCAGCCAGATGGTGACCGTGGCTGACCTGACCCGGACCGCTTTCATGAATGGCGATCTGTCCACGGTCATGAGCCCGCGGACAGTGATTAACTGGGCCCAAAACGCCGAGATTTTCCGCAATGTTGGCTACGCGTTCCGCCTTTCGTTCCTGAACAAGTGTGACGAATTGGAACGTCAGACCGTTGCTGAGTTCTACCAGCGTTGTTTTGACGAGGAATTGCCTGAAAGCGCAGCGTCTGCCAGTGTCGGATAAGCTGAGAATTGCGCCCATATCCGGCGCAATGCCTCCGGCGGGGATATTTTTGGCCATATGAAGGTGGATCCCGTTGCGCTTTTTGCCTCTGGGTTTGCATAGAATAGAGGGCGTCCGAACATGGTGCAGAAGAACGACAATCCTGCTGATCCGTTCAAGAAGGCCTTGGCCGAGGCCACCAAGGTCATGGCCGACGATCCGGAGTTGAGCGTTTCCTACACTGTTGACCCCTCGGGCTTGTCGGGCGAAGCGATGCGCCTGCCGCAGGTCAGCCGCCGCATGACCCGTGAAGAAGTCTTGCTGGCACGCGGCACGGCGGATGCCTTGGCCTTGCAGCGTCGGTATCATGACGACGCGACACACGCACGCTATGCGCCTCCGGGGGATATGGCGCGGGACCTGTACGAAGCAATGGAGACCGCCCGGTGCGAGGCAATGGGCGCGCGCGATATGCCCGGCACCGCCAGCAATATCGACGTCAAGATCGCGCATGAGGCGATCCGGCGCGGCTATGACCAATGCAAGCAACCTGCCGATGCGCCCTTGTCGGTTGCGGCAGGGTATCTGATCCGGCATCTGGCCACGGGGCGCGATCTGCCTCCGGCGGCGGAAAACATCATGAACCTGTGGCGCGGGTTCATCGAGGAACAGGCTGGTGGCGTTCTCGAGAACATTGGTGAGGTTCTTTCGGATCAAGCCGAGTTTGCCAAATTCGCGCGTCAAGTGATCAAAGACCTGGGCTATGGTGACCAGCTGGGCGATGACCCGGATGAGTTGGATGACGAGCAGGAAGATCAGGCCGAAGAGGACGCTGAAGAGCAGCCTGACCCCGACAGCACCGGTCAGGATGAACAAGACGAGCAGGACGCTGACGCCACGCCGGAACAGAGCCAGGAAGAGCAGCAGGATCAGTCGCAGGCCCAGGTCTCGATGGAAGAGATGGCTGATGAAGAGATGGGCGACGAGGCTGAGATGCCCGAAGGGGAGGCTCCGCTGGAGCCCCCGGCGCCACCGCCAGCTTCGGATGCGGACCCGGATTATAAGGTTTATCTGAACACCCATGACGAGGAGATCGCGGCCGAAGATCTGGCCGAACCGGCCGAGTTGGAACGGTTGCGCGCTTATCTGGATCAACAGCTAGAGCCGCTAAAGGGCGCAGTGAGCCGGCTGGCCAACAAGTTGCAGCGCCGCCTTCAGGCGCAACAGAACCGCAGTTGGGAATTCGATCTGGAAGAAGGCATTCTGGACGCCAGTCGTTTGGCTCGGGTGGTGGCGAATCCGACCACGCCGCTGAGCTTCAAGATGGAAAAGGACACCGAGTTCCGCGACACCGTGGTGACGTTGCTGCTGGATAACTCCGGCTCGATGCGCGGGCGTCCGATCTCAATCGCTGCGATCTGTGCCGATGTTCTGGCGCGGACGCTGGAACGCTGCAACGTCAAGGTCGAGATTCTGGGCTTTACCACCCGTGCATGGAAGGGTGGGCAGGCACGTGAGGCGTGGTTGAACGACGGTCGCCCGCAGCAGCCGGGGCGTTTGAACGATCTGCGCCACATCATCTACAAGGGGGCTGATGCGCCCTGGCGGCGAGCGCGCCCAAATCTGGGCCTGATGATGAAAGAAGGCCTGCTGAAGGAAAACATCGACGGCGAAGCGCTGGAATGGGCCCATCGCCGGATGATGATGCGGCGCGAACAGCGCAAGATCCTGATGGTGATCTCGGACGGGGCGCCGGTTGATGATTCAACGCTCAGCGTGAACCCGGCGAACTATCTGGAAAAGCATCTGCGCGACGTAATCGCCATGGTGGAAAAGCGCAATATGGTCGAACTGCTGGCCATCGGGATCGGCCATGACGTGACACGGTATTATGACCGTGCCGTCACGATTACCGATGTCGAACAGCTTGCCGGTGCAATGACCGAACAGCTTGCCGCCCTCTTCGACAATGACCCAAGGGCGCGCGCCCGTGTGATGGGTATGCGCAAGGTCGGTTGAACGCGGCTTTGGCCTGTCGTTGTCATAAATCGAAGGGCACGGCCCTGAAGTGATGAGGTAATAAATGTTCCAATCCTTTGCCGTAACCGCGCGCCCCGAACAAGGGCCACCCCGGTTGGCCGCTTTGCGCACAGAGATGGCTCAGGCTGGATTGGACGGGTTTTTGGTCCCTCGCTCGGATGCGCATCAGGGCGAATATGTGGCCCCTCGGGACGAGCGTTTGGCGTGGTTGACAGGCTTCACAGGATCGGCCGGGTTTTGTGTTGCGTTGACCGATGTCGCCGGGGTGTTCGTCGATGGGCGCTATCGCACGCAGGTCAAGGCACAGGTCGCGCCGGAATATACTCCGGTCAACTGGCCCGAAACCACCCTGAGCGCGTGGTTGAAGGATCAGTTGCCCCAAGGTGGCAAGGTGGGGTTCGATCCCTGGCTGCACGCGGCGGCTCAGATCGCCGGCGCGCAAAAGGATCTGGCAGGTACCGGGATTGAGCTGGTGCGTTCTGCCAATCTGGTTGACAGCATTTGGGACGATCAGCCTGCCCCGCCGATGAACCCAGTCAAGGAGCACCCGCTTGAATTTGCGGGCGAGACCTCGGACAGCAAGATCGCTCGGTTGGCCGCCGCACTGCGTGACGCGGGATGTGGGGCAGCCGTGATCACTTTACCGGATTCGATCATGTGGCTGCTGAACGTGCGTGGCTCGGATATCGGATATAACCCCGTGGCCCATGGGTTTGCCATTTTGCATGCAGATGGAGGTGTCGATCTGTTCATGGCGGCAGAGAAACTGTCTGCGCCCTTGGAGCCTCAGGTTCGGCTACGCGCGCCCGAGGCGTTTCTTGACGCTGTTGCCGCGCTGGAGGGGCCGGTACAGGTCGATTTGGGAACGCTGCCGCAGATCGTGGCAGATACATTGCAGGACAAAGCCATAGATGCTGGCGATCCCTGTGCCTTGCCCAAAGCCTGCAAGAACCCAGCCGAGATCGCGGGCAGCGCCGAGGCGCATTTGCGCGATGCCGTTGCCGTGGTCGAGACATTGTGCTGGCTGGACACGCAGCACCCCGGCAGTGTGACCGAAACGCAGGTGGTGACGCGGCTGGAGGACAACCGCCGCAAGGACAACGCGCTTCAGGATATCTCGTTCGACACCATCGCGGGCACCGGTCCCAATGGAGCGATCATGCATTACCGCGTGACCGAAGAAACCGATACCCTGCTGGAAAACGGCCATATTCTGGTTCTGGACAGCGGCGGTCAGTATCTTGATGGCACCACCGATATCACCCGGACCATCGCCATTGGCGAGGTTGGGAACGAAGAGAAAGCCTGCTTTACCCGCGTTCTAAAAGGCATGATCGACATGTCGATGCTGCGCTGGCCCGTGGGCTTGGCCGGACGAGATATCGAATGCGTGGCGCGAACGCCCTTGTGGGCGGCGGGGCAGGATTTCAACCATGGCGTCGGCCACGGCGTGGGCGCGTATCTAAGCGTGCACGAGGGCCCTCAGCGCCTGTCGCGCGTCAGCCATGTGCCCTTGAAGCCGGGCATGATCCTGTCAAACGAGCCGGGCTATTACCGCGAAGGGGCTTTTGGCATCCGCATCGAAAACCTCTTGGTGGTGCAAGAGGCCCCTGCCCTACCCGGTGGCGACGACGAGCGGGCGATGTTGAACTGGCGAACGCTGACATTTGTGCCCATCGACCGTCGGTTGATTGTGGTCGAAATGCTCAGCGCGGCTGAGCGCGACTGGCTGAACGCCTATCACCGCGACGTTACGGAAAAAATCCGACCCAGGCTGGGCCCAGCCGCGCAACTGTGGTTGGATGCCGCAACCGCGCCGATCTGACACAAGACTGTCACACTCACAGGGCAGAGGAGAGGCCCGAAACAACTTAAGGGGAAGGAATATCTATGACCGAGATCACCATCAGCAAAGCGTCTGGCAAGTGGAGCGTACGTTCGGGCGGTGCCATTTTGGGCGAAACCACCAATGCGCTTGAACTGCTGGAAGGTGATTTGGAACCGGTCATCTACTTCCCCCGCAGCGATATCGCCATGGCCTTTCTGGACCGCACGGACAAAAGCACCCATTGCCCGCATAAGGGCGACGCCACGCATTTCTCGATCGTCAATAAGTCCTCAACTACAGAAAACGCGGCTTGGAGCTATGAGGACCCAATCCAAGCCGTGGCCGAGATCAAGGATCACATCGCGTTCTATCGCCTCGAGTCGGTCAAGGTCGAACAAATTTAGGACGACCGGGCTAAATCGCCCTCCGCATTGCTTGGTTTGCCTGAAGGTCGTGCCGTACCCGTGCAAAAGCTTGTGCCATCGACGTCAATGTATGCGGAGGGCATCCGATCCTTTGCAAACATGAGGCGTCGACAACCCGAACTAAACCGCTAAATGCCGATCGCACCACATCATCGACTGGGTCTTCTTTCGGGCCGAAAGTCAGGTCGTGGTAGTGGAACCCTTGACCCGGTGCAGTTGTCCCAAGCGTGTGGCGCACCCTATGCGCTGACAGCCAATCCAACAGGCGCTGCAGCTGCGTGTCACCGTCAGGGTCAGGTAGTCGAACAGCTTCGACCGTTGTATGGTGCAGATCATAGCGCAATTGAACCTGTGTTCTGGGGGTCCATATCCGAACGGGTTGGACGAAGTCGATCAGGCGACCGATGCGCTTGCCCCTCAGATGCGGCCCCAGTCCGAAAGTGGCCGTCAACAAACTGATCGGCGCCTGTGACACCGCGTAGACTGAGGCGAACATATCACAGCGCCCATCCACCTTGTGTTTCAACGTCAGCGCATTGAAATTCCCCCGATCCGCGTAGCTGCGGGCCGAGCCCAAAGCGCGATCCAGTCGAAAGCAGTTGATCGTATAGGGCGCGTGGTCGCGAAACATTAGTCGGTCGAGTTGCGATACGCTGCGCATCAGCAAGCTGGCTGTGCCCCACACACCTGCCGCCAGAAAGACACAGCGTGCCTGAAGCACATTGCCTCCGTCCAGTTCTATTGAGACCAGCCCCTCGCGGGCCTCAATCCGATGCACCCGCCCATCAATAGGTTCGGCTTGCTCAAGCTCATTCAGACGCGCCTTGAATGCCAGGGCCATGGCATCAAGCCCGGACCCCGGTGCCTGCGCGGTTCCGGTCAACAACCGTGGAGCGCTTTTTTCAAATCCGTTGTCCAAACGCTCTCGCCGGACACCGCCAGTTATTTCGAGGTCGGCCTGCACCGTATCGCAGGCGGCACTGTAATCCTTCCAGCTTTCAAGAAAAGGGCCGTCGCCCCAGGGATCACCGCTGTCATAGAGCTGCAACTGCTTGCCCCAATAATTGGCCAATCCCCCAATCTCGGCTGAAGAAAACAGTGGTGGTGCTCCCTCGGACACAACGGTGCGTTCCGTCAGGTGCGCAGGTTGTTGGCGCTCATAGGCGACCGAAACAATTTTGGGCGGACCTTCGACATTGGTGCGTTTGGTTGCTCCGGTTATGACCGCTATAGATAAAGCCTGCCCGCGCATTGCGGTCAGCGCGGCGTAGGCGGCGGGTCCCGCCCCTATGACGGCAACATCAAACACGCGCATCTGCTTGCCCCCAGCGGTGCAAACCACAATCACAGCCCGGAACAGAAACCGGGCAACCGCCCAAGATCACAAGCAAATTTCTGCCGATGGGGCTGATCACTGTGGACTTACTCATCGCGCACCAGCAAAGGGACCGGACAACAAGCAGGGGTTGCACACACTATCGCGGAACCAACGCACGTGTGCGTTAGGGGCCACGGGGGCCCGCAAAGAGAGGTTCTTCAAATTCATTCGCGTATTGCCTCCAACTATATGAGTTTAGGCACAAAATCAGATCAGTTGTATCAGGTGGCGCAAACTTCTGCGTCGTCAATTCACCAAAAACCCGGAAATAATCAGGTTGTATTTCTCAAATCGAAACCGGGTCGCTTTCCGTAATCTTACCGACAAAACCGGTTTTCGATCAAGGAAGCGGCCGCTCACGCCCGGTTCACGCGCCTGTTGAATGCATTTTAGGTCGCGGCAAGGCAGAATACGCGCGATCATCAGCCGGAGGATGCAATGTCAATAACGCGCCGCAATTTTGTAGGATTACTTGGGGCCGCAACAGCCATGCCCGGTGCCCTGTCTGCGCAAACGGACCCTGTGCTGGACGCGGTTCGGTCCACGCTTTACAGCAGTCGCACGGATTTCGAGAAAAGCATGAAATTTCTGGTCGAGCGCGGCAGCCCTGACGTCGTGCCCGCCCTCCTGACCGCCATGCGCTATGGCCGTCGCCGCAGCGATGACATCACCCAGGTCATGCGCACCCTCACCGGCGAAGATATTGGTACCGACTGGTTCGACTGGATGATCTGGCAGGAAAAGAACCCGCAAGTCGTGCCTCACCCCTCGCTTATCCCGTTCAAGCGCGAAGTGTTGCTGGGCATCGACCAGAATTTCGACGATTTCCTGCGGCCCGAATATCTGCAACGCGACAAGATGAAGATCCGGTTGGAAGAAATCACATGGGGCGGTGTTCAAAAGGACGGCATCCCTTCGTTGGACAATCCCAAGCTGATCTCTGCCTCGGATGCGGATTATCTGAAGGACGGCGATCTGGTCTTTGGTGTTTCGATCAACGGGGATGAGCGCGCCTATCCGCTGCGCATCATGGGCTGGCACGAAATGTTCAACGAAGTGATCGGAGGCGTCCCGGTCGCACTGGCCTATTGTACGCTCTGCGGGTCGGGCATCTTGTTTGAAACCCAGGTTGAAGGACGGCGGAAGCCCTTTGTCTTTGGTTCATCGGGCTTCCTGTACCGTTCGAACAAGCTGATGTTTGACCGCGAGACCCATTCGTTGTGGAACCAATACACCGGCAAACCGGTCGTCGGCCCTCTGGTCGACAGCGGGATCGAGTTGAAACAGCGCCCTGTGGTCATCACCACATGGCAAAGCTGGAAGGCGTCGCATCCCAAGACCCAGGTTCTGTCGCTCAGCACCGGCCACCGGCGCAACTATGGGTCGGGTGTGGTATATCGCGACTATTTCGCCTCGTCCGAGTTGATGTTTCCGGCGCTGGTCGATCAGTCGCTGCACCGGCAGAAGGACTATGTCTTCGCCATCCGCCAGTTCGGTGCGGCGCGCGCATGGCCGCTGGATGCGTTCAGCAACACGCGGGTGATCAATGACGCGATTGCCAACCGGCCCTTGGTGCTGATCGGCAACCCCGACAAACGCGCCGTTCGCGCCTATGAGCGCAAGTCCAACCGCTTTACCGCGTCAGATGGTGGGCTGGTCGACCAGAAGGGCGGAAAGTGGCGCCTGACCGAAGAGGCGCTGGTCGGGCCAGACGGCACAGAATTGCCGCGCGTGGCCGGACATATCTCGTACTGGTTTGCGTGGGACAATTATCTGGGTGACACAGCGACGGTCTATCGCGGCTAGGAATGTTCCTCGGCCGCCGTGGCAGCCAGCGCGCGGTTATAGGCTTTCAGCGCATCAATGTGGAACAGCGCGCCGACCGGGTTTTCGCAGCCGTCTTCGTCAATGATCACGACCGGGATACAGGGAATGTCGTCCCGGTCGAAATAGGGCATCGCCGCCTCAAGCGTAGCGCTGGCCTTGACACAAAGGCCTTGTTGGATCAGCGCCTGCGCCTCTTCCCTGGTGATCGAGCGCGGATCGCCAATCGGGCGCATCACCGCCCCCGCCCGCAGCATCGCCAGCAGATAGGCCTGTGGCCCCGCGGCCAGATGCACGTCACGGCGTTCCAACTGTGTCAGGAAGAATGACCGGTCCACAAGGCGCGAGGCCAGTGCGGTGGACATCGAGACCGAGACCATCACCGCCAGTCCGATCTGCCATTCACCGGTCAATTCAAACACAATCAACGTGGTCGAGATCGGCGCGCCCAACACAGCAGCGGCCACCGCGCCCATCCCGGCAAAAGCATAAAGCGACGGTGTCCCCGACACATCCGGCAACACCCCCGTAGCAATCCAGCCAAAGGCCAACCCGGTTAATGCTCCTACCATCAAAGAGGGCGAAAAGACCCCTCCACCCATACGTCCGCCCATTGTGATCGCCAAGGCGACAGTTTTGATAACGGCAAACAGGATCGCGGCAGACAAAGTCAGATCCCCGGCCAAAGCGCGGATCGTGGTCTCATATCCAACGCCAATGATATGGGGAAACCAGATCGCAATCAGACCCAGCATCGCCCCGGACACCGCAGGGCGCAGCCATCCCGGAAGGGATAGGCGGTTTTGGATATGGTTGCCGATATCCTCAGCGAAAAAGATCGATCGCATCAGCAGCAACGCCACCAGCCCGCACACAAGGCCCAGGATCAAAAAGGCGGGCAGTTCCACATAGAATTGCAGCGTTCCGGGCGTGTCCAAAGTAAACTCGGTCACGTCGCCATATTCCAGCCGGTTGATCACCGTCCCCGCAACCGAAGCAATCACGATGGGCGCAAACGCATGCACAGCAAAGTGCCGCAGCACGACCTCGAGCGCAAACAATGCGCCGGCGATGGGTGAGTTGAAGCTGGCTGAAACCGCCGCCGCCACCGCGCAGCCCAGCAGGTCACGACCGGTGATCCCGTCGGCATGGATACGATTACTGACCCAGGTCGAGATCACCCCGGCCATGTGCACAACTGGCCCTTCTCGCCCTGACGAGCCACCAGTGCTAAGCGTGATCAGCGAGGCAAACAGAGACGCGACTCCGGCCTTCCGCTCGACCCGACCATCGGTCAGCGCCGCTCCTTCGATCACGTCCGCGACCGAGCGCACCCTCCCGTCATCGGTGAACCTGTGCAGGATGATCCCCACGATTAGACCCCCGACAATGGGGGTGATCAGGATCATGAACCAAGGCAACATCTCGGCGTGGCTGTGGAGTAGTAGGATGTTTTCCGTATCATAGACCCAAGCTTGCAACGCGCGGATCGCCTTGCGAAATCCAAGCGCCATGAACCCGGCTGCGATCCCGATCACAAGCGCGATAAGCCAGAACTGAAACTGGCTGGGTCCGCGCCGCCGCATCACCCGCCATGCATCCTTTATGGCGGCCAAAGCCTGATGCAGCTGGTTGCGCAAAACGGTGCGGGTTGATTGGCTCATGTGCCCTCGGGGGATCAGTACCTACCCCTTACTAAGCTACGGGCGGCACGGATAAAAGCGGGATCGCGCAGGTGAGAAGGTCTATGCGTCCAACAGGGCACGCGCGGCGGCGCGCGCCTCGTCCGTGATGGTGTCGCCTGCAACCATGCGGGCGATCTCATCCACCCGGTCCGGGTCGGCCAACGGGATGACGGTCGACAGAGTTTGCCCCTCGGTGACTTGTTTTTGAACCCGCCAGTGATGTGCCGCACGCGCAGCTACTTGAGGCGAGTGCGTCACGACCAGAACCTGCCCGCCCTGCGCAAGCGAGGCCAGACGGCGGCCCACCGCATCGGCAGTTGCCCCGCCGACACCGCGGTCGATTTCATCGAAGATCATCGTGCGGGCGCTATCTTCGCCGGTCAGACAGACCTTGAGCGCCAGCAGGAAGCGGCTGAGCTCTCCACCCGAGGCGATCTTGTTCAGCGGACCCGAAGGTGCGCCGGGGTTGGTGGCAACGGTAAAGGCCACTGCGTCGGCGCCCTCGGGGCCGAGATCAGTGGGAGATATTTCGGTCTGAAACACCGCTCGTTCCATCTTGAGCGGCGCAAGCTCGGCCATCACAGCCGCATCCAACTGCCCCGCTGCCTGCCGGCGCGCATTACTAAGCGCTGTCGCAGCCCTGTCATAGGCAGCCTGCGCAGCCTCAACCGCAGCACGCTGATCAGCCAGATCGGCATCACCAGCGTCCAGTTTGTGCAGACGCTCACGTAGCGTATCGGCAAACGCGCCCAGATCATCGGGGGCCACGTCATGTTTGCGGCCAAGTGCGCGGATGGCGAACAGACGCTCCTCGGCCTGCTCCAATTCTGCGGGGTTGAAGTCCAAAGCTTGTAGGCAGACATTGACGCCATCCTGCGCCTCGCCCAGTTCGATCAGGGCGCGGCCAAGCGCGGCGATGGGTTCCTCTAACTGACCGCCCGCGTTGTCGGATACGCCTTCCAGCCAACGGACTGCGTCGGACATGGCGCCTTCAGCCCCGTCTCCGCCCAGCAGGTCAAAGGCCCGCGCCACGTCGTCTCGTATGCGCTCGGCTCCCTGCATCATGCGGCGGCGGGCGTCCAGTTCGGCGTCTTCGCCCGGTTGTGGGTCCAGCTTGTCTAACTCTGCCACGGCGTGACGCAAGAATTCCTCTTCCGCGCGCATAGCGGCCAAGGCAGCCTCGGTCTCGGCCAACGCTTTCCGCGCGCGCGACATCCCGTTCCAGGCCGCACGAACCGAGGCCAGATCATCCGCGACCCCGGCATAGTCATCCAGCATCGCCCGATGCCCGCGCGGGTTCAACAGGCCTCGGTCATCATGCTGACCGTGCAACTCAACCAATGTCTCAGACAACGCCCGTAACACCTCGCCCGAGCAGCGGCGGTCATTGACCCACGCGGTCTTGCGCCCCTCGGCGGTGTTCACGCGGCGCAGGATCAATTCCTCGCCGCTGGGCAATCCGGCCTCGGCCAGAATGGCGTGGGCGGGATGATCGTCCGATAGCTCGAACTCGGCCACAACCTCGCCCTGCGCAGCACCCTGACGGACCAATTCGGCGCGACCGCGCCAGCCCAGCACAAAGCCCAGCGAATCCAGAAGAATTGACTTGCCCGCACCGGTTTCACCGGTCAACGCGTTCAGGCCCGGTTGGAAGGTCAGTTCCAACCGGTCGATGATTAGCATGTCGCGGATATCAAGGGCGCGCAGCATCGGGTCTTAGCGTCCCACGCCGTTCGTCATGACGATTACAACCACTCACCTTTGACGGTCTGGCGGTAGATCTGGCTCAGCCAGTTGTTGCCCAGGCTTCTGGGTTTCAGCCCACGCGATGTCAGCAGCTTGTAGCCCGCATCATACCATTCCGACGAGCGGTAGTTGAACCCAAGGATCGCACCGGCCGACTGCGCCTCATCCACCAGCCCCAAGGACAGGTAGGACTCGATCAGACGATAAAGCGCCTCGGCGGTATGAGAGGTGGTCTGGAAATCCTCGACCACAACGCGGAACCTGTTGATTGCCGCCGTATAGTGATCCTGACGTAGATAATAACGCCCGATCTCCATCTCCTTGCCCGCCAGGTGATCAAAGGCCAGATCGAATTTCAGAACGGCAGAGGTCGCGTATTCGCTGTCCGGATAGACTTCGATCACCGTGCGCAGAGATTGCAATGCCTGAAAGGTCAGACCCTGATCGCGCCCGACCTCGTCAATCTGATCATAGTAGCTAAGCGCCAGAAGGTACTGCGCATAGGCCGCATCTTCATCCGCCGGATAGAAGTCGATGAAGCGCTGCGCAGCAGCGCGGCTTTCTTCGTAGTTCTTGTCCGAGTGATACGAGAACGCCTGCATGATCAGCGCGCGCTTCGCCCAATCCGAATAGGGATAAAGACGCTCGACTTCCGAGAAATACCACGCCGCATCGTCCGAGCGATTCTGCGACAGCTCAAACTCACCGCGTGTAAAAATTTGCTCGGGGGTAAACCCCTCAAGGTTCTGGCTGCGGTCGGCCCCTTGGCCGCCACATGCTGACAAAACTGCTGTCAGAAGAATCGCGCCCGCGAATCTGACCGCCGCCCTGGTGCCACCCATTCCGCCTATCCTTGTTGTATTACTTGTCGGAGCGAACCCCGGATTTAGGCTTGGTTTAGCACATATAATTCCGGGGCAAAACGCCTTAGTAAAGCCAGCACCGGAATTGTACGCAGAGTTGATCCAATCAGGCGACAGCCGGGATTTCGTCCCAGATCAGGCCCTGACCGGGCAAACGCGCGGCTTGTTCGGCCGTGCACAGGATCGGTCGCACTGCACCAGGTGTCTCGAAGAGGGTGCGCAGCAATGTGTTGGTCAACGAGTGGCCGGACTTGTCGCCGGTGAAACGACCCAGAATCGGACCGCCCGCGAGGTAGAGATCCCCCAACGCGTCCAGCATCTTGTGGCGCACAGCCTCATCTGCGCGACGGAACCCGCCCGGCGTCAGAACCTCGTTCCCCTGAACCACCACGGCGTTTTCTAGCGTGCCACCCAGGGCCAGACCGTTTTCGCGCATCGCTTCAACATCTATGCGACGGCAGAAGGTGCGGCAATCGCTGAGTTCCCGCGCAAACGATCCGTTGCGCATGTCCAGCGTTTTGGTCTGACGGCCAATGGCGCCATCTTCAAAATCGATGTGGAAGTCAATGATCAGACCGTCCGCAGGCGCAATCGACGCACTGGCCCCCTCACGCGAGGCAGAAACGGGCTTGAGCACCTCATAGGCCAACACCGGGCTGGCCTGACGGCGCACACCTTTGGTCATGATCCCGCGTACAAATTCGATCGAAGACCCATCCATGATCGGCACTTCGGGACCGTCAATCTCGATCAGTGCGTTGTGAACACCACAACCCGCCAGCGCTGCCATGATATGTTCGACCGTCGATACCGACACACCCGCCTCGTTCACCAGACGCGTACACAGCGGGGTCCGCTCCACCACGTCGTAAATCGCAGGGATCAGCGCATTGCCCAGATCAATATCCGTCCGTTTGAACCAAATGCCATGACCGGCGGCTGCCGGTTTGAGAACCATGTTTGCAGGCTTGCCGCTGTGCAGCCCGACACCGGTAAACGTGATCGGAGATTTGAGCGTATGTTGCAATGTGGGCCTCGGTGAGTGGTGTCCGGCCTGCTTTAGCCGTGTTGGGCATTCAGTTAAGGAACGCAGGCGAAAGGCTCAACTCACTCTTTGTAACCGAATGAAACATGAATGTAACAGATCGGCAAAACCCTGCTTACATCGGGGCATGCTGTTGTTTTGAAACGAAAAAGGGCCGCCACTAGGCAACCCTTTTTACGCATTTTGTTACCGCGGTCAGTTGGCTTGACGGCGCAAGAAGGCCGGAATTTCGATCCGTTCCTGCTCGGGATCGGCCTGATCATGGGCCGGCGCCGTGGCATCAGACTGGCGCATCACGGGCGGCTGACGCTGCGGTTGGGCCGGTGTATCCGCCGCATGACCGGTCATCCGGTCGATCAGACGGTTGAAGCCAAACCGCGGGCGATCCGCCTCGGATTGCGGCGCCGGAGCGGGCTGCGGACGCGATGCCATATGGCTGCGATCCCCCGTAGGGACGTTCTGTACAGCGGCTTGCAGACGCTGCAATGCTTCGGGCGACGGAGTGCCTGCTGCAGGCTGAGGCTGCGGCGCATAGCTTTCCGGAGCAGGCTCAACCGGCTCGGGCGTCGGCTCGAATTCGGCGACACGTGGCTGATAAGCCGGAGGCGGCAGGCCATCATCGTCCTGTTCAGCCTGAGGTTGGAAACGGGGCTCAGATGGCTCCTCTGTCGCCTCGAACAGCGACGGTTCACGCACGGGCTCGGCCTCGACCGGTTCGGCAACCGCTGCCGGGGCTTCTTCTTCAGCCGCTTCTTCTTCTGCTGAAACCGTGCGGGTCAGTGGAGCCGACATCGAACGGCGTGCAACCGGCACGTCCTCGGATTTCTCAGTGGCGTCGATGCCAGTGGCCACGACCGACACGCGCATGCCACCTTCCATCGCGGTATCCAGGGTCGAGCCGACGATGATGTTGGCCTCGGGGTCCACTTCCTCGCGGATGCGGTTGGCGGCTTCGTCCAGTTCGAAAAGGGTCAGGTCGTGCGAGCCGGTGATGTTGATCAGCACGCCTTTGGCACCCCTGAGGCTGATCTCGTCCAGCAGCGGGTTGGCAATCGCCTTCTCGGCGGCCTGAACCGCGCGATCTTCGCCGGTGGCCTCGCCGGTGCCCATCATCGCCTTGCCCATCTCGTCCATCACGGCGCGTACATCGGCAAAATCGAGGTTGATCAAACCGGGACGCACCATCAGGTCGGTTACGCCTTTAACGCCCTGATACAGAACGTCATCGGCCATCGAGAATGCCTCGGTGAATGTTGTCTTTTCATTCGCTAGACGGAACAGGTTCTGGTTCGGGATAATGATCAGCGTGTCGACAACCTTTTGCAGCGCCTCAACACCGTCTTCGGCCTGACGCATCCGCTTGGCCCCTTCGAACTGGAAGGGTTTGGTCACAACACCCACCGTCAGAACGCCCAGCTCACGCGCGGCCTGCGCGATGATCGGAGCCGCACCTGTACCGGTTCCGCCGCCCATACCGGCAGTGATGAAGCACATATGCGCGCCTGCCAGATGATCGACGATCTGCTCGATGCTCTCTTCGGCGGCAGCTGCGCCAACGGTCGGGCGCGCCCCTGCTCCCAGACCTTCGGTGACTTTCACGCCAAGCTGCACGCGTGCCGAGGATTGGCTTTGCTGCAAAGCTTGCGCATCAGTGTTGGCGACGACGAAATCCACGCCATCCAACTCTTTTTCAATCATATTATTGACGGCGTTACCACCTGCGCCGCCTACGCCAAATACCGTAATCCGAGGCTTCAGTTCATCGTGCCCGGGCATCGAAAGATTCAATGTCATGCTTCTGTCCGCCTGTTTATATGCTCCGCCAACGCGGTGTTTTTCTTACCTATCCTTAAACAATCCTACCGACCGAAACCGCAAAGGTCACGCCAAAAATCGTCAGACTCCACAAAATATGGAGGAATTAAGGCATAATCCGCCGGTATTTCGTATTGTTTGCCAGATGTTGCGGAATGAACTCAATCCAGCACAAAACATACCCCTGCACGAGGGCCGCAGGCGGTTGCGCGGACTGCGATTGAATCGTTTTTTTAGGGTGCGGAAACCTGCTCGGGTCCTCGCATAGGGCCTCTGACGGGCCTTGTGGATATCTTGCTGGATTCGACGCCTCTCCGCAAGGGAATTCTTCAACCAATAGGAGTACTTGGACAATTCAGACTGTCGTCCGAGATGCTACGCACCTCTTGAATTTCACCGTTCGTAATTTCCGCCAAACGCACCATCAGACGATCATTGTAGACAAACGGCCACCAACACACGGGGAGACCATCAGGATCGTCGTCATATAGGAAACAAACCTTACCATCAGGGGTGGTAATATGACCGTAGACACAACCTCTACCCTCCATCCGCCAGACTGAGAGACTCGGACTCAGGAACTCTTCGGTGCCGACCAGGCCACCGCCGGGCAGAAGATGGAATCGGACCGTCTTGCCTTGCACTGCATCCAGAAACGCCTCGGGCGTTATCAGGGTCTGCGCGCGGACAGACGCCGGAATCGCGGCAACCAGCGCCGCGATCAGGAGTTTACCAATTGTCACGGAACCAGCGCACGGCGCGTTTGAACGGGCGTGCGGCATAGGTATCGACGGGAATCTCGAAATCCCACCATTCATCCTGCGGATGCGCCGCAAACAGGCTGAGCCCCACCACGGATGAGAATCCTGGCCCCGTCGCCGATTGCGGCAAACCATGTACGCGCAATGGGCGGCCCAAACGCACGCGCTGGCCCAGGATCCGAGTTGCCAGCCCATCCAGCCCCATGATCTGACTACCGCCACCGGTCAGAACGATCTGTTGGCTAGGCAGATGGTCGAACCCAGCGGCGTCCAGACGAATGCGGACTTCCTCGAGGATTTCTTCGACTCGGGGACGCATGATGCCGATCAACTCGGCCCGGCTGACGGTGCGGCGGTCATGTTCCCAATCGCCGGTATCGCCACCGATGTCGATCAGGTCGCGGTCATCCGCCCCGGTCGCGTGAACGCCGCCGTTGAAGGTCTTGATCCGTTCGGCCACATTCGCAGGTACGCCAAGACCCATCGAGATATCGCTGGTCACGTGATCCCCACCCATGCGCACGCAATCGGCGAAAATCATGTGCTTTTTCATGAAGATAGACATGCTGGTGGTGCCGCCACCCATGTCAATACAGGCCGCGCCCAGCTCTTGCTCATCCTCGACCAGTGCAGAAATCCCCGACACATAGGCCGAGTTCGCGATCCCTGCCAGTTCCAAGTCACACCGCTTTATGCAGCGCACGATGTTCTGGATCGCAACCGCATCCACGGTCAGCATATGCATATCGACGGCCAGCGACTGCCCCATCTGGCCACGCGGATCAATCAAACCCGAGCGGTTGTCCAAGGCAAAATTCACAGGCTGCGCGTGCAACACTTCGCGGCCGGCACCATAGTCAGGGACATCGCAGGCGTTCAGCACCCGACCGACCTCGGCCTCGCTGACCACCTGCCCTTCCAGATCGACCTGCGCATCCAGACCGTAGGACCGAGGGTTCGCGCCAGAGAAACAGGCGATCACATGATCGACACGAATTTCGGCCATTTTCTGCGCCGCTTGCAGGGCGGTTCGAATGGCCCGTTCGGTTTCCTGCATCGCGGTGACTTCACCGAATTGCACCCCGCGTGACCGAGTCGTCGCCGCGCCGATCACCCGGAACCCGGTCTGGCCGGCCAGTGACCCGATCCCGCTATCTTCATGCAGACGACCAGCACCGTCGAACCGCAGCACAAGGCAGGAAATCTTCGAGCTGCCAACATCCAGAATGGCCACGACACCGCGCTGCATTGCCTGCCTGCGCATCTGCCGCATGGCCCGTTGGGACTGATAAAGATCGGTCATCATGGTCGTTACTGCCTGCTACTCACATCGGTTTTAGTACCCCACCAGTCGTCGCTGGCGGCTTTGGTCATTCGTATCGTCGGACGCTGGCCGAGGCGCATGTCCACAACGGCCACGTCACGTTCCAACAGGTCCTGCACTTCGTTCACCGCCAACACATGCTCCAGCGCGCGCACGGGACGTTCGGTGGGCAACATGATGCGCTGGCCGCGATCCAGAACCAAATCCCAGCGGCGCTCGCCTATGCGTACCAACCCGCGCACACGCGCACCAAGGCTGCGGGCGGTTGTCAGAAGTTGCAGTGCCTCGTCGACATGCCCATCCGCGCCTTTACCTGCAATTAGTGGCAGATGCGCATGATCCTTGCGCGAGGCGATTCGTTCCACATGTGCGCCGGTTTCGTCCAGCAACTCGGTACCGCTGCGCGTGCGCCAAACCACGACGGGCTGACGCTCGACCACATCCACCTGCAAGATACCGCCGGGGCGGATCCGAACGGTGGCGGATTTAACCGGATCAAGCCCGGTAATCGTGTCGCGGATCTGTTCGGCATCCAGGTCCCAGGAACTGATCGGAAAATCCAGCGGCACGACCTCACGGATATCTTCGGACAGGTTGGTGCCTGCCCCGTCGATCGCCATAAGATTGACCATGAATTCTGGTCGCTGCTGGATCGAGGTCTTGATGTCGTTGACATAGGCCACAACGGCCTCACGCCGATCTTCAGCACTGAAATAGAGCGTAGTGGCCGCGCAGACTGCAAACACAGGCAGGCCGTACTTCAACCCGCGCCGAATACTCGGTGTCAGCATCCAACGTTGTATACGGTAGCTCAGCCGCGATGGCGCCGGATCGAACCTCTGCGATTTACGGCCAAACAGCTTAACCCCGCCCAGCCGCAGCTTGGGCTGCGTATCGTGCCGTTCGCCCGATGCAAAATCAGCATCAGGGCCGGACGGCTGCGTGGTCCGACGAATGACGGGGGCACGGGTGGCTCTTAGCGGTCGCATGAGGCGTCCTCCACCATCCAGGCGCAAAGCTGTCCAAAACTCATGCCGCAATGCTCGGCCTGTTCGGGCACCAGCGAGGTCGGTGTCATGCCCGGCTGGGTGTTGGTTTCCAACAGGAACAGACCGTCCGCACCCATACTGTCATCCCAGCGGTAGTCGGTGCGGCTGACACCCCGACACCCCAAGGCACTATGGGCCTTCAGTGCATAGTCCATGCAGCGGTCAAAGATATCCTGCGGGATGTCGGCAGGCAGCACATGCCACGAGCCGCCGGGCTTGTACTTGGCGTCATAGTCATACCAGCCGCCATCGGTCATGATCTCGGTCACGGTCAAGGCGCGGTCGCCCATCACGGTAACAGTCAACTCGCGCCCTGCGATGTATTTCTCGACCATCACATGATCTGGCATGTCGTCGGACAGACGAGGCGGGCAATTCGCACCTTCCGAGACAATATAGATCCCAACGCTGGAACCTTCGTTGTTCGGTTTGGCCACATAGGGCGGCTCCATCGCGTGGGATGCCGCGACCTGTTGCTTGGGTAGGATCACGCTGGGAACGATCGGCAAACCTTCGGTCTGGTAGATCTCTTTGCTGCGTTGTTTGTCCATCGCCAAGGCCGAGGCCAGCACCCCGGAATGCGTGTACGGAAGGCGCATCCATTCCAACAAGCCCTGCACACAGCCGTCTTCGCCCCAGCGCCCATGCAGCGCGTTGAAAACCACATCTGGCTTGATTTCCGACAGGCGCGCAGAAAGGTCGGGACCCGCGTCCAGTTCGACCACTTCAAAGCCTTCTCCCCTTAGGGCGGCTGCGCATTCGCGCCCGCTGCTGAGAGACACCTCGCGTTCCGCCGAGGGGCCGCCCATCAATACCGCCACTTTGGGGTGTGTCCTGCTCGACTTACCCACTTAGCGCCTCAATGTCCCCGGACCTTATGTGGTGGTCCGTACTGCGTTTATGCCTTTGATCCGTCGCCTGAATTTGCCTGTTTTGGTCTGACGGTTGGGGCTTTATTCTTTCAACGGATCTCCGACCCGCATGATTTCCCACTCTAGCGTGATGCCGCTTGTTTCGTAAACCTTTTTTCGCACCTCTTCGCCCAGACCTTCAAGGTCAGCGGCAGTGGCACCGCCAGCGTTGATCAGGAAATTGGAGTGCTTCTCGCTCATCTGTGCGCCACCTTTGGTGGCCCCGCGCATTCCGGCATCGTCGATCACTTTCCACGCCTTCAGATCATGCACGTCATCCGCCCGTCCGGTCGAGGAAAACCCAGCTGGGTTGCGAAAGGTCGAACCTGCGCTGCGGTCTTTTGTGGGTTGGGTCTCATCGCGTTTTTGCAATTGCGCCGCCATCCGGTCATGCAGCGCTTGTGGATCACCCGCGGGTCCCTCGAACGTGGCCGAAATCAGCACCGCCCCATCGGGCAAATCCGACTGGCGATAGCGGAAGTTCAGGTCCTGCGGCGTCAGGTCCACGACCTCGCCCTGGCGCGTGACAATGGTGGCTCTGCGCAGCACATCCGCCGTGTAGCTGCCATAGCAGCCCGCGTTCATCCGCACCGCCCCACCGACCGAGCCCGGAATGGTCCGCAAAAACGTGAGGTCCACCCCCGCATCTGCCGCTTTGCGCGCCACATGCGCATCCAGCGCCGCGGCACCTGCTGTAACGGTGTTACCTGCGATCTCGATCCCGTTGAACCCGCGCCCTAGCCGGATCACCACGGCGCGCAAGCCGCCATCCCGGACGATCAAGTTTGACCCAACACCCATGGGGAACACGTCGAAATCTGCGGGCAGGTCGCGCAGAAACCCTTTCAGATCGTCGATATCCGCAGGTTGGAACAAGTAATCTGCTGGACCGCCGACACGAAGCCATGTCAGGTCGTTCAACGCTCGGTTCTGGGTCAGCTTGCCACGGGGTTCTGGAAGAGATGTCATTCGGGTTCCTACGCGGATTTACTTCCTCCGCGCAAGCCGTATCTGTCACTGAGCCGAACCGAGCATCCGACGTATCCAGCGCCCCAGATAAATCACCGGCCAACGCAGCACGGACATACCCATCGCCAGCACCAACAGTCCGATCCACGGGCCGTTCTGCAAGGTGACATAGCCCAATATCGGAATCCCCACCGCAATCAGGACATAGGCGCGGGTCCAGTGGTTGTCTTTGCTGGGGATCATCGCCAGCACATTCGCGGCGATTCCCCACAACGCAGCCAGCGCGATTGACCAATTCATTCCTGAACCTCCCGCCCGGTCCAACGGTGCCAGTAGTGGCGGATCGGTCTACGGAACATGGATGCAAACCCCGCGAAGGCCAGCACTGAAACGAACCAGCCGAAATCATGGCCCAACCAGACGATCAGCGCAGGGGCACTGACGAACAGCACAACGCCGGGCGGAAACTGCAGGCGCAACGGCAACATCGCCACGATGGTCGAGGCAATCACCCAAAGTCCCGCAAACACCACTGAATTTACCATGCGCCCCTCCGAGGACGTTGTTTCGCGGCTGCAAACGCTCAAATCAGTCGAGCGTCAAGTTGGTTCCCTGCGTCACACAGCTTGTTTACGTTGCAAACGGTCCGGCAAACCGTTGGCCCAGGCGCTGATTGTCCCGGCCCCGAGGCAAACGACCATGTCACCAGGGCGGGCTTGTTCGCGGACCAAACGTTCCAGATCGTTTTCATCCAGCAGAGCACGGGCGTGGCGGTGACCGTGGCGGATCAGGCCCTGCACCAGATCATCGCGGGATGCGCCCTCGATCGGGTCTTCACCCGCAGCGAAAATATCAGCGATTGCGACCACGTCGGCGTCGTTGAAACAGGTGCAGAAATCCTCGAACAGGTTCGACAGGCGCGAATAGCGGTGCGGTTGGTGAACGGCGATCACACGCCCATCACTGGCTTGGCGTGCGGCTTTCAGCACGGCGGCAATCTCAACCGGGTGGTGGCCATAGTCGTCGATGATGGTAACACCATCGACCTCGCCGACCTTGGTAAAGCGGCGATTGACGCCACCGAAATTGGCCAGCGCCTCGCGGATTTCAGCGGTTTTCATGCCCAGATGGCGGGCCACAGCCACAGCGGACAAAGCGTTCGAGACATTGTGGTCGCCGGGCATAGGCAGTGTGCAGCCCTCGATCACCGTGTCTTCGTATTGAAGTTGGATATCAAAATGCGCGACGCCGCCCTTATAGGTCAGGTTCACGGCCCGCACATCGGCCTGCGCGTTGAACCCATAGGTGCGCACCCGGCGGTCGCTGATGCGGCCCACCAGCGTCTGCACCTCGGCATGGTCGGTGCAGCACACAGCCAGACCGTAGAAGGGCAGGTTCGAGACGAATTCGTAAAACCCATCCCGCAGCCGGTCGAAATCACCCCAATGCTCCATATGCTCGGGGTCGATATTGGTGACGATGGCAATGGTTGCAGGCAGGCGGTTGAACGAGCCGTCGGATTCGTCGGCCTCGACCACCATCCATTCACCCTGTCCCATCCGCGCGTTGGACCCGTAGGCATGGATGATGCCGCCATTGATCACGGTGGGGTCGAAATCGCCCGCCACCATAAGCTCGGCCATCATGGTGGTCGTAGTGGTCTTGCCATGAGTTCCGGCGATGGCGATGTTGGATTTCAGGCGCATCAACTCGGCCAGCATATCGGCGCGGCGCACCACCGGCAGGCCCTGCGCGCGGGCGCCGTCCAATTCAGGGTTACCCGGCTTGATCGCGGTGGAGACCACAACGACGGCTGCGTTTTCAAGGTTTTCGGCGCGCTGGCCCACGAAAATCTCGGCCCCCAAACCGGCCAGACGGTCGGTGATCTTGGAAGCTTTCAGGTCCGAGCCTTGCACCCGGTAGCCCAGATTCAGCAGCACCTCGGCAATGCCCGACATCCCAATTCCGCCGATGCCAACGAAGTGGATCGGCCCTACGTCTTGCGGCAGTTTGGTGGCTGGATTCATGGGGTCTCCTTCTGCGCCAGCTCTTCGACAAGGTGAACCAGACGCTCGGTCGCGTCCGGGGCTCCGGTCGATAGGGCGGCACGGGCCATCTTTTGTGCGGCCTCGGGGTTTGTCAGAACGGCGGTGATTTGCTCGGTCAGCGCGGCAACGTCAAGCAGGTTTTCGGGGATCATGATCGCGCCACCCGCCTGCACCAGCCCGCGCGCATTGGCGGTTTGATGGTCGCCCGCAGCGGCGGCAAAGGGGACAAGGATCGAGGGTCTCCCGATGACCGAGATATCGGCCACACTGGACGCGCCCGAGCGGCTGATCACCAGCTGCGCATCGGACATGCGCCGAGGGACATCATCGAAAAAGGGCAGAACCTCGGCCCTGATGCCATGGTCGGCGTAAAACGCGGTGACGCGTTCGCCGTCTTCGTCGCGGGCCTGATGCGCCACGCGGATATAGGCACGCAGGTCTTCCGGCAGCGCCGCAAGCGCGCCGGGCACCACATCACTGAGGATACGCGCACCCTGGCTGCCACCCATCACCAGAACTGACATCGGGTAGTCTCCGGGCGGGATATAGCCTGCCGCGGCACGTTCCAGCACCGCGCCGCGCACCGGGTTGCCGGTATGGACGCCCTTTGCGCCGTCGGGCAAATCCGTGGGCCAGACCCCGCAGGCCACCTGCGCCACGCGCTTGGCAAACAGCTGGTTCACCCGACCCAACACGCCGTTCTGCTCATGGATCATGCGCGGAATGTTCAGCAGCGTCGCGGCCCCCAGCGCCGGGATCGAAGGATAGCCACCGAAGCCAACCACCACGTCCGGGCGGTCGCGCATCATTTGCATCGCCATGCTGGTCACGCCGCCCGCGATCTTTGGCCCGACCAGCGCCTTGGCCGCCAGCCCGCCACGCGCGAAAGTGGCCGAAGTCGCCTCAACAATCTCGGTCGAATGCGGAAAGCCGCCGGTATAGCGCGCACCGCGCGCATCAGTGGACAGGCGCACGCGCCAGCCTTTCTGCAGCATCGCCTCGGCCAGCGCCTGCGCGGGGAACATGTGCCCCCCGGTGCCGCCTGCCGCGATCAGAAGATAAGGCATCAGCCGCGACCGCGTAGAATGTCACCCAGCTCACCCTGCGGGCGGGTTCGGGTGAAGGCCAGCAACATGCCCACGGCGATGCCGCCCGCAATCAGGGACGAGCCGCCATAGCTGACGAACGGCAGCGTCATGCCCTTGGCGGGCAACAAGCGCACCGCCACGCCCATGTTGATCATCGCCTGAACGCCGAACATGCAGGCCAGACCGGTGCCTGCCAGACGGATGAACATGTCACGCTCGCGCATCAACCGCAGCAGCGAGCGCACGACGATCAGCGAATAAAGCGCGATGATGATCAGCACCAGGATCAGCCCATACTCCTCGGCCGCGACAGCGATGATGAAATCGGTATGCGCATCGGGCAAGGACCACTTCACCTGCCCCTCCCCCACGCCAACGCCGAACAGACCGCCTTCGCGGATCGCGTTGGTGGCATAGCCAAGCTGCGTGGTCGGATCGACCTCTTGGTTCAGGAAACCGTCAATGCGGCGGGCAAAGTGTTCGGAATTCGAATAGGCGAACATCCCGCCCAACACGACGGCCCCCGCCATGCCGACCAGCAACAGCATCGGCGCACCGGCGACGAAATACATCACGCCCCAGCCAAACAGGATAAGGCAGGCCTGCCCGAAATCCGGTTGCAGCACCAGCATAGCCACAATCGCCATACAGAGCGCAAAGGACCATAATCGCCCCGGAGGGCCGTTGATCTCTTGCGAAGCCGCCAGCAGCCACGCGGCGACAACGATGAAGCCGGGTTTCAGGAACTCAGAAGGTTGCAGCGAGGCAAATCCCAGCGAATACCAGCGCACCGCGCCCTTGCCGAAATCCGTCCCGAAGACCGGCAGGAAAGCCAGCGCCACAAACGCGCCCAGAAAACCCAGTACCGCCAAACGTCGCACCAGTGTGGGCGACATCATCGAGGTCAGCAGCATCGCCACCAGCGCCAACCCGCCAAAGAGCGCCTGCCGTTCGACATAGTGGAACGGATCGAACCCGTTGCGCCCAGCCAGCGGCGGCGATGAAGCCAGCCCCAGCAACAAGCCAATGACAAACAGGATCAAAACGCAGGACATGGTCCAGCGATCAATCGTGCGCCACCACTTTGGTAGAATCGGTTCGCCGCGCGTGTCCTGGACCGCGCCATACACCATCTCAGTCATGAGATACCGCCACTCTCTGCCTCGTTCGCGCCCCGTTTTCGGGGTCTGATTGAGACTCTACAGCGGTTTTGCCGTTTGGGCTAGGGAAATAAGGGAAAGATAGGAAAATCTCCGCTTAGCGCGGAGACGCCAGCAGATCGGCAAAACGACCAGTGTCACAGCCTTGGCTTGGGTGCCGCGGGCTGGTCGGAATCGCCCGAATTCGGCTCTCCCTTCGGTTCGATCAGCAGCACCTTGACCTCGCGCTCTGCACGCGGACGGTGCACGACACCTGTGGGAACCACAAAGATCTCTCCGGCCCGCACGGTTTGCGAGGGCTGGCCTTCGATATCCATGATCATCTCACCCTCGAGCACCAGAAAGAAATCATCGGTGGTGTCATGTTTGTGGAACGGAAACTCGCCCTGGAATTTCACCACCATGACATCATTCTGGTTGTAGTCTGCGACGACGTGCGGGTCCCAATGTGTTGAGAATTGCGCCAGCTTTTCTTGCAGGTTGATCGGGTTCATTTCGGTTCCATCCGGAGTGCGATGACAGGGAAATATCCCATATCATTCGAGAACTCGCAGGCGATTTGCAAGCCTGCACGGATCAACACAGCGTATGGGGCCTTGTCTTTCGCCCTGATCCAAGCCATCCCCCGCGCATGAGCTATGACACGATCATCCTGGGTGCCGGTGCTGCTGGCATGATGTGCGCGGCCAATTGTGGCGGGCGGGTTCTGGTGATCGACCACGCCAAAGCGCCGGGTGAGAAGATCCGCATCTCGGGCGGTGGGCGATGCAATTTCACCAATATGCATGCGGGGCCGGGCAATTTCCTGTCGCAGAACCCTCATTTCTGCAAATCCGCGCTGGCACGGTACACGCAGTGGGATTTCGTTGATCTGGTTGGTCGCCATGGCATCGCATGGCACGAGAAAACGCTAGGGCAGTTGTTTTGCGACGGCTCGTCGAAGCAGATCATCCAGATGTTGCTGGATGAGATGGCGCGCGCCGGGGCCGAGCTGTGGGTGCAAACTAGTCTTCGCGATCTGCGCAAGACCGAAGCTGGGTTCGCGTTGGAGGTCGAGCGGGAAGGCCAGCGTCACGACCTGACCTGCCGCAATCTGGTGCTGGCTACCGGTGGCAAGTCCATCCCCAAGATGGGCGCGACCGGGCTGGCCTATGACATCGCGCGACAATTCGGCCTGCGGGTCACGGATACCCGCGCGGCGCTGGTGCCCTTCACCTTCTCGGATGGCCGGTTCAAAGAGCTGTCAGGCGTGTCCGTACCTGCGCGCCTGTCGAACGTGCGCACCAGCTTTGATGAGGCGTTGTTGTTCACCCATCGTGGCCTCAGCGGACCGTCAGTGCTGCAACTGTCGTCCTATTGGCGTGAAGGCGAGGCGATCTGCGTCAACCTGATCCCGGGCTTGCCCCTGTTCGACCTGCTACGCGATCAGCGTCAGGTCGGAGGGCGCAAGGCCCTGACCACCGAACTGGCACGCCACCTGCCCGCACGATTGGTGGAGTACCTGAAACACCACCTTCCGATGAATGGAAATCTGGCCGATCAATCCGACGTCGCCCTGACCGATCTATCAGCAGCTCTGTCCGACTGGCAATTGACCCCCTCAGGCACCGAAGGCTATCGCACCGCCGAGGTCACTTTGGGCGGGATCGACACTGATGATCTGTCGTCCAAAACGATGGAGGCCAGGGATGTCCCCGGCCTCTATGCGATTGGTGAAGCAGTGGATGTCACGGGGTGGCTGGGCGGCTATAACTTCCAGTGGGCGTGGTCCTCGGGCCATGCTGCCGGAACCGCCATTGCGGCGCGTTAGCCAACACATCCCATGGCGCGGCCCTAGCCGACGACGTTGTACCCGCGTCCACGCATGCAGTTGCGCACGATGACTTCCTGGTTCTGAGTATTGCTGATCGCACTGGCCCCTGCACCGACAATGGCACCAGCAACTGCCGCGCGGCCAAGATCACTGGCGCTGTCGTCGATGATAGCCTTGGTGCCAGCGACACCCGCCGCACCGATCGCCGCAGCCCCTGCCGTGTTACCATCCACTACTGGCTGAGACCGGGCCAACGCCTGACATTGGGCCAGATCCGCGTTGTAGTTCGGACCCACAGGCCCATCGACCACGGGCTGGTAATTGGCCCCCACATTGGTGCAGGCCCCCGCAACAAGCAGAGCGGGCAGGATCAAAGAGACTTTACGGTAGGACATAATCTTAACCTCACATTGAATTTGGTGGCACGCAAAACCAAAAATGTTGGTGCGTCAAGCAGATGGCACCGCAGCTTGGCGCAACCGGCGGTCTATTGCAAATCCTTAGTCCGCCAGCCGCTTCTGCACCTCTGCCGTGAAGTCGTCGCCTCGTTGTTCAAAATTGTCATATTGGTCGAAGCTGGCCGCCGCCGGGGCCAACAAGACCGTCTCACCCGGTTGGGCATCGGCGAAGGCCTGCGCCACGGCTGCGCCCATGGTGGTGCAAACCTGCGCCACAGTCTCAAGCTGCATGGCAAAACCAGCAGCCTCACGCCCGATGACGTAGGCTTTGACAACATGGTCTTTCGCGCCGTTCAGGGCATCGAGCCCGCCCTCCTTCTCAAGCCCGCCGCAAATCCAGCGAATCTTCTTGAACGCGCGCAACGCCTTGAGCGCACTGTCCACATTGGTGGCCTTCGAGTCGTTCACATAGGTCACACCATTCGCTTCGGCGATGATCTGACTACGATGCGGCAAGCCCGGATAGCTGTGTAGCGCATCTTCGATCACGCGCGGGGCCAGCCCCAACGCGCGGCACGCTGCATAAGCGGCACAGGCGTTTTGATGGTTATGGGCACCCGGCAGACCCTTGATCTCACGTAGGTCAATCGCGCCGGTTTGGCGGCCTTTGCGGTATTCCGAAAGAAACCCCTTGCGCGCAAAAACCTGCCACCCCGGCCCCGTCAGCTTGCGCGTGACCGAAATCCGCATGACCCGGTCATCCGCGGGCCCCTCGGCCAGTTGGCCTGCCAGAAACGCACCTTCTTTCTCATCCACTCCGATCACCGCGCGGTCGGGTCCGCCTTCGGCGAACAGGCGGCGCTTGGCCGCGAAATAGCCACCCATCCCGCCATGCCGATCAAGATGATCGGGCGACAGGTTGGTAAAAACCGCCACATCCGGCGTCAGCGCACGCGCCAGTTCGGTCTGATAGCTCGACAGTTCCAGCACGACGACCGAGCCATCGCCCCCCGGCTCGATATCCAGCACACCGCGCCCGATATTGCCCGCCAGTTGCGTTTCTCGCCCGGCCGCAGTCAGAATATGATGGATCAGCGCGGCGGTCGTTGATTTACCGTTCGACCCGGTGACCGCTATGACCCGCGGAGGGATGTCGTAATTGTTCCACTCCGGCCCGGCGAAAGACCGAAAAAACAGGCCGATATCATTGTCCACCGGCACTCCGGCCTCCAATGCCGCCGCAACAACCGGGTTCGGCTCAGGGTAGAGATGCGGAATGCCGGGGGAAACGATCAGGCTCACGATATCGTCAAACGCACCTTGCCGCCGCAGATCAGCGCAAGTGAACCCCTCGGCTTCGGCCTTTTCTCGGGCTGCTGGGTTGTCATCCCAACAGATCGGTTCAGCCTTCCCGGCCCGCAGGGCCCGCGCGGTCGCCAACCCGGATCGCCCCAGCCCCAGAACTGCAATTTTTTGTCCTGAACACCCTTTGACCGGGATCATGCCGCCCACCTTCTTCTGCCGCCAAATGCGCCGCCACACTGCGCAGAAGAAACCAGCATTGGCAAGAGACGCAAAAGGCTCGCGCGTCAGCGCGAGCCGGGCCCAACTGGTGGCAGGCGGGCCGCAGGCCCTCCGAACCAGGCGGGAGCGTTACCGGACCTTCAGCGTCGCCAACCCGATCATCGCCAGGATCAGCGAGATGATCCAGAACCGGATCACAATCGTCGGCTCAGCCCAGCCTTTTTTCTCATAGTGATGATGGATCGGCGCCATCAGGAACACCCGTCGCCCGGTCCGTTTGAAATACAGCACCTGAATGATAACACTCAGCGCCTCGACCACGAACAGGCCGCCAACAACAGCCAGCACCAGTTCGTGCTTCGTGGCCACCGCTATCGCCCCCAAAGCACCGCCCAAGGCCAACGACCCCGTGTCGCCCATGAACACCGCCGCCGGGGGTGCATTGTACCACAGGAACCCAAGTCCCGCGCCGAAGAGCGCCGAGGTAAAGATGAAAATCTCACCAGTCCCCGGCACATAATGCACGTCCAGATATTCGGTAAAGTCGACCCGCCCAACCGCATAGGCAATCACACCCAAAGTCGAGGCCGCGATCATCGCAGGCATGATCGCCAAACCGTCCAGCCCGTCGGTCAGGTTCACCGCATTCGCAGCCCCCACGATCACAACAATCGCAAACGGGATATAGAAAATACCCAGATTGACCAGCGTATCCTTGAACACCGGCACTGCCAGCTGGTTCTGCAACGCCTCGGGGTGGTGCAGCGTTGCCCAGCCCGAAGCCAAAACCGCAATCAGTATACCCAAAGCCAGTCGCATCTTGCCCGACACGCCCTTGGTGTTCTGCTTGGAGACCTTGGCATAGTCATCCGCAAAGCCAATCGCCGCATAGCCCAGTGTCACGAACAAAACCATCCACACATAGGGGTTGTCCCACCGCGCCCAGACCAGCGTCGACGTGACCAGAGCACCCACGATCAGCAAGCCCCCCATCGTTGGCGTTCCCGCCTTGGAAAAATGCCCCTCGGGACCATCGTCACGGATCGGCTGACCCTTGCCCTGCTTGCGACGCAGCACATTGATCAGCGGTTTGCCGAAGATAAACCCAAAGATCAGCGCTGTCATAAAGGCACCACCCGCACGGAAGGTGATATAGCGAAAGAGGTTAAAGAAATCCCCGCCATCCGATAGGCCGGTCAACCAATAGAGCATCCTAGTACCTTTCTGATGCGGCGATCATGGCTCAAGCGCGTTCCCTTGCCCCATTTCACGCAGCCCGTCAACAATCCGTGCCAATGCCATACTCAGCGAGCCCTTGGCCAGAACTACATCCCCCGACCGGATCAGGTCAGGCAGCTTGTTGGCCATCTCGGCGCTTGTTTCCGTCCAAAGCCCGCGCTTGTCGTCGGGCAGCGCGTCGTGCAACGATTTCATCAGCGGACCAATGCAATGCACTTGATCGACCTTGGCCATCGCCGCAACATCTGCCATAGCCGCGTGCATTGGCAATTCCTGCGCACCCAGCTCTTTCATGTCACCCAGAAACGCGATGCGGCGGGAACCTTCGGCGGCTGCCAAAACGTCCAACGCCGCTGCCATCGAGGTCGGGTTGGCGTTGTAGCTGTCGTCCAGCAGCTCAATCTGACCACCACCAGCCAACGCGATTTGCTCGCGTACGCCACGGCCTTTGACTGGGGACCAGCGGCGCAGACCGGCAATCGCCTTGTCCAGATCGACCCCCATCTCGACGCAGGCCGCCAGAGCACCCAGGGCATTCATCGCAAAATGCGTGCCCGCCGATTGCACGTCGAAACGGACGGCGTCACCGCCCACCTGAGCCGTCGCGTGAACGGAGTCTGCGCTCTGCTCAACATCCGTGAGAATGTAGTCTGCCGCCGCGCGCCCAAATTCCACAATGCCGGCACCACAGCTTTGCGCTGTCTCACGCAAGATACCCGCATGTTCAATATCAGCATTCACGATGGCCGCCCCACCGGGTTCCAGCCCTTCGAAGATCGCAGCTTTTTCATGGGCGATACCGGCCACCGAGTCGAACGCTTCAAGATGCACGGCCGCCACGGTCGTCACCAGCGCCACATGTGGGCGGGCCTGTAGGGCCAGAGGCGCAATCTCTCCGGGATGGTTCATGCCGATCTCAATCACTGCAAATTCGGTGTCGCGCGGCATCCGCGCCAAGGTCAGCGGCACGCCCCAATGGTTGTTGTAGCTGGCGACGCTGGCGTGGGTTTTGCCCTGCGTTTCCAAAATATTGGCCAGCATTTCCTTGGTCGAAGTCTTGCCCACACTGCCCGTCACACCCACCACGCGCGCATCGGTGCGTGCGCGGCCTGCCCGGCCCAACGCCTCCAACCCGGCCTGTACATTGTCGACGATCAGCAACGGCGCATCCGCGGCCACGCCATCGGGGATGCGGGACACCAAAGCCGCCCCTGCCCCCTTTTCCAACGCCTGCGCCACGAAGTCATGCCCGTCCCGTGCCGCCTTTAGCGCCACGAACAGGTCGCCGGGTTGCAAGGTTCGGGTGTCAATCGACACGCCGTTCACAGACCAGTCACAGGTGACGCGCCCGTCTGTAGCATCAGCGGCCTCAGCCGCAGTCCAGAGCGTCATGCCACCCTCCCGTCCAGCGCGGCCACGCTGATGCTGGCCTGTTCCACATCGTCAAAGGGCAGAAACTGATCGCCGACAATCTGGCCGGTTTCATGCCCTTTGCCCGCAATCAACAAAGCATCCCCCGGTTGCAACGCGTCTACGCCGCGCAAAATTGCCTCGGCCCGGTCGCCCACCTCAGCCGCCTCAGGCGCGCCCAACAAAACGGCGGCGCGTATGGCGGCCGGATCCTCGCTGCGGGGGTTGTCATCGGTGACAAAAACCACGTCGGCATGGTTTGCAGCCGCTTGCCCCATCAAAGGTCGCTTGGTCGCATCGCGATCGCCGCCGGCGCCAACAATGGCAATCAGCCGCCCCATCACATGTGGGCGCAATGCCTTGAGCGCAGTGGCCACAGCGTCGGGCGTATGGGCATAGTCAACGAACACCGCCGCTCCATTGTGGCGCGTCGCCGCAAGTTGCATCCGGCCCCGCACGGTTGTCAGATGCGGCAAAGTTTCAAACACGCGTTCGGGCTCTTCCCCACCGGCGATCACCAGACCACAGGCCAGAAGGATGTTTTCAGCCTGGAACCCTCCGATCAGGTTCAAGCGCGTCTGGAAAACTTTGCCCTTCCATGAAAACCGCAAATCCTGCCCGGTCGCGTCAAAACGCTGGTTCATCAGGCACAGATCTGCATTGCCCAGCCCAACGGTCAGAACCTCCTGTCCGCGCGCCTTGGCGATCTTGCGAACTTCGGCCCCCTTGGGGTCACTCATATTGATCACGACTGTGCCGTCTTGCGGCAGCACCCGGTCGAAGAGACCAGCCTTGGCGGCGAAATACGCCTCGAACGTTTCGTGATAGTCCAGATGGTCTTGCGTGAAGTTCGAGAACCCTGCAGCCACTAGATGCACTCCGTCCAGACGGCGCTGTTCTAACCCGTGCGAGGACGCCTCCATCGCGGCGTGGGTCACGCCATTTGCGGCCGCCTCAGCTAGACAGCGATGCAGGGTGATCGGCTCGGGCGTGGTATGGGCTAGCGGGGCGGTCCATGCGCCCTCGACCCCGGTGGTGCCCAAGTTGACGGCGGCGTGGCCCAGTTCCATCCAGATTTGGCGCACGAATGTGGCGACCGAGGTTTTCCCATTGGTTCCAGTTACGGCCACAATGGTCTGCGGCTGCGCGCCGAACCACAGCGCCGCACATCCAGCCAGCGCCTGGCGCGGGTCTTCAACCACAACCAAAGCCGCATCTGATGGGGCCAGTTCATCGGCTGCAATCTCGGCCCCTTCGGCATCCGTCAGGATCGCTGCCGCGCCCATGCGCAGGGCGTATTGGATGAACTCTCCGCCATGGACCCGCGTGCCCGGCAAGGCAGCGAACAGAAAGCCCTCCTGCACCTCGCGGCTGTCTACGGCCAGACCGGTGATTTCGGGATTCGCGCCTCCGCGTGCGGTCAGGGCCAGTTGGCTGAGTGTTTTTGTTCTTGTGCCCATGCCCTACCCTTTGCCGGACGGTCTAATTTGAGGTGAGCGTTATAGCAGCGCGCGCCTCAGGCTCAAGCCGGGGACGAAGGCCCAGCAAGGGGGCGACACGTCCGATCAGTTCCGCAGCAACCGGAACGGCTGTCCACCCTGCCGTACGGCGCTTCTCGCCGTATGCCACGATTGAAGGTTCATCCAGCGTGACGATCAGCACGTATTTCGGATCATAAGCTGGAAAGATCGTCGCAAAGGTCGAGATCACTTTGTCATCGTAGTACCCACCGCGCGGTTTGGGCTTATCGGCGGTGCCTGTCTTACCCGCAACGTCATAACCAGCCACATCGCCAAAGCTGGCGGTGCCATCTGTGACCACCTTGCGCAACATCTGCTGCGCCTGGCGCGCCGCACTGTCAGACATAATGCGCGGACCGTACTGAGGCCCATTGCGCCGCAAGATCGTCGGGCTGACATAGTGCCCGCCATTGGCAATTGCCGCATAACCCGCCGCCAGATGCATCGGGCTCGTCGACAACCCGTGGCCATAGGAAATGGTCACAGTGCTAAGTTCGCCCCATTTCTTGGGTTTCAGCGGTTCGCCACCTGCGGCCTCGACAATCTCAAACGGGGTGGGCTCGAACATGCCCAGCGCCTTGAGGAACTGTTGCTGCCGCTGCGCGCCGATCTGCAAAGCCAGCCGTCCCGTGCCCCGGTTCGAGCTGTGGACGATCACATCCGCAACGCTGATCTCCCCATAGTTCTTGCCGTTGAACTCGCCAATCGGGAACCGCCCGATCCGCATTGGTCCGGACGTGTCGATGATCGTGCTGGAATTCACCAAGCCAAGCTGCACCGCCTGAGCCGCCGTGAAAATCTTGAAGACCGAGCCCAGCTCGTACACGCCCTGCACATAGCGATTGAACAGCGGACTGTCCGAAGGATCGAACCCCGAGGTCGGCGGGCGCGGTCGGTCATTGGGATCAAAAGACGGTAGCGATGCAGCTGAGACGACCTCGCCCGTATGAGCGTTCATCAGAACGGCGGACGCGCCCTTGGCGTTCATGATCTTCATGCCGCCATACAGAACCTGTTCGACCGCCGCCTGTACCGTCAGGTCCAGCGACAGTTGCAGCGGTTTGTTGCCATTGGCAGGGTTGCGCAGATAGTCGTCGAATTGTTTCTCGACACCAGCCACACCGATCACCTCGGCGGCGCTTACGCCTTCGCGCCCAAAGCCCGAGCCACCCAGAATATGCGCGGCCAGCTTACCGTTTGGATAAAGCCGCATCTCACGCGGGCCGAACAGGATACCAGGATCGCCGATGTCATGCACAGCCTGTTTCTGCTCGGGCGAGATCCGTTTCTTAATCCACAGGAATTTACGGTCGCCTGTGAAGTCCTTGATCAGGCGTTCTTTTTCCAGATCAGGAAAAATCGCCACTAACTGGTCCGCAGCCGCCACCGGGTCAATCATCAAAGGCGGCTGGGCATAGACAGAATAGGTGTCCAGATTGGTCGCCAGAATGCGCCCTTCACGGTCAACGATATTGGCGCGCTGCATAGCAATTGCAGCACCGGGGGCACTGGCCAGCGGTTCCTGCGCCTCGGAGGTGGCGAGCATCCCCATGCGAAAACCAACGACCGAAAAGGCGCAGAAAAAGAACAGACCCAGCACCAAAAGGCGCCCTTCGGCCCGCGCACGGGCGCGGTCTTTCATGTCTTCGTGACGCTGGCGGATATTCTCGCGTTCGATGGCTTTGGGGTTCTCACCCTTGGCGCGGGCGTCGAGAATACGGGCCAGAGGACGGAGGGGCGTACGTGTCATGGAATCTGCACCTCGCCCAGTGCCTGAATATTGGTGATCGCTTCCAACTCAAAAGGATCAACACCCGGCAAGTCCGGGTCTTCGGCGTAAGAAACCTGGTCGGCGCGCCCAAACTGCTCGGCACGCAAGGGCAACAGGCCCAAGCGCTCAAAGTTCAAGTCAGCCAGTTCGCGAAGGCGGTCCGGACGGTTTAGATAGGCCCATTCAGCGTTCAACACCGCCAGACGTACCTGCGCCATACCGATTTCACGCTGCAATTTCTGCGTTTCCTTCACCACCTGCTGGGTGCGGTAATTTTCTTGATACGCCCAAAGGGCCAGCCCGAACACCGAAAGCGCAGTTAAGACGTACAATATACTTTTCATCTTGCTCTTCCCCCAAGTTGCGGCATCCCAATGGCGCGGGCTTCAATTTCCCCCGCCGGAGCCTCAGTCCGTACCGCCACGCGCAGCTTGGCCGAGCGCGCGCGCGGATTTTCTTGCAATTCCTGCTCGTCCGGCCCCACCGCCTTGCGCGTTTTCAGCGTGAATTGCGGAAGCTCCTGTTCCATCTCGGGCGCATAGCGGTTGGCGCGCCCGGTTTTACCCGCCCGCGACTGAAAGAACCGTTTGACCATGCGATCTTCGATGGAATGAAACGTCACCACGGCCAGTTGCCCGCCGGGCTTTAACGCCCGCTCGGCAGCCATGAGGCCTTGAAACAGTTCCTCATATTCTGCATTCACCGCGATCCGCAGCCCCTGAAAGCTGCGGGTCGCCGGGTGCGACTGCCCCGGTTTGGGGCGCGGCAGGCAGGATTCGATGATCTCGGCCAAACGAAGGGTCGTCGTGATCGCCTCCTCCGTACGCGCCTTGACAATGGCCTTGGCAATGCGGCGGCTGGCGCGTTCTTCGCCATAATGGAATAGAATATCGGCCAGTTGCGCTTCGGTTGCGGTATTGACCAGATCTGCAGCGCTTTCGCCCTCCTGGCTCATCCGCATGTCCAGAGGGCCGTCCTTCATGAAGGAAAAGCCCCGCTCGGCCATATCCAACTGCATGGAAGACACGCCCAAATCCAGCACGACGCCATCCAGATCCTGCGCATATTCGTCCATGCGCGAGAATACACCGGCCTGCATCATCAGCCGGTCACCATAGTCGCCCGCCCATTCGGCTGCCATCTGAAAGGCCAGCGGATCACGATCAACGCCGATGACCTTGTCAGCCCCGGCGTCCAGCAGACCGCGCGTATAGCCACCCGCACCGAACGTCCCATCCAGCCAGACGCCCGAAACAGGAGCCACAGCCGCCAGCAATGGGCGCAACAGAACAGGGATATGAGGCTTCTCGGACGAGGGAGTAGCGCCGGCCATGCCGCTACGCGTCCCCGGCGCCGTCTAGGAATTCCAGCGGATCGAAATCGTCCGGCTGATCATCCAACCACTCTTCGGCGGCGGCGAGTTCCTCGGATTCGTATGTTTCCGGCTTCCAGATTTGGAATGTATCGCCCGCGGCGATAAAGAAGGCCTCGCCCTCGAGACCGATTTTGCTGCGCAGCTTGGCCGGCAGCACCAGACGTCCGGTTTCATCCACGGTTGTTGGAAAGGACTGCCCGTGGAACATGCGCTGCAACATCTTCCGCTGCATCGACCCGCGCGGCAAAGCGTCGATCTTGGCATCGACCTCGTCGATCGCCTGCATTGTATAGCATTCCAGAAATTTGCGGCGATGGTCGCCGTAGACGATCACCAGCTCAGGTGTGTCACCGGGCTGCCAGTTCGGATCAGAGGATTCAAGCACGCGGCGAAACGAGGCCGGGATCGAGACCCTGCCTTTCGTATCCACCTTGTGGTGGCTTTCACCTCTAAACCTGCGCGCCAAGACGACTGTCCCTTTCGCTTGCGCCCCACTTGAACTTCACGTTCCCCCCGGATGAAAAACGGCGGGTTGATCTGCTGCCACCGATCAACCCGCCGCATTAGCCCGCTGAGCGGGAAGTCCAGCTGCGCGCGCCACCTGGGGGGATGTCTGCTCGCCCGCGCGCCGGATCTCTTGAATGATGAAAGCGAGATGCCTGTATGAAACCTGTATTTTATTGGTTCGGGGTCGTTTGATGCCCCATGTGCCTCGTCCTCATCGGATGAATAAGGGATGCCATGGGAATTCATGGAAAGCAATGGAAAATTTCACCGCAAAATTGCCGATTCTACAAATCTACCTCAAAAATCGAGGTCAAGTGCAAGCTATCAACACAATATATAGACGATAGACCCCAAGTTATGCCGATATATACGCATACTGGAGCACTTCCCCGAATTCCCATTAATTCCCAAAAAATTTTCCTATCAAGCAGGAATTCTAGATAATCGGCATTTCCGCAACAGATTTTCGGGACGAATCGATGGCGATGAATCGCAGGCTTTCCATAAGATCCATTGAGCAGACAACGCTTCGCCCATGAATTCCCATGCCCTTCTGGTACAATAGTTCAGCAGCGCGACTACAAAAGCATCGCTAAACGGATGCACAAATTTCGGAAACCCCGCACAAAGAATTTGCAGAAAACCCGCATCAAGGATCAAGCTGACATTTCTTCCGAAAAGTGTAAAAGCTGAAAACCTTTATTTTTAAGGCACTTTCTTCCCAAAAACGCCAACCGGTTGATATCCATGCATTTGCTGCATAGCGGCATTGACGACGCGAACCATTGTGCAATCGCAGCATTTGCCTATTTTCAATCTCAAGCAAACGCCGGAACGCCCGGCAACACGGAAACACACAGGTTTTACTCATGGCCGCAGCAACACATCAAACCGCGCTCAAAAGTTCACCGGCAACCGGCATGGCTTCATTGATCGACGCGGCAAAGATCCGGTTCGCGCGCTATCGCGTCTACCGTCGGACAGTGAATGAACTGTCCGAATTGTCGAACCGAGAGCTGGCTGATTTGGGCCTGCACCGCTCGATGATCCGACGCCTTGCGCTGCAAGCGGCCGAAGAGCAATTCGCGCGCACTTAAGCGCAACCATATACCGAGATCAGGTCCTTCCTCCTCCCTTTAGGACCTGTATTTCAGCGGCGGCATCTCTCCTCCTCCCTGATGTCGCCGCAGATTATACCGGCCCTGAACGCCGGAACGCGATACACCGGGTTCTCCTCCTCCCTTTCCCGGTGTTGAAAGCGCGCGGCGACGTCTCTCCTCCTCCCTGACGTCGCCGCGACTTAAACATACCGGGATCAGACCCGGACGAAGATACATCAGGGCTCTCCTCCTCCCTGCCCTGATGTTGAAAGCGCGCGGCGACACCTCTCCTCCTCCCTGGTGTCGCCGCGACTTAGACATACCGGGATCAGACCCGGGTTCAGATACATCAGGGCTCTCCTCCTCCCTGCCTTGATGTTGCAAAGAACGGCGGTTCCCCTCCTCCTCCCTGGGAACCGCCGTTTTTCTTTTTTCGGCCCATTTTGTATGGTGATGGAGTGTTGGCTTAGTTCAGGAGCATTCCATGGCCGCGTATTTCATCGCTCAGATATCGATCCACGATCCCGACGGGTATCAGAAATATCTGGAAGGCTTCATGCCCATCTTTGATCGACACGGAGGGCGCCTGCTGACGGTCTCGTCAAAACCGGTCGAAGTGATCGAAGGCGTTTGGGAAAAAGATGGGATCGTTCTGATGGAGTTCCCCAGCCTCGAAGCCGCAAAGGCATGGAAAGACGACCCCGACTATATCGAGCTGGCCAAAATCAGGCAGAATACAGCCTCAGCCAATTTAGTTCTGGTTGACGGATTGTGACCGCTAAAACGGCACGTCGTCCTTGGCGGTCAGGAAACGCGCAACTACTTTTTTGACGCCTGCCTTGTCGAAATCGACCTCGACCTTGTCGCCCTCGATACCGATCACCGCGCCGTAGCCGAATTTCTGGTGAAAAACCCGCTCACCCAGAGTGAAACTGGCCACTGCGGTCGCATCAATCACCGTATTGCGGCTTTCGCGGGGCTGCGACATCCCATATTGCCCCTGCCGCGCCTGCATCCGCTTCCACCCCGGTGAGTTGTAGACATCCGCCTTTACCGCGCGTGTTTCAATGGTCGCTGCCGGTTGAGCACCGCCATAAAGCCCCGGAGGCGTCAACACTTCCACATGATCCTCGGGCAATTCGTCGATGAAGCGCGATGGCATCGCATTCTGCCACTGCCCGAACACCCGCCTATTGGCCGCGAAGGAAATCGTACAGACCTCTTCAGCGCGCGTGATGCCCACATAGGCCAGACGCCGCTCTTCCTCCAAACCCTTGAGACCGGATTCGTCCATCGATCGCTGCGAGGGGAACAGACCATCCTCCCACCCCGGCAGGAACACGGCGGGAAACTCCAAACCCTTAGCCGCGTGCAGCGTCATGATCGAGACTTTGGCCCCGTCGCCGTCCTGCTCATTGTCCATGACCAGACTGACATGCTCCAAGAACCCCTGCAGGTTCTCGAAATTGTCCAACTGGTTGACCAGTTCCTTGAGGTTTTCCAACCGCCCCGGTGCCTCGGGCGTCTTTTCATTCTGCCAATGGGCCGTATAGCCGGATTCGTCCAACACGATCTGCGCCAGTTCGATATGCGAGACCTCGGGCTCACCAAACCGCAGCGGAGCACCGTCGTCGATGACCGAGTCATCCTCGACCTCGATCCGCGGCCCGCGCGTCATCGCATTCCAACGCGCCAGCCCCTCGATCAATTCGCGCAGCGCCTTGCCGCCTTTGCCCTTGATCAGCCCATTGTCGACCGCAATCCGCGCCCCATCGACCAGCGACACGCCATTTTCGCGCGCGGTCATCTGGATCGTCTGCTGCGCCTTATCGCCCAAACCACGTTTGGGCGTGTTCACGATCCGCTCGAACGCCAGATCGTCGCCGGGGCTGACCACAAGCCGGAAATAGGCCATGGCATCGCGTATCTCCATCCGCTCATAGAACCGAGGGCCACCAATCACCTTGTAAGGCAACCCGATGGTCAGAAACCGATCCTCGAACGCGCGCATCTGGTGCGAGGCGCGAACAAGGATGGCGATTTCATCCAGATTCATCGGACGAATCCCACGCGTGCCACCTTGCAGCGCGTCGATTTCCTCGCCGATCCAGCGGGCCTCTTCCTCGCCATCCCAATGGCCGATCAGGTTGACCTTGTGACCGTCTTCTGCATCCGTCCAAAGCTCTTTCCCCAAACGGTTTTCATTGCCCCGAATGACATTCGAGGCAGCGGCCAGAATATGCGGGGTCGAGCGGTAATTCTGCTCCAATCGCACCACAAACGCGCCTGGGAAATCCTTTTCGAACCGCAAGATGTTACCCACCTCGGCCCCGCGCCAGCCATAGATCGACTGGTCATCATCGCCCACGCAACAGATATTCTTGTGCCCCCCGGCCAGCAGTCGTAGCCACAGATATTGAGCGACGTTGGTGTCCTGATATTCGTCCACGAGGATGTATCGGAACCAGCGTTGGTACTGTTTCAACACATCCTCGTGCTGCTGAAAGATCGTGACCATGTGCAGCAACAGGTCGCCGAAGTCGACGGCGTTCAGCTCCAGCAGTCGGCGCTGATACGCGGCGTAGAGCTCAATGCCTTTGTTGTTATACGCTCCGGCATCTGCAGCGGGCACTTTGTCGGGCGTCAATGCGCGGTTCTTCCAATCGTCGATAATTCCGGCCAACATACGCGCCGGCCAGCGCTTGTCGTCAATATTGGCTGCCTGAATCAATTGCTTGAGAAGACGCAACTGGTCGTCGGTGTCCAGAATGGTGAAGTTCGATTTCAAGTGAAGCGCTCGATCGGCAACTTGCTCTTGTGGACGAGGAACTGGTCCAACATCATAGTTTGAGGCTTCTTGCATCCCCAATGGATCGACAAGCCCATCAGATTTGTCTGCGGCCGGAAGCACCTGACCATCTCCAACCAATTCCGCATGTCGGCGCAGCAGCTTGACGCAAATTGAGTGGAAGGTCCCCAGCCAAGGCATTCCCTCGGCCGGCTGGCCCAACAATCGACCCACACGATTTTTCATTTCGCGCGCGGCCTTGTTCGTGAATGTCACCGACAGAATCTCATTCGGGCGGGCTCGCCCGGTGCTGAGCAGATGCGCGATCCGCGCTGTCAGCGCTTTGGTTTTACCCGTTCCCGCCCCGGCCAACATCAGAACTGGACCTTCCAAACGCTCCACCGCCTCGCGCTGCGCAGAGTTCAGATCGTCCAGATAGGGGGAAGGTCGCGCAGCCATCGCGCGCGCGGACAGGGATGCGCCCTCGAAGGCGTCCATTTCGTCGGAACTGCTCATACCCGCAAACTACGCCGGATCAGTCCCGAGGGAAAGAGTTTGTTCACCCCTTGTTCGCAAAGAGTTTTGTAGAAGGTTCCAATCAATTCTAATCAACTCCTGTGATTTGCGCAGACAAAAGTTAACCTTCCGTCAAAGCTTGCACCTGATGCTTCCAGCCAAAGAAGTGGGAGCGCGAAAATGGAAACCAATACAGAAACAACCGGGGCATCCCGCTTGAAAATGGCCGCCATCATATTGACTTTGATGGCTCTGACTGCGGTGTCCGGCTGGGGAATCTATGCGGTACCAACGCCGGTCGTAGATCGGATGCTGGAAGCAGACCTGCGTAAAGAAGCAACGCAACTGGGCAAACAAGTCACCTCTCATCTTAATGATGTAGAAGCCACGTTCCAGACGGGATCTATTGGAATTCATGACCAGGAGTTTCTGGAACTGTTGCCGGCGACTTCGGACATCTACCGATTTAAACTGTTCAATGCGGATGGCGGCGTGTTCTGGTCGACCCGGTCTGCGGACGTGGGAACCGTGAATTCCAAGCCCTATTTTCAATCCGTTATCCGGCAGGGAAATATCTATTACAAACACGAAGAAAAACCTCTGACCGAAGTCGACGACTATGAAGGAACGGCCATTCACGCCTCTGGTCCTGAAACCCGTCATGTGGCCGAAATCTATACGCCAATCATCCGCGACGGTGAGTTTCTTGGCGCGATCGAATTCTATTCCGACATCACCGATGTTCGAAATCTGTTCATTGATCGCGTTCGCTTGTCGCTTTTCATTCTAAGTGCCGTTGCGCTTCTGGCCTTCAGTATCGTGACGCTGGTTGTCTATCGCAGCAACCGCCGACAGATGCGTAGCCTACGCGGGCGTGCGGTGAAAGAGCGCCAATTGATGGATGAACAACTCCGCCTGGCCCGCGAAGTTCGGTTACTGGGCGAATTGAACGAGTGGCTGCAATCCAGCCAGTCTCTGGATGAGCTTTTCGACATGGTTTCACGGTTTATGACGCATATCCTGCCCGAGGCCGAGGGGAGCGTCTATGTTTATTCGAACTCCCGCGATGTGCTGGATGGCTGCGCCAGTTGGAACGGGGCAGAGCATAAGGCGCATATTCATCCCGAAGGCTGTTGGGGCCTGCGGCGCGGCCGCACCTATGAGTTCGGCGCGTCCGAAATTGATTTCGTCTGCGAGCACGCCGAACCGCATGATGGTCGCCCGTATTTCTGCTTTCCGATCCTCGCACATGGCGAAACTGTCGGATTGCTGCACTTGCGAGCGTTGGAGGGGCGTAAAGATTGCTTCCATTCCAGCAAGAAATTGGCTCAACTTTGCGCCGAACAGATCAGTATGGCGATTGCCAACGTGCGGATGCGTGATCAACTGCATGACCAATCTGTCCGCGACCCGCTGACCGGGCTTTTCAATCGCAGACACATGACAGAGACTTTGCGCAAGTCCATCAACCGCAGCCAACAGACCGGTGCCCCGCTGAGCTTGATTGCAGTGGATGTGGACCATTTCAAGAAGTTTAACGACACCCATGGGCATGATGCGGGTGACATGGTTTTGCGGGCGGTTGGCTCGGCGCTGGAGCAAGGATGCGACCGGGATGAGGTCGCCTGCCGGATCGGAGGAGAGGAATTCATGTTGATCCTGCCGGACAATCGCCCAGAGGAAGCTGTAACCCGCGCAGAACACTTGCGTCAGACGGTCGAGGCGGTCACGGTTCGCTACGGTGAAAAGGCGTTGCCGCGCATCACGATTTCGGTTGGCGTGGCCCACTATCCGGCCCATGGGGCAATGCCGCAGGATCTGATGCGCGCGGCGGACGACGCGCTATACGCGGCCAAGGATAAAGGGCGCAATCAGGTGCAGATGGCCGGCGATGCGCAGAACGCACCAGAAGCTCTTCGTCCCGTGAAAACCGCTTTGGGCAAAGCAAAACCTTAAAATCCTTGCCGAATCGCCCGTTTGGTCAGATCAAACGGCATGGATCTACACAGCCTCTACCCCGGCATAGCCGACCTGAAACGCCGTGCGCAGCGTCGTATCCCTCATTTCGTATGGGAATATCTGGACAGTGGCACGGGAGTCGAAGCGACCCTGCGCAGGAATCGTGTCGGATTAGATCGCCTGGGGTTCGCACCTTCGATCCTGCACGGCCCAATCGAATGCGACACACAGGTGGAATTTCTGGGTCGCACCTATCCTATGCCTGTTGGCGTCGCGCCTATCGGGATGGCGGGATTGATCTGGCCGGACGCCGAGGGGCTGCTGGCCCGTGCAGCCGCAGCAGCCAGACTGCCCTTCACGCTGTCGAATGTCGCCGCCCAAAGCCCCGAGGATGTCGCCCCGCATCTGGGCAATGACGCGTGGTTTCAACTGTATCCGCCAAAAGACCCGGATATCCGGCGCGACCTGTTGGACCGAGTTGGGCAAGCCGGGTTCTCAACCCTTGTACTGACCGCAGATGTTCCGGTTGCGTCCAGACGCGAACGGCAGACACGCTCCGGGCTGACCAATCCGCCGAAGCTTACACCAAAGCTACTGGCTCAGATCGCACAACGCCCGGCTTGGGCCATGGCCATGGCACGCAACGGGCCTCCGCGTATGCGGACTTTGGACAGATATACCGACAACTCAAGCAACCTGCCTCCGACGGCGCATGTGGGTTACCTACTCAGAACTTCGCCGGACATGGAATATGTGCACTGGCTGCGCGATGCGTGGGACGGGCCGCTGATCGTCAAGGGCGTGATGCGCCCCGAAGATGCCGAGCCGTTGAAGCAAGCGGGGGTGGACGCGTTGTGGGTCTCGAATCACGGGGGGCGGCAATTTGATGGCGCGCCAGCCGGAATAGACGTGCTGCCCACCATCCGCGCGGCAACCGACCTGCCGTTAATCTTCGACAGCGGCGTTGAAGGCGGCCTCGATATCTTGCGTGCGCGCGCCGCCGGAGCGGATTTTGTCATGTTGGGACGGGGCTTTATGTATGCCCTGGCCGCGCTGGGTGCTGCGGGACCAGCGCATGTCATCGACATATTACGACAGGATCTGAAGGCCAATATGGGACAACTAGGAGCCCGAACGCTGGAAGAAATCCCACCAATTTTAACGCTGGATTGATGCTGCACCGCAGCATGTGTATGAAGAAAGCGCCACAAAAGGGCGTTTGCGAGCGTTAACATGCCGGTTCTACCCAGAACGACTGATATACGCGCACGTATTGTCCGCCTATCAACACGGCCAAACCACAAAGACCGGGACCGACAATGACCGACTTCAAAAAGATCCTGATTGCCAACAGGGGCGAGATTGCCATTCGCGTAATGCGCGCAGCCAATGAGATGGGCAAACGCACCGTTGCCGTCTTTGCAGAAGAAGACAAGCTGGGCTTGCATCGCTTCAAGGCGGATGAGGCCTATCGCATTGGCGAGGGGCTGGGCCCGGTTGCTGCTTACCTCAGCATTGACGAAATCATCCGCGTTGCCAAGGAATGCGGTGCAGACGCGATCCACCCCGGCTATGGGCTTCTGTCGGAAAATCCGGACTTCGTGGATGCCTGCGTGCAGAATGGCATCACCTTCATCGGCCCCAAGGCCGAAACCATGCGCGCCCTTGGTGACAAAGCGAGTGCCCGCAAGGTTGCCATCGCCGCCGACGTGCCGGTTATCCCCGCCACGGAAGTTCTGGGCGACGATATGGCCGCGATCAAAGCCGAAGCCGCCGAGATCGGGTACCCGTTGATGCTGAAAGCCAGCTGGGGCGGCGGCGGACGCGGGATGCGCCCCATCAACTCGGAAGACGAGCTGGAAGAAAAGGTTCTGGAAGGCCGCCGCGAAGCCGAAGCCGCCTTTGGCAATGGCGAGGGGTATCTGGAAAAGATGATCACCCGCGCCCGCCACGTCGAAGTTCAGATACTGGGCGACAAGCATGGCGAGATTTATCACCTATACGAACGTGACTGTTCAGTTCAGCGCCGCAACCAGAAGGTCGTGGAACGCGCCCCTGCCCCGTATCTGAGTGAAGAACAACGTGCGGAAATCTGCGAGCTGGGTCGCCGCATCTGCGCTCATGTAAACTATGAATGCGCGGGCACGGTTGAATTCCTGATGGATATGAATACCGGCAAGTTCTACTTCATCGAGGTGAACCCGCGCGTACAGGTCGAACACACTGTCACCGAAGAAGTCACCGGCATCGACATCGTCCAGGCTCAGATCCTGATCGCAGAGGGCAAGACACTGTCTGAGGCCACCGGCAAAGCCAACCAAGATGAGGTACAACTGAACGGTCACGCCCTGCAAACGCGCGTAACGACCGAAGATCCGCTGAACAACTTTATCCCGGATTATGGCCGCATCACTGCCTATCGCTCGGCCACTGGTATGGGCATCCGGCTGGATGGCGGCACGGCCTATGCGGGCGGGGTGATCACGCGGTATTATGACTCGCTGCTGACCAAGGTTACTGCCTGGGCGCCAACGCCCGAGAAAGCAATTGCGCGGATGGACCGCGCGCTGCGCGAATTCCGGGTGCGCGGTGTTTCGACCAATATTGCGTTTGTCGAGAATCTGCTGAAACACCCGACCTTCCTGTCGAATGAATACACCACCAAATTCATCGACGAAACACCAGACCTGTTCACCTTCAAGAAACGCCGTGACCGGGGCACCAAGGTTCTGACCTATATCGCGGATATCACCGTAAACGGGCATCCCGAAACCAAAGACCGCCCAATGCCACGCGCCGATCTGAAAGACGCGCGCCCACCTGCGTTGAAGGGTGAGCCCAAGATGGGCACCCGCAACCTGCTGGAACAGAAAGGTCCGCAGGCTGTTGCCGACTGGATGAAAGCGCAGCGCCAGCTGCTGGTCACCGACACCACCATGCGTGACGGGCATCAGTCGCTGTTGGCCACCCGGATGCGCTCGATCGATATGATCAAAGTGGCTCCGACCTATGCTGCGAACCTGCCGCAGTTGTTCTCAGTCGAATGCTGGGGCGGTGCGACCTTTGATGTAGCCTACCGCTTCTTGCAGGAATGCCCGTGGCAGCGCCTGCGCGACCTGCGCGAAGCGATGCCGAACCTGATGACCCAGATGCTGCTGCGCGGCGCGAACGGTGTTGGCTACACCAACTACCCCGACAACGTGGTGCAGGAATTCGTCCGTCAGGCGTCGCAGAATATCGACGTGTTCCGCGTGTTCGACTCGCTGAACTGGGTCGAGAATATGCGCGTGGCGATGGATGCAGTCGTTGAGAACGGAAAGATCTGTGAGGGCACCGTTTGTTATACCGGTGATATTCTAGACCCGGATCGCTCGAAGTATGACCTGAAATACTATGTCGGCATGGCGAAAGAGCTGCGCGATGCAGGTGCTCATATCCTTGGCCTGAAAGATATGGCGGGTCTGCTGAAACCGGCCTCGGCCAAAATCCTGATCCGCGCGCTGAAAGAAGAGGTCGGTCTGCCGATCCACTTCCACACGCACGACACTGCTGGCATCGCAAGCGCCACCATTCTGGCCGCGTCCGAGGCGGGCGTGGACGCGGTGGATTGCGCGATGGACAGTTTCTCGGGCAACACCTCGCAAGCGACGCTGGGTACCGTGGTCGAGGCGCTGCGCCATACCGAGCGTGATACCGGTCTGGACATCAAAGCCATCCGCGAAATCAGCGATTACTTTGAGGCGGTGCGCGGCCAATACGCCGCCTTCGAATCCAGCCTGCAGGCCCCAGCCTCCGAGGTCTACCTACACGAAATGCCCGGCGGTCAGTTCACCAACCTCAAAGCGCAGGCGCGCAGCTTGGGGCTGGAGGAACGCTGGCACGAGGTCGCCCAAATGTATGCCGACGTGAACCAGATGTTCGGCGATATCGTCAAGGTGACGCCCTCGTCCAAGGTGGTTGGCGACATGGCGCTGATGATGGTCAGCCAGGGCCTGACCCGTGCTGACGTGGAAAGCGCGGATACGGATGTGGCCTTCCCCGACTCGGTCGTGGACATGATGCGCGGCAATCTGGGCCAGCCTCCGGGCGGGTTCCCGGACACGATCATCAAGAAGGTGCTAAAGGACGAATCGCCCAACACCCAGCGCCCCGGCAAGGACGTGCCTGCGGTCGATCTGGAAGCCACCCGTGCAGATCTGTCCAAGCAGTTGGATGGCAAAGAGGTCGACGACGAGGACCTGAACGGCTACCTGATGTATCCCAAGGTCTTCCTGGATTACATGGGCCGCCACCGCACATATGGTCCAGTCCGTACTCTGCCTACCCGCACCTTCTTCTATGGTATGAATCCGGGTGAAGAAATCACAGCCGAGATCGACCCCGGAAAGACGCTGGAAATCCGGTGTCAGGCCATTGGCGAGACAGATGAGAACGGCGAGGTCAAAGTCTTCTTCGAACTCAACGGGCAACCCCGCGTCATCCGCGTGCCAAACCGATTGGTAACCGCGTCCACACAGGCTCGCCCCAAGGCCGAAGCGGGCAACCCAAACCACGTGGGCGCTCCGATGCCCGGTGTTGTGGCCACTGTCAGCGTGACTTCAGGTCAGGAGGTAAAAGAAGGCGATCTACTGCTCACCATCGAAGCGATGAAGATGGAAACCGGCATCCATGCCGAACGCGACGCTGTGGTGAAGGCCGTCCATGTCCAGCCAGGCGGTCAGATTGACGCTAAGGACCTACTGGTCGAACTGGAATGAACGACCTAGTTTAGCTTCCAACTGGAGGGCCGCCCGGAAATCCGGACGGCCCTTTTCATGCGTCAGGGAGAAAAACATGCTGTCCATCACACCTATCTACGCCGCCGTCCTGGCGCTCATCTACATCGCTCTCAGCGGTTGGGTCATCACTAAACGCCGTGGCCACAAGATCTCTTACGGTGATTCCGGCAATAGCGAGATGCTCAAGGCGATCCGAACCCATTCCAACTTCGTCGAATACACCCCGTTCGCGCTGCTGCTGATCGCCATGGTCGAGCTTCAGGGCGCAAGCGGCCTGCTCGTCAATCTGCTGGGGCTGAGTTTGCTGGCCGGGCGCGTCCTGCATGCCTATGGGTTCGGCAAAACCCCGCAGATCGTTATCTTTCGACAGCTTGGTATGGTGCTGACATTCACCGCTCTTCTGGTCGCCGCTCTCGCGAACCTTGTTCTGGCGCTTTAGCCGCTGTTGCCGGGATCATCCCATCAGAACGCGTGTTTCAATCTTCGGAGCTTTCATAAGCTCCGGTTCCGCCTCGCCCAACCGGTCACCGTCCTGCAGGCAAAATGCAGATGTCAAAACAATCAATGCGGCTAACAACGCCATTTTCATGTCTGCTATACGCGTCATATCCTCTGCTCCATCCTGTTGGTTTTGCAACGCTCTATGACTTGAACACGTCAGACCGGCATTTCCGTCGAAAGATTTTTCCTTTTTTTTGTATTTTTCCGCTTGCAGCCCCGCGTGGGAATTTATACATCCCTCCTCACTCAACGGCGCGGGCGTAGCTCAGGGGTAGAGCATAACCTTGCCAAGGTTAGGGTCGGGCGTTCGAATCGCCTCGCCCGCTCCATTGAGAGGTCTCCGGACCAAAACATATGTATCTGATGCGGGCGTAGCTCAGGGGTAGAGCATAACCTTGCCAAGGTTAGGGTCGGGCGTTCGAATCGCCTCGCCCGCTCCAGATACAGCATTTTTTCAAACTTTACTGGTGTCTTGCGGGATGTTGCGTCATTCTGAGGTCGTTAACGATTGCAGGATGTTATTATGTCCAACTACACCATCCGCCCTCTGACCGAGGCGGAAGTCAAACAAGCCGTGGACTGGGCTGGCCGCGAAGGCTGGAACCCCGGGGTCCACGATGCCGAGTGTTTCAGGCCCACAGACCCCGACGGATTTATGGGCGGTTTTCTGGATGGGGAGATGGTCGCTTCGGTCTCAGCCGTGAATTACGACGATGCGTTTTCCTTTCTGGGATTCTACATTGTCCGACCGGAATATCGCAGCCATGGTCACGGGCTTGAAATCGCAGGCCACGCGCTGGCCCATTGCGAAGGCCGCAATATGGGGCTGGATGGAGTGGTCGAACAGCAGGACAACTATCGCAAATCCGGCTTCACATTTGCCTACAACAACTACCGCTTCGGCGCGCGGGTTCGGGATGTGCTGCCCAAGCTGGGGCAAGTTCTGGGCAATGGTGTAGCCTCGCTGTCAACCGCCAGCGAAGCTCTCAAAGCCTATGACCGCCAACTGTTTCCAGCGGCGCGCGACAACTTCCTGCAAAGCTGGCTGGGGGCCACCAGCCATATCTCTCGGGTTTATACCGAAAGTGGCCAGATCAGGGGCTATGCCACCCTGCGCCCCTGCAAGACGGGGTACAAGGTTGGCCCGCTGTTTGCCGACGACGCTGCAATAGCGCAGGCGCTGCTGGCAAGCCTCTTGGCGGCCATTCCCGTGGATCATCGCGATCACGATGTCTTTGTCGACATGCCGCAACCCAATGTGGCAGCATTCGCCATGGCCGATCAACTGGGATTGGACAAAGTGTTCGAAACCGCGCGGATGTATTCCGATCACGAACCGGATATCGACCTCAGCCGGATCTTCGGCGTGACAACGTTTGAACTGGGTTAGAACGCCTTGAACGTCATTGTAGTCAGTGATCGTTCGATGCCGGGAATCACCAGCAGATTTTCGTTGATGAAATGGCCCACATCCTCTGCCTCGGGGATGTAAAGCTTCAGCAACAGATCGTATTCGCCGCTGGTCGAGTACAGCTCGGAGTGGATTTCGCGCAGAGCGATTTCTTCGGCCACTTTGTAAGTGGTGCCGGGTTTGCAGCGGATCTGGATGAAAACGCAGGTGGACATGGGCCGGACCTTGTTGGTTTGAGTTGCTCGCAAGCTGGCACGGGGCGGGCCGGGGTGCAATCCCCTGCAACAGATTGCGGCGAATGCTACATGCGCTCTGGATATGGCCGCCCTACCCCGTCTATAAGCGCGCCTGTAGCAAAAGGAATTCGCCCATGCGCAGCGCAAAGATCAGCCGTCAGACCGCTGAGACCGAGATCACCGTCGAGGTCAATCTGGATGGCACCGGCACCTATGACAATCAGACCGGTGTGGGGTTCTTCGATCACATGCTGGATCAGCTGGCGCGTCACTCGCTGATCGACATGACCATCCGCGCCAAGGGTGACTATCACATCGACGACCACCACACGGTCGAGGATACCGGCATCGCGCTGGGCCAGGCGTTGACGCAAGCACTGGGCGACAAGAAAGGCATCCGTCGGTACGGCGAATGCCATCTGCCTATGGATGACGCACAGGTGCGTTGCGCGCTGGATCTATCGGGCCGTCCGTTCCTGATCTGGAACGTGGACCTGCCGACAGCCAAGATCGGCACGTTCGACACCGAGTTGGTGCGCGAATTCTTTCAGGCGCTCAGCACCCATGGCGGCGTCACGCTGCATATTGACCAGCTGCACGGTTTCAACAGCCACCACATCGCCGAGGCCGCCTTCAAGGCCGTCGCCCGCGCCCTCCGCCTGGCGGTCGAGACCGACCCGCGTAAGGCGGATGCGATTCCGTCCACGAAAGGCGCGCTGTAAATGCTGACAGCGATCATCGACTACGAAAGCGGCAACCTGCACTCGGCCGAAAAGGCGTTTCAGCGCATGGCGCGGGAATTGGATGCGGGTGAGGTTGTTGTGACCTCGGATGCAGATGTCGTAGCGCGCGCCGACAGGTTAGTCTTGCCCGGTGACGGAGCCTTTCCGGCCTGTGCGGCCGAACTGCGTGGGCACAAGGGTATCCACGACGCTATGGTTGAAGCGGTGGAGCAGAAAGGTCGCCCGTTTCTGGGCATTTGCGTCGGGATGCAGCTGATGGCGTCAACGGGCCACGAATACACTGACACCAACGGACTGGGCTGGGTTGCGGGCGATGTTGTGCGGATTGAACCGTCAGACAGCGCGCTGAAAGTGCCGCATATGGGCTGGAACGATCTGGTGCTGGAAAGCGATCACCCGGTGTTTTACGGAGTGGAATCCGGCGATCACACCTATTTCGTCCATTCCTACCACTTCCGGGTTACTGACCCGGCGCAGCGTCTGGCTTATGTGGACTATGGGCAGGAGGTCACGGCCGTGATTGGCCGTGACACAATGGTTGGAATGCAGTTCCACCCTGAAAAAAGTCAGGATGTGGGGCTGCGCATGATCGGAAACTTCCTAACCTGGGCCCCATAAGGGCTTACTGAACGCGCGACCAGGTCTGGCCGCGGCAGATCAGACCACCCGCGACACAGCCTTTGACGGTCAACGAGTTGCCGCTCAGCGCCATTTTCGAGTTATACGTCTTGTCGCGGTCCGGTGCCCAGATCTTACCGTTGTCATAGGCTCCGCCACCTTCGGGAATCATGTCCCAGATCATCTGTTTGCCGTCATGCTCGTAGTTCAATACCTGGTTGCCTGACGCATCAAAAGCGCTATCGATGGTGCCGCAGATTGCGCTGCCGCACTCGGCAATCGACACGTGCAGATATTCGCCGTCATCACCGGGCTCTGTTTTCCAGATGCCATCTACAGGATCGGCGGACGCGACGGTTGCCAGTGCCGTCAGGGCTGCTGCCGCAAGGATCGTGTGTTTCATAGAAATCTCCCTTTTACCCCCATAGTCTGTCCCGAATATCGGTCTGTGAGCAACTATGACCCCGCGTCGCGTTGCATCCCCTACCTGCCTTGTGCGATATCCCGCCACAACGACAGTGAAAGAAGGCCCGATATGATCCTTTACCCCGCCATCGACCTCAAAGACGGCCAGGCCGTGCGCCTGTTGCGCGGTGAAATGGAGAAGGCAACAGTGTTCAATGACGACCCGGCGGCGCAGGCTAAAGCCTTTGTCGATGCCGGGTGCGAATGGCTGCATCTGGTTGATCTGAACGGTGCTTTTGCCGGTGAGCCGGTCAATGCTGCTCCGGTCGAGGCGATTCTGGCCGCCTGTAAAGTTCCTGCGCAGCTGGGCGGTGGGATTCGTGACCTGAAAACGATCGAAACCTGGATCAGCAAGGGGCTCGCTCGCGTGATTCTGGGCACCGTGGCGGTCGAAAACCCCGATCTGGTCCGCGAAGCGGCGCGCGAATTCCCCGGCAAGGTCGCCGTGGGAATCGACGCACGCAACGGCATGGTCGCCACCAAAGGCTGGGCCGAGGAAACAGACGTGCAGGTCACAGACCTTGCCCGCAGTTTTGAAGACGCAGGCGTCGCGGCCATCATCTATACCGATATCAACCGCGACGGCGCGATGCAGGGCCCGAATATCGAGGCGACCGCCGCCCTCGCCCGCGCCGTATCGATCCCGGTGATCGCTTCGGGTGGTGTCAGTTCGTTGGACGATCTGATCGCCCTGCGCGATTGCGGCGTAGAGCTGAATGGCGCCATCTCGGGCCGTGCACTCTATGATGGCGCGATTGACCTGAACGAGGCCATTCGCGCTCTAAAGTGACTTACTGTGCGGCAGCGGCGGTCAGCTTGGCCAGCGCGCCGCGCATCTTTTCGACGACGGGCGCGTTAGAGACGCCATTCAAATCGTCCAAGGTCTCTTTCGGGTCCTCATAGGCCAGCCAGACCTGCCCCTCGGCGTCCTCATAAGCCTGAACCTTCAGCGGCAGGAACAGCCCGGCGCGCGGATCGATCTGCATGGCGGGCGTGCCCAGCGCAGGGTTGCCGAAGATCAGCACCTGATTGGCTGGAATTGGCGTGCCCACCTTCTCGGCCCCTGCGGCGTGGTCAACGCGGGCAAAGACCGTTGCGCCTGCATTGCCAACGGCAGCCTCGAGCGCGTCCAGCGCCTCGGTCACGGATTTGTCTGTTTCAACTTTGATGATGTCGTCTGCCATGGCGGACAGTGCCCCTCCGAATGTGAGTATTGAAGCCAGAATAAGATGTCGCATCTCGATAATCCTTTTCATGAATTTCATCCTTAATTTCCACGGCTTCGCGGCAGATCACAATCACAAGTCTGGCATCGGCGGGGCTTTGCCGTTACAGGTGCGCCAACAAAGGACATCGCCATGCTGAAAACCCGCATCATTCCCTGCCTGGACGTCGCTGATGGCCGCGTAGTCAAAGGCGTAAACTTCGTGGGTCTGCGCGATGCCGGCGATCCGGTGGAATCGGCCAAAGCCTATGATGAGGCTGGTGCGGATGAGATCTGTTTTCTGGACATCCACGCCACCCATGAAAACCGAGGCACCATGTTCGATGTAGTGCAGCGCACCGCGGAACAGTGTTTTGTCCCCCTGACCGTGGGCGGCGGCGTGCGCACCAAGGATGACGTTCGGGCGCTGCTGCTAGCGGGGGCGGACAAGGTCAGCTTCAACTCGGCCGCCGTGGCCAACCCCGCTGTCATCGCCGAAGCAGCGGACCAGTTCGGCAGCCAGTGCATTGTCTGCGCCATCGACGCCAAAACCGTCAGCCCCGGCAAGTGGGAGATTTTCACGCATGGCGGTCGCAAGCCCACTGGTATTGACGCTGTCGAGTTTGCCAAAACCGTTGTCGCCAAGGGCGCGGGTGAGATTCTGCTAACTTCGATGGACCGCGACGGCACCAAGGCGGGGTTCAACCTGCCCCTGACCCGCGCGATTTCCGATGCGGTGGACGTGCCGGTGATCGCCTCGGGCGGGGTCGGCAATCTGGACCATCTTGTCGAAGGCGTGACCGAAGGCGGGGCCAGCGCCGTCCTGGCAGCCTCGATCTTCCATTTCGGCGAATACACCATCCGCGAGGCCAAGGAACACATGGCCGCCGCAGGCATCCCGATGAGGCTGACATGAGCATACTGCACGATCTGGCCGCCACGATTGAGTCCCGCAAGGACGCTGACCCCGACAGCAGCTGGACCGCCAAGTTGTTGGCGAAGGGCCCCGAAAAATGCGCCGAGAAGTTCGGAGAAGAGGCCATCGAGGCGATTATCGAAGCCACCAAAGGCGACGTGAAAAAGTTGACGTCAGAGGCTGCGGACGTACTGTATCATCTGCTTGTCATGCTGGCGGCCCGCGACGTGGCGCTAGACGATGTGCTGACTGAACTGGCTCGCCGTCAAGGCATCAGTGGCATCGCAGAAAAAGCTGCGCGTTCAAAGGGGTGACGACCGTCACAATCGCGCTTTAAGATGGCTGCATGACCCTTCGCTTAGGAATCTTGGCGCTGATCAGGCCGATTTTGTTCATGCTGGCCCTTGTACTGGGCGCTTGCGCGACCGCTCCTCGGTCGACGCCGGAGGATGTGCAGCGTTTGGCCACTGAAATACGAAGCCTCGGGCCGGGCATCGACCCTGAAGAGGCAGACCGGGCGGCCCAGATCGCCTATGCCTATACCGCACAGTTGGCGAAGGAATATCAGATCACCGATCCTCCGTTGATCCATAATGCCAAGGTCAACAAGGGCCTGCGTCCCCGCGGGCTGTGCTGGCACTGGGCCGAGGACATCGAACGCCGCCTGGATCAGGAACAGTTCCGAACGCTTGAGATGCACCGCGCCATTGCGAATGCCGACAACCCATTTCGAATCGACCACAGCACGGCGATTATCAGCCGCAAGGGCGAGACGATGTATGACGGCGTGATTCTGGACCCCTGGCGATATGGAGGCGTCCTGTTCTGGGCCCCCCTGCCCGAGGACACCCGATATGACTGGGTCCCGCGCGCGGTCGTTTTGGAAAAACGACGCGCCGAACAATACGGTGCACTGCTGCCCTATGCAGGCGAATAGCTCAAAGCTTGGATGAGATCACTCCGGTGGCGAACCCACCCATACGCAGCTCTCCGAATAGGCGTTGGTATTCGATCTTGGGGCAACGGTTCATCACAACATCCACCCCGCGCGCCTGCGCCTTGGCGGCCGCTTCGGGATGTTCTACGCCGATCTGCATCCAGATCGTGCGCAGGTTCGGGAAGCCGTCCAACGCCGCGTCGACGATCGGGGGAACCGCCTCGGACCGGCGAAAGATATCGACCATATCGACCGGTTCGTCGATTTCAGACAGGGACGCCCGCACCGTATTGCCGAACAAGTCTTTGCCCGCATGTCCGGGATTGACCGGAATGACCGTGTAGCCTTTCAACGACAGGTAGCGCGCCACGTAATAGCTGGGGCGCACCGGATTCATCGACACACCAACAACGGCCACTGTCTTGGTACGTTTCAGGATGTCAGTCAGGAAAGCATCGGAATAGTCGGTCATGCGGCCACCTTATGCGCCAAGGACCAAAGAAAAAAGCGCCCAGGTAAAGACCCGGGCGCAAGGTGTTGGAACGAGGGACAGTGAAATGACCCGCGGCAGTTCCGTTCCGCGGTCACTGTGACATTTAAGCATGTCTTGGTTAAAAAAAAGAGGGGGAGCGCATTTTTGTGATGACAGATCACGAAAAGCGGAACTTCGCCTAGTTTTCGTAAAGGACAACGGGCCAATGCGCCTCGGCCATTTCGATGTAACCGGCAGTATCCTGTATCCACATACGCTCAATCTCGCGCGAGTGAGTCAGATAGAGCCGCCCGTCAATCACACGCCACAGCGCTGGGTCGGTACTGACCAGCTCACCCTGTGCCATCGCATAAGCGCAATAGCCGCCGAATTGCGGGGCGTAGGCCCGTGGGTTCATCTCAAACGCGGCTTGGTTTTCGGCTGTTGCAAAGTGCCATTCAGCCCCTTTCCACACGACCGAATACTCTGGCAGACCGCGAACAGGTGCACCATCCCCGAAATAGGACACCACATCATAGCCGGCCATAGCTGCGCCGTCCGTTTTGTAGAAAACGGGCAATTCCTGCGCAAACGCGGCAGGAGCAATCATAGCGGCACAAATTGCACCAAAGAGAAAACGTCGGTTCATCATCATAGCGCGTTCATTAGAAAGTCAGGGTATCAAGATGCAATTCTTTAACGCATCTGAAACCCCAATTAACGCGGATGTGAACGGTCGTGCCCGAATAAACTGAGTTAGTCGAAAATATCCTCTATCACATCCCACGCCTCATCGAACACGCGCGAGAATACGCCCTTTTTCTTCTTCTTTTTGGCTTTCCGTGGCTTTTCGTATCTGCGATCCGGTTTGGGCTCGGGCAGTTTACGCTTGGGCACCATTTTCAGGTCGTGCAAGGGTGCGCCGCAGCTTGAGCAACTAAGCTCATGACGCTGCTTGCCTTTCAGCACCAATGCGGCCCGCGTGCCGCAATAGCAGCAGGTGGCAATTTTCGAAGGGGTGGAAATGGCGCGCTCCTGTCTATCTGTGTCTCGATGCATATAGGGCAATCGCCGCCGCATTTGAGACGTTCAGAGACCCAAAACCGCCCGCTGCGTCGATTTTCACCAGATGATCCACGGTTTCTTTGGTCTTTTGCCGCAATCCCGGCCCCTCAGCCCCCAGCACCAAGGCGACCGGCTGGTCGAACCGGCCATCCAGCGTCTCTTCAATTGTTTGCTCGGCCTCTCCGTCCAGGCCCAGGACCAGAAAACCCATATTCTGCAGCTCGACAATGGTATCGGCCAAATTGCGCATGCGCAGGTATGGTTGCCGCTCCAACGCGCCGCTGGCCGTTTTGGCCAAAGCGCCAGTTTCCGGGGCCGAGTGATGTCGCGTGCCGATGACCGCACTGGCCCCCAGGACCTCGGCCGAGCGCAGAATCGCCCCCACGTTATGTGGGTCGGTTACACGGTCCAGCAGGATGACACGCGGGTGTTCACGCCCGATACAGTTCTCGGCCAATCCGCCCCAGTCCAGCGGCTTGACCTCAAGCGCCGCGCCCTGATGCACCGAGCCGGGATCGATTGGAGCCGTAAATTTCCGCGGATCGACCATTTCGGCCTCGACCCCTGCAAATTCAATGGCTTCGCTCAACTTGTCACGGGCATTCCGGGTTACGATCAGGCGCAGCTTCTGACGTTTCGGGTTCATCAGGGCATCGCGCACAGCGTGCAGGCCGAACAGCCACACGGTTTCAGAAGCCGCCGCCTTGCGCGCCTGTTCCTTTTCAACGACCCACTTGGGTTTCTTCATTTCTTGGGCCTCCGGGCCGGGAATTCGGTTTCCTGCGCCAAAGCGGTATTTTCCTGTTGACGCTCGTTTAAGGCGCTAGTAATCACGCCTCCACGTCAGGTGCAACGCCTGACAGTGGGCGACAGGCCGCAAGGTGTGGCAGGGGACTGTAACTCCCTCGCGGAGACGCACGCCTGGTTCGATTCCAGGGTCGCCCACCATCTTCCCTAGATGGTGACAAAGCGCAACATGCTGCATTCGGTGCGTCGCGTTTTCTGGCTTTCCCGATCGCCTTTTTGCAAAAAACGCCCTTGGCGGACCAAAGGCGTTTTGTCGACTTACCTGCAAAGGACTTGGCTTAGGCAGCATCAGCCCGCTGAGCGGAAACACGGTTGAACCAGTCGATGATCGCATCCAGATCTGGTGCAATTTCTTCCGCGGCGCCGCCGGTAAAGTCCTGAAATTTCTCTTTGTTCAGGCCATTCACGCCGACCAGAACCGGGATGTCCTGTGCCAGTGCCTCGGCGATGACGGGACGAAAGCCACGCCCGTCGGCTTCGTGCTTCCCGAATTTGTTGACGATCAGCAACTGCGGCGCATCCTCCAGCGAGGCCGTGACATAGCCCACGGCTTGCTCCAGCGCGGCAGGGTCCAGACGGCAGCCGCGCGACTGCGTTCCCAGCGATTGCGAGATGCGGATAGTCTCACCTTCGGGCAGGACACGCACGTCCATATCGCACTTGGTGTTGTCGGCACATTCGGTGTTGGTTTGCACCACACCCGACAGCCGGGCACCGGATTTCAAAAGCTGTTCTGCGGTCGCGCTTAGCAAGCGGTCGGTCGCGCCGCGATCGGTGGTGGTTACATAGGCCAGGTACATTCAGGGACCCTCGTCGTAAAACTGTGACATTCCAGATAGCACGCAAGATGCGGTCCGGCCACTCTTCTGCGCTACGGCAGCGGAGAAAGCCCGATCACAGCTGCGTGCAGGTGAAGCAGAACCGCAAAAGCAGCAAGTGAGGCCAGCCAGACCCAAAGGGGCGGCCAGGGATGCGGGGCGCGCAGGGAAAAGCGCGCGGTGTTCCGGGACAGACGGACCCATTCGATGCCCATCTCGCGGGATTTGCGCCGGTCGATCAGAGCCATACCCATTGCGGCAAAGCCCCCAAACAGACCGAACAGGATCACATGCGACAGGCTGCCATTGGCCAGCAGATGCGCCAGTGCCCAAAGCATCAGCGCCGCCAGCACCGGATGGCGCGTGCTGCTCAGGATGCCCGGGTTTTCCGGATCAAACGCGCGCTGACCCAGCCCGCCGAACGAGAACGGGTTCTGGATCGCCATCCCGGAGACGGCCAGCCAGCAAACCACCGGCATGACCAGCAAAGGCACCCAGCGGAAAAGCGCCCAAGGCGGGATTACCTCGACATACGGTGCCCGGGCGGCAGCGATAATCAACCAGCCCAAAACCAGAAGTGACAGCACGGAATAAGCCGCGAAGTACCCCTTGCGCCCCAGCGCCGTGATCAAATGCCCGCGTACGGCGGGACGCGCCGGGATGGCATGTGTCAGCAGAAAGGTGATCAGCGCTGCAAGGAAGAGAACCCAACCGGTCATAAGATGCTCCGAACCTGTTGCGTTCGGTTTAGCCCCGTTGGATGGGGCCGTCTTTGTCCGAAATCAAGTGGCGGGCGGGGCGGTCGCGCCGCCGCCTGCCCTTTGTTACAGGCCCAGCGCCTTGCGGCGTTCCTCGGCAAAGCCCTGCACCATACGGTCTGCAATCAGCGCAAGTATGGCCATGGCCGCGCCTGCCGAGATGCCAAGCCCCACATCTGCTTGACCCAGTGCCAGATAGATAGATTGGCCAAGACCGGTGGTGCCGATCAGCGCCGCGATCACCAGCATCGCAAAGGCATACAGGATGGTCTGGTTCAGCCCCAGCAGGATGGTCGGCGCGGCATAGGGCGCGCGGACATCGCGCATGATCTGCCACTCGGTCGCGCCGCTGGAAATGGCGGCCTCCATCATCTCGGCTGGGGTGTTGACCAAGCCGTGCCGCGTGTAGCGGATCATCGGCACGATCGCATAAGCGCAGATCGCCAGAAAGGCAGAGAACTCACCGATCTGAAACACCATCAGCACCGGGATCAGGAACACGAACAGCGGGATCGTCTGCAGCATGTCACAGATCGGACGTACGAATTTCCAAACGGGTTCCCAAACCGCGCTGGCCAGACCAATCAGCCCGCCGACCACGGCACAGGAAAACACCGCCGCACCGCTGAGGTAAAGCGACAGCAAGGCGCGCTCCCACAGGCCCGAGACAAGGATGGTGCAAAGCAGCCCTACTGACAGCGCCGCCAGTCGCCAACCGCCCGCGACATAGCTGAGGGCAGCAGCCCCCGTCAGGACAAAGGGCCATGGAAGATTCGCAATGCCAGTTTCCAACATGCCGATCAGGATCAGCACAACCAGCCCTCCGGTCAAATGCCCGCGCCATGCCATCAGTGCCGCGATCACAGCGGCCACGGCAAAGAGACCGAAGCTCATCCCGGACGTCCACTGAAAGCCCCACGTGAACGGCAGCACCGCTTGGTCGAGACCAATCCGCAGTGGCAGCAGCACGTAGAACAGCGAGTTGTTCTTGAGCGCATCTAACCACGGACCGTTGGCCTGAGTGAAGGCGGTCAAGCCGCTGTCAATCGCCTCGGCCATCGGATCCAGAAGGGTCAGCTCGGACGGGTTCGGCAGCCGCAGCCAGAAGGCCGCAGTGAACAGCACGGTGAAGCTCAGAACCGCCCAGACGACTCGCTGATCATAGCGTTTGCGTTCGGTAGCTAGCGTTCCGCTCATCCGGTCAATGACGACGGCAAACACCACGATCACGAGACCGGCCATCAGGGATTCACCAAACTGCGCCTTGCGCATGGTCAGCAGAACCTCCCAGCCGATATCGTTGAACCCTCCGATCACGGCCGCGATGATTACCATCGACAAAGCCGCCATCAGGCATTGGTTCACGCCAACCATGATCTGGGTTGCGGCCGCTGGGATCTCCACCTGAAACAGTTGCTGGGACCGCGTGCCACCGGACATGATGGCGGCCTCTTTGATTTCGGGTTCGACCCGCTCGAGCCCCAGCATCACATTGCGTGCCATGGGCGGTGCCGCGTAGATGGCCGAGGCGATCAGACCCACAACCGGGCCGAAGCCAAAGAGCAGAAGCAAAGGTGTCAGATAGGCGAAGGTCGGCACGGTCTGCATGACGTCCAGCACAGCCTGAACAAAGTTTTTCACGCGGGGTATCTCATTGGCCAGAATGCCGATCCCTCCACCCACAACCAGCGCCACGGGAACCGAAACGGCCACCAGCGCCAGAGTGTTCATACTTTCAGCCCAATAGCCCGAGGCCAGCACGAAGCTGAGGCCAAAGAACCCCAGCGCCGCCATTGGCAGCCCGCCCAGATACCAGCCCAGCGCGGTGACAAACCCGATCAGGATCGGCCATGGTGTGTTCGCAAGTACGAAATTAGCCGCGTCCATCGGATAGGTCATCAGGTCGGAAAACAACCGCATCGCCGGTTTGATGCCGTTCAGGAACCAGTCCAGGAAGGCTCCGACCCACTGCGTCGCCGGCAACTCCCAAGCGGCGGGCCATTTGACCAACCACGGGGCAATGCCCTCAAGCGCCAAACACTGCGCTCCGACGATAACGGTGATCAGTGCCGCTTTGGCCCCAATCGTCAGGCGTGCCTGCGCAGGGATGTCCGTGATCACCGTCATGTCTCATCCACCTGCAGCGCTGCAGCCAGATCGGACGGGTGAACCGTACCGACGATATTGCCCGCGTCATCCCGCACGGGCACGGGTTCATACAGCTCCATACAATGCGCCAGCGCGGCGTCCAATGTCATACTGGTTGTCAGACCGGGATCGTCCGGGCCACGTTCGGACTCATCGCGCATGACTGAGGCGACCTTGGCGTGCTGGCCCTTGGCGACGTCTTTCGAGAATTCGCGCACGTAGTCATCGACCGGGCGCAGCACGATATCGGTGGGCGTGCCGATCTGCACGATCTTGCCATCGCGCATGATCGCGATGCGGTCGGCCAGCTTCAGCGCCTCTTGGATATCGTGAGTGATAAAGACGATGGATTTCTTCAACGTCGCCTGTATGCGCAGGAATTCGTCCTGCAACTGACGACGGATCAGGGGATCGAGGGCCGAGAACGGCTCATCCAAAAACCAAATGTCGGGGTTCACGGCAAGACTGCGGGCGATGCCCACACGTTGCCTCTGACCGCCCGATAGCTGCCGTGGGAAGCTGTCTTCGCGCCCCTCAAGGCCGACCAATGAGATCACCTCTTGCGCGCGGGCCAGACGTTCCTTTTTACCAACGCCTTGAACACGCAGCGGATAGGCCACGTTTTCGGCGACGGTCATATGGGGGAACAGGCCGAAATGCTGGAACACCATGCCCAGCTTTTTGCGGCGCAGGTCCGTCAGTACCTTTTTCGAGGCTCCAATAACGTTCTCGCCATCCACGCGGATTTCTCCACCCGTGCCGGGCAGCAATTGCGAGATACAGCGGATCAGCGTCGATTTACCCGAACCCGACAGGCCCATGATAACGAAAAGCTCGCCCTCTTTGACCTCGAAATTGGCATCCTGCACGGCGGGAATGAACCCGCGTTCGCGCAAGTCTGTGGCGGCTTTGTCGGCGTCATTCCCTGACCGAGACAGCGCGTCGGTCAGGGCCTTGTCTGCACCGGGGCCAAAGACCTGCCAGAGATTCTGGCAGGCAATGGCTGGTGTTTGCGCGTCAGTCACTTAGGCAGACTCACTGAGTTGCCGCGTCAACAACCGGACGCCACTTGCCTTCGTTTTCTGCCATCCATGCGGCGACGACTTCCTCGACCTTACCGCCGTCGACGTCAATCGCGCCCATCATCGGCTGCTGATCTTCGACTGCCAACTGATAGTTGGTCAGAATTTCATAAGCTGCGGGCCACTTGTCTTCCATGCCGCTCCAGCTGGCCTTGAAGATGCGCGAGGGCGAGAAGTCACAATCATTCACCGCGTTGGGGTTCGGACCCCATGCGGGATCGTTGAAACAGGCTTCTTCACCGGCAGGCAGTTCAACGAATTGCACGTCATAGGCGGACATCGCCCAATGCGGTTGCCAGAAGGTGATCAGCAATGGTGATTTCCGCTCGGTCGAGGCACGCAGTTCGGCAATCAAAGCGCCTTCCGACCCGGCAGGAACAGCTTTGAACGGCAGTTCCAAACCGGTCATGCGGTCCGCACCCGGCGTACCCCAATCAGCCGGATAGTCTACCAGACGGCCACCAGGCAGTGTTTCTGCCGTCGCAAAGACCTGCGCGCAGTCTTTCAGAGCTTCCCATGCAGGCAAACCGGGGCACAAATCTGCCACGTGAGCAGGGTATGCGATGCCTTCCTTGGCATCCAGACCCAGATCACCGATCTCAACCACGGCGCCTTCGGAGACTTTCTTGGCGTATTCATCCGATACGTTCGAAGACCAGATCTCTAGCGTTGCGTCGATATCGCCATCGGCCAGCGCCTGGAACTGGTTCATCATGCCTGCGGTAACGTATTCAACGTTATAGCCTGCAGCTTTCAGCATCTCGCCGGCCACATGCGTCGTCACGTGCTGACCGGTCCATTCGTTGATGGCCAGTTTGATCGGCTCATCCACGGCGCCCATATCGGCGGCATAGGCCGATCCGGCGACGGTCATGGCCAAAAGGCTTACACTCAGTTTCTTCATCGACATTCTCCCTGTCTTCTTTGTGTTCGTCCGGCCGCACATGAAAACGGGCCAGAGCGTTTGATTCACGACATTGCCATGCCGCAACATGCACAAAATCAGCCGGAAAAGGGAAGCGAACAGTTGGGCCCGGCGCGGAAATCACGCGTAAGGTCCATCTGCCTGTCCCCCCTGCTGATACGTGCAGGATACCCTCGCCCTTCCTGTCTATCACACTTTTTCGAGCGGGATATTGATTGATCAGTCAATCACAAACCCAATCCAAACACTTTGTCGAGTATTTCTTTTGCCCAAACGCAACTTTTTTGCCTTTGCCCGTATTCACACAGCGTTTGTGAGGGCTTGAAACCCATCCATCAAAGCGCGACCTTTGAGTCGGAGGACCCTGATGCGCCATTTCGACGAACTCTTTCAAATCGCCGCAGACCGTCATGGCGGCGCGCACGCCCTGGGCGGAAAACTCACCAAGCCCAAGCCGTTGGAGGAACTGGAAGCGATGCCCGAAGACCGCTGGCTTGCGGTGATCACCAAGTGTATCTTTCAAGCCGGGTTTAACTGGAAAGTCATTGAAAACAAATGGGACGGGTTCGAGACCGCCTTTGACGGGTTCGACGTGGGCAGATGCGCCTTCATGGATGACGAGAAATTCGACGCCCTGCTGACCGACACCCGAATCGTCCGAAACGGCACCAAAATCGCAACCGTCCGGGACAACGCGGCGTTTCTGCTGGAACTTCGGCAGGAAGGCGGAGCCGGGCATGTGCTTGGGGGGTGGCCCTCGACGGATTATGTTGGGTTGCTTGCGATGTTGGCCAAACGGGGATCGCGGTTGGGCGGGGCCTCGGCACAATATGCGATGCGATTTGCCGGGCGGGACAGTTTCATCCTGTCGCAGGACGTCACTGCGCGCCTGATTGCCGAAGGGGTGATCGACAAATCACCCACCTCGAAGAAAGCGATGGCAGCAGTGCAAGAGGCTTTTAACACATGGATGGATCAATCAGGCCGGTCGCTGACCGAAATCAGCCGCGTTTTGGCAATGAGCGTTTGAAAACAGATTACAGAGCAGAAGCTAAGGACTAAGCTGCGAACATGTTGCGCCTTATTTTGATGACGTCTGCATTATTTTTGACCTCATGCGGTCGTCCTTTGACCGATCAGGAGGTCGCATTCGCCAGCGCCATTCAGGGCGATACGCTGGATGTGGGCACAGTCCGTCTGGTCAAAGGGGCACCGGTTGCCCCGATCACCTTTTACCGCAAGGAACGTCCGCGATTGGCATGTCGCGAGCGTATCCTGCCCCCGCAGGAAGAAGGCGTGGTGACGGCAAAACCGGCCGCCGTAGCCCTGTTCAACAAGGTTTATTTCACACAGGATTGGTATCTTGAGGACTACATGTCCGATTTCCCCGAAGAGATGAACCTGATCGCTGCCATGCTTCTGGCGCATGAATTGACCCATGTCTGGCAGTGGCAGAACCGCAAGACCACGGGCTATCATCCCCTGCGTGCAGCGGCAGAACATGGCGGCAACAAAGACCCCTACCTATTCGATCTGGCGACCTCGTCCGATTTCCTGTCCTACGGGTTCGAACAGCAAGGTGCCATTGTCGAGGAATATGTCTGCTGCCGCGCCCTGGACCCAACTGCGCCCCGCACCGAGCGACTGCATGAAATGCTGGGCGCGCATTTCGATCTGGCCCCTCTGCCCAGTGAGTGGGCCGAGCGGGCGGTTGTCATCCTGTGGTCCGAGGCCAAAATCGAGGGAATATGCCGCTAGGCTCAGTTGCCCTGCAATGTCTCAAGATAGGCCACAAGATCCACGATCGGTTGGCTTGTCAGGATCGGCTGCCCCTGTGGCGTTTTCATCGAGGTGTCCTGCCCGTCGAAATACGGCCCATAGACCGGCATCGGGCTGCCATGGCTGACCAGCGGGTCGCGCCCGTCGATCCTTGACACGACACGAGCAACCGGGAATGTGCCATCATCGTTGGCAAGGGTTGTCAGGTCTACGGGTTGAATAACCAAAACTCCGGCCATCGGACCATGCCCGGTGGCATCGATCCCGTGACATGTTGCGCAATAATGCTGGTAGAGCTTTGCGCCCTCTTCGACATCCTGCGCACCGGCCTGCGACGCCATCATCCCGGCCGCAACGAAAACACCCCCAACTATCGCTCTGATCATCGCATCCTCCTGTCCCGATTGACATTTGCAGGCTTGCCCGAGGCGCGGCTTGGCGCAATGATCCAGATCAACGCAACCAAAGGATACGGGCCATGACACAATATGCAGTCATCATGTTGGCCGCCGGGGTCGGAGTGCCCATTCTAGCCGCGCTAAACGCGGCTTTGGGCAAGATGATCGGCTCACCCACCACTGCGGCGGTGGTTCTATTTGCCATCGCCTTTGCGGCCTCAGCAGCGGTCATGGTGGTTTATCCCGGCTTTGGGGCCGTGTCCAAAATCGCCGAAGCCCCGAAACACCTGCTACTGGCCGGTGTGCTAATCGCCTTCTACGTCCTGTCGATCACCCATGTCGCCCCGCATTTTGGCGTGGGCAACGCAGTGTTCTTCGTGCTGATCGGGCAGTTGATCAGCGCCGCCGCCATTGACCATTTCGGCCTGTTCGGCGCCCAGGTCACGCCGCTGACATGGATCCGCGCAGGCGGCATCGCTGTGATGGCCGCCGGGGTGGCGATCACGCAACTGGCTTGAGAATGCCCCCATCCAACCGCAGCTTGCGATCCATCCGCGCGGCCAGATCCATATTGTGCGTGGCGATCAGGGCCGAGAGCCCCTCGTCCCGCACCAATGCCATCAGCGCTTCGAACACCTGATCCGAGGTCTCGGGGTCCAGATTGCCCGTCGGTTCATCCGCCAACAATACGCGCGGCGCGTTGGCCAGCGCGCGGCAAAAGGCGACCCGCTGTTGCTCGCCGCCAGAAAGGGCCGCCGGGCGGTGATCGGCGCGCGCCGCAACGCCCACACGGTCCAGCAGCGCCATCGCCCTGTCCTGTGCAGCTTTCTCGGAGACACCATTGGCCAGTTGCGGCAGGGTGATGTTCTCCAGCGCTGTGAACTCGGGCAGCAGATGGTGGAACTGATAGACAAAGCCCACATCCTGCCGCCTCAGCGCCGTGCGGGTGCGGTCGCCTTTGCCTGCGATGCTCTGCCCCGCGATCTCAACGGTGCCGCTGTCGGGCGTGTCCAGCAGACCCGCAATATGCAGCAGCGTCGACTTGCCCGCCCCAGAGGGCGCCACCAGTGCCACCGCCTCGCCCGCGCGTAGGTCCAGATCGACGCCGCGCAGCACCTGCACCTCGCCCGGTGTGCCTTGCAGATAGGTTTTGGTCAGGCCGTTCAGCCGCAATGTCACATCACTCATAGCGCAGCGCCTCAACCGGGTTCAGCCGCGCCGCGCGACGGGCCGGGAAATAGGTGACAAAGAAGGACAGGCCCAGCGACAGCCCGACCGCCTTGAGCACATCGGACAGGTGCAATTCAGCAGGCAACGCATAGATGCCCCGGATCGACGGATCCCAGACCCCGCCGCCCATGACAAAATTCACAAAGCTGAAGATCGGGTCGATATAGATCGCAAACAGGCAACCCAGCACCACACCCATCGTGGTGCCGATAATGCCTGTAAATGACCCGCAAATGAAGAATACGCGCAAGACCGAGCCTTCGCTGAGGCCAATGGTGCGTAGGATGCCGATATCTCGCCCCTTGTTCTTGACCAGCATGATCAGACCCGAGACGATGTTCATCGCCGCAATCAGTACAAGGATCGACAAGATGATGAACATCACATTGTCCTCGACCTCAAGCGCGCGCAGGAACCCACCCGAGGCGTCCTGCCATGTCCAGATCTGACTGCGTTCGCCTGCTGCTTCCAGGATGGGGATCAGAATGGGTGTGAGATTTTCAGGTTCATCCACCATAACCTCGATCTCATCGGCCACACCTTCCCGGTTAAAGAAGGTCTGCGCCTGTTCGAACGGCATGTAGACACGGGTGCGGTCGATGTCATAGCGCCCGGCTGAAAACACATAAACCACCCGATAGGCGCTGACGCGGGGCGAAGTGCCAAAGGCCGTTTTTACCCCATTGGGCGAGGTCAGCTTGACTGTGTCCCCTACTGTTGCGCCGATACTGCGCGCCACGCCTGAGCCGATGGCGATGACGAATTCCTCGTTCTGGAATTCCGACAGATCCCCCACCGCCTGATCGCTTTCAGCGATGCCCGGCAGGTCCAGTAGGTCGTCCGGCTGGATGCCAAACACCTCAACCCCGCTGCTGCGCTGGTGATTGGTGATCAGCACTTGTCCCTTCACCAGAGGAGCGGCACGTTGCACGCCGGGCACCTGCCCGATCCGGTCCGCCACCTGATCGTAGTTTACGATTGTCCGGTCGATCCGTCCTTGTTCATCGAAATTGCCTGCCGAATAAACCGTCACATGCGCGTTGGCCCCCAGAATGGTGCCCACGAACTCGGCCCGAAACCCAGAACGCACCGCCAAAGTCGCAATCAGCGCGAAAACCGCCAGCGTGATCCCGATCAGCGAGATCCAGGTCATTACGCTGACGCCCCCCTCGGCGCGGCGCGCGCGTAGGTATCGCCAGGCGATTTTCCATTCAAAAGGTGCAAAAGGCGGGGGTGTCTTGGCCATACCTGCTCCGGTGTTTTTGTTGGACGTGACCCTTTCGGCATTTGGCCGAATGGTCAAGCCGTGCGTTATCCCGACAGGGCGGCGGTTTGCTGCAATACGGCCTCGGCCCGGTTCCGTTCGCAAATGCCGCGCGCCTCAAGCTCGTGAAAGACACGGTCGCGTAAATCCTGGGGCAGGTTCGCGATGGCACGGTTGTGCAACCCAAGCGTCAATGTGCGCGGGTCATCTAGCAGTCCCAGCAACTGCGTTAACACCTCGGTCGAATAGGTGGGCCAGAGCCCGATGGCTGTGGACTCGGCCTCTTCGAACCAGGGCGGGTATCCGTCGGGGGATTTCAGGCAAAACGCGTTCATCAGCATGAACTCTGACGGCCGCCTGTGCGACGCGAACAAGGCCTGAACCGAGCCGTAGCGCGCGTTGATTTCATCCAGCAGAGACAGGGCAAGTGACCGGCGCACCGGGTACGGCGTGGCAAAGGTCGTCGTCTTAGTCTTCCCAGGATCAGGCCGAGACGCATCAAGGGCATCCAGACTTTGCAGCAGCCAGTTCCGGTGAAAATCGCTTTCAATGTCTATGAACGGGATGCGCGCCGCGCCGCCGGGCGCAAAGAACTCTGCCTCATCAAACTGGCGCAGAAACAGGTTCTTGGTGTCCAGAATTACCATATTCTCGGACGCCGCGACCCGCGCCGCGCCCAGTTTCAGAACCTGTTGATTGCGGTAGCCATTGTTGCCACGCCAACCGCCCTTGCGGATCAGCGGAATGCGAAAGCGGTTCTCGATCAGCACACGATCAAGCACCGGGCGTCGCGCACAATGACCCTCCCCCAGTAGAACATCGTCTCCACTGAGGACGCGTACCTTGTCTTGCAGCGCTCCGTAGGCAGGCAGGATCGGCTCGATCTGCTGCCGCAACGTATCTTCATCAACGTCGTTCATGATCACATGGATCGACCCGATCTGCGCCGGATCAACAAACCGGGCGAAGGATCGCGCCTGAAGTTCCAGCAGAGGGAAGTCCTTGGAATATACGACCGTTGCGAAACTCAGCACCAGGTGGACCCTTTCAAGGTTTTCGCCCCTCTATCAGCAATCCCGTTTGGTTCCAACCAACCCAACGCCCGAATCAGCTCTGCCTGCTGAAGGGCTCGATCAATCAGAGCGTAAGTGGACATCCGTCAGACACACCAAGGGTTGTAACGCCGTTCACAGACATCGCGCAACTGTTTCAGCTATGTAGTCAATGCTAGGCTTGCGTGATCGACTGAACTCAAAATGCAACATATCGCGCGGAACAAAATTTCGATTTTTGATTATTTTGCGAAACTTTGTCACCCTGACTGTGGGGGAATACATTTGTAGGAGCGGGGGTCGCTCATGAGTATTCGACTAAACAAAGAAGAAGCGGGCGTCATTTCAGCCCGGCAGGCATCAACAGAACTGGATTGTGAAACGGCCGCATTGCTGAGGGCCGCGATCCGACCTTTATTTGCAAGTGCTGCAAGTTGGAACAGCCTCACCGATATTCTGAAAGACAAGGGGTATCAACTGGCCTTCCGACAGGGTCGGCTGTGTGTCACCGAGATCGCCACGGCAAAACGGATTTGCGGGCTGCGGTTTCTGGGGTTGGAGTTTCGCGATCTGGTGCAACGGATGGGACGCCCCATCGTTGTTGCCCGCGACAGTGAAACCGGAGACCTGCTAGCCGCCCGACCTTCGGTGAACGGCGCTTAGAAGCTGCGCCAGAACTGGACTGAACGCCGCGTGGTCTTCCACAGGCTGTGGCGCGCCGCCGCTTTGATACCGGCGCATGTTCCTGGTTCGATCAACCGCCCAAGGACCAGTTTCGCGGGCATGTGGCCGCGATGGTAGAACCGGCAGAAATCTTCCTCAGTCAAGTCACGCGCGGCTTTACGCCCGTCGTAATACTTCATCCAAACCCGCGCATAGTCACGGGCCGTCACATCCGTATCACTGCTGGCCCCGCGCCCCCAGAACATAGAGATCGGCTCATCCATCCGTTCGCCCTGATACCCGGCCGTGATCATACGCAGCATCAGGTCATAATCAGCCGCCACGCGAAATTGCGGATCATGGCCGCCCAGCGCCGCAAACACGTCGCGCCGGATCAGGACTGAGTTATGGCAGAACGGCATCCGTTGCAGGATCGCAGTCAGCGACATGCGCTTTTCGCGGCTTTCTGTCCCATCCTCGAACCGACGTAGGGTAGACCCGTACAGGAAGTCGGGCCGGGTCGCGGTCAAACGGTCAGCGACTGTGTTCAGGATGTCATCCGAAGCGAGCGAGTCATCCGAGTTCAGGAACAGCAAATACTGGCCGCGCGCGGCCCCTGCCCCCTTGTTCATCGCGTCATAGAGGTTGCGGTCCGGTTCGCTGATCATGCGGGTTCGCTGCGCGTCTGCAGTGACATCCTGCAGAAAGGCAACTGTGCCGTCGGTCGAGGCCCCGTCCTGAATGACATGTTCGGCCCGCCCACATTTCTGGCGAGCCATACAGGTGATCACTTCGCGAAAGCTATCCTGCCGCCCTTGGGACAGCAGGTTATGCGTCGCCGTGATGACCGAGATCAGCGGCGCGTCGGTGTCAGCCGATTTGCTCATAGATCTCGGCGATCTTGGTGACGGCGGCCTCGGGGCTGAGTTCCTCGCTCTCGCCCGAGCGGCGGCAGGTCAGTTCAACCACACCGTTTTTCAACCCGCGCGGGCCAACGGTGATGCGCCATGGCAGACCGATCAGGTCCATGGTGGCGAACTTGCCCCCGGCCCGTTCGTTGCGGTCATCATAGAGCGGCTCCAGCCCCAGCGCGGTCAGCGCACCGTAGAGCTTGTCACAGGCCGCATCTGCCTCTTCATCGCCCTGCTTCAGGTTCACGATGCCGCAGTGGAAGGGTGTAACACCTTCAGGCCAGATGATGCCTTTGTCGTCATGGCTGGCCTCGATGATAGCGCCGATCAAGCGGCTGACGCCGATGCCGTGGCTGCCCATATGCACGGGCGTCGGTTTGCCATCGGGGCCTTGGACAGTTGCGCCCATCGCCTCGGAATATTTGGTACCGAAATAGAAGATCTGCCCCACTTCGATCCCGCGCGCCACGCGGCGACGATCCTCGGGCACTTGATTGAACAGCACCTCGTCATGAGTTTCATCGGTGCGGGCATATCTCGAAGTAAACTCCTCGAGGATCGCCTGACATTGCGCGCGGTCGTCATAGTCGATCTGACGGTCGCCGAAGCTCAGGTCGGTGACGGCGCTGTCATAGAAGACCTCGGATTCACCCGTATCGGCCAGCACAAGGAATTCATGCGTGTCATCCCCACCGATGGGGCCAGAATCGGCGCGCATCGGGATGGCTTGCAGGCCCATACGTTCATAGGTGCGCAGATAGCTGACCAGATGGCGGTTATAAGCGTGCAGCGCATCCTCTTTGGTCAGGTCGAAGTTGTAGCCGTCCTTCATATAGAACTCGCGCCCCCGCATCACGCCGAAACGCGGGCGGATTTCGTCGCGGAACTTCCACTGGATCTGGTACAGGGTCAGCGGCAGGTCTTTGTAGCTGTTGACGTGGCCACGGAAGATATCGGTCACCAGTTCCTCGGCAGTCGGCGTGAACAACATATCCCGGTCATGCCGGTCCTTCATCCGCAGCATTTCCTGACCATAGTCGTCGTAACGCCCGGATTCGCGCCACAGGTCCGCCGATTGGATGATCGGCATCTGGATCGCTATGTGGCCAGCGCGCGCCTGCTCCTCGTGGATGATGTTTTCCAGCTTGCGCAGCACTTTGAAGCCCATCGGTAGCCACGAGTAAATCCCGGCGGATGCCTGCTTGATCATGCCCGCGCGCAGCATCAGCCGGTGGCTGACGATCTGAGCCTCGGAGGGGTTTTCCTTGAGAACGGGCAGAAAGTAACGGCTCAGGCGCATGGGAGGACCTTCGAAGGTTAAAATTTCGCTGCAAGGTGATTATGCCAAAGCCTCGCCGGGGGCAATCACGCAATGGCGTTTTTGCGACCCCGGGCCCGTCGCATTTTTTATTGACCCGCCAGTCAGGAATCTCAAATGTGACAGGAATGTAAAAACATGAGGCCCGGATGCAGACAATCTCGGAACCCGCCCGTCAAATTCCTGTTGTTCACCATACAGATGTTCTGGTCGTGGGCTCTGGCCCCGCCGGGCTGGCCGCCGCTTTGGCCGCCGCGCGCGCCGGGGCCGAGGTGTCACTGGTCGATCGCTTCGGCTGTATGGGTGGCAACATCACCGCCGTGGGGGTCGAAGGGTTCGCCTGGTATCGCCATGAACAAACGGTCGAGGCAGGCGGCATCGGGATGGAGTTCGAGACCCGCGCCAAAGAGATGGGCGCGGCGGTGCCAGAAAGCCAATCGCTCAGCTATGAGTTGGACAGCGAAGGGTTCAAGCTGGTGGCCGACAAGCTGGTCGAAGAGGCCGGCGTGCATCCCATGCTGCACCGTCAGTTCGTGGCCCCGATCATGGACGGCAACCGGATCACCGGCATCATCACCGAATCCAAAGCGGGTCGCGAGGCGATTCTGGCCCGCGTAGTGATCGACGCCACCGGCGACGCCGATGTCGCCCACCGCGCCGGTGCCCCCACCCACAAAACCGCGCGCGAGGATATGATGGCGGCCTCGGTCATGTTCCATCTGGCCGGTGTCGACAAGCGCGCCTTTATGGAAGGCGTCAAGGCCGATCCGCAGACTTACAAGGACTGGGGCGGCGGCGGTGAGTGGAACATCGAGACCTCAGGCAAAGAGGACGACATGTTCTCGCCCTTCGTTCACAAACCCTTCCAGCAGGCGATTGATGCGGGGATGATCCCGCCGCATCTGAACACCATCGCGGGCACATGGGGCGCGATGCATGACACTGGTGAGCTGACTTATATGAACCTCATCCATCTGGCCGAAATCGACGGAACAGATCCCGACAGCCTGACACGGGGCGAGATCGAGGGCCGTCGTCAATCGATGCTGGCCATCGAGGCACTGCGGCGCTTCATGCCCGGGTGCGAAAACGCGCGGCTGCGGAATTTCGGCATGACCATTGGCATCCGCGACACCCGCAAGATCGACGCGATTTACAACATGACCGAGGATGACGCCCGACATCAGGGCCGGTTCGAGGATACGATCGGCATCTACCCCGAGTTCATCGACGGCTATGGCATCCTGATCCTGCCGACTACCGGGCGTTACATGCAGGTGCCCTATCGTTCGATGTTGCCCAAAGGGATCAAGGGCTTGCTGGTCGCGGGTCGTTCCCATGGCGCAGACAAGGTGGCCCATGCGGCCACGCGCAACATGGCGTGCTGTGCTGTGATGGGACAGGGCGCGGGCATCGCCGCTGCGCTATCGTTAAAAAGCAATCAGGAGGTCGACACGATGAACCTCGCCCCCGTCCACAAAGAACTCGACCGTCAGGGCGTGCGGATTCACTGATGCAGCATATCCCGACCATCGACATTTCGCCTCTGCGTGACCCTGCGCACCCGGACTATGCCCGAACCGTTCAGCAAATCATGGACGCCTGCACTGGGATCGGCTTTCTGTCGATCACCGGCACCGGCATTTCCCCCGATACGGTAGACGCCGTGCGCGCCTGCGTGCGCGATATCTTTGCGGTCGAGGAAAGCACCAAATGGGATCAGGCCATCACGCGCGAGAATTATCGTGGATACATCCCCATGGGATTCTTCACCCCCAATGACGGATCAGGCAATGCCGACAAATACGAAGGCTACAAGCTACACTATGACGTGGCCCCCGATGCACCGATCCGGCAGGACTGCGCACTTTATGGCCCTAACCTCTGGCCAAAGGGCGTGGATAGCGCGCGCGACACGATACTTGGCTATTGGTCGAAACTGGATGCGGTAGCCGATCATCTGCTGGGCGCGCTAGAGGTCGGCCTGTCCCTGCCTGCGCGCGCTCTTCGCGATGCCTTTGTCGATCCAATGACCAACATGACTCTGCTGCATTACCCGCCGCAGGCTCCGGATGAAGGCGGCTATGGCATCCACCCGCACAAGGACACCGACGCGCTGACCATCATCGCCCCAGACCCAGTTGGAGGGCTAGAGGTTCAGAACCGCGAAGGTGGCTGGATCACGCCGGACTGCCCGCCGGGCGGGTTTGTCGTGAATATCGGTGACATGCTGGAACTATGGTCCGGTGGGCGCTTGAAATCCACGCCACACCGGGTCGTGAACCGATCTGGACAAGAACGGTACTCGTTTCCCTATTTCGCGGTGCCACGCCATAACGTTGTTGTCTCGCCCTTGTTGGAGCCGCAACCCGGTTTTGACCGCCCGGCTGTTCACTGCGGTCACTGGTCGGTCGAAATATGGCGAACCAACTGGCCCGATGAAATTGCGGATGAGGCGACGCCGGAACTGGGAACGTTGCAAGACTGACAGGCTGAAAATATCCCTTGCATGAAGCACTTGCATCACCGTGCTGCATACGCCAAGAACGATGGCAAGCGCCGCAAAAAGGGGACAGCCATGGCTTTGCCGGTGAAGGATCAGCTTAGGTATTGGGGCATCGCCGCAGCCGTATTTGTGCTGATGTTATGGGCCCTTGGCGATGTCTTGCTTCCATTTGTGATCGGCGGGGCCATTGCCTATTTCCTTGATCCGGTCGCCGACCGTCTTGAAAACTTTGGCCTATCCCGGATGGCCGCCACCGGGCTTATCACCGTGGTTGGCATTTTGGGTTTTGTCCTGCTGATCCTGATGGTGGTTCCTGCGCTAGTGACGCAGCTGATTGATCTGATCGAGTTCATGCCAAGCCTCGTCAAACAGCTGCGCGGCTTTGTCGAACAAAAATTCCCTTCCCTCCTTGATACCCAATCCAGTTCGCATCAGTTCCTGGTGTCGCTGGGTGAAACGTTGCAATCCAAAACCGGGGATGTTCTTCAATCCGTCGCCGCCTCGCTCGGGTCGGCGATCAACGTCGTTGTCCTGCTGGTGATCGTGCCCGTTGTGGCCGTCTACCTTCTGCTGGACTGGGATCGCATGATCGCCCGGATCGGAGAGCTGCTGCCCCGTGACCACGCCCCGACCATCAAACGGCTGGCGGGTGAAATCGACGATGTTCTGGCCTCATTTGTGCGCGGCATGGGCACGGTCTGCCTGATATTGGGCACCTACTACGCGGTCGCGCTGATGGCTGTCGGTCTGCAGTTCGGACTAATCGTTGGGTTCATCGCCGGGCTGGTTACGTTCATCCCCTATCTGGGCGCCCTGATCGGAGGATCGCTGGCCATCGGTCTGGCGCTGTTCCAGTTCTGGGGCGATTGGGCGCATATCGCGCTTGTCGCGGGTATTTTTGCGGTCGGTCAGGTGACCGAGGGCAATTTCCTGACTCCAAAGCTGGTCGGCAGCTCGGTCGGGCTGCATCCGGTCTGGCTGTTGTTGGCCCTGTCAGTGTTTGGAGCGCTGTTTGGCTTTGTCGGAATGCTGGTGGCAGTTCCGGTCGCAGCGGCGCTGGGGGTTCTTGCACGGTTCTGCACCTCGGTCTATCTGGACAGCCGACTGTATACCGGCCTGGAAGGCTTGAACCAGAAAGACGACTGAATGGCTCGCCAACTGAACTTCGATCTTCCAGCCAAAACTGCGCTGGGGCGCGAGGATTTTTTCGTCTCGCCCGCAAACGCGCTGGCGGTCGCCATGATCTCGGCAACGTCCTGGCCGGGTAACAAGCTGGTCCTGAGCGGCCCCGCCGGTTCAGGCAAGACGCATCTGGCCCATGTTTGGGCGGCGGAAACCGGCGGGCGTATTCTGCATGCCACCGATCTGCGCCACGAAGATGTTCCCGCACTGGCCCAAACTCCGATTGCCATCGAAGATGTGCCGATGATCGCCGACGATGCCGAACGGCAAAAAACGCTGTTTCACCTGCACAACCTGACTTTGGCCGAGGGTAATGCCCTGCTTATGACCGGGCGTCTGGCTCCGAAATTCTGGGAACTGCCCCTGCCCGATCTGCAAAGCAGGATCGAAGGCGCGCATCACGTTTCGCTGGATCCGCCCGATGATGCCTTACTGGGCGCGGTACTGGCCAAACTATTCGTGGACCGGCAGTTGAACCCCGGCCCCGAGGTGATCTCGTACCTCGTCAAACATATGGACCGTCGGTTTGAAACAGCTGCCGACGTGGTCGCCCAGCTTGATATGCTGGCCCTGACCGAGAAACGCGACATTACCCGCGCGCTGGCTGTGCGGGTTCTCAATTCGGACCCCGCTGAAGTCGCATCCGGCGATTGACCCGCAACGAACGATTTCGCATTCTGCGCACGGAATATCTGGAAGAGACATGGATCAGACCGTCGAAACCGACATCCCCGACTGGGGGCCTTTCGGAAAGCCGCTGTTCGACAACCCCGAGGCCCGCGCTCTGTCGCGCGTCGGCGTTGTTGATGTCGGGTCGAACTCGGTCCGGATGGTGATCTTTGACGGCGCGGCGCGCTCGCCCGCCTATTTCTACAACGAAAAAGTCATGTGTGAGCTGGGCGCAGGTCTGTCCGAGACCGGGCGGCTCAATCCCCGTGGCCGCGAACGCGCCCTGGCGGCCCTGCGCCGCTTTGGCCAACTGGCAGATGATCTGGGCCTGCCCGGCCTGCACGTAGTCGCCACCGCCGCCGTGCGCGAGGCCGAAGATGGCCCGGCCTTCTGCAAGGACGTCCATGCCGAGACCGGCCTGACCGTCTCGGTCATCGATGGCGGGGAAGAGGCGCGCCTGTCTGCCCAAGGCGTCCTGCTAGGCTGGCCCGGTGCCTATGGGTTGATCTGCGACATCGGCGGTTCCTCGATGGAACTGGCCGAAATCGGGGAGGGAGTCGTAGGCCGCCGCCTGACATCAGCCCTTGGTCCGCTGAAACTGCGCGACATTAAAGGTGGTCGCCGGGCACGCAAGGCGCATATCAAGGAAACGATGGAGGACCTGCGCGACCGGCTTGGTCCGCAGCGGGATCGTTTGTTTCTGGTCGGCGGCAGTTGGCGGGCCTTTGCACGTCTGGACATGTTGCGTCGGGGCTATCCCCTGAACGTTTTGCATGAATACCGCATGACCACCAAGCAGGTACATGAAACGATCAAGTTCATCGAAAAAAGCGACCCCGAAAAACTGCGCAACCGCGCCGGCGTCTCAAGCTCGCGCATGGCGCTGATCCCTTACGCGATGGACGTGCTCGCGCGGTTGCTGCGCACCTTCAAGCCAAAGGATATTGCGATCTCAAGCTACGGTATCCGCGAGGGACTACTGTACGAACAGATGCCTCAAATTCTGCGCGACCGTGATCCGCTGATCGAAGCCAGCCGGTTTTCCGAGGCCAAGGATGCGCGCCTGCCCGGTTTCGGCAAGCACCTGTTCGACTTCGTGATGCCCCTGTTCAAATCTGCCCCGCCAGCGCGGGTGCGGCTAATCAAGGCGGCCTGTCTGCTGCATGACGTTAGCTGGCGCGCCCATCCCGACTACCGGGCAGAGACCTGCTTCGACTATGTCACCCGCGCCAATCTGGGCGGGCTGAAACACTCGGAACGGGTATTTATCGGGCTGGCTTTGCAGCACCGCTATCGCAACAAGCGCGAGGACACCCGCTTTGCGCCGCTATACGAGTTGCTGGACGAAAACGACCAGAAACAGGCCGAGATTCTGGGCAAGGCCATGCGCTTTGGTGCAATGTTGTGGATGCAGAACGACGCCACCATGGGCAAGCTGCGCTTTTACCCCAAGAAACGCCAGCTTGAGTTGTTCCTGCCCGAAACCGCTGCCGCCTTGTTCAGCGAAGTGGCCGAGGCACGGCTGAATTCTCTGGCAACTGCGTTGAAATCCGAAACCCGGATCGTGCTTAAAGGCTGAACCTCAGATATCAATCTCACCTTCGGGTGCCTCGGGTGGCGTCTGCGGCGCAACTTCCGGGGGTTCCGGTTTTTTGCGGATGATGATGTCCCCATTGGGCAGGATTTCAGGCACCTCATAGGCGCTCCAATCCTCGATCTCGGCAGCCAGATCGGCCAAAGCCGGACCCATTTCGGCCATAAAGGACTGCATTGCCGGCCCAAACTGGTCGGCCAGCCCTAGCAATTCATCCAACGCCGGTTCCATTTCCTTTCGCAATCCTTCAAAGAACAATTCAGCGCCCTGCTCCATCAGTGATGGGCCGGGCTCGTCCTCGGCAAGAACAGGCGTGCTGAGCGCCGTGGAAATTGCGCAGATCGTGATGAAATGTCTCATGGTGAGAATATAAGGCGAAAATACCGCGCATGTAAGGTCACAGGTCGATATCCAACGTGACCGGAAAGTGGTCAGAGGCCGTAAGAAGCGCGTCGTGTAACTCCTTTGCGGCCAAACATGCCGGGTCATGGAACGGATGCCAAATCCGCCAGCGCGGGTTGAGCGCCCGCAAATCATCGCAGATCATGATGTAGTCCAGCAGGGCCTCAAGATAGCCGCCATCGGCCGGACGCGCGAAACGGGCCGTTGACGGTGGCGTGTCTGTGTGGCTCGAAACCGCATGGGGATCGAACAATCCCGTTTGCACCAGAATCTCGACCGAGGATCGCCCGAACAGGTTTTCGAATTCGTCCAGTCCCGGCCCGTCGTTGAGATCGCCCAACAGAATGACCGGCTCATTCGCCTCAAGATGCGCCCGAACGCGCCGCGACAGCCACACTGCCTGCGCCAGCTGTTTGCGCCGGTTGGCAATCGAGATTCGGATCGCTTCGTCCCGGCTACTTGCTCCGTGGGGGGCTTTGGACTTGAGATGCGCGCCAATAAGGCGAAAGCTGGCTCCATCGGACGTCGTCACCGCAAGCTCCATCGGCGGTTTTGAGAACTCGACAAGGTCTTCGGTGGCGTCAATGTCGAGATCAATTCGGAACGCCCCATCAAAACGAGGAGCATCATTTGATCCGGTCCCTTTTGGGTCATGACGAACCGTCAGCACCGCAGGATCATAGAGCAGCGCCAGTTCCTGATGCGTATCGTTGGCAAATCCCATCACCGCATGGCTGGTGCGTAGGTTAAACGCCTCTGCAAACCCTTGCAGGGCGCGCACGCTGTTCTGAGTTTTGCCGGTATTTGGCGCCTCGACAATCAACATCGCATCCGCGTCGACCGCAGTCAGGACCTTAGCGATGGCTTCGACCTGTTGAGCTTTGGTAATATTTTGCCTGCCAGACCAACTGTCATCAACAATCAGCCTGTCCTTGCGGTCAAACAGATTGGCGAACCATTCGATATTGTAGGTCGCCAGCCGCATCGCGGTCAGGCTCGCGCGCCGTTGATCTCATCCCAGGCGCGGTTGATGTCGATCATCTTTTTCTCCGCCAACCGGATCGCCTCTTCCGGGACACCACGCGCCATCATTGCATCGGGATGTGTTTCGCGCACCAATTGACGCCAAATCTTGCGGATATCTGGCAAAGGCATATCGCGAGGCACCCCCAGCACCGTGTAAGGGTCATTCGGCGCATCCGGCACAAACCGCGCGCGCAGGGCCAGAAACTGAGCTTCGGTCTGGCCGAAAATCCGGCTGACTTCCTCTAGGAACTCGTTTTCGTTGGGGTGATAGAACCCGTCGGCCATGGCGATGTGAAACAGCCCCTCCATCAGGTCGCAGAAGGTGGTGCTGTCATCGGCGAACATCCCGGCGATCTTGCGGGCGTATTCCTGATAGCCGGCAACATCGGTCCGGGCCATGTCGAAAACGCGGGCCGCGTCGGCTTCGTCCTCGCGTGCGATTTGAAAGACGTCGCGAAAGGCCGTGACCTCATCCCGCGTTACCTGACCATCGGCCTTGGCCATCTTGGCCCCGAGCGCGATAACAGCGATCGTAAACGCGACCGAACGCTCTGGCGGCGTGCGCAGCTTTTCGAAAACAGCCGTAAGGCTTTCGCCTTGGGCAAGCGCGCTGAGCGCGTCGGATATGCGGGTCCAGATCGACATGAGGGCACCCTACCCTCTGAATTCGCCCGTGTCAGGTGCGACCAATCACTGCGGTGTCAGAATTTTCTGCATCAGCACAAGATCCAGCCGTTTTCCCCATTTGAAGCCCACCTCGGGCATCCGACCGGTCTCGGCGAACCCCATCGCCGTATGGAATGCAATCGCATCAGGATTGGCCGACGAAATCCCCGCGACCAGAACATGCACCTGTTGGGTTCTTGCTACCTTTTCCAAGGCATTCATCAGCGCGCGCCCGACACCCTGCCCGCGCGCGGCAGAGGTCAGTTGAATGGAATGCTCGCGGCACTGCGCGTATCCGGGACCAGACCGAAACGGAGCGTAAGTGGCAAAACCCAGCACCTTGTCGTGTTGCTCGGCCACCAAGAACGCGGGCCCACGCGCGGAGATATCCTCTGCGATGCTCTCGACGTTTCGTTCAGCCGTTGTGAAGGTGATCAAAGTGTCTCGGATGATCGCATTGGTGATGTCAGCGATGGCCGGTGCGTCCAAAACCTGTGCAGGGCGAATGATCATTCCAGCACGCGCAGGCCATGCGGCGTCTCAAACTCGGCCTTCAGCGTGGCGGGGCCGGTATCAAACACCACGCGATCCATTTGGCCCACCAGTTTTGCCAGTTCCAACCCTTCGGGATGCATGACCACCAACCGCCTCAGCTGACAACCACTATGTTGCAACATCCGGGCTGGGTGCAAGTCCCCTTGCCACTGGATGAGCGCAGGAAACAGGTTGTCGAACGGCAAACGCCCGCTGGGCGGAACTGCCATCTGCCACCGCAGGGCGCCTCGTGCCAGATCAATTGGTTGTCCGACACCGTCGGGGAACATATCCAGCGCTGCTGCGATACTGGGGACGCGACAAATCCAGTTAGACAGGCGCGGAGTTCCCTGAAACCGGTCCAGATCGAACCAGCGTGTGCGTTCAAGGTCGGGGGCATCGGGATCGACAGCGATTGCTTCTAGATACAGCCCGTCAGCCAAGCCTAGTAGCCGGTTATGCGTTCCAAACGCCTCGTGTTTGCCACCTTCCTGCAAGGCGACGCCAAGCGCCTGTTCAATATGGGCCGTGGCCTCTTCCAAATTCTCGCCCGCCACGGCCAGATGATCCAGTTGCATTGGTGCCCCCTGCTAGAAAGTCTTCGTCGAAGACTTTCTAGCATAAGATTTTTCGACGAAGAATCTCAGACTATGCACGGGTATCGCCGATCAGACTCAAGATGTCTTGCGCCGCCTCGGGGATATTCGTGCCCGGGCCAAAGATCGCCTTAACACCGTTGTCATAGAGGAATTGATAGTCCTGCTGCGGGATCACGCCGCCACAAATAACGATGATGTCCTCAGCCCCGGCTTTCTTCAGTTCCTCGACCAGTTGCGGTGCAAGCGTCTTATGCCCTGCCGCCTGCGACGAGATACCGACCACATGAACGTCATTGTCCACCGCGTCCTGCGCAGCTTCGGCCGGCGTCTGGAACAGAGGGCCCACGTCCACGTCAAACCCGATATCGGCAAAGGCGGTTGCGATCACTTTGGCGCCCCGGTCGTGCCCGTCCTGCCCCATCTTGACAACCAGCAAACGCGGACGGCGGCCTTCGGCCTCGGCAAAATCTTCGATGGATTTTTGAATGGCGGCGAAGCCTTCATCACCTTCATAGGCCGCGCCATAGACACCGGCCAGCGTTTTCACCTCGGCGCGGTGGCGACCGAATTCTTTCTCCATAGCCATACTGATCTCTCCTACGGATGCACGGGCGCGGGCGGCCTCAACGGCGGCGGCCAGCAGGTTTCCGCCCTCTTGGGCAGCTTTGGTCAGGGCGTCCAGCGCCTGTTGGCACGCGGCCTCATCGCGCGTGGCGCGGATATTTTCCAAACGCGCCACCTGCGCTTCGCGCACAGCGACGTTGTCAACGTCCAGAATGTCGATCGGGTCTTCCTGCTCCTTGCGGTACTTGTTGACGCCGACGATGACCTCTTCGCCCCGGTCGATCATCGCCTGACGGCGCGCGGCGCTTTCCTCGATCCGCAGCTTGGGCATGCCCGAGGCAACAGCCTTGGTCATGCCGCCCATCTCTTCGACCTCTTCCATCAGGGCCCAGGCTTTTTCGACCAGCTCATTGGTCAGGCTTTCAATGTAATATGAGCCCGCCAGAGGATCGACCACATCGGTTACACCGGTCTCTTCCTGCAGCACCAACTGTGTGTTGCGCGCGATGCGGGCTGAGAAATCAGTGGGCAACGCGATTGCCTCGTCCAGCGCGTTGGTGTGCAAGCTTTGCGTTCCACCCAGAACCGCGCTCATCGCCTCATACGCCGTGCGGATCACGTTGTTGTATGGGTCCTGTTCCTGAAGCGAAACGCCAGAGGTCTGACAGTGAGTGCGCAACATCTTGGACCGCTCTGATTTCGCCCCGAAATCGGTCATCACGCGGTGCCACAGGGTGCGGGCAGCGCGCAGTTTTGCGATCTCCATGAAGAAGTTCATACCAATCGCAAAGAAGAACGACAAACGGCCTGCGAACTTGTCGACATCCATCCCGGCTTGCGTCGCCGCACGCACATACTCGCGCCCATCGGCCAGCGTATAGGCCAGCTCTTGCACCAAGTTCGCGCCGGCCTCCTGCATGTGGTAGCCCGAGATCGAAATCGAGTTGAACTTGGGCATCTCGTTCGAGGTGTAGTCGATGATATCCGAGATGATCTTCATCGACGGCTCAGGCGGGTAGATATAGGTGTTGCGCACCATGAACTCTTTCAGAATGTCATTCTGAATGGTGCCGGACAGGACGGATTTGTCATGCCCCTGCTCTTCGCCTGCCACGATGAAACTGGCCAGAATCGGAACCACAGCGCCGTTCATGGTCATCGAGACCGAGACCTTGTCCAACGGGATGCCATCGAACAGGATTTTCATGTCCTCGACAGAGTCGATTGCTACACCAGCCTTACCCACATCGCCGACAACACGCGGGTGGTCGCTGTCATAGCCGCGGTGCGTGGCCAGATCGAAGGCCACAGACACGCCCTGCTGCCCGGCGGCCAGATTGCGGCGGTAAAAGGCGTTCGATTCCTCAGCCGTCGAAAACCCGGCATATTGGCGGATCGTCCAGGGGCGCCCCGCATACATCGTGGCCTTCACCCCGCGCGTGAACGGGCCGAACCCCGGCAAATTGCCCATATGCGGCAGATCTGCGGTATCTTCAGCCGTGTAAAGCGGTTTGACGTCGATGCCTTCCAGCGTCTCTTTGGTCAGATCATCCAACGGCCGTCCGCGCAGCTCTTTTTCCGCCAGCGCCTGCCAGTCCTTGGTGTTGGTCATGTCGATTTCCTCTCGTCAATTCGGATCACGGCGGGCTGAGGCCACCGCGGTGTTGTGCTGCACCCTGCCCCGCCAACCCGGTCAAAGCGCGAAATTTTGAGCGATCCGGGCAAATCGCCGGTCGCATTCGTCAAAGCAGCAGCTATATTCAATGGAACAGGAGGCCCCATGACACGCACGCTTGCCCTTGTTTTCTCGGCACTAATCCCGCTGGCTGCGATGGCGGCCGATGGGTCCGCACCTGCGGAAGATGAGTTTGTTCGACCCGCAGGCGACAGCGAACTGTCCGAGTTTCTGTGGGTCAACCGGCCCATCATCGTCTTTGCCGATACCCCCGCCGATCCGCGATTCCAGCAACAGATCGACATGCTGGTCGAAGGCGAAGCCGCGATGCGTGATCGCGATGTGATTGTCATCACCGACACGGACCCGTCTGACCGCTCCCCGATCCGCTCGCAATTGCGCCCGCGCGGGTTCCAGATGGTGTTTGTCGACAAGGACGGCGTGGTAAAACTGCGCAAACCGTCCCCTTGGAGCGTGCGTGAGATTGGCCGATCCATCGACAAAACCCCCCTGCGCGAACGCGAGATTCGCGAACGGCGCGAGGGCGGTTGAGCGCCTTCGCCACGCCCCAAGTTCCCGGCGCAGAACGCCGGGACGTCATAGGGATATGACAATAGCACGCTCATGATCATTCGAACTCGATGATCACATCGTCCACGGCAAGGCTGTCACCAGGGCCCGCGTTGATCTTGGCGACCACGCCTTTTTTCTCGGCGCGCAGAATGTTTTCCATCTTCATCGCCTCGACGGTGCACAGCGCCTGACCTTCCTGTACTTCTTGCCCCACTTCGACGTCGATCTTCACGATCAGGCCGGGCATCGGGCAGAGCAGCATTTTCGAAGTATCTGGCGGCAGTTTCTCGGGCATCAACTTGGCCAGTTCCGCCTGACGCGGACGGCGGACATGCACCTTCAGGTCTGCACCCCGGTTGCGGATACGGAACCCACCCGAAATTTTGCCGACCTTCATGACCAGCGACTCTCCGTCGACATCCAAAACAGCCAGTTGGTCGCCCGGTGTCCAATCCGAGGCAATCCGCAGGCTCGTGCCGTCCGAGAAGGCAACCGTCGCGCCCTCTTTATCCGCTTCGATCCTGACGTCGAACTCCTGACCCTGCAGCGCAACATTCCAATGCGCGCCGACCTTGCGCTCGTGGTTGTCCATACGGCCCGAGACGCGGGTGCGACGAATTTCAGCGACACGGTACATGGCCGCGCAAGACGCTGCGATACGGCGCAGGTCTTCTTCTGGCAGGGTGACGCCTTCAAAACCGTCGGGATATTCTTCGGCGATGAAAGCGGTGGTCATGTCGCCACTGATAAATTTGGGATGATCCATCACCGCTGACAGGAATGGCAGGTTGTGACCAATGCCCTCGACCTCGAAACTGTCGAGCGCCACACGCATCGCCTCGATCGCTTGATCACGGGTCGGGGCCCATGTGCACAGCTTGGCGATCATCGGGTCATAATACATGCTGATCTCGCCACCTTCATAGACGCCGGTATCGTTGCGGACAGCGGCGGGTCCTTCAGGCGCGTCGCCTTGCCACTTACCATTCACCAACATCGGACCAGCCGCAGTTTCCTGTGGTGGGCGATAGCGGGTCAGACGGCCAATCGACGGCAGGAACCCTCGATATGGGTCCTCGGCATAAAGGCGGTTTTCAATCGCCCAGCCGGTCAGGGTCACGTCATCTTGGGTAATCGACAGCTTTTCACATGCGGCCACGCGGATCATCTGTTCGACCAGATCGACGCCGGTGATCAACTCGGTCACAGGGTGTTCCACCTGAAGGCGGGTGTTCATCTCCAGGAAGTAGAAGTTCTTTTCCCCATCCACGATGAACTCGACGGTCCCGGCGCTGGCATAGTTCACGGCCTTGGCCAGCGCGACAGCTTGTTCACCCATCGCCTTACGCGTTTCCGGGTCAAGGAACGGCGACGGAGCTTCTTCCACAACCTTCTGGTTCCGGCGTTGGATCGAGCATTCACGTTCGCCCAGATAGATACCGTTGCCGTGGCTGTCGCACAGAACCTGAATCTCGATATGGCGCGGCTGAGTCACGAATTTCTCGATGAAAATCCGGTCATCGCCAAAGGAATTCGCAGCCTCGTTCTTGGACGATTGAAACCCCTCGCGCGCTTCTTCATCATTCCACGCGATGCGCATGCCTTTGCCACCGCCACCAGCGCTGGCCTTGATCATTACTGGATAGCCTATGTCGTTGGAAATCTTCACGGCCTCATCGGCATCCTCGATCAGGCCCATATAACCCGGCACCGTCGACACGCCCGCGTCCTGCGCGATCTTCTTCGAGGTGATCTTGTCACCCATACTTTCAATCGCACCGACCGGAGGGCCGACAAAAGCCACGCCTTCGGCCTCAAGCGCCTCGGCGAACTTGGCGTTTTCAGACAGGAAGCCGTAACCGGGATGCACCGCCTGAGCACCGCTTTGACGGATCGCGTCCATCACCTTGTCAATCACGATATAGGACTGGTTCGCGGGGGGCGGGCCGATATGTACGGCCTCATCCGCCATCGACACATGAAGCGCGTTGCGGTCCGCGTCCGAGTAGATGGCGACGGTGCCAATTCCCATTTTGCGCGCGGTCTTGATGACCCGACATGCGATCTCGCCCCGGTTGGCGATCAGGATCTTGTTGAACATGGAACGTCCTTTGTCTTGATGTTTGAGAAACGCAAAACGCCGCCGCGGGGCATAGACCCCACGACGGCGTTTCGCGCGATGACGGTCGAGGCGACACGCGCCCCGTTGATTTCTTTACCTACAGTTGTTTTGCGTTTTGCAATACAATACGTTGCCAGCGGCCCCGACGGCTGCGCCCACGATGGGGTCCGCGTTGAGAACGGCGGCACCCAGCGCCCCCGCGCCGCCGCCGAACAGCGCCTGTTCGCCAAAGTTGTCGCCGCAGGCCGACAGGCCCCCGCAGACGGCCAGCGCCAGTGCCAGTTTCGAGAATTGCATGATGTCTGCCCCTTCAGAATTTTTACTGCATTCGAACGCTGATGTCGGATTTGCGGAGTGATATTCAATAACACCAGGGGAAATTGCAGAATATGCGCAGGTTTTTGCCGTCCTAGAACCGATTCATGGACAAAGAAAAACGCGGGCAGGGTTTTGTGTAACTCACAAGCCTGCCCGCGGTAGGAAGGGGTACGGAATAGTAGGTGCATGTGCGACGCAGGCAAAGTAGAGCCGCACGGCCCGCTCAACATGCACGGTGAAGTTGCACGTGAAAACTGCGATCCACGAGGCACACGGTTTCCGGCTGGAATCTGCCCATTCCCGAAAAAGCCGCGCAAATAAGCGCCTATACCGATTCTCACGCCTTCACGAGGAACTGGGCTCAAAAGCGTCACAAATTCGTTACGATTTACTATCGGAATGAGACACTTTGCAAGTGCAGCATCACTTTTCGCCACCGCAATGTGAACGTCAAAATCCCTTGTATTCCACGTTTTAAATACAGGCTTCACACGCGTGTGAAATCGAGCGTTTTTCGGAGCACTTTTTCTTGAGAAATTTACGCTCTGCAGTCCCGATCTCGTGATTTCCAAGAATTTCGCTGCCGTGGAAGGTTGCGCGTGCACACTCGCACACAAGGAAACATCCAAATGATTACAAAGAGAAAAACGGCATCTCTGCTCGCTGCCACTGCGCTCAGTGTGACCGGCACGCTTGCTTATGCCCAGGATGCGAATACGCAGGCCGAACTGGAGGAACTGCGCCTTCGGATCGAAGCCTTGGAATCTCAGGGACCGAACGCGACCCCCGGTGAATTCAGGATCGGGAATACGACGCTGGACGTCTACGGCTATGTCAAAGCCGACTTCTTTTATGACTTCGACTTTGATCAAGGCGACACCGCTTTCGTGAACGTCATCGGTGAACCTTCGACGGCAACCAGCGGCACTTTTGGTGCGACCGTTCGTCAGTCGCGCATTGGCCTGCTGACCAGCACACCCAGCGCCATTGGAGACATTGGCGGGCAGTTGGAACTTGACCTGTTTGCAGGCGGTGGAGCTGCTGAACTGCGCCTGCGTCACGCCAACATCCGCATTGGTGACGCATGGTTGATTGGTCAGTTCTGGACCAACTTCCAGCCGCTGGACACCTATCCGACCTCGGTCGAATTTAACGGTCCCGTCGGTATCGCCTTTGCCCGTGTTCCGCAGATCCGTTATACTGTCACCTCGGTCGAAAACACCGATATCGCTTTCGCAATCGAAGAAAACGTCGGCGGATCGAACTCTGATGATCCGGTCTTCACCGCGTCGGCTGAATACAATGACGGCAAATACATCGGACGCATTGCCGGCCTTTACGGTCGCGCGCAAGACGGCGGCGGCCTCAACGAAGTCGACCAGTGGGGCGTGACCCTGTCTGGTTCTGCTCGTTTGTGGGAAGGCGGTCTGTTCCAGGTCAACTACGTGACTGGTCAGGCGCTGGGTCCGTGGCTGATCGGCTTGGGTGATCCGGTCGTTGGCGGTGAAGCCAACGATGTCGACGGTTTCACCGTTGAACTGCGTCAGCAAGTCAACGACAAGTGGAACGTTGGTATCGCTTACGGTTACGAAGACTATGACCTTGCCACCTCGACTGGCGATCTGGCCTTCACCGAACTGGAGACGATCCACGTCAATGCTTTCTATCAGGCAACCGAGACTCTGACTCTGAGCGCTGAATACATCTACGGCGAGCGGAACGACGTAATCTCGGGTGAGGACTTTGACGGTAGCCGCGTTCAGGTTGCGGCGCAGTTGAACTTCTGATCGCATATTACGACCCTGCCCCCCACTGCGGGGCCGGGTTTTCCCATTGGGAAACACCCGTGAAGGATATGCGACCTCAGCAAGCACGCTTAGCGCAGTCCGTCAAAGATGTCGGGAAAGGACATCTTGGCCACATCCAGATCAATCACCAAAAGCGCATCATAGCTGGCAGGATCAAACGGGTCCTCGGCCGGAACGACCTCGCGTTCGAACAACCAGCTCAGACGGCCGGCATCCAGATTGCCACGCTCAAATGGTTGATCCCCGAAGTGCTGCCATAGCGCCTCCATAAAACCCGCATCGGCGCGCCGGTCGGCTGGTTTACGATCCCGAAAGCGCTCGCGCCGGGTCAGGGGCGTTACCCCCTTGGGGTTGGCGCGGCGAATGGTGAATTGAAAATCTGTTCCGGCAAGGCGCCCCGGAAATCCGCGATGCTTCAGCATATCGCCACCCCGCTGGCACTAGTGCCTTCCAGGAAAAGAAAATCACATCCGTTGATGGACGAGGTCATATCGCACGCCTCCAAAGCTGCATGGCTGGTCAGAAACGCTCTGTCCGTCTGAAAATCAGCATTCATGGTCAGAGCCCCTCCCAGATACACTGCGATTGCTCTAACCGGTAGGCTTCGAAAAACTGCGTGGCATCGGGCTCGGTCTGCCCAAACTCGGTCGGCCGGTCCGACAGCGAAATCACCACGCGCGCAGGATTCAAATCGTATTCGGCGACATAGGCGACAGCCAGCGTTTGGCACAGATGTTGCATGTCCACCGAGGCGACGTCATACCCAATACGACCAACATCTGATCCGATCTTGGGCGCCACAAAGCGAAAGCGCAGCCACAGTTCGCCCGGATTTTCATCCAACAGAACTTGAGTCAGATGAACGGGTTGACCGGACGGCACGGGCAGCTGAGGGGGCGTTTCAGCAACCGCAGGCAAAGTAATATTCAGGAAAAACAGAGTTAAGGCGCAATCCCGGACCCACCAAAGGTGAGCTCCTCTCTCCGGGATTGCGCGCGCATGGCTTTTGGCCCGCGCTTTTCTATTTCTGATAAGGGTATCCATGTATCAGCTTTGCACTCAGAGTCAAACTTGGCCCATTGTAAAAGTTATGTGACATTGGCCGGCAGCGCGTGAATTTCGGCGATTCATCGCGCATACCGAAACCAGCCCTCTGTTACAGAGGGATATTGTCGTGCTTTTTCCACGGGTTCTTAAGCTTCTTGTTCCGCAGGCTTGCGAAGGCGCGCGAAACACGACGTCGCGTCGATTGCGGCATGATCACCTCGTCGATGAAGCCCCGCTCGGCTGCGACAAAGGGATTGGCGAAACGATCTTCGTAATCCTGCGTGTGTTGCGCGATTTTCTCGGCATCACCCAGATCGGCGCGGTGAATGATCTCGGTCGCGCCCTTGGCACCCATCACCGCGATCTCGGCTGTGGGCCAAGCATAGTTGAAGTCGCCGCGCAGGTGTTTGGATGCCATAACGTCATAGGCCCCGCCATAGGCTTTGCGGGTAATCACCGTGACTTTTGGAACGGTGGCCTCGCCATAGGCAAACAACAGCTTTGCACCGTGCTTAATCACGCCACCATATTCCTGGCTGGTACCCGGCAAGAAGCCCGGAACATCGACCAGTGTCAGGATCGGAATTTCAAAGCAATCGCAGAACCGCACGAACCGCGCCGCCTTGCGCGAGCTGTCGATGTCCAGACACCCGGCCAGAACCATCGGCTGGTTGGCGACTACACCTACGGTCTGCCCTTCGAGGCGAATGAAACCGGTGATGATGTTTTTGGCATAGTCTTCCTGAATTTCGTAGAAGTCGCCCTCATCCGCCACCTTGGTGATCAGTTCCTTCATGTCGTAAGGCGTGTTCGGATTGTCCGGGATCAAGGTATCCAGCGAGGTCTCGATCCGGTCGGGTTCATCAAAGAACGGGCGGACCGGAGGTTTCTCCTGGTTGTTGAGCGGCAGGAAATCGACCAGACGGCGCACTTCGGCCAGCGCCTCAACGTCGTTTTCAAATGCTCCATCAGCGACCGAGGATTTCTTGGTGTGGGTCGATGCGCCGCCCAGTTCTTCGGCGGTAACGACCTCATTGGTGACAGTCTTCACCACGTCAGGGCCAGTTACGAACATGTAGGACGTGTCTTTGACCATAAAGATGAAGTCGGTCATCGCCGGGCTGTACACTGCGCCACCCGCGCACGGACCCATGATGACACTGATCTGCGGCACCACACCCGAAGCCATAACATTGCGCTGGAACACCTCGGCATAACCCGCCAACGAGGCGACACCTTCCTGAATACGCGCCCCACCCGAGTCGTTGATCCCGATCACCGGTGCACCGTTTTGAATCGCCATATCCATGATCTTGCAGATCTTCTGCGCATGGGTTTCAGACAAAGACCCGCCAAACACGGTAAAATCCTGGCTGAACACATAGACCATACGACCATTGATCGTGCCCCAACCGGTGACCACCCCATCGCCCGCAGGCTTTTGGTTTTCCATCCCGAAATCGGTGCAGCGATGACTGACAAACATGTCGAACTCTTCAAAGCTGTCTTCGTCGAGCAGCAGCTCTATGCGCTCGCGCGCAGTCAGCTTGCCGCGCCCATGCTGCGCGTCGATCCGCTTTTGACCACCCCCCAAGCGGGCATTGTTGCGGCGGTTTTCAAGCTCGGTCAGGATGTCTTTCATGACGATAATCCCCTATGTAATTTGGCGGGACACTATACGGACAAAGCGCCATTCCAAAGCAACTTTCGGCAAATTTGCAAAGTTTTGACTACACAGCTAAAGAATAATGCAAAATTGAAAAGTTACATACTCATGTCAAATGGTAGGTGGCATTCCCGAAATCCCAGATTATACCATTGAACCATGCAGTTCGGACCACCTCCCGCACGGCGTTCGCCTCCGTCTATCGCCACGCTGGTACTCTTATCGGGCCTGTCGGCGCTCAGTCTGAATCTTTATTTGCCCAGCCTGCCCAACATGGCCGTGCATTTCCAAACCGACTACAGGGTTATGCAGTTGTCCATCGCGCTGTACCTGATGGTCAGTGCGATCTTGCAGATTCTCATCGGCCCGATTGCGGACAAGGCCGGTCGCAGACCCGTTTTGCTGTGGGGCATGGCCCTGTTCCTGATCGTAACACTTGGCTGCATCTACGCGCCTACTGCCGAGGTCTTTCTGGCTTTTCGCATGTCGCAGGCGATTATTGTCGTAGGTATGGTTCTCAGCCGGGCAGCTGTGAGAGACCTGTATGATCAGGATCAGGCGGCGTCGATGATCGGCTATGTGACCATGGGCATGGCCGTCGTTCCGATGATCGCCCCGGCAATCGGAGGGCTGTTGGAGGAATCCTTCGGCTGGAAGGCAAATTTCTGGCTGCCTTTCGTGTTGGGTACTCTGACACTGATCCTGTGTTTCAAGGATTTCGGTGAAACCTCGGCCAAAAGCGGCAAGACGCTGCTGCAACAGTTCCGCGAATACCCCGAACTCCTCACCTCGCCCCGCTTCTGGGGTTATTCGATGTCGTCCGCCCTGTCATCCGGCGCGTTTTTTGCCTATCTCGGCGGCGCACCTTTCATCGGAACCGAGATCTTCGGCATGTCCGCAGCCGAGGTCGGCGTTTATTTCGGTGCACCCGCTCTGGGCTATTTTGCCGGGAACTTCATCAGCGGGCGGTTTTCCGTCAAATTCGGTGTGAACCGGATGGTCCTGCGCGGCTGCATTCTGAACGCGTGCGGCGTGCTGATTTCCGCACTGTTGTTCCTGATTGGACTTGGGACACCGCTCAGCTTTTTCGGCTTGATGACGATTGTGGGTATCGGAAATGGCATGACAATTCCCAATGCCACATCCGGTGCCCTGTCGGTGCGCCCGCATCTGGCGGCAACGGCGGCGGGTCTAAGTGGTGCCATCATGCTGGCAGGCGGAGCTGGTCTGAGTGCACTGGCCGGGTTTCTGCTAACCCATGAAACAGGAGCGATGCCGTTGCTTTGGCTGATGCTGATAACCGCTCTGCTTGCCGTAGGCGCGATAGTCTCTGTTATTCGGCGGGAAAGACGGCTGGGTCTATAGCGGTACTTGCACAGTTATTTTTGCAAAGTTAGCTTGCCGCAACAGAAAAGTTGCAAAGGCCCGCTATGGCGACCCAGAAACTCTATGCCGGTGCGAAACTGCGCGAAATGCGCACGCGCCTGACGCTGACGCAAAAAGAATTCGCTGCCAAACTTGGGGTTTCCCTGCCCTATTTGAACCAGATGGAGAACAACAACCGTCCGATTTCCACCACCGTGGTTCTGGCCTTGGCGCAGGAATTCGGCATGGACGTGACCGAGCTTAGCACTGGTGACAGCGAACGGTTGGTGTCGGATATGCGCGAGGCCCTGGCCGACCCCGTCTTTGATGATGCCACGCCACCTCTTGCCGATCTGCGGCTGGCGGCCTCAAACGCACCGGCATTGGCCCGCGCCTTCATCGCACTGCATCAAACCTACCGCCAAACCCATGAACGGCTGGCCTCACTGGACGAAGCGCTGGGGCGCGAAGACGCGCAGATTCAAGCCAGCCCCTGGGAGGAGGTTCGGGATTTCTTCCATTATTGCGACAACTATATCGACGCCGTCGACCGCGCGGCCGAGCGATTCGCAACCCGCGCACAAGACACTGGCGGCGTGCGTGCCGCCGCGATCAACAGCTTGGCCGAGCGTGACATACGCGTTCAGTTTTCCGATATCGAAGAAACGCGCAAATATGACGCTGACAGCAAAACGCTTCTGCTGTCCTCCCGCATTGCGCCGCAAACGCAGGTTTTCCAACTCTTGCTGCAAGTAGCGCTGATTCAGCAAAACAAGCTGCTCGAGGCCACATTGGACTTTGCCAAGTTCCAGACGGAAGAGGCCCGCGCGATCGCGAAAATCGGTCTGGCGAACTATTTCGCGGGTGCGTCGCTAATGCCCTATGGCACATTTTTGGAGGCGGCGCAGGACTGTCGTCACGATCTCGAGCTGCTCAGCAACCGGTTTGGGGCGTCGATTGAACAGGTAGCGCACCGATTGTCTACCATGCAGCGGCCCGGCGCCAAAGGTATCCCTTTCTTCTTTGTCCGCGTCGATCAAGCGGGCACCATCACCAAGCGCCATTCTGCAACGCGGCTGCAATTTGCCCGGTTCGGAGGCGCCTGCCCCCTGTGGAACGTCCACCGCGCGTTCGAAACACCGGGCCATTTCCTGCGCCAACTGGCGGAGACACCAGACGGGGTTCAATATATCTCGCTGGCGCGGGATGTCTCGAAATCCGGCGGCTCATTCGGGGCCCCCGTACGTCGTTATGCCATCGCTCTGGGTTGCGAAATCCGTCACGCTGAAGCGTTGGTCTACGCCGACAATCTCGATATCAACAATGCCAGCGCTTACGAGCCTATCGGCATCTCGTGCCGAATCTGCGAGCGGCAAAACTGCCACCAACGCTCAGTCCCGCCTCTGGAAAGACGCCTCACGATTGACGCGCACACACGCGGCACCCTCCCCTACGAAGTGACCTGACCTTCTTCTGTTCAGAATACCTCGGGGGAGTCGCCGAAGGCGACGGGGGCAGAGCCCCCGCCCCTGATGTTCAACCCTTGGATAAGATCGACCAGATCTCGTCCTTCAGCGCCGCACGCTTCTTGCGCAGCTCGCCCTCAGCCAGATCTTCCATCGGCTCGACATTGGTTTCAGCGCGATGAACGACACGGTTGATTTCATGATACTCATCCGCCAACCGCGCAAAATGCGCGTCTGATTGCTTGAGCTGGCTCATCAATTCAACTTTGTCCGGAAATTCTTCGGCCAGCTCATGCGGGGTGTGGGACATTCCTGTTCGCTCCTAAAATATATCGTTGCGAGTCAAGTCTATAGATGTCTTCCAAAACCCGCTTTGACGCGGATCAAATCACCGTTGCGCGGTAGCCCATTGCGGATGTATCCACGGGCGATCATTGGCCTTGGGCAAGGCGTCTTTCCCCAGCAGATGGTCCGACATCTTCTCGCCCACCATGATCGAAGGTGCATTGAGGTTGCCATTGGTAATCTGCGGAAAGATCGAGCTGTCGGCGACGCGCAACCCGCCCACACCAATCACGCGCCCTTCAGGGTCCACGACAGCGTGTTTGTCTTCCGCCCGCCCCATCCGGCAGGTACCACACGGGTGATAGGCGCTTTCGGCATGTTCGGCGATGAAAGCGTTCAATTCATCATCTGTTTGAACGTCAGCACCGGGCTGAATTTCCTTGCCGGCATAAGGTTTGAACGCCTCCTGCCCGAAAATCTCGCGGGTCAGGCGGATACAGGTGCGGAAGTCTTCCCAATCCGTCTCATGACTCATGTAGTTGAACTGGATCACAGGGGCATCCTCGGCCCTTTTGGATCGCAATGTCACAGCACCCCGCGACGGCGACCGCATCGGCCCAACATGCGCCTGGAACCCATGCCCCTCGGCCGCCGCCTGCCCGTCATAGCGTACGGCAATCGGCAGGAAGTGGTACTGAATGTCAGGATATTCGACACCCGGCTGCGAGCGAATGAACGCCGCGCTTTCAAACTGGTTCGATGCGCCAAGCCCGGTTTTGGTAAACAGCCACTGCGCGCCGATCAAGCCCTTGCTGATCAGGTTCCAGTGTTTATACAGCGTGATCGGCTGCAGCGATGCCTGCTGGATGTACAGCTCAAGATGGTCCTGAAGGTTCGCACCTACACCCGGACGATCGGCGACCACCTCAATCCCATGCTCGGCCAGTTGCGCCGACGGGCCAATCCCTGACAACATCAGCAGCTTGGGTGAGTTGATGGACGACGCCGCCAACACCACCTCGCGCCGGGCGCGAATGACCTCAGTCTTGCCACCGCGCACAAGTTCAACTCCGGTCGCACGGCCATTCTCGATTACGACCTTCGACGCCAGACCCCGCACAATATCGCAATTGTCACGCTTGAGCGCAGGCTTCAGATACGCGTTCGCCGCCGACCAGCGCCGCCCCTTCCAGACGGTTTGCTCCATTGGGCCAAAGCCTTCCTGCTTTTCGCCGTTATAGTCGCCCGTGACCTCGTACCCTGCCTGTTGGCCCGCATCGACGAACGCTTTGAACAGCGGATTCTCGCGCGGCCCACGCGACACATGCAGCGGACCATCGGTGCCGCGCCACGCCGTGTCGCCCCCGTGCCCACCGTCGTGCCAGGTCTCCATGCGTTTGTAATAAGGCAGCACATCAGAATAGGACCACCCATCCGCCCCCATCTCGGCCCAGGTATCAAAGTCCCGCGCATGGCCGCGCACATAGACCATGCCGTTGATCGAGGAAGACCCTCCGATCACCTTGCCGCGTGGACAGGCCAAACGACGGTTGTTCAGATGCGGCTCGGGCTCGGACTGATAGCCCCAGTCGTAGCGCGACATATTCATCGGATAGCTCAGTGCAGCCGGCATCTGGATGAACGGTCCAGCATCCGTTCCGCCATGCTCGATCACCAGAACCGAGGCCCCCGCCTCGCTTAGCCGGTATGCCATCGCGCAGCCTGCGGAACCTGCGCCGACGATGACGAAATCTGCTTCCATTTTCGGGTCTCCGTTTCCCACCGGTGCACCAAGATTTTCCATCGAAAAACCTTGGCGGAACCGAAGGGGGTATTACTAAATCAGTCTGTTATTCTCCGCGGGGAAAGCGTTGGCTTTCCTCGACGACATTCAGGTCCATGTGGTTGCGCATGTAACGCTCGGATGCCTTTTGCAGGGGCTGATAATCCCAAGGGTAGTACCCCCCCTGCCGCAGCGCCTCATACACCACCCATCTGCGGGCTTGACTGGCACGTACATCTTCGTCGAACCGGTTTAGATCCCAACGCGCCTCGGACTTGGCACGCAGGGTTTGCAAGGTGCCTGCATGTTCAGGTTTTTCGGCGAGATTTTCCAACTCATGCGGATCGGCCTCAAGGTCGAACAACTGGTCGGGGTCCAACGCGCAACGGTTGTATTTCCACTTGCCATACCGCAGCGAAACCAGCGGCGCGTATGACGCCTCGGCCGCATATTCCATCGCCACGGGCGCAGTCCGCTCGGCGCCTTTAGCCAGCGGCACGAGGTCTTCGCCATCGGTCCATGGTGCGATTTCGGCCATGTCGACACCTGCAAGCGCGCCAAGCGTCGGCGTGACGTCGATGGTCGAGACCGGCGTCTCAATTCGACCCGCTGGTAAATCGGGCGAAGAGATCATCAGCGGCACCCGCGACGAGCCCTCGAAGAAGGTCATCTTGAACCACAGGCCCCGCTCACCCAGCATGTCGCCGTGGTCCGAGACAAACAGGATCGTTGCCTCTTGTCGCGTGGTTTCCAACACTTCGAGGATTTCGCCGATCTTATCGTCCAGATACGAGATATTGGCGAAATAGGCCCGGCGGGACTTGCGGATATCGTCCTCAGAGATGTCAAAGCTACGCCAGTCATTCGCGTCGAAAATCCGTTTGGAATGCGCGTCCTGATTGTCATAGCCAAGGTCCGAAACTTCGGGCAGCAGATGCTCGCAATCCTCGTACAGATCCCAATATTTCCGACGCGCCACGTAGGGATCATGCGGATGGGTAAAGCTGACGGTCACGCACCATGGGCGATCGTCCTTGCCGCGCGCCAGATCATAGAGCTTGGCCTTGGCGTTATATGCGACCTCGTCGTCATATTCCATCTGGTTGGAAATCTCGGCCACGCCGGCACCCGTCACCGAACCCATGTTGTGATACCACCAGTCGATCCGCTCGCCCGGTTTGCGATAATCGGGCGTCCAGCCGAAATCTGCGGGGTAGATGTCAGTGGTCAAGCGGTCCTCGAACCCGTGCAATTGATCGGGGCCGACGAAATGCATCTTGCCTGACAAGCAGGTATAGTACCCAGCCCGGCGCAAGTGGTGCGCATAGGTAGGGATGTCGCTGCGGAACTCGGCCGCGTTGTCATAGACGCCGGTGCGCGAAGGCAACTGCCCGGACATGAAACTGGCCCGGCCAGGCGCACACAAAGGTGAGGCTGTGTAGGCATTGGCAAACCGCGTGGACCGGGCGGCCAGTTTTTTCAGGTTCGGTGCATGCAGCCAATCTGCGGGACCATCCGGAAAAAGGGTCCCGTTCAACTGATCCACCATCAGGATCAGAATGTTGGGTTGTATCATTTTTCAGCCTCAAGAAACGTGTCGAGCACGCGCATTGCGTGGTTAACTGCCAGTTCCGGTTCCTCCGGGGCGTTCAGTGCGGCGTGGATATAAAGGCCGTCAATCAGCGCCACCATGTCATCCGCGACCTCGACAGGGTCCGACAGTAATGGGCGCAGCGCGTGGATCAGATTAGAACGGATGCGCGCCTGGTATATTTTCCAAAGACGCAGGGCCTCCTCGTTGGTTTGTGCCAGCACATAAAAGGTCATCCATGCAGCGATCACATCGGGCGTAAAGCACGAGGGCGCAAAGCAGGACCGGATAATCGCCTGCGGGCGTTCATCAGGTGCGGCGGAGCTCAGCTCTTGTCGGGCCTCAGCCCCGAAGTCGGACAGGATACGGCGCATGGCCGCCAGGAAAATCTGATCCTTGCCCCCGAAATAATGATGCGCCAGTGCGCTGGACATACCGGCTCGCTTGGCAATCTGACTCACAGTGACGTCGAGGGATTTCTTTGCGCCAAGCTCGGCAATCGTCGCCTTGACGATCGCATCCCGACGGATCGGCTCCATTCCGAGTTTTGGCATCTCTCCCCCTTTCACTGCGCAGGATGGAAAAACGCTAGGGTGTTTTTATTGACTCGTCAATCAATAACACCTCTGCCACCTGGAAATCGACTAGAGCTTGGGGGCAATGCTGGGCGTGGTCAGGCTGCTGCGGTTCAAAACCGCCTCGCGCCAGGCGATGAAACTGACGGCGGCCAGAATCAGTGTGCCACCGGCGACAACCCAAAAGTCGACGCTTTCATGAAAGACCAAAGCCCCCATAAGCGTCGCCCAGATCAGCTGCAGGAAGGTCACCGGTTGTGTGACGGCCACAGGGGCTGCCTGCAAGGCCAGCGTCATCAAATAGTGCCCCAGCGTGGCGAAGCTGGCGATCAGGAACAGGATGCCCAGATCGTACCAACTGGGCGGCGTCCAGACCGCAATCGCAAAGGGGATCAGCGCGATTGTTACCCAGATGGACATATGCGCCACCACGACCGAGGGCGGCAGATCCCGCACCAGCCGCTTGGCGAGCAGATAAGACGCCCCCAATGTCAGCGAGGTCATCAGCATGGCGATATGACCTGGCGAAACCTCTCGAAACCCCGGCCTGAGGATTATGGCAACCCCGATCAGGGCCACGCCGATGGCCGCGATACGCCGAAACGCCAGCGGTTCGCCCAGAAACAGCGCCGCACCAAGCGTGACATAGACCGGGGTCATGTAGTTCATCGCCGTAACCTCGGCCAAGGGGATCTGGGTCATTGCATAGAACCAGAACATCACCGACACCGCATGCACTATCCCGCGTATCCCGAACAGGGTCAGATGCTTGCGCGTCAGCGGCGTGGACACGATTAGTCGCAAAGCAGGCAGCAGAAAGACCAACCCGAACACAAACCGGAAAAACGCGGCCTGTATCGGGTCCATACTGGATCCCAGCGACTTTACCAGCGCCGTCATGGCCACGAACGATATCCCGGCCGAGAACATCCAGAACATGCCGGCGACAGGCCGGGAGGGCGCGGTGAGGGTTGTCATGTTAACGGTTCAACACCGAATACCGCCCAAGAGCAAGACCCTTAGAGTGAGACAAGCTTGACCGCAATCGACAGCATCACCACACCGATAATCGCGTCCAGCACCTGCCATGCCCTGGGGCGCGCGAAGATCGGGGACAAGACCCCTGCCCCGTAGCCCAGCGAAAAAAAGAAGACAAAGCTGGAAATCATTGCGCCGGCGGCAAATGCCAGACGATCCTCATATTGCGCCGAGATTGATCCGATCAGAACCACGGTATCCAGATAGACATGCGGATTCAGCCAGGTGAAAGCCAGCACCGTCAGCAGGACCGAGCGCAGGCTGGCACGCTGGCCGCCCGTGACCTGCATCACCGCGCCGCCGCGCCACGCGGATCGCAGGCTGCGTAACCCGTACCATGTCAGGAAAATCGCACCACCATAGCGCATCGCGGTCTCAAACCACGGGACCGCCTGCGCCAGCGTTCCGAACCCGGCCACGCCCGCCGCAATCAGAATCGCGTCCGAGACGGCGCAGGTCAGACACAGGGGAAACACATGCTCGCGCCGCAGCCCCTGTCGCAGGACAAAGGCATTCTGGGCCCCGATGGCAAGGATCAGGCTGAAGCCAAGCGCAAAACCGGCGATCAGGGATGTGGACATGGGACCTCCTTACGCGATGCCCCGTTGACTACGACGATCCTGCCGCCCTATCAAATTAAAGATGTTGAACTTGATTAAGCTAAGCTAATGCTGCTCGATCCCAACCACCTGTCGGCTTTATCCGCCATTCTGCGCCGCGGCAGTTTCGAGGCCGCCGCGTCCGAGTTGTCCGTCACGCCTTCGGCCATTTCCCAGCGGATCAAAGCGCTGGAGGATCGGGTCGGCGCAGCCTTGATCCTGCGCGGCACCCCGTGCACGGCCACCCCCGCCGGGCTGCGCATTGCGCAACATGCCGAGGATATTGGACTGCTTGAAGCCCAACTGGCGCGTGAACTGACGCTGGACCGAGAGGCCCCCTTGACCCGCGTGCGCATCGCTGTACCCGCCGATGTTCTGGCGACATGGTTCATTCAAGCCATGGCGCAGGTGGATGGGTTGTTGTTCGACCTTGTACTGGACGATCAAGACCATTCCGCCGACTGGTTGCGCCGGGGCGAGGTCAGCGCCGCTGTCACCATTGGCGGGCAACCTGTAGCGGGATGCGATGCCTTTGCTTTGGGGTCGTTTCGCTATCTCGCGACGGCCAGCCCTGCCTTTATGCAAAAGTGGTTCTCAAACAGCGTCGATACCGTCAGTCTTGGCCGTGCGCCTTGCCTGACCTTTAACCGCAAGGACGGCTTGCAAAAGGCTTGGATCGCTCAGGAATTCGGGCGACGCATCTCACCGCCGTCGCATTTTCTCGCGTCGTCGCACGGCTTTGTCGATGCGGCCATTGCCGGATTGGGATGGGGTATGAACCCGGAAAATCTGGCGAAATCAGCGCTGGAGGATGGCCGACTGACTGTACTAAAACCCGATGCCCCGTTTGACGTGCCACTGACATGGCAGGTCGGGCGCATTCTGGCCCCGGCCCTGCAACCGTTGACCCAAGCCGTGAAACGCAGTGCAAGCCGCACGTTGCGGCCGCTATAGGTCAGGCTGAAGCCGAGCTTTCCGGCATCGGCAAAACAAGACGATAGCAGGCAAAGGCCGCAAAAACGGCCACCACAACGATAAAGGCAATGGCCCAGGCGACCTCGTGCATATGCGCCACCGCGGCCAGCGCGGCGGAAAGGATGACTGCGACTAGGCGGCTGACGCTTTTGATCGCTGCCGCGCCCTTGACGCGCTGATCCTTGGGGGCCACGTCCAGAAAATACAGTTTTCGTGCGCTGCTGATACCGGTCACGGCCACTGTCACGATGAACAACGCGATGGCGTGCAGATGAACATCATGATCCAAGTGCAAGAAATGAAAGACCAAAAGCACCGTCCCTGTGATGGCGACCATCAGGTTCCCTGTCACCATGACCGCCCGATGGGACTTCATGTTCACCGCCTGCCACAATGGCGCGGAAACCAGATAGCCAGATGCCGAGGAAACGATCATGGCCGTCAGACCCTTGGCCGAGGCATGGTGCGCCTCAGCCGCGATCAGGGCGAAAAAGGGCACTGAAAGCGTGGCCGCGACCAGAGGCAATCGCATGATCAAGTAACGCCGGAACCACGGCTCGTTGAACATCGCGATGATGTCGGTGAAATAGGTGATGAACTTGCGTTTCGCCTCAGGCGCGGTATCGCGGGTGCTTTCACCACTGCGCGCGCCTTCGAACATCGCCAGAATGGCCAGCCCAGACAGGACGAAAAAGCCTACGGACACAAAGATGATTGCTGAATGGCGCGAGAAAGGCGGGTTTTCTTTGACGATCTCATGCACCAAAAGCGCCAGACCGATGGCGCCAAGTCCCCCGACGCCTAGTTGCAGATAACGCATGATCATGCGGGATTTGGATTGAACGTGATCGCCCAATAAATCCGTATACATCAGCATCTGCATCTCATCGACCAACCCGATGATGAAGAAAACAAGGACAAACGCCGCCGCGATCAGTGGCACATAGCCCGTCGTCGCCACCCCCAGTGCGATCAGAAGGCAGAGGCCAACCGCGACTTCGGTCAGCGCAATGCCGCGTTTCTTGCGGTCGTGAGCCGAAATCGAACGCGCCAAGAACACATCCGCAATCACGCTGCCCACCATGCGAACCGAGACCAGCGCGCCCGCTATGAACATCGGCAATTCCAGCGAGACAGCAAGAAACGGCAGCACGATGGAGGGGCTGCCTAGCGTCCAGGCGATTTGCGACAGGATGCTTTGCCCGGTCAACACAGGCAGGTTTCGTTTTGCAGGGATCGGGGGACTGTCCGTCATGCTCTCATTGCTGTTTTACGAACAGCTTACCGAGTTTAACGCAATCCGCCAAGCACACTGAAAAGGCGCATAAAAAAACCCGACCAGAGGCCGGGTTTTCCTGATCGATTAACGACAGGATCACAGCTGAGCCATGACCTCATCAGTCGCTTCGAAATTGGTCGTTACGCGCTGCACATCGTCATCATCTTCCAGCGCATCGACCAGCTTCATCAGCTTTTGCATATCTTCCAGACCCAGCTCGGTCGTGGTCGTGGGTTTCCACACCAGCTTGGTAGATTCGGACTCGCCCAAGGCCTCTTCCAGCGCGTTGGATACGTCGTTCAGATCGGTATCGGCGCACCAGATGATGTGACCGTCTTCCGAGCTTTCGACATCTTCGGCACCCGCCTCGATTGCGGCTTCAAAGATCGTGTCCGCGTCGCCCGCGTCCGCCTGATAGACAACCTCTCCCTTTCGGTCGAACATGAACCCGACCGAGCCGGTCTCGCCAAGATTTCCGCCATTCTTCGAGAAGGTGGACCGCACAGTCGAGGCGGTACGGTTGCGGTTATCGGTCATGGTTTCGACGATCACGGCCACACCGTTGGGGCCATAGCCCTCGTACCGGATTTCTTCGTATTCGTCGCCTTCACCAGCCACCGATTTCTTGATCGCGCGGTCGATCACGTCCTTGGGGACCGAGTTCGACTTGGCCTCTTTCACCGCCAGACGCAGGCGCGGGTTCTTGTCGGGATCGGGGTCGCCCATCTTGGCGGCAACGGTGATCTCTTTCGACAGTTTGGAAAACAGTTTGGACCGCGCGGCGTCCTGACGTCCCTTGCGGTGCTGGATGTTGGCCCATTTGGAGTGGCCTGCCATAGTGCGTCCTCGTCATCATGTTTGCGTGTTCGGCGCTCATATAGACGTTTGCGGGGGGCAGGATCAAGAGAGCGGCTTGCCCGATATCCCGTCGCAGGTATGGTGGCGACATGACAAGTGATCAAATTATTCTTTTTGCCCTTTTCGCCACGGTTTTCGGAATGCTTCTATGGGGGCGGTTCCGATATGATCTGGTTGCCTTTTCGGCGCTGATGATTGGTGTTGTGCTGGGCGTCGTGCCCGTGGACAACGCATTCGCCGGGTTTGGCCATCCCGCGACCATCATCGTGGCGCTGGTTCTGGTCGTATCCGCCGGGCTGGTCCGCTCGGGCGCGGTGTTTCTGATCACGCGCTCGCTCGTCGATGCCTCGCGCGGGCTTGGCGCGCACATCGCGCTGATGGGCGGGATCGGCGCGGTTCTATCGGCCTTCATGAACAACGTGGCGGCACTTGCGCTTTTGATGCCGGTCGATATCCAGACGGCGCGCAAGGCCGGACGATCGGTCGGCCTATCACTGATGCCGCTGAGTTTCGCTACCATTCTGGGTGGCATGGTTACACTGATCGGCACACCGCCCAACATCATCATCGCCTCGATCCGAGCAGAGACGCTGGGTGAGCCGTTCCAAATGTTCGATTTCGCCGCCGTAGGCGGGATTGCGGCCATTGCCGGTCTGGCCTTTGTCGCTCTGATAGGTTGGCGGTTGATCCCAAATCGAGGCCCGCAGACCGAAAGTTCTGAGGCACTGGCCGAATATATCGCTGAACTGACCATCCCGCCCGAGTCGCCCCAAATCGGCAAGCGCGTCAGCGAGTTGTACGAGGTGGCCGAGAAATCCGACGTCGCCATCATCGGCCTGATCCGCGACGGCAAGCGTCGCTATGGGCGTTCAGCCCATGCCACCCTGCACGCGGGCGATGCGCTGGTGCTGGAGGCCAGACCCGAGGCGCTGGACGAATTCCGCTCGGCGCTGAACCTTGATTTCTCGGACACGCGACGGCAGGAATTGCTGACTGCCGAGGGTGACGGGTTAGAGGTGATCGAGGTCGTCGCCACCGAAAACGCCCGTATCACCGGGCGCACCGCCCAAGGGTTGGCGCTGGCATGGCGCCAAAGCACAGTGCTTATGGGCATCTCGCGCCAAGGCCGACAGATCACCGAACAAGTCCGCAAGACCGAGGTCGAGGCGGGCGATATCCTGTTGCTGCTCTGTCCGCGTGACCGCAGCGTGGACGTGACCGAGTGGCTAGGCTGTCTGCCTCTGGCCGAGCGCGGCCTCAACGTGACCGCCAATGACAAGTCTTGGCTGGCGATTGGTCTGTTCGGGGCGGCCGTGCTGGCGGCCAGTATCGGGCTGATCTACCTGCCGATTGCGCTGGGTCTGGTCGTGGTGGCCTATGTGCTGACCAAGATCATGCCTATTAGCGAGATCTACAACCATATCGAATGGCCCGTCGTGGTACTGCTGGGGTCGATGATCCCACTCGGCAGTGCATTGGAGACTTCTGGCGGGACTGAATTGATCGCAAATGCGCTGATCCAACTGACCGATGGCCTGCCCGCCTGGGCGATCCTGACTGTGTTGATGGTCGTCACCATGACCCTGTCGGATGTGCTGAACAACACCGCCACAGCCATTGTCGCCGCCCCAGTTGGCATCCAGATGGCCCGCACGCTGGAGGTCTCGCCGGATCCGTTCCTGATGACGGTCGCGGTTGCGGCCTCGGCTGCGTTTCTGACGCCGATTGGCCACAAGAACAACACGCTGGTTCTGGGCCCCGGCGGCTATCATTTCGGCGACTACTGGCGCATGGGGCTGCCGCTTGAGATTTTGATCATCGCGGTCTCGATCCCCTCGATCCTTGTGTTCTGGCCGTTGTGACGGGTAAAGGCTGCGGATGAAACGATTTCTGATCCTGCAACTGCGTCCCGAAACCGATGCCTCGGATGCCGAATATGCCTCGATCCTGGACAAAACCGGATTGACGCCCGAGCGAACGCACCGCATCCGGCTGGATTGCGAGAACCTGCCCGAGGGGCTGGACGTGACCGACTATGCCGGTGTGATCGTCGGCGGTGGTCCCGGATGTGTCAGCGATGATCCGGCAACAAAATCGGCGGTCGATGCGCGGGTCGAAGCAGCGATCATGGGACTGATGCCGCAGATTACCGCACAGGACCATCCGTTCATGGGCTGCTGTTATGGTCTTGGAATACTGGCCGCGCATCTGGGCGGTTCGGTCAGCAAGGCGCAGTATGGCGAACCCGTTGGCCCCTCGACCTGTCACATGACTGAGGATGGCGCCCAGGACCCGCTCACCAACGGGTTGGCCGATACGTTCGACGCCTTTGTCGGCCATAAAGAGGCTGTGCAGGCCTTGCCCGATGGCTGCGTGCATCTGCTAGCCTCGGACCCCTGCCCGTTTCAGATGATCCGCTTTGGCCACAACGTCTATGCCACGCAGTTCCACCCCGAGGCCGAGGCAAAAGACTTCGAGGAACGTATCAACATCTACAAGCATCACGGCTATTTTCCGCCCGAAGACGCCCAGCGCCTGATCGACATCTGCCACGCGGCCGACGTCACCCAGCCGGCACTGATCCTGCGCCGTTTTGCGGAACGCTATGGCTGACCCAACGGCGCGGTTGCGCAATTGCGGACCGCTCGCATAGGCTGTCCAGAACGGCTTTGGGAGGAGTTGTTCTTGGATCTACTCATATCTGTCGGCTTGCCCCTGTCGCTGGCCATCATCATGCTGTCGTTGGGCATCGGGCTTGAGCTCGCCGATTTCCGCCGCGTCCTGACGCGCGGCTACCCCTTTGCCATCGGCGCGCTGTGTCAGGTCGTGTTACTGCCGGTCGCGGCTTTTGCGACCGTTGCGCTGTTCGCGCTGCCGCCCGAGATTGCCGTGGGGTTCATGATCCTCAGCTTCTGCCCCGGCGGAGTGACCAGCAACATTCTCTCCAAACTGGCCAAGGGCGACGTGGCGCTGTCGGTCAGCCTGACGGCGGTGATCAGCCTATTGTCGATGCTGACCGTACCCTTTCTAGCGGCATGGTCGATCAACTACTTCATGGGCGACAACGCGCCCGAGGTCTCGATCACCGGCCTGGCCATCGCCATGTTCCTGATCACCACCCTTCCCGTCGCCATCGGCGTCAGCATCCGCCATTTTGCAATCGAATTTGCCAATCGGATCGAACCCGGATTGTCCAAGCTGGCGACCACGCTGTTTGTTCTGGTGGTGCTCGCGGCGCTGGCAGGGAATTGGCAACTCTTTGTCGATAACCTTGGGATCATGGGGGCGGGGCTGATCACTCTGAACCTTGGCCTGCTGCTCATCGGGCTGGGGCTGGCGCGGGTCGCGAACCTGTCTTGGAATGAGGCTAAGACTGTCTCAATCGAAACTGGCATTCAGAACTCGACCCTGGGCATCACGCTGGCTGCGCTGATCACCGGGACGGAAAGCGGGTTCAGCCCATTGGCCCTGCCTTCCGCCGTCTACGGGATCACCATGTATGCGGTGGCCCTGCCCTTCATCCTCTGGTTCCGCCGCCGCTGAAAGGACGCTACATGACCAAGAACACAGCAGATGCCATCGTCGTTGGGGCCGGTCTGGCGGGGCTGGCTGCCGCTGCAGAGTTGGGCGACCGGGGCAAAAAGGTGATTGTCGTCGATCAGGAACCCGCGCATTTTTTGGGCGGGCAAGCATTTTGGAGCCTTGGTGGCTTGTTCATGATCGACACTCCAGAACAGCGCTGCATGGGCATTCGCGACAGTCATGATCTGGCCTTTCGGGACTGGATGGGCAGTGCGCAGTTCCACCGGGATGAGGACGCATGGCCGCGCAAATGGGCCGAGGCCTATGTGGAATTCGCCGCTGGCGAGATGCGTCCTTGGCTGCATGACATGGGCCTGCGCTGGTTTCCGGTGGTCGGCTGGGCTGAACGCGGCGGGTCCTATGCGGATGGTCACGGCAACTCGGTCCCTCGGTTCCACATCACATGGGGCACCGGGCCGGGCGTGCTGGAACATTTCATCCGCCGCATACGCGAACATGTAGATAGTGGACTGGTCGAGCTAAAATTCCGCCATCAGGTCAGCCATATCATCATGCAGAACGGCTGCGCCAAGGGGGTCTCAGGCGAGGTTCTGGCCGACGACACCGCCCAGCACGGGGCCAAGACCAACCGCGACGAAGTGGGTGAGTTTGAGGTCTACGCGCCTTCGGTCATTGTCAGCTCTGGCGGCATTGGTGGCAATTTCGAGATGGTGCGCAAGAACTGGCCACGTGATCGGCTGGGGGAGCCGCCCAAGGATATGGTCGCAGGTGTCCCCTTTCACGTCGATGGCCGTATGATTGCCATCAGCGAGAAGGCGGGCGGTCATGTGATCAATGGCGACCGGATGTGGCATTACACCGAAGGCGTGCGGAACTGGAATCCGATCTGGCCTTCGCACGGCATTCGCATCCTGCCCGGCCCTAGTTCGATGTGGTTTGACGCGCGCGGCAACCGGTTGAAACCGCCTTGCCTACCGGGGTTTGATACCTTGGGCACACTAAAGGAAATCCTAAAAACCGGCTATGAATACAGCTGGTTCGTGCTCACTCAGAAGGTGATCAAAAAGGAATTCGCCCTGTCAGGGTCCGAACAGAACCCCGACATGACCGAAGGTGGTTGGCGCGAAGTGTTGTTTCAGCGCGTGCTGACCGGTTCAAAGGCCACCGCGCCGGTCGAAGCGTTCAAACAGCATGGTGAAGACTTCATCGTCGCCAACACCCTGACCGAACTGGTCAGCGGTATGAACCAGATGGGCGACGCCCCGATCGATGAGGCTCATCTGCGCGCCCAGATAGAGGCGCGGGATTCACAGGTTGATAACCCCTTCACCAAAGATGCCCAGATGGCCGCCGTTCTGGCCGCGCGTAACTATCGTGGCGACCGGCTGATCCGCACAGCCAAGCCGCACAAGTTCCTTGACCCGAACAACGGTCCTTTAATCGCGGTCAAGCTCCACGTTCTGACGCGCAAGACGTTAGGTGGGTTGCAGACCAACCTCGACAGCCAGATGATCGGGGCAGATGGTCAGGTCGTTCCCGGCCTGTTCGCGGCCGGAGAAGTCGCAGGCTTTGGCGGTGGCGGCTATCACGGCTACAACGCGCTTGAAGGCACGTTTCTAGGCGGCTGCATCTTCTCGGGCCGCAATGCCGGACGGTCGCGCGCTGTGGCCTGATTACTCGGCCCGGACGAATTTCAAAACGGGCTCACCGCCTGCATCCAGCATCACCAGGCTGTCCCCTGCGACCGCATAGCGGGTTACGGTCTGAAGAGCGGCCAAGAATTGATCTTCGACTTCTTCAAGCTCGGGCGGGCATGCCATCAGGGTGGCGGCCATGTTGTCGGGAAAGCTCAGGCTGTCACCGCTGATTTCAGCCTGACCCGAAAATCTGTTGCACCCGCCTGTACCGCCGAATGCACCGTCTTGTTCGAAGGTGATTTGCGGCGGGCGTTGCGCTTCGACCACATCACCGTTGATGCCGATTGCCGTCCAGTTGGTGTTGTCCAGACTGACGGTTGCTTTCGGAGAAACCTTCACCAGCACAAGATCAGCGGTATCTCCACCACCCCGTGTCAGGACAGGGTTCACCGTATCCGTTGTGAACAGCAATTTGTTGCCGTGATAGATTGAACCTCGGACCGCATAAGTCTTGCCGTCCTGGATCAGCGCATCATCATAGTTCAGCGCGTATTCAGCCGGTACACCTGTCAAGGCATAGCGCTGCGACGCCAGCGTGACAGCGGGGGCATCCGCGAGGGAAATATCTTGCAACTCAACATATAGCGTCGCATCCGGTGCCACCGCGATCCGCTCGCGGTAGGTTGCAGTTCCTGTGATGGTACCTGCATGGCTCTGACTACCTAAAATGGTTAGCGCCACTGCGCCTACGACGATGGCTTGGCCGAGTTTTGGAAAAGGCATGATCCAATCCTTTCACATTCGCATTTGATGAAAAGATTGTTACGGTAACTGTATTTACAAGTGGCGCAAACCCTTGTCGGCAAAATCGCGCCGTCTTTAAAGCGGCCAGATCAACGGAATCAGCAGCGATGCCAGCAAGCCCACTGTCAGGTTCAATGGCACCCCGACCTTAAGGAAATCGGTGAAACGGTACCCACCGGGGCCATAAACCATCATGTTGGTCTGGTATCCGATGGGCGTCGCAAATGAGGCCGAGGCCGCCACCATAACTGCCACCACCAACGGACGCGGGTCGATGCCCACCGCTTGCGCCAGCCCGATGGCAATCGGGGTCACCACCACGGCCACCGCGTTGTTCGAGACCAGCTCGGTCAGCACCGAGGTCAACAGATACACGGCCCAGATGATCAGGAAAGGCGGCAGGGCGCTGAGGCGCGGTGCGACCGCTTCGACAATCAGCGACACTGCGCCGGATTTGTCTAACGCTGCGCCAATCGCCAGCATCGAGAAGATCAGCGCCAGCAGGCGACCTTCGACAAAGGAAAACGCCTCATCCGCGTCGATACAGCGAGTCAGCAGCACCACCGCGACCGCCAGAATGGAAAGCAGAAGGATCGGTGCAACGCCCAGCGCGGCCAAAGCCACGATCCCGACCAGCGCACCGATGGCAATCGGCGCATGACTGCGTCGGAACGCGCGGGCTGAGGGCTGTGAGACGTCGACCATATCCATATCAGCGGCCAGCCTCTGGATGTCTTCGGGTGCGCCCTCCAGCAGCAGCGTATCGCCTACGCGCACCACCAGATCATCCAGTTGGCGCCCGATATTCTGGTTCCGGCGATGCACCGCCAGCACATAGACACCATAACGCCGCCGCAGACGCATTGCGCCCAGTGTCCGGCCAACCATGCGGCAGCCGGGGGTGATCAGAACCTCGACTGTCTTGGTCTCGACCGCCGAAACTTGGTCGACGCGCTTGAGTTCCTTGTTGCTTTGCAGACTCAGCAGTTCCGTCATTTCGGTGCGCAGAACCACGCGGTCGCCCAGTTTCAGCTCGACGCCTTTAAGGTTGCGGCGCAATGACTCGTCGCCTCGGATCACGTCGATCAGTCGGACGCCGGGGCGTTTGAAGAGCTGTACGCCCGTTACTTCGCGCCCGATCAGGTTGCTTTCGGGAGGGATGACGGCCTCGGTAAAGAATTTCATCTTTGAGCGGTCGGACAGAAGCGTGGCCATACTGTCACGATCCGGCAGCAGACGTGGCGCGATGAACCGCAGGTAGACCATGCCATAGATCACCAGCGCAACACCCAGCGGAGTGACCTCGAAAATGGTGAAGGGAGCCATACCCTGCGACCGGGCTACACCGTCCACCAGCAGGTTGGTCGAGGTGCCGATCAGCGTCAGCGTACCCCCAAGAATCGCCGCATAGCTGAGCGGGATCAGCAATTTCGACGCAGGCACGTTCAGCGTGCGGGCGATCTGGACAAAGACCGGGATCATCACAACGACAACCGGCGTATTCGACACCACGGCCGAGGCCAGCACCACAAACCCCATCAACAGACCAATGGCAATCCTTGGGTTGACCTGCGCCTGTTTCTGCGCGGTTGAGGTGAACGCATCCAGCGCACCCGTGCGCACCAAAGCCCCCATGATGATGAACATCGCGGCAATGGTCCAAGGTGCGGGGTTGGACAGCACGGCCAGCGCGCTTTGATAGGGCAGAATGCCCGTTACCAGCATCACGGCCACGCCGCCGATGGCGACTACCTCGGTCGGGTAAACCTCACGCAGGAACATGATGAACATGCCCGCGACAACCAAGAGCGCCAGTATCGCGCTGCCTGTTTCTGAAAGCTGAAGGAGTTGCATTCTTGGTTTATGTCCGAACCCTGACCCGAGCTGCGCGCTCGTCAGGCAGTTTCACGCATTGGGATGGGCAGAGCAAGCTTTACTGCGGCCCTGCTTGCTGCAAACGCCCGCCAACGCGCACCATTTGCACAGATTTTGCCTCTCCGGTGCGGTCATCAGTCTCGACAAACACGCCGCTGAGCGTGGCCTCGCCATCGGCGGGGGTAAATCGGGCTTTGGGCATTCCGGTGATAAAGCGACGCATCGGTTCGACCTTGTCCATGCCGATGACCGAGTCGTAATCGCCACACATCCCCGCATCGGTCAGATAGGCGGTTCCATTGGGCAGAATCTGCGCATCTGCCGTTGGCACATGGGTATGCGTGCCGACCACAAGGCTGGCGCGTTTATCGCAATAATGACCCATGGCCATCTTCTCGGATGTGGCCTCACAATGCATGTCGACAATGATTGCTTGCGCCTGACCACCGCGCGGGTGGGATTTCAGGATCGGCTCGATGGCCGAGAACGGATCATCAAAGGGCCGTTTCATGAAGACCTGCCCCAGCACCTGCACCACCAGAACCTTGCGCCCGCCCGGCGCGGTATACAGGCGATGCCCCCGCCCCGGCGCGCCTTTGGCGAAATTTACCGGGCGCACAATACGAGACTCTTTCTCGATGAATTGAAGCATATCTTTCTGGTCGAACGCGTGATCGCCCAGCGTCAGGCAATCGGCGCCGGCATCCAGCAGCAGCTTGGCGTGATCGCCGGTCAGCCCCATCCCGTTCGAGGCGTTCTCGCCATTGACCACAACAAAATCCAGCCGCCATTTGTCGCGCAGACGTGGCAGATGTTGTTGGATCGCCGCACGCCCGGCGCGGCCCATAACGTCACCCAGAAAAAGTATCCTCATACGAACCGTCCTAAGTGTGGCAATGACCAAGCACAAGTGGTTAAACTCAGGTCATAAACTGCCAATACCATTCATCGGAGCGTTTCATGACCCGCCTATACCTGCCTGCCCTTCTGCTGATCCCCCTCGCTGCATGCGAACCTGCGTCTGATAACTCGGCACAACTCGCCAACCCTGCGGCGACGTTCTGTGTCGAAAGCGGCGGCGATTATCGCATTGTCGACGGGGCCGACGGCCAAACAGGGCGGTGTACCCTACCCGATGGGCGCGATCTGGATGCGTGGGAGTATTTCCGCGAAAACCATGCGGGGTGAGCAGCGTTAAAACGTCAGAACCCGGCTTTCCGTGATCACCATGTCCAAGGGCTGATCGGTCGGCTCCAGCGGCAGGCCCTCGGCCTCTTGTGCGTCAAAGGCGAAACCAATGGCCAGTGTCGGGCGTTTGGCGCGCAGTCCCTCCAGCGTGCGGTCATAGAATCCACCGCCATAGCCCAGCCGTCCACCCTGCGCATCAAAGGCCACCAGCGGCACGATCAGGATTTCCGGGTCAAAATAATCGTCGACCTCCGGCACCTTGGCCCCGAAAGGGCCGTCTTTTAGAGCGCCTTCGGGGGTCCAGTGCGAAAACTTCAGCGGCTGCGCGGCAGCTTGGATCACGGGCACGCCGACCGGACCATAGGCCGAAGCCTCGGCCATGGCGGGCAGCGGATCAATCTCGGTGCGGATGGGCATGTAGCCCGAGATCGGCACGCCCCGGTGCCCGGCCAACACTTCGGACAAACGCCCTGCCGCACCGGGAAGTCGCGCGTCAAAGGCAGCCTTTCGACGCGCAAAGGCCGCCTTGCGCGCGGCGGCTTTGATTTCGGTCAGATCGGTCACAGTAGCACCACGCTGGCAAGTCCCAGAAAGATGAAAAACCCCATGACATCCGTTGTCGTCGTCACAAAGGTCCCCGACGCCAGCGCCGGGTCAACGCCCAGACGATCCAGCACCACCGGTACTACCGTACCCGCAAACCCCGCGATCACCATGTTCACGACCAAGGCCGACCCGATCACGACACCCAGCATCGGAGAATCAAACCACATCATCCCAACCGTGCCCAGCACGATGGCAAAACACAGCCCGTTCAGAAGTCCCACCAGCAATTCCCGCCGGATCACCCTCATCACGTTGGCGTTGGTCAGGTCGCGCGTCGCCAGCGCTCGCACCGCGACTGTAAGCGACTGCGTACCTGCATTGCCCCCCATCGAAGCCACGATCGGCATCAGGATCGCCAGCGCCACCAGCTGATCAATTGCTGCCTCGAATTGCGAAATCACCAGCGAGGCACAGATCGCCGTGCACAGATTCACCGCCAACCACGGCAGCCGTCGCTTGCTGGTATCCGCCACACTGTCCGAGATTGAGCTTTCGTCGCTAACCCCAGCCAAACGCAGGATATCTTCCTCGTGCTCTTCATCCAGAACCACCATGGCGTCGTCGATGGTAATGGCACCAACCAACCGCCCATCAGCATCCACCACCGGGGCCGAGATCAGGTGGTACTGGTTGAACGCATAGGCCACGTCCTCTTCATCCTGATCGACCGGAATAATGTGCAGCTCTTCATCGGCCAGATCGGCCAGCCGCACTTCGCGGCGCGCCGCCATAAGCTTGCCCAGTGTCACCTGCGCCACAGGTTTCAGGCGCGGATCTACCATGACGACATAGTAGAATTGCTCGGGCAGATCGTCATTGGCGCGCATGAAATCGATGGCCTGACCCACCGTCCAATGTTCGGGCGACATGACCACTTCGCGCTGCATGAGGCGACCGGCCGAGTTCTCGGGGTAAGACAGCGCTTGCTCTGCCGCGATCCGCTCGGAATCCTCCAGCGCGTCCAGAATGGCCTCTTGCTGCGGCTCTTCGAGGTCCTCCAGCAGGTCGACGACATCGTCGCTTTCCATCTCGCGCACGGCGTCGGCGAGAACGTCGGGCTTGAGAATGCCGATGATCTCTTCCCGCACGGCCTCGTCAAGTTCGGACAAGATGTCGCCGTCAAACTCTTTGTCATACAGCCGGATCAGCTGGGCGCGGTCGTACGGGTTGATCTGTTCCAGAAGGTCGGCGATGTCGGCGGCGTGCAGCGGCTCCATAAGCTCAACCAGCTTGTCGCGGTTATCCACATCGACAGCATAAAGAATTGCCGTGATAGCCTTCGGGTCCAGCGCATAAACGTCGTCGTCACTGGTCGACTCGACTTGGGGTTCGTCAATGCCTGTGGTCATGTCTGCCCCCGCTATCCTTCGGTCATTGCCCTTTAAATAGAAGAAGCAGCTACCGGAAAACAATGACAATGCGCCGATTTACCCAGAAGTTTCCCGCGCCTATGCTATTTGACGGTTCCATACAGGCGGAGATGAATGAAAATGGCGCAGAAAACGCTGCTGAAAGGGCGTGTGCTCAGCTTTACCGGTTCCCCGTTCGAGGGCGAGCCAACCGACGCCGTTGAGTTCAGCGAAGCAGTGGTGGTCGAGGGTGGCCATATCGCCGCGGTGGGTGATGCCGATACGCTGCGCTCTGCGCATCCCGACGCGCAGGTGGTCGATCACGGCCAGCACGTGATCATGGCCGGATTTGTGGACGCGCATGTGCACTATCCACAGACCGCGATGATTGCCAGCTGGGGCAAACGTCTGATCGACTGGTTGAACACCTACACCTTCCCCGAAGAGATGAAGTTCGGCGACCCGACATACGCCGCCGAAATTGCAAACCGCTATCTGGACCTAACAGCGGCCCATGGCACCACGACGATGTGCAGCTTTTGCACCATTCACCCCGAAAGCGTCGATGCGTTCTTTGCGGCTGCACAAGCGCGCAACCAGCGTGTGGTGGCAGGCAAGACCTGCATGGACCGCAACGCGCCCGAGGGGCTGCGGGACACTGCGAAAACGGCCTATGACCAATCGGAGGCATTGCTAGAGAAATGGCATCGTGTTGACCGTTTAACCTATGCTATCACACCGCGGTTTTCACCGACATCCACGCCTGAACAGCTTGAGGCGATGGGCGCGCTGTGGGCCGAGCACCCTCATTGTCTAATGCAGACCCATCTGAGTGAACAAACGGATGAAATCGCCTGGGTCCGCGAGTTGTTTCCCGAGGCGCGCGACTATCTGGATACTTACGAGAAATTCGGTCTTCTGGGTTCGCATGGGGTCTATGGCCACGTCATCCATCTGGAGGCGCGCGAGCGCGACCGCCTGCGCGAGGTGGACGCGGCGCTGATCCATTGCCCGACCTCTAACACCTTCATTGGCTCGGGCCTGTTCGATATGACCGGATTGATGCATGACGGGCATCGGGTCGGGTTGGCCACGGATACGGGCGGCGGGTCGAGTTTCTCGATGCTGCATACAATGGCCTCGGCCTATGAGATCGGACAACTGCGCGGCGCGCCTCTGCATGCGGCGCAACTGTTGTGGTTGGGCACGGTCGGATCGGCGCGGTCGCTGCGGTTGGACGATCGGATTGGCAATATCGCACTGGGGATGGAGGCGGATCTGGTCGTGCTTGATCTGGCCTCGACCCCGGCCATCGCGCAGCGCGAGGCTTGTGCGGATGATATATGGGAGGCGATCTTCCCGACCATCATGATGGGGGATGATCGCGCCATTGCCGAGGTTTGGATCGGTGGGGCCGCTGTCGTGTGAGGGAATGCGCCTTGCGGCGCATGCCTCCGGCGGAGGTATTTTTGAACAGAAGAAGAGTTTCAGCTTTGCAGGGCTCGCGCCAGCGCGTTCTGCCGTTCGATCACACGTGGCAGGTCCAGAGTGGTGATAGCCCCGCTGCGCACGATTTGGCGGCCTTCGACGAACAAATGTTTCACCTTCATCGGCCCGGACAGCAACAGCGCCGCCGGGTCCCAACTGCCTGCGCTTTCGATACCGCCTATGTCCCAGATGGCGATATCTGCGCGCTTGCCCGGCGCTAACCGACCGCAATCGGGGCGGTTGAGGACATCAGCACCGCCTCGGGTTGCGATTTCAAGCGCCTCGCGGGAGGACATCGCATCCGCGCCATTGGCGACCCGTTGGAGGAGCATGGCCTGTCGCGCCTCGAGCACCAGGCTGCCATTGTCATTGCTGGCCGAGCCATCCGCGCCCAGCCCAACTGGCACGCCGCAATCGCGCATTTTCCGAACCGGCGCGATCCCTGAGCCCAGCCGACAGTTCGAACAGGGGCAATGGGCAACGCCGGTCTGTGTGCGGGCGAAGAGGTCGATCTCGGCGCCGTCCAGCTTGACGCAATGAGCGTGCCACACATCCGGGCCAGTCCAGCCCAGATCTTCGGCGTATTGACCGGGGCGGCAGCCGAATTGCGCCTGGGAATAGGCGATATCCTCATCGTTTTCGGCAAGATGAGTGTGCAGCATCACGCCCTTGTCTCGCGCCAGTACGGCTGTGTCGCGCATCAGGTCACGGCTAACCGAAAACGGAGAGCATGGAGCCAGGCCGACCCGGCACATTGCGCCCTCGGACGCGTCATGAAAGGCGTCGACGACGCGGATCATATCGTTGAGGATTGCATCCTCGGTTTCAACCAGCGCATCCGGGGGCAGGCCACCATCGCTTTCACCGATGCTCATCGCGCCACGGGTCGGGTGGAAACGCAGGCCGACCTCGGCAGCGGCGGCGATGGTGTCGTCCAGCCGTGCGCCGTTGGGGTAGAGGTACAAGTGGTCCGAACTAAGCGTACAGCCCGAAAGCGCCAATTCGGCCAGCCCAATCTGAGCTGAGGTGAACATTTCATCCGGTCCGAACCGTGCCCAGATGGGGTAGAGCGTTTTCAGCCAACCAAAGAGCAGCGCATCCTGCCCACCGGGTACGGCGCGGGTTAGGGTTTGGTAAAGATGGTGATGTGTGTTCACCAAACCAGGTGTCACCACGCATCCTGTCGCGTCATGGATTTCTCCGGTCGTGGTCAGGCCCTGCCCGATCTGCGCAATCTGGCTGTTTTGGATCAGAATATCGGCCCCGCGCAATTCGCGTCGCGTGTCATCCATTGTGAGGATGGTATCTGCGTGTTTGATAAGGATTTCGGTCATCTCGCCCCTCCGTCGCATCAACCCGTCTCATGCTTGGAGAATGCGGGCTGGCGGAAAACGGGCGTAAGAACCAACCGGTCAGAAAATAACCGACCGGGCCGGTCCGGGCAACCGGATTCAGTATTGGCGCAAGATATCCAGCGCAGCGGCGTGCAGATCGGCATTGGCCGCTGCCAGAGCGCGACCGCCGTTGTGGGCGGGGCCACCCTGCCAGTCGGTGACGATGCCGCCAGCCGCCTCGATCACGGCTATGGGTGCCTGGATGTCATAGGCTTGCAAACCGGCCTCGATCACCAGATCCACCTGCCCGGCGGCCAGCAAGGCATAGGCGTAGCAATCCATGCCATATCGCGTGAGGCGCGCGTGCCGCGCCACGGCCTCGAACCCGGCGCGTTCTTCCGGGGTGCCGACCTCGGGGAAAGTGGTAAACACGATGGCCTGAGCCAGCGAGGTTGTCGCCCGCGTGTCCAAAGGCCGGGTTCCCGTGGGTCCGCTGACCTGCGCAATATCGACCGAGCCCACGAACCGTTCACCAATATATGGCTGATCAATGACCCCCATGATCGGCCCGTCAGCGCTGCTGAGCGCAATCAGAACACCCCATGTGGGCGTCCCGCTGATGAACCCGCGCGTGCCGTCGATCGGGTCCAAGACCCAGGTTCGGCCGCTGCTGCCCGGCACCTGACCGAATTCTTCCCCCAAAATCCCGTCATCAGGGCGATGTTTGGCCAGAATGTCGCGCATTACACGCTCGGCCTCACGATCGGCGATCGTCACCGGATCGAACCCCTGTGACAGCTTGTTCGAGGTTTCCAGATTTGCTTGGCGGAAAAACGGAAGAATGGCCGCGCGCGCTGCGTCGGCCATTTCTTCTGCTACGTCCAGATCGGTCAGAATAGGCTGTGTCATGCGCTACCCGTGCGGGGCACACGCATCAAAGTCAACCCGCTTAATCAGGCAACGTCGCTGAGAACACGCGCCAGTTCGAACAGTCGACGGCGCTGGTTTTCCGGGATCGCATAGTAGGACCGAACCAGATCCAACGCCTCTTTGTCTCCCATCAGATCAGCAGGCACCGATTTTTTGCTTGAGGTTTCCTTCTCAGCCTCTTCCAAACCTTCGAAGAAAAAGCTGACCGGAACATCCAGCGCTTCGGCGATGTCCCACAAACGCGACGCACTGATGCGGTTCGCACCCGTTTCGTATTTCTGAATCTGCTGGAACTTGATACCAACTTGCTGCGCCAGTTGCTGCTGGGTCATTCCAATCAGCCAGCGGCGATGCCGGACGCGCTTGCCCACATGGACATCGACGTGATGGGTCATTGGTATTCTCCTCTACTACACAACTACCGGGGACGTGCGATATATTTCATCATCGCATAACTAACGAGCAGTTCTTAACCGCTCACTAAGTTGGAACATGCCCCCAAATCAGCACCATAGCGCACTATTGCCCTATTTGCGTTTTTTTTCAAGAAGGTTGAGTAAGATTTCAAGGGTAAGGATTTGTGGTTGTGCGATGCGCACACATAATACCTCTATGTTTATTGCATTATGTATATATTAGCGTTCGTGCCAGTTTTTTGCGCGCAAGGTCACTGATTGACAATTCAACCAGAAAACGAATCTACTCCGCCCAAAATCACGGAGCACCTTTATGCTGGCCTACAGAATCTCATCGAAAGGCGCGGACGCTCAGCTGTGCGATATCGCGCTCCCTGACCCCGGTCCGGGGCAGATTCGCGTCGCCATCAAGGCCTGCGGTCTGAACTTCGCGGATCTGCTGATGCAGAAGGGCACCTATCAGGACACCCCCTCAGCCCCCTTCACGCAAGGGATGGAAATTTCTGGTATTGTCGATCAGCTTGGCCCGGATGTGACAACCTTGTCCGTAGGGGATCGTGTGGCTGTCTATTCAGGTCAGGGCGGTTTGGCGGAATTTGGGGTGTTCGACGCAGATCGTGCGATCCCCCTACCCGCTTCGACGAGCTTTGAGGACGCCGCCGCCATCCAAATTGCATATGGAACCAGTCACATTGCGCTGGATCACCGCGCCCGATTGCAGCCGGGTGAAACCTTGCTGGTCACAGGGGCTGCTGGTGGCGTCGGATTGACGGCTGTCGAAATCGGCAAGTTGATGGGGGCCACGGTGATTGCGCAGGCGCGCGGGGCGGAAAAGCTGGAGGTCGCGCGCACCGCAGGAGCCGATCACCTGATTGACGCCTCCGAAGATCTTCGGTCGCGCGTGAAGGAATTGGGTGGCGCCGATGTGGTCTATGACGCCATCGGCGGCGACGTGTTCCAGGCCGCCTTTCGTGCCACTAATCCCGAGGGCCGTCTGCTGCCCATCGGGTTCGCGGGCGGCGACGTGCCACAAATCCCCGCCAATCACCTTCTGGTCAAGAACTTGACTGTCATCGGCTTTTACATCGGCGGCTATCTAAGATTCCGCCCTCAGATCGTGCAGGACAGCTTCGCCACCCTATTTCGCTGGCATTCGGAGGGGAAAATCAAACCCCATATCAGCCATACCCTGCCCCTGACCGAGGTCGCGCAAGGCCTGCAACTGCTGAGGGACCGTGCGGCCACAGGCAAGGTCGTCATCACACCCTAGCCCGCGACAGCCTTCAACGGTGTCCCCGCCATGATGCGGAAATTCTGTCGTACCAGCGCCGCCAGGGCTTCGATGATTTCCCCGCGACCCGAGTCGCCGCCGTAAAGGTTGATCATTTGAACCGGTAGATCGGGAAGAGCGCCGCCCGATTCGATCAGCTCAAGATGGGCGGCCTCAGTGCCTTCCAGCATGGCCGAGACAGCCAGATCGGCGCTGACCGTGGCCTCGATGGTGCGGTCATCTTCGGAATCAACGGCCAGTTCCCAGGGAATATCGGCTCCGTCCAGTGCGCTGATGACCTTGGGCCGAAACAGGCAGCGTCGCCCCTCAGCCAAGGGGATCGGTCGCTTGCGCCATGCCGACCCACCCGGCGCGCCAACCCAGCGCAGAGGCAATTCGGCAATCGTTTCTGCCCCTTCCGCGGCGTTTGATTCCGTCGTCAGGATCAGATCGCATTCGCCTTTCCTATACATCTCTTTCAACTGCATCGAAAAAGACGAGAACAACTGTACCTTCACGCGTGGGAAATCAGCGTTGAATCGCTTCAGAACCCTTGGAATCGCGGGGTAAACGATGTCGTGCGGCACACCCAGAACGACCTCGCCCTCGAACGCCTGATCGGTGAGCTTCGAGATCACCTCGTCATTCAACGCAATCATGCGGCGTGCATAAGCCAGCAGTTGCTCCCCCGATGCCGTCAGCGCAATTGTGCGTCCGCTGCGGTCCAGCAACTCAAGCCCCAGCAGTTCCTCCAGCCGTTTCAACTGCATCGAAACCGCAGATTGCGTCAGGTGCAAAAAACCGGCTGCCCGCGTTACGCCGCCTTGATCGGCAACCGCCACGAATGAGCGCAGAGTGGTGATGTCCAGATTTCTCATCTTCACGATCCCTTATGCATTCCGTCAAAAATATTCATTTTTAAAATGTGTCATATCGGGACATATAGATCAAGGAAGTTGATGGAAATTCTAAAAACCATCGGAAACGAAAGAAAGGACAATACCTATGACCCAGATTGCGCTGACATCCCGCTGCAAACCGCATCGCCGGTTTTCCGTTTTGACTCTGTTGGACGCCTTGTCCCTGCATCGCCAGCGCCACAAGCTGGCCCGATTGGACGACCGCGCATTGAAAGACATCGGTATCACCCGCGAACAAGCCGAAGCCGAGGCTGCTCGCCCCATTTGGGATGCGCCGGATTTCTGGCAAAAGTGATTTCTGAATGTATCTTTTTCTCATCAATGGCGACCCGCGTCAGCAGGTCGCCATTTTTGTTGCGTGTTTTAGCCAGTTTCCAGCGTTAAACTCTTGAAACACAGCCCCCACTTGCCGATATTTGCGGGGAAGGCGTCTCGCTTGCAGACGCACCAAAGAATTAACGAAGGGAGACCCTTTTATGGCACAATTTGACACGATCCGGACGGCGGCCGGCGCGCGCGCTGCCCAGATTGACGAGGGCCTGCGCGCCCATATGAACAAAGTCTACGGCACCATGTCCGTGGGCATGCTGATTACTTTTGCTGCTGCATGGGCGATTGCCGGCATGGCTGTATCCAGCGTTCCGACCGAATACCAGATCAGCGCGAACACGTATCTGACCCAATTCGGCGCGACCTTGTTCACATCGCCCCTGAAATGGGTGATCATGTTTGCCCCGCTGGCTTTTGTGTTCGGCTTTGGCGCAGCAATCAACCGTCTGTCGGCAGCAGCGGCTCAGCTGGTGTTCTACACCTTCGCCGCAGTGATGGGTATTTCGATCAGCTGGATTTTCCTGGTCTTCACCGGTCAGTCGATCATCCAAGTCTTCCTAATCACCTCGATCGCCTTTGCCGGCCTGTCGCTGTATGGCTATACGACCAAAAAAGACCTGTCGGCCATGGGCACATTCCTGATCATGGGCGTGATCGGCCTGATCGTTGCGTCCGTTGTGAACATCTTCATCGCCTCGTCGGCCATCGCGTTTGCAGTTTCCGTTCTGGGTGTCCTGATCTTCGCAGGCCTGACCGCGTATGACACGCAGAACATCAAGACAACCTACCTGCAAATGGCCCATTCGGGCGATCAGGAATGGTTGGGCAAGGCCGCAATCATGGGCGCGCTGAGCCTGTATCTGGACTTCATCAATATGTTCATGTTCCTGCTGCAACTGTTCGGCAACCGCGAATAAGCAACCGATACACATCAAACAAAGGGCGGGTTATTGACCCGCCCTTTTTCATTTGCGCCTGAAGATCCAAGGCCTATCGGGCAAAAGAAAAAGCCCCCACCCAGATGGGCGAGGGCTTTGGAGTTCTCTCAGACCGGGATCAGCTACAGTTCAACGCAACCGCGAAGCCCGAGCTGCGCGAGGACGAACCTTTGCGGAATACGTCTCCGGCGGGTAGGCATCCGGTGAACTGTTCGGCGTTCCGGCCAAAGGCGGCACCGATTTCGTTGTCCACGCGGGTGCTGTTGTTAGCTGTACGCAGCACGCCATAGGGCGTGCCATTCACATTGACCGTGCTTAGGAACAAGTTGGTACCCGAGCCATTCAGAACAACCGCGTTGCTATCTCCGCGCCCGCCATTGTCGATTGCGACGCGCGCGACTTTCTGGGCTTCAGTCTCGCCTGTCGACACCGAGACCGGCGTCAATTCCGCCAGATCAGCTGGGATGTTCCGCGACTCGGGAACAAATGCGACAGTGCCCGGCACGTCCGAGGATGTCCGGGGCTCTCCGCTAAGGCCAGCAAAGCCGACGCCCTGACGGTTATAGAGATCTTCGCAGCCCGCAAGGGCCAGAACGGTGATTGTGGATAACAAGATTTTTTTCATGACGGCCAACATTTTGGAACGGTTAGCTGAAGCGTATGGGCAAGGTGTCCCAAAAAGCAACCCGCACCTCACTCGAATGCGCAGGTGGCTGATGCGCCGCTGCAACGGACTGGTGCTGACCTCAGCGCAACTGGATGCCGATCGAACATGAAAAAGGGCTGCGCCGTGGCGCAACCCTTTTAAACTGTCCAAGCGGATCGGCAGATTACTTGATCTTGCCTTCCTTGTACTCGACATGCTTCCGAGCGACCGGATCGTATTTACGAATGGTCATTTTCTCGGTCATGGTGCGCGCGTTCTTTTTGGTCACGTAGAAGTGGCCCGTGCCCGCGGTCGAGTTCAGACGGATCTTGATTGTCGTCGGCTTCGCCATGGTTATCTCCTGCGTCCGGAAAGGCAGGGGCCTTTCGGTTGAATTCCTATGAGCGTGCGCTTTTACCCGGTCGCGCAGCCGAGTCAACCGGAATCGGGCTGATTTGCGCAGTTTTCCAATCGAGTTTCCGACAACAAGCCGGCCCTCGTTTGGCGAGATCACGGTTCCGTGATAGTGTGCATCCAGTTTGTCAAACCAAGACGTCGGAAATCGACGCGACAGTTGAGGCACAGATCTGACGGCAACCCCTGACCGAGTAGTTCTTTTTTGTGCAAATTTACTTGGGGGCAATCATGACAGAATGGACAATTCAGGCTGAAGAGCTGGCCAATTGCAACTGCAATTTCGGCTGCCCGTGCCAGTTCAGCGTTCTTCCCACCCATGGCAACTGTGAAGCTGTTGTCGTCTATGACATTGAGTCCGGCCATTACGGCGACACTGACCTTGCCGGGGTCCGCGCCGCTGGCGTGTACTACTGGCCCGGCCCGATTCACGAAGGCAACGGTCAGATGCAGTTGATCATCGACGAAAGCGCCAGCGACGCGCAACGTGCGGCTTTACAAGCCATCATGACCGGTCAAGACACGGACGAAATGGCGACCTTCTGGTATGTTTACAGCGCCATGGCACCGACCAAACATGAGACGCTGTATCTGCCCATCGAACTGGACTGGTCGCGTGAGGACCGCACAGGCTATGCTAAGGTGAAAGGTATTTTCGACCTGAATGTCAGGCCGATCCCCCATATCGTTTCAGGTCAACCGCACCGTGCGGCGATCCAGCTGCCCAACGGGTTCGAATACCGACACGCAGAATCAGCCTCGGGCACGACCACCACCCATGGGGGTGAGATCAGCCTGAGCTTTGATGCGACCCATGCCCATCTGGCGCATCTGAATATCTCGGGCCATGGCGTTCTGGGCGCTTAGATGAAACCCAATCCATCTGCACCCACGCCTGGGGTGGTCGAGCAAGTGCTGCGTCGTGACGGCAGTATCGTGCTGTTCTGCGTTCTGATGATCGTGCTGTTTGCCTGTTGGTATACGGTTGCGGGCATCGGCATGAACATGACAGCGGTTGATATGACCGCGATGGCCGGACCGATCGGCACTCCGATGCAAATGGGCGGCGAGGTTCATTGGTCCCTAAGCTATGGCATTCTGATCTTCCTGATGTGGTGGGTCATGATGGTTGCCATGATGACACCCAGCGCGGCACCAACGGTGCTGCTGTATACGGCGATCAAACGAATGGGATCTGAGCAGGCGCGCTCAACCCGGCTGAGCCTTTTGTTTCTAAGTGGGTATCTCGTCGCATGGGCCGCCTTCAGTATGCTCGCAACCGGCAGCCAATGGGGGTTGGAGCAGATCGGCCTGTCGGACGGGCCGATGATGACGATCCGGTCCGAGGTCTTTGCAGGTACTGTTTTGCTGGCCGCTGGTCTCTATCAGCTTTCCAGCCTCAAGACGGCCTGTCTGCGCCATTGCCGCAGTCCGGCGCGGTTTCTGGCCGACCACAACCGCCCAGGCCTCTATGGCGCGTTTCGGGTCGGCGTGTTGCATGGGCTTTACTGTCTGGGGTGTTGCTGGGCGTTGATGCTGCTGCTGTTCGTTGGCGGCGTGATGAACCTCTATTGGATCGCCGGTATCGCGCTTTATGTCGGGTTGGAGAAACTACTTCCCCAGGCGCGGTGGTTGGTCCCGGCAACCGGGGTTGCGCTGATCGTCGCCGGTATCTGGGTGATCGGGCGTGGGGTCTTGCCGCTTGCTTAGAGCGGAATATGCGCGGAAGGCCTGTAAGCCGGATCTTGTTCCGGGGTTGCCCCCTTCGATGACCATTCCTCTAGGCCGTGCATTGCTGCGCGGCTCAAGCTGCCAACCCGGTCCCTCTGGGCCAAGACAGGCCTAGCGGCGGTATCGGCGGACGCCGACCGGCCCGCGCGGGGACCCTATTTGGCATTGCTCCCGGTGGGGCTTGCCGTGCCGCCCCTGTTGCCAGCGGCGCGGTGGGCTCTTACCCCACCGTTTCACCCTTACCACACGCATGTGGCGGTCTGATTTCTGTGGCGCTTTCCGTCGGGTTGCCCCGCCCGGGCGTTACCCGGCACCGTTGTCTTGTGGAGTCCGGACTTTCCTCTCGGGCCCTTGGACCCCAGCGGCCATCCGGCCCTCCGCGCGTGGGATGGGTTAGGCGTTGGGCCCAGCGGCGTCAAGAGTTGATCGGTAGGTAGAAGGGGCCAGCCCCTTCTTGGCCTGCGGCCAATTCAACCCCGGGATATTTTTGGCCAGATGAAGGGCGGATCATGCGCTAACGGCAGGCGGCATCAAGGGAATGAAGTCTTCGGCGGTCAGGGGTCCGGTCGCCCAGGGGCGGTATCTGAGGCGGATTGTTGACAGGAGAGTTTTGTAATCCGCGTCGGCGGTGTATCCGGCCGCTTGCGCGCAGGCGCGAAAGGACGCCGGCGAGGTGTCTTGCGGGGGTGCGCTGCTGCCGCGGCTGGCGGCAAGCGCCTGGCGTTCCAACCTTAGCCAGTCGAACCGAGGGCCGGGGTCGATTTTGCGGCCCGGAGCCATGTCGGAATGACCAATAATGCCGGTTTCGGGGATATTCCAGCGGGTCATGATGGCAGGTAACAGGGCCTCAAGCGAAGTCATCAGCGGATCGGAAAAGGGGTGATCGCCGCGATTATCCAATTCGATCCCAATGGAGCGCGAGTTTATGTCGCTTTGCCCCATCCACTCCCCCGCGCCCGCATGCCACGCACGGTCTGTTTCCTGCACCATGTGCCAGAGCGTTCCGTCTGCGCCGATCAGGTAGTGGGCCGAGACCTCGTATTGCGGATCGCACAGGCGGGTCAGCGCGGCTTGCGCGCTGCTCATCGCTGTATAGTGCAGGACGATCAGGCTGGGTTTCAGGCTATCCCGTCGCGGACCAAAGTTGGGCGACGGGTGCCAGATCGGGCTCAGCTCAGTTTGCGACGGCACTGCGGAACGGGCTTGGGTCCCAGCTGCATGCATAGCCATCCCCATCCGGGTCCAGACCCTTGCGGTCGCGTTGCGGGCCGCCGTTGGCCAAGAACTCGATCTGCGCTTGATCCGCCGAGGGGAACTTGGCGCAGTTGCGCTGCGCTTTGGCTTGCAGGTTGAACCCCGCCCGGCTGTAGAGCTGTGTTCCGACCGGGTTGGATGTATTCAGCGCATATTGGACGATATTAGGCTGTCCGTCGGTGCCACGCTGCGGGACCGCGGTAGGGGCGACCACTTCGTAGGTCTGGCGGTTTTGCTCGATCCGGGCCGCGTCCGATTCGATCGTGCGTCGGTCGGATACAGCGGCGAAATCCTGTTCGTCAGAGATGGTGTTGTTGCTTGGGATCGCGGTTTGAACCGGGGCCGTCGTGGCCGGATCAAAGCCGCCCGCTGGCTGCGCATTGGACGTGCTGGCCAAGGCTGCCGCCGTGGCCGAGGCCAAGTCGGCATTTTCACCTGTCGGGGGCAGCGCGGAGCCCGGTGCTCCCAGAGCCTGTTCAGACACATCTACGGGACCGGTCAGCGGGTTGCCCGTATATCCCTGCCCCGTCAGCGCGGCCTCGCGCTGTGCTTGATAGGAGGGTGTGTTGAACCCGGCGCCCTGAATGGGGGCCACCGTATTGCAGGCGGTTACGAGCCCGAGTGCGGGGATCAGAAGCGTGATGCGCATCCTGCTGCTCCGTGTTGCGATGTCTTGCCTTGGCCCAGACCTACCACCATTTGCCCGGCTTGGCCACAAAGCCTGCCGCGTTTTCCAGCGCGTAGGCCGTATTAAGCAGATCACCCTCTTCCCAAGGGCGACCGATCAGTTGCAGACCCAGCGGCAACCCTTGCGCATCCAGTCCGGCGGGGACTGAAACACCCGGAAGACCGGCGAGATTCACGGTGACGGTGAAGACGTCGTTCAGATACATCTGGACCGGATCGGCCTCGGTCATCTCGCCAAGACCAAACGAGGCCGAAGGGGTGGCTGGGGTCAAGATCGCATCGACACCTGCGGCGAAGACGTCTTCAAAGTCTTTCTTGATCAGGGTGCGAACACGACGTGCGCGGTTGTAATAGGCGTCGTAGAAACCAGCCGACAGCACATAAGTGCCGATCATCACGCGGCGCTGTACCTCGTGGCCAAAACCCTCGGCGCGGGTTTTCTCGTACATCTCGGTGATGCCATCGCCTTGCGCCAGATGCGCGCGGCGGCCATAGCGGACACCGTCATAACGGGCGAGGTTCGAGGACGCCTCGGCCGGAGCAATCACGTAATAGGCTGGCAGCGCGTATTTGGTGTGCGGCAGCGAGATATCGACGATCTCGGCGCCCGCGTCTTTCAGCATCGCGGCGCCATCGGCCCAAAGCTTTTCGATCTCGGCAGGCATACCATCCATGCGGTATTCTTTCGGAATACCGATCTTTTTACCTTTGATATCGCCGGTCAGCATCGCTTCGAAGTTGGGTACGGCCAGCTCGGCGCTGGTGGAATCCTTGGCGTCATGGCCACACATGGTTTCCAGCATGATCGCCGCATCGCGCACGTTCTTGGTCATCGGACCGGCCTGATCCAGCGAGGAGGCAAAGGCCACGATGCCCCAGCGCGAGCAGCGGCCATATGTGGGTTTGATGCCGGTGATGCCAACAAAAGCGGCAGGCTGACGGATCGAGCCGCCGGTATCGGTGCCGGTTGCCGCCAGACAAAGGTCGGCAGCCACAGCAGACGCCGAACCTCCCGACGAGCCGCCAGGTGTCAGTTGCGCGTCGTCATTGCCGCGCCGCCACGGGCTGACCGCGTTTCCGTAGACCGAGGTTTCGTTGGACGAGCCCATGGCGAATTCGTCCATGTTCAGCTTGCCCAGCATCACGGCACCGGCATCGGCCAGTTGCTGAGACACAGTGGATTCGTATTCCGGCTTGAAGCCTTCCAGAATCTTCGAGGCCGCCTGCGAGGGCACGCCCTTGGTGCAGAACAGATCCTTGATGCCGATCGGCAGACCACACATGGATGGCGCGTCGCCTTCCTTGATGCGTGCGTCCGCGGCCTTGGCGCGCTCCAGCGCAATCTCGGGCGTTTTGTGGACAAAAGCGTTCAGCGCGTCGGCGTCATCAATGGCTTTCAGGCAAGATTCGGTCAGCTCGACCGAGGTCACATCACCCTTGCGCAGCGCATCGCGGGCCTCGGCCAGGCCCAGTTTGTTCAGATCGCTCATGTCTTACTCCACCACTTTGGGGACTGCGAAAAAGCCCTCGCGCGCGTCGGGGGCGTTGGCCAGAACCTTGTCCTGCTGGTTTCCGTCGGTGACCACATCCTCGCGCCGTTTCAGGCGCATCGGCTCGACCGAGACCATGGGCTCGACGCCTTCGACATCCACTTCGTTCAGTTGCTCGATGAACCCAAGGATGGTGTTGAACTCGGACGCCAGCGCGGGCAGCGCGTCATCCTCGACCTTGATCCGGGCCAGTTTGGCCACCTTGGCGGCGGTGCTTTGGTCAATCGACATCGGAAAACCTCTTGTGCGTTAGGGGGCATTTACCCGTCTGATGCCCCGGTCGCAAGAGCGGCAGAGGCCTGTTTTCCCCTGTCCCGGCCCAGACGGCGCCCTTGCGCCATCAATTCCGCATAGCTGTCTTGCATAAAAGTAAACCAATTAGTTCATTTTTGCCCTTGAAAAACTAAACTGTACTGTTCATTTCATTTACACGGAAACGCTATATCGGAGAAAGACGATGAAAACGTTCATGACCGCCCTTGTACTGGCCTCGACCGTTCTGGCCGCCCAAGCACAGGCATTCGGGCCGACCATGGACAGCCTGACTCGCGACCTAAACTTCCCCGAAACGGTCGCAGAGCCTGTCTCGCAAGACAAAACGAAGATCGGTAAATGATATGACCCCTTCGTCCGGGTCGGGAACTCCTCCTCCCGACCCGGGTTTTTACAATCATGTGCTGCGCTTAGCGTGATGACGCGTTACGATGCTCGAAAGATGTCTCATCCGACGGAGCCTCCGATGACCACCCGCAAGCAAGCCGTTCTGGACGCAATCGACGCGGCCAATACCCAAGACCCCACCCTTGAAGACGGTCAGCCGGCCGCATTGCTTTATGGCCAGCGGATGAGCGCCGAGCTGGACCGGCTGTTCCCTGACGCATCAGACCCGTTGCAGATCGCCGCGCGTGGACAGCATGTCGAGCGGTGGAAACTGGCGCGCAGCGAATATCCCGAGGGGCGCACGGGTTATCTGACCTGGCGCAAGGCACAGGCGGAGCATCATGCCGAGGTGGTGGCCGGTCTGATGGAGCTGAGTGAATATGGCGCTGGCGACATCGACGCGGCCCGGCGGATGCTGCGCAAACAAGGCATCAAGCGCGATGCCGAAGTTCAGGCGTTGGAAGATGTGATCTGTTTCGTCTTCCTCAAGTGGTATTTCGCACCCTTTGCCGCAAAGCACTCTGCCGAGAAAATCCAAAGCATCGTCGAAAAGACTGCCCGCAAGATGTCGGCTGAGGGTCGCGCGCGGGTATTGGACGAATTCGACCTGCCCGCTGACCTTGCCGACGCCTTTCGGGGTTAAGCCATGCGGGTCATGTGCCTGCGATAGACCTCGATCATCCAGCCCAGCATGGTGGCGTTCAGGATATGCCACATGAAATGTGTGCCCAACGGCAGGTGGCCGCAGATCGGTTCATCCAGTGCGCGGAACGTGATCGAGGCGATCAGGATGGCTGCGCCGATGGCTAGCCCCTTGGCCGTGCCGGGGGCGCGATGGCGCAGCAGATAGGCATAGATCAGAATCAGTAAGGGGACCGGTGCATAGGCTGATGACGCGCCCAGTCCCGGTATCAGTTGAAACAGCGGCACCGTCGCGGCAGCGTAGGGAATAAACAGCGCGGTTACGGCTCCGGCAATAAGCGGTCGCATCTGCCAGACATCACGGTTGATGGCAAAGATATAGACCAGGATATACAGCACGATCGGCAGCACGTCAGCCATGGCGGCCCAGACCTGCGCATGAGTGTGAAACAGATAGCTACCCACGCCGATCGCCGCCAAAATCGCCACCAGCACCATTGCCAGCGCCATCCCCTGCCCACGCACCCGACGCCACATGATGAAAGCGGCAATCAGAAAGGCAGCGTTGGTCACGGCGTTTATGGGCTCGGCCCAATAGGCGGGCGACAAGCGCTCGCAATAGCTGTCAATTTCCTGAAACCAGTCCATAGAATTTTACATAGCCGATGCTAGGGTAAAGCCAACAGTCTGATTGGGAGGAATTATTCATGAATATCATTTGGCTGGGCCACGGCAGTTTCCGCATCGAAACCGGAGGACAAGTGCTGTTGATCGACCCGTGGCTGACCGGTAATCCGGTTCTGCCCGAAGACCAGCACGACGCGGCGCTGGATGGTGCGACACATATCCTTCTTACGCATACGCATTTCGACCATGTGGTTGATGTTGTCTCGCTGGCAAAGCGCCTCAAGATTCCGGTAGTCGGCCAATACGATCTGATGGGGTATTGGAGCGAAGCTGAAGAGATCGAGACCGTTGGCTTCAACAAAGGTGGCACGGTCAACCTGAACGGCGTGATGGTGTCGATGGTTCCGGCCTCACACAGCTCGACCTTTTCCACTCCCGACGGCCTGCGTACGGGTGGCAGCAAAGTTGGATTCATGATCGCGGGCGATGGTCACATGCTCTATGTGTCGGGGGACACGGACATCATGGCCGATATGGACTGGATGGGCGATTATTACGAACCCGATATTGGGATCCTGTCAGCGGGTGGGCATTTCACTATGGATATGAAAGGCGCTGCTTATGCCGCGCAGCGGTATTTCAACTTCAAAACCGTGATTCCCTGCCACTACAAGACCTTCCCGATCCTGGAACAATCTGCCCAGACGCTGATTGAAGGACTGCTCGGCGTCGATGTGATCGAACCCGAGGTGATGAAACCTATCACGCTTTAGGATCACGCCGCGCGGCAAAGAAAGCCTTCAGCAAGTCGGCGGCCTCTTGCCCCGCGATACCATCGTATACCTCGGGCGCGTGATGCGCCTGAGGATGCGTGAACACCCGCGCCCCATGCGCCACCCCGCCCGATTTCGGATCGGCCGCGCCATAGTAAATGCGCCGGATACGCGCCGCAGACAAAGCGGCAGCGCACATCGCGCAAGGCTCCAGCGTCACATAGAGGTCATGATCGGGTAGCCTCTCGGACCCCACCTCAGCACAAGCCGCACGCAGAGCCAGAATCTCGGCATGCGCCGTTGGGTCGTTTAGTTCGCGCGTGCGGTTGCCCGCCGCAGCCACCACTTGGTCGCCCTGCACGATGACAGCGCCCACCGGAACCTCTCCACGATCGGCAGCTGCGCGGGCCTGTTCCAGCGCGATGTTCATAAAGGACTTGAAAGTCATGCCTCTGACTGCATCAGAAACCTGTCTTTCGCAAGCCGGCGGGATGCGCTATGGGCTGCGGATGACCAAAACCCCTCCTCCCGGCGACCGGATCGCCAAAGTGCTTGCCCGCGCGGGCGTCGCCTCGCGCCGTGAAGCTGAACGCATGATCGAAGCCGGTCGTGTGACCGTGAATGGCAAGGCTATCACCGGCCCCGCCTTGAATGTCACCAGCAAGGACCGGATCACTGTGGATGGCAAGCCGGTGTCCGAACCGGAACCCTCGCGCCTGTGGCTGTATCACAAGCCCTCCGGATTGGTGACGACAACGCGCGATGAAAAGGGTCGCGCGACGATCTTCGACAACCTGCCCGAGGACATGCCCCGCGTCATGAGTGTCGGGCGGCTGGACTTGAATTCCGAAGGCTTGCTGCTGCTGACCAATGATGGCGGCATCAAGCGCAAGCTGGAACTGCCCTCAACTGGCTGGCTGCGCAAATACCGCGTGCGGGTGAACGGTCGCCCCAAGGACGAAGATTTTGCCCCTTTGCGCAAGGGCTTGGTGATCGACGGTGAGCGCTTCCTGCCCATGGATGTCTCGCTGGACCGCCAGCAGGGCGCCAATGCCTGGCTCACCATCGGGCTGCGCGAAGGCAAGAACCGCGAAATCCGCCGCGCGATGGAAGATATCGGCTATGCCGTGAACCGCTTGCTGCGTGTGTCTTACGGCCCGTTTCAGCTGGGTAATCTAAAGCCGGGCGAGGTCGAGGAAATTCGCCGCCGCGTCATGCGTGACCAGCTTGGACTGGATCCCGCACCCGAAGCCCCGGTCAAACGCCCGACCAGACCTCAGCGAAACAGGCCACCGGTCGGCAAGAAATCACGCAAGTGACGCGGGTTAGGCAACCTTCCCCCTAGCGCCAAGGCCCCTCATGCCCTAAATTTTCCGTGAGCATTGTCATTGGGGGCTCTAATGTCCGGCACCGGAGTACAGAAACTGGCCTATGCCGCCCTTTTGGCGCTGTTATTTGGTGTTTGCACCGGCCTTCTAGGGGGGCTGTAGACCATGGCCAAAAGATTTGGCGGAAAATACAGCCCGTCAGGTGACGCATCCAAGTCGGAGAGCGGGTCGCGCGGGCAGTTCGACGGCGCACGGGTTGAACCTGCCGGTGCGCGCGCCAATCTGTTGTTTCTACCCGCCATCCCATTGGTGTTTTTGTCCCTGAACGATGGTGCCATCGGCATGACCGTCGGGTTGATCGCCGCCGCAACCCTGACCGGAGCTGCCTTCTTACTGCGCGAAGGGCTGCGGGCCGAGGCCGCCTATAACGCGCGCCGCACAGCGCGGCGTCCGGCGATTCCGCGAAAGATCTTTGCCAGCGTCCTGACTGGGCTTGGCACAGCGCTGGCCGCCTACCGCTCGGAACTGGTGGATGCAGCGGCTCAGGCGAGCTTACTCGCCCCCGTTCTTTTCGGAGCAGCCGCGACAGCACTGCACGCGGTGTCCTTTGGACTTGACCCGCTGAAAGACAAGGGGATGGAGGGGGTCGATACCTTCCAGCAAGATCGCGTGGCGCGGGTTGTGGAAGATGCTGAAAAGCACCTGACCGAGATGACCGACGCCATTAAGCGCGCAGGCGACCGCCGGATCGAGGCGCGGGTCGAGCAATTTCAGGACACCGCCCGCGACCTGTTTCGTACGGTCGAGGATGACCCGCGTGACCTGTCGGGCGCGCGCAAATATCTGACCGTCTATTTGCAAGGCGCACGGGATGCGACCGTCAAATTTGCCGATGTCTATGCCCGCACGCGGGATGCGCAGGCGCTGGCCGATTTCACGGCCCTGCTGGACGATCTGGAGCAAAATTTCGCTGCTCGAACCCGCAAGATGCTTTTGGATGACCGCAGCGATCTGACGGTTGAAATTGACGTGCTGCGCGAACGGTTGCAGCGCGAAGGCGTCCGGTTGAAATGATCAGCCGGATTTTTTGAGAAAGGATTTCCCATGTCCGACGACATTAAGAACAAGGCGGTTGAAGCCGAAACACTGGTACAAGAGGTCACCGCTGTGACCCTGCCCGAACCCCAGTCCGAAGTTGTCCCGCTGGAAGAAGCGGACGATCCGGTCAAGGCCGAAATCCGCACCCGCATGGATGAGATCGATATGGACAACACGAACTCGATCGTGTCCTTCGGATCGTCGGCGCAGGCGGAATTGCAAGAGATCAGCCAGGCGATGCTGGCCGACGTGCGCAACAAGGATGTGGGCCCCGCTGGTGACAGTTTGCGCAACATCGTTACCACGATCCGAGGTTTTTCCGTCAGCGAGTTGGACGTGCGCCGCGAACGCAGCTGGTGGGAAAAGCTGATGGGCAAAGCTGCTCCGTTCGCCAAGTTCACCGCCCAGTATGAAGAGGTTCAGGGGCAGATCGACCGCATCACCGACGACCTTTTGGCGCACGAACATACGCTGCTGAAAGACATTAAATCCCTCGATCTACTCTATGAAAAGACACTGGGCTTTTACGACGAGCTGGCGCTTTACATTGCGGCAGGCGAGGAAAAGCTGACCGAGCTGGACAGCCATGATATCCCCGAAAAAGAGGCCGCCGTCCAGGACGCGCCGGAAGACGAACAGGTCATGCGCGCGCAAGAATTGCGCGACCTGCGCGCCGCACGGGATGATCTGGAACGCCGCGTGCATGACCTGAAACTGACCCGGCAGGTAACGATGCAGTCCCTGCCTTCGATCCGGTTGGTGCAAGAAAACGACAAGTCCCTGGTGACTAAGATCAATTCGACCTTGGTGAACACCGTACCGCTGTGGGAAACGCAGTTGGCGCAAGCTGTCACGATCCAACGCAGCGCCGAGGCGGCCTCGGCCGTGCGTGAGGCCAACGACCTGACCAATGAATTGCTTACTTCGAACGCGGCCAATCTGCGCCAGTCAAACAAGATGATCCGCGAAGAGATGGAACGCGGCGTGTTCGACATCGAAGCTGTGAAACAGGCCAATGCCGATCTCATCGGCACCATCAACGAAAGCCTCGCCATCGCGGATGAGGGCAAGGCGAAACGCGCTGCCGCCGAGCAGGAATTGCAGAAGATGGAGACCGAGTTGCGCGACACGCTGGCCGCCGCTAAGGCCCGCAAGGATGGGATCGGCGACAATGCCGGTACCGCCGTACCGGGCTGATTCGCGTGACCCTACGCGCCCTGGTCAAACCTGCTCTTGGGCTGGCTGCGTTGCTGGCCCTGGCCAATTGTGACGAGGCCCTAACCACGTCTGTGGCACCGCAAGCCCCTGCGGCACCGGCGCTCCCTGCGGCCAATGCCTATGTGCCGCCCTCAGCGGCCAGTCAGGATCTGGCCCGGTTCTATCAGCGGGTCGAGGGCGATCTGCTGACCCGAGGGATGCTGCGCATTGACGGCGGCGGGCCCGATACGCCCTATGACGCGGACGATCTGGCGCGCAATTTCGAGGCTATTGCCTTTTACAGCGAATATCCCGACCACACGGTGACGATCCGCAGCCCGCAAACGGACGGGCGTCTCAGCCGTTGGGCAGGCCCGGTGCGCATACAGTCTGAATTTGCCCCTTCGGTGGCCCCAGACACACGCGTGGCCGATGCGGCACTGGTCGATGCTTTTGCCACACGGCTGGCGCGGGTGACGGGGCATCCAATTTCGGTCGTGACGCGCAAACCCAACTTCCATGTCTTCTTTGCGGGTAAGGATGACAGTGCCTATGTGGTCAAACGCCTGAAAGAGCTGGTGCCGGGGATCAGCGCGCCGCTGCTGGATCTGGTGGCCAATCCGCGTTCGAATATCGACTGTCTGGTTTTTGCCTCGCAAACCCCGAGTGCGCCTTTCAAATTCGTGCGCGCGGTCACGCTGATCCGGGCCGAGCTGCCGGATCTGACCCGGCTTAGCTGCATTCATGAAGAGATCGCGCAAGGTTTGGGTCTGTCTAATGACAGCCCAGCGGCGCGACCGTCGATTTTCAACGACGACGACGAATTCGCGCTGTTGACCAGCCATGACGAGAAACTTTTGACCATGCTTTATGATCCGCGCCTGAAACCCGGCGTGTCCGCCGAAGACGCGCGCCCCGTGGTGCGGATCATTGCGCGTGAATTGATGGGCCAGCCGCTTTAGGCCCAAGAAAAGGAGACCCCAATGGGCATTTTCGATTTTCTGACCGGAGAATTCATTGACGTCATTCACTGGGTCGACGACACCCGCGACACCATGGTCTGGCGGTTCGAGCGTGAAGGCCACGAGATCAAATACGGCGCCAAGCTGACAGTGCGCGAAGGTCAGGCCGCCGTTTTCGTGCATGAGGGGCAGCTGGCAGATGTGTTCACCCCGGGTCTTTATATGCTTGAGACCAACAACATGCCGATCCTGACGACCTTGCAGCATTGGGATCACGGCTTTCAATCTCCGTTCAAGTCCGAGGTCTATTTCGTCAACACGACCCGGTTCAACGACCTGAAATGGGGCACCAAGAACCCGATCATGCTGCGCGACCCCGAGTTCGGACCCACGCGCATTCGGGCTTTCGGTACCTATACGGTTCGGATCAAGGACCCCGCAAAGTTCATGGTCGAGATTGTGGGCACAGATGGCGAATTCACCATGGATGAGATCAGCTTTCAGATCCGCAACATCATCGTGCAGGAATTCAGCCGCGTGATTGCGGGCTCGGGCATTCCGGTTCTGGACATGGCCGCCAACACCGCCGATCTGGGTAAACTGATCGCCGCCGAAGTCTCGCCCGTGCTGGATGGCTATGGGCTGGAGATGCCTGAGTTTTACATCGAGAACATCTCATTGCCGCCAGCGGTCGAGGCGGCGCTGGATAAGCGAACCTCAATGGGGTTGGCGGGCGATCTGGGCAAGTTCACCCAGTATTCCGCAGCCGAGGCTATGACGGCAGCTGCCAACAACCCTAGTCAGGGCGGCGGCATGGGCGCGGGTCTTGGCATGGGAATGGGAATGGCCATGGCGCAGCAGATGTCAAACATGGCAGCGGGTCAGCCGGGCGGCCCGTGGGGCAGTTCCGCCCCCGCTGCCCCGCAACCCTCGGCGCATGTGACACCCCCGCCTCCGCCGCCGGTCGAGCATGTCTGGCATATCGCCGTGGATGGTCAAACCAGCGGACCGTTTTCCAAAGCCAAGATGGGTCGCATGGCCGCTGACGGAGAGCTAACGCGCGACACCTACGTCTGGACCGCCGGTCAGGATGGCTGGAAAAAGGCCGGTGACGTGCAGGAGCTGGCGCAGCTGTTCACGATCTTGCCGCCCCCACCGCCGGGGGCGTGAATTTTTCGTAGGGCTGTTAAATGACAGAAGAACACCGTTTCCCCTGTGACCAATGCGGCGCGGATTACCGTTTCAACCCGACCGACGGATCCCTGACCTGCGACCATTGCGGCCATTCCGAGGCCATCGGCGCAGGACCGTGGGGCGGGGCCAGTCTGAAAGAACTGGATTTCGACGCCGCCATCGCCGACCGCTTGCCTGACAGCGAGATCGAGGAAACCCGCGTTCTGTCCTGCCCGAACTGCGCCGCTCAGGTCGAGTTTGATCCAGACACCCACGCGGCGGAATGCCCGTTCTGTGCGACGCCGGTGGTGACGGATACCGGCGTGAACCGACATATCAAGCCGCGCGGCGTTCTGCCCTTTGCACTGGAGGAACGCGCCGCCCACGCTGCCATGACCGAATGGTTGGGCCGGCTGTGGTTTGCGCCCAACGGGTTGAAAGACTATGCCCGCAAGGGGCGTAAGATGCAGGGAATTTATGTACCCTACTGGACCTTTGACGCGGACACCAAATCCTCTTATCGGGGTGAGCGGGGCACGGTTTACTATGAAACCCGAACGGTCATGCGCGACGGCAAGCGCGTGCAGCAGCGGGTGGCCAAGGTGCGGTGGTCGCCGAAATCCGGCCGTGTCGCGCGGTTCTTTGACGATTTGCTGGTTTTGGCGTCTCAATCCTTGCCCAAATCATATACCGACGCCTTGGAACCATGGGATCTGCCCGCGCTTGAACCTTACCAGCCTGAGTATCTGGCTGGATTTCGGGCAGAGGCCTACACGGTCGAGCTGCGTGAAGGCTATGGGCAGGCCCGCGCGCATATGGCCCGCGTGATCGAACGCGACGTGCGGTTTGATATCGGCGGCGACCGTCAGCGCATCCATGCGGTCGACACCGATGTGCACGATGTCACCTTCAAACATATCCTGCTGCCGGTCTGGATGGCCGCGTATAAGTTCCGGGGCAAGACCTATCGGTTTGTCGTGAACGGCCGCACTGGGCGCGTTCAAGGCGAACGCCCCTGGTCTGCGATCAAGGTCACGATTGCTGTTACACTGGGCCTGCTGGTTGCGGCCGGGGTCGGTTACTTGGTGGCAACGGGCCAGCAATAGCAAACAACCGGGTCGGTGTTTTAATCGCTTGAACATCCCAGGCGCAGGCGTCATCTTGCGCGTCGTCAGCACCGAAGGGGAGGTCAGTGTGACGCTATCCGATCTGAACAGATTGCTGGACCAGCGCCATTCCTGCCGTGCGTTTCGCTCCGATCCCGTTCCGAAAGAGCAGATCGAACAGATCCTGACCAGCGCAGCCCGCGTGCCCAGTTGGTGCAATGCGCAACCCTGGCAGGTCACTGTCACCAGCGGGGCTGAAACCGACGCCTTCCGCAAGGCGTTGCAAGACGAGGTTCAAACTGCCTCACACGAACCCGACCTGCCGTTCCCGACCTCTTATTCCGGCGTCTATCGGGACCGCCGACGCGAATGTGGCTGGGCGCTGTACGAGGCAGTCGGGGTACAGCGCGGCGACCGCGCCGCATCTGCCGAACAGATGATGCAGAATTTCGCGCTGTTTGGTGCGCCGCATTGCGCGATCATTTCAAGCCCGCTCGAGCTTGGATCTTACGGCGCGCTGGATTGTGGCGGGTTCGTTACCGCATTCACCCTTGCGGCGCAGGCCTTGGGGGTGGCGACCATTCCACAGGCGGCACTGGCCAGCTATAGCCCGTTCCTGCACCGTTATTTCGATATTGCCGACGACCGCTTGATCCTGTGTGCGATCTCGTTTGGCTATGCCGACACCGATCACCCCGCAAATTGCTTCCGAACCACCCGCGCCGCCCCCGAGGCATTTGTGAACTGGGTCGGGTAATCGCGATACTAATACCTACGGAGAAAAATTTTGCGCGCAGTTCTACAACGGGTCAGCCATGCCAGCGTTTCAGTCGATGGCACTGTCATCGGGCAGTGCGGTCAAGGGATGATGATACTGGTTTGCGCCATGCAGGGCGATGACGAGGCGCGGGCCGGCCAGCTTGCCGCCAAAATCTCGAAACTGCGGATATTCAAGGATGACGCGGGTAAAATGAACGGGTCGTTGTTGGATATCGGTGGCTCGGCCCTTGTGATCAGCCAGTTCACGCTGGCCGCTGATACGTCGCGCGGGAACCGGCCCGGCTTTTCCGAGGCTGCCCCGCCCGAGCTTGGAAAGCACCTGTATGAAACCTTCGCGCAACAACTGAGCGATCACGGCATCCCCGTTGAAACCGGTCAGTTCGGCGCGGATATGGCTGTTGAGCTGGTCAATGACGGGCCGGTCACGATTTGGATGGAAAGCTGATGGAGCGAACAGAAAAAGCCCTGCGGATCTGGAACGCCGGAGTGGAGGCCGTGGGTGGCTATGCCGCGACGAAGGCGGTTCTGGGCGATATCGAAAAGCCTGATCAGATACTAGCCGTGGGAAAACCTGCGGCGTCGATGGCGCTTGCTGCGCTGGAGCATTTTGGCACAGTCCCGACGCTGGTCGTAACCAAGGATGACCATGCAGGCGACTTGCCCGACCACGTGCAGGTCATCGAAGCCTCGCACCCAGTGCCCGACGCGCGCAGTCTGGAAGGCGGGCGTGCGCTACGCGAATCGGTCGAGGGTCTGTCGACTGATGCGCATCTGCTGCTGCTGGTCTCGGGCGGTGCGTCCTCATTGGCTGAGGATCTGGTGCCGGGCAAAACGCTGGACGATCTGGCTCAGCTCAACAAACAACTGCTGTCGCAGGGGCTAGACATCACCGCGATGAACGCCCAGCGCCGCAAGCTTTCGCGGATCAAGGGCGGCGGGTTGTTGTCCCATTTCGCGGGTCGCAAGGCGACTGTATTGGCGATCTCGGACGTGCCCGGCGACGATCTGAATGTGATCGGCTCGGGGATCGGCGTCTTGCCCGTGACCCGCGATTTTGAAGCAACGGCGCAGATCGTGGCCTCCAACGCCCATGCCCGCGCGGCGGCGGCCAGGCAGGCCGAGGCCGAGGGCGCGCGTGTCATCGCCAATGAAGAAGCGCTGCATGACGACTATCAGGCGGTTGCGACAGCTCTTGGCCCTCGCCTGCGCGATATGCCGACAGGCGTGATGGTGTTAGGGGGCGAACCGACCGTCGTCCTGCCCGAAACCCCCGGGCGCGGTGGGCGCAATCAGGCGCTTGCGTTGGCTTTGGCCAAGGAGATCGCGGGGGCCAAGGGGCTGACGGTAATCGTTGGCGGTACCGATGGCACCGATGGCCCGACACAGGCCGCTGGGGGCATCGTCGACGGAACCACATGGGGCGATGACGCGGAACAGGCGCTGCGCGATGCCGACAGCGGCAGCTTTCTGGAAAAGGCCAGGGCGCTGTTGGTGACAGGTCCGACCGGGACGAATGTTATGGACCTGCTTGTCGCAATCCGCGATTGAATTGACGATTTTCATGACACACCCAAAACCCAAGGCCCTGACACTCAGACCATGACCAGCCCTTCAAACACGTTGCGCGAGATCGAAGACCTTCCCGATGTTGGCATTCAAATGCCTGATGGCTGCCGCCTCTCGGCGCGGGTCTGGTGTCCGGTGGATGCCCATGATGCACCGGTCCCGGCCATTCTGGAATTCCTTCCCTACCGCAAACGCGACAGCACCGCGACGCGCGATGCGCTGACCCATCCGTGGTTTGCCAAGCGCGGCTATGCCTGCATCCGCGTGGACATGCGCGGCAATGGCGACAGTGAAGGGCTGATAGAGGACGAATACACCCAGCAAGAGCTGGACGACGCGGTTTCGACCATCCAATGGCTGGCCGAACAACCTTGGTGCACCGGCCATGTGGGAATGATGGGGATCAGCTGGGGCGGTTTCAATTCGTTGCAAGTGGCCGCCATGCAGCCCGAGGCGCTGAAGGCGATAATTACCCTCTGCTCGACTGCCGATCGATATGCGGATGACATTCACTATAAGGGCGGTTGCCTGCTGAATGAAAACTTGGGCTGGGGAGCCACCATGTGGTCCTATTCCTCGCGCGCGCCCGACCCAGCGCTGCGCTCGAACTGGCGCGAGCTATGGCTTGAACGGCTTGAGAATGAACCCTTCTTGCCCTCGGTTTGGCTGCGCCATCAGACGCGGGATAGCTATTGGCAGCACGGATCGGTTTGCGAAGATTTCAGCGACATCCGTGCGGCAACCTTAGCCGTCGGTGGCTGGGGGGATGCCTACAAAAATACGGTACCTCTGCTGGTCGAACAGCTTGCCGCCCCGGTCAAAGGCATCGTCGGCCCCTGGGTGCATAAATACCCTCATTTCGCGGTGCCCGAACCCCGGATCGGGTTCCTGCAAGAGGCACTTCGGTGGTGGGACCACTGGCTGAAAGGTGCGGATACCGGCGTGGATCAGGACCCCGACTATCGCACCTATCTGATGGATGGGGTGCGACCGCAACGTTGGTACACCGAGCGCCCCGGCCGCTGGATTACCGAAGACAAAGGCGCAACCACGCATCTGCCAATTCAGACGCTGGACTTGGCGGATAACGGGCTTGGCACCGCAGGCACATTGGACGCACGCATCCGGTCTCCACAAACTTGCGGGATGGAAAGCGGCGAATACTGCGCGATCTGGCTGGGCCCTGACATGCCCGGCGATCAACGCGCGGACGACGCGCTGTCCGCCTGTTTCGACAGTGCCCCGCTGGCCGACGATATGGATGTCGTGGGTGCCCCCCGCCTGCGGCTACGGATAAGCGCAGACCGGCCACACGCCCAGTTGGCGGTGCGACTGAACCATATCCACCCCGACGGTGCCTCGACGCGCATCACCTATGGGGTGCTGAACCTGTCCCATCGAGATAGCCACGCAACGCCGTCGCCGTTGACCCCCGGTGAAACCTATGAGGTCAAGCTGGATTTGGATCACATTGCGTACCGCGTGCCCAAGGGGCACCGGTTGCGGGTTGCGATCTCCAGCGCCTATTGGCCCTTGATTTGGCCCACGCCCGAAGCCGCCGAGTTGCATTTGACTCAAGGTACGATTGACATCCCCATCCGCCCCTCGACCGTTGATGAATGGGTGTTTCAACCGCCCGAATCCGAAACTCCGCGCGATGTCACCACTTTACGTCCCGACAAAAATGCGCGACGGGTCGAGGTGGACATGAACACCGGCGAAACCCATCTGATCATCGAAGATGATTTCGGCCTGATCACCGACAACCATCACGGCCTGACCCATGGCAGCACGGCCACGGAACGGTGGTCGATCCATCCCGACGACCCACTGTCAGCACGCGGCCATTGCCTTTGGACGCAAGAAATGCAGCGTGATGACATCCTCCTGCGGACAGAGACATCCTGTACGATGTGGTCAGACGCGGAAAACTTCTACCTCCGTGCCGAGCTAAAGGCCTATGAAGGGCAAGACCTGATCTTTTCGAAAGAGCTGGAGGATGAAATTCCGCGCAATCACATGTGACGCGGCACCTGCCGGGGCCAAGATTAACCCTTGCCCGTCAGGACGAATTCCGCCTATTTTGACTCATGCGTCAATAAAAAGCCCTCAAGGGTAAAATCCAATCAACCGGGAGACCATAATGAACGAACAACTCACTCACATGACCAAACAGGTCACTTCGGGCAAACTGACCCGCCGCGAATTCATGGGGAAAGCGGCGGCTCTGGGTGTTTCGGCAGCGATGGCCAGCACCATTTTTGCCGACGCGGCGCGCGCGGCGGGCCCGAAAAAGGGCGGCGATCTGAAGTTTGGCCTGCAAGGCGGCGAATCCACTAACTCGCTAGACCCGGCCACCTATGCCAGCTCGGTTCCGTTCCAAAACGGCAAGCAATTTGGCGACCAACTGGTCGAAGTTGCACCAGATGGCTCGATCGAACCTCGCCTGGCCGAAAGCGTCGAAGGTAGCGCAGACGCCAAGGTCTGGACCTTCAAGCTGCGTCAAGGTGTTGAGTTCCACAATGGCAAGACCATGACCAGCGATGACGTGCTGAAAACCATGCAACGTCACTCCAATGAAGATTCGAAATCTGGTGCCCTTGGCATCATGAAGGGCATCGAATCGATGAAGGCCGATGGCGACAATTTCCAGGTCACCCTGAGTGAGGGCAACGCCGACCTGCCGTATCTGATGGCTGATTATCACCTGATCATTCAGCCGGACGGAGGCATGGACAACCCTGGCGCAGGCATCGGTACCGGGCCCTACAAAGTCGAAGTCGACGAGCCGGGCGTACGTCACCTCTACACGAAGTTTGAAAACCACTGGAACCCGGATTTCGGTAATTTCGACAGCGTCGAGGTGATCGTAATCAACGACGCAACTGCCCGTACTGCTGCGCTGCAATCAGGTCAGGTCCACGCGATCAACCGTGTCGAACCGAAGGTTGCAGATCTGTTGGGCCGCGCGCCCAACCTGACCGTGCATTCGACTGCCGGTCGCGGACACTACGTGTTCATCATGCATTGCGACACCGCACCATTCGACCAGAACGAACTGCGTCTGGCACTTAAGCATGCGATCAACCGTCAGGAGCTGGTCGACAAGGTTCTTCGCGGCTATGGCACCATTGGCAACGACATGCCCATCAACGCAGCTTATCCGTTGTTCGATGGCTCTATCCCTCAGAGGGAGTTCAGCCTTGAAAAGGCAGCTGAACACTACAAGAAATCCGGCCACGATGGTTCGCCCATCATCCTTCGTGTGGCTGACGGTGCCTTCCCGGGGGCTGTGGATGCTGCTGCGCTGTTCCAGCAAACTGCTGCGCAAGCTGGTATCCCGCTGGAAATCAAGCGTGAACCCAATGATGGCTACTGGTCCGAGGTCTGGAATGTGCAGCCCTTCTGCGCGTCCTACTGGGGCGGCCGCCCGGTACAGGATCAGATGTACTCGACCGCGTATCTGTCAACTGCAGACTGGAACGACACGCGCTTCAAGGTTCCGGCCTTTGATGAGATGCTATTCCAGGCACGTGCCGAACTGGACAACGACAAGCGTAAGAACATCTACAGCCAGATGGGTCAAATGATCCGCGACGAAGGCGGCCTGATCTGCCCGATGTTCAATGACTTCATCGAAGGTGTCAGCAATCAGCTGGCCGGCTGGGAAAGCGATCCCACCCAAGAGATGATGAATGGCAACATGTCCCGCAAGATGTGGTTCGCCTGATAGGGACCACGGATCATGCATCCTATTGTCAAATTGGTTTCCCAGCGCATTGCGCTGGGAATACTCTTGCTGCTCGGCGCTTCGGCCCTGATTTTTGGCCTGACCGAAGCCCTTCCCGGAGACGCCGCGCAAGCCGTCCTGGGGCAGTCCGCAACCCCTGAATCTCTGGCAAACCTGCGCGAGGAAATGGGCCTCAACCGCCCTGCCCTGACCCGCTATTTCGAGTGGCTGGGGGGTATTTTACAGGGCGATCTGGGACAATCACTGACCAACAAGCTGGATATCGCTGAAAGCATCGGCAAACGTTTGGGCAATACCCTGTTTTTGGCCTGTGCCGCCGCAGTCGTGTCGGTTCCGCTTGCGATCTTTTTGGGTCTTCTGGCCGTCCGGTTCCGCAATCGCTGGCCGGATAAACTGATTTCTGCGATCACCCTGACCACGGTTTCGATACCGGAATTCCTGATCGGCTACGTGGTGATCTACTTTGTCTCGGTGAAACTGGGATGGTTCTCATCGCTGGCGATGATTAACGAGTCGATGTCATTCGGTCAAAAACTGAACGCCATCGCCCTGCCGGCCTTCGTGCTGACACTGGTGGTTCTGGCGCAGATGATGCGCATGACCCGCGCCGCGATCCTAAACCTGATGCAATCGGCCTATATCGAAACGGCCGAGTTGAAGGGCCTGTCGAACTTTCAGGTCATTGCGAGGCATGCGTTTCCCAATGCAATTTCACCCATCGTCAACGTCGTGATGCTGAACCTGGCCTATCTGGTCGTGGGCGTCGTCGTAGTTGAGGTGGTGTTCGTTTATCCCGGCATGGGCCAGTATCTGGTCGACTCGGTGACAAAACGTGACGTGCCTGTTGTTCTGGCCTGCGGCGTTGTCTTTGCCGCCGTCTATATCGGGCTGAATATGGTGGCTGACATCGTCTCGATCCTTGCCAACCCAAGACTGAGGCACCCGAAATGATGAAGAATATCCCTATTTCGGCGATGATCGGTCTGTTTTTTACGGGCCTGTATTTCTTCGTCGCCTTCGCCGCCCCGCTGATCGCCCCCTATGGCATGGCCGAGGTCGTCGGCGATGTGTGGGAGCCTTCAAGCTCCGCGCATCTGCTGGGTACCGACAACATCGGTCGCGACCTGCTGACCCGCATGATCTATGGTGGGCGCACGACGATCTTTATCGCCGCGGCCGCAACGATCCTCAGCTTTCTCACCGGCACCTCCCTGGGCCTGCTGGCCGCGGTTCTGGGTGGCTGGGCGGATCAGGTTCTCAGCCGGACGGTAGATCTGGTCATGTCGATCCCGACACTGATCCTGGCGCTGGTCATTCTGGCGATCGTACCGGTAACTGTGCCGATCCTGATCCTTGTGATGGGCCTGCTGGACGCCACACGCCCCTATCGCCTGTCGCGGTCGGTGGCCGTGGACATCAACGTCATGGACTATGTCGAGGCCGCCAAGCTGCGCGGAGAAGGACGCTCTTGGGTCATCTTCCGCGAGATTCTGCCCAACGCCCTGTCACCGCTGGTGGCGGAATTCGGGCTGCGGTTCATCTTCATGGTTCTGTTCATCTCGACCCTGTCGTTCCTGGGCCTGGGCGTTCAGCCGCCGCTGGCCGATTGGGGCGGGATCGTGAAAGAAAACAAGGACGGCATCGTCTATGGTATCGGCGCGGCGCTTTACCCTGCTGTGGCCATCGCGACGCTGGCTATCTCGGTCAACCTTGTCGCTGACTGGGTCCTGAACCGAACCACATCGCTGAAAGGAGGCCGGGGATGAGTGAACCGCTTCTCAAAGTCCGTGGCCTCAAGATTGGCGCGACAGTCTATCCGCCAGGCGAAAAGCCCCATGACATCGAAATCGTGCACGGAGTCGATTTTGACCTCGAACGCGGCAAGGTGCTGGGGTTGATCGGTGAATCCGGGGCCGGCAAGTCTACCATCGGTCTGGCCTCGATGGCCTATGGCCGGGGCGGTGTAAAGATCACCGGGGGCGAGGTCTGGGTCAACGGGCGTGATATCCTCAAGTCGTCGCACGGCGATATCCGCAAGTTGCGCGGGGGTGAGGTCACATATGTGTCCCAATCCGCCGCGGCGTCCTTCAACCCAGCCAAGAAGATCATGGATCAGGTGGTTGAGGCCGCAGTTGAGCAGAAAAAGTTCAGCCGGAAAGAAGCCGAAGCCCGCGCGCGTGAGCTGTTCGCCAAGCTGGGTCTGCCGGACCCGGACAATATTGGTAACCGCTACCCGCACCAGGTGTCGGGCGGGCAGTTGCAGCGTTGCATGACGGCACTGGCCCTGTGCCCCGAGCCTGATCTGGTGGTGTTCGACGAACCCACCACGGCGTTGGATGTGACCACGCAGATCGACGTTCTGATGGCTATCAAGGAAGCCATCGCGGATACCGGCGTTGCCGCGCTCTATATCACCCATGACCTTGCCGTCGTTGCGCAGGTGAGCGATGACATCATGGTTTTGCGCATGGGCAACACGGTCGAATACGGCAATACCGACCAGATCATCAACAACCCGCAGGAAGACTATACCAAGGCGCTTGTCTCGGTCCGGTCCATCGAGCATGACGAGAAACAGCCCACAGCGGAACCGGTGCTGAGCATTGCCGGCATCACTGCGCGCTACAAGGGGCTGAATTTCGACGTGCTGCACAACGTCAATGTTGACCTCCATCCTGGGCAGACACTGGCAGTTGTGGGCGAATCCGGCTCGGGCAAGTCCACGTTGGCGCGGGTGATTACTGGCTTGCTGCCTCCTCGTGAAGGTGAGATCACGTTCAACGGGCGTAAGTTGTCGCCCGACCTCAAGGGACGTACCCGCGAGGACCTGCGCGAGTTGCAGATGATCTACCAGATGGCCGACGTTGCGATGAACCCGCGTCAAACCGTGGGCACCATCATCGGCCGGCCGCTGGAGTTCTACTTCAATATGCGCGGTGCGGAAAAACGCAAGCGGATCGTGGAATTGCTGGATGAAATCGAGCTGGGCGAGAAGTTCATCGACCGCTATCCGGCAGAACTGTCTGGTGGGCAGAAACAGCGTGTCTGCATCGCGCGGTCACTGGCGGCCAAGCCCAAGATGATCATCTGCGACGAGGTCACCTCGGCACTGGACCCGCTGGTGGCGGACGGCATCCTGAAACTGCTTCTGGACCTGCAAAAGATCGAGGACGTGGCCTATCTGTTCATTACCCACGATCTGGCGACAGTCCGTGCGATCAGCGACAGTATCGCGGTGATGTATCAGGGTCGCGTGGTTCGCTACGGCCCGAAATCACAAGTGCTGAGCCCACCGTTCGACGACTACACCGACCTTCTGCTCAGCTCGGTGCCCGAAATGCATCTGGGCTGGCTGGAAGAGGTGGTCGCCCACCGCAAGATGGAAAGCGCCGGGAACTGATCCCGCGCAAAACAATCAAAAAATCCCGGCGCTTGTCATAAACAGGTGTCGGGATTTTGCTATTTGGGGCGTGAACAAGCTGCCCCTGCTCTGCGAATCTCGTAGGGTCGCCGAAAGATCCCATGAAAAGGCCGAACCATGGACCGCAAACTTCTTCTCATCATCCTCGACGGTGTTCCCTGGCGCAATTTCCGCCGTCTGTTCGGCAACCTTGAAGGCTGGGTCGACAGCGGCGAGGCGCGCGTATGGAAGCTGCGCTCGGTGCTGCCATCGACCTCGGCCAGTTGCTATGCCTCGATCCACACCGGGGTGACACCACAGGAACATGGCTGCACCGGTAACGGCAATGTCTTCCGCTTGAGCCACAAAGACGTGTTCAGCCAGGTTCGCGAGGCCGGAGGCGTCACCGGAGCTGTCACCCACAGCTATTGGTCGCAGTTCTTCAACCGCCATCCCTTCGACTATGTGCGGGACGTGGAATATGACGAGCCGGACAGCACCACAATCAATCACGGTCGGTTCCACACAATGACCGGCTACGGCAAGGCGAACCAGATGACGCCGTCCGATGTCGATCTCTATGCCACCCTGACCAACCTGTGCCTGCGCTTCGGACTGGATTACGGCATTCTACACGCCTGTACCCTGGACAGCATGGGGCACCGGTTCTTCCATGATTGCGAGGAAATGGACCACGCCTGTTTCGTCGCAGACGAGATGCTGGCTCCATTCATCCCCCGCTGGCGGCAGTTGGGCTATGAAGTGATCGTCACCGCCGACCACGGGCAGGATGAACGAGGTCATCACGGCGGGCGCGGACCACTGCAACAGGAAACAGCACTGTATTATTTCGGCGATGCCAAAGGCCCCGAGGCTGATACGGTGATCGACCAGTTGCAACTGGCACCCACGATCCTGAACCGGATGGGCGCACCAATCGCCGAGACAATGAAAGCCAAGCCGTTCTTGAAGTAATCAGCCGTAGGGCCAGATCTGTTGGCCCAATGCCTCAATAGCGACGGATATCCGCTCAAAACTGTCTGCGGCGCGTTTAACCGAGGTGCGCGCCCGCAGATAGCCATGCACAAGGCCTGGTTCGTTGATGCAATGGGCAACCCCTCCGGCCTGCGTGATCTGGGCGCAATAGTCGGGCCCGTCATCGCGCAGCGGGTCGCAATCAGCAGTCACAACCACGGTCGGAGGCAGGTTCGAGAAATCGCTGTCCTGCAACGGCGCGTAAGTCGGATCGCTCTGAGGAGGTTCTCCGCTGCACCGCACCTTTTCGTAGAAAACGATATCATCCAGCGTCAAAAGCGGCGCGTGGGCATGTTCCAGATACGATCCCTTGGTCCGATCACCACCCAAACCGGGATAGATCAGAACCTGCCCCAAAATCGTATCCAGCCGACGCCGTGCATGATGGGTGACGGCAGCAGCCAGATTGCCTCCTGCACTGTCCCCCGCCAATACCAGCGCGTTACCATATTCCTTCGCGGCCCAGTTCACTGCCGTCCATGCGTCCTGAAACTGCGCGGGGTGCACATGTTCAGGGCAAAGGCGATAGTCTACCGCCACCACCCGATATCCCGTCTGCGCACAAATCTCGGCGCAAACGTCGTCATGGCTGTCCAGCCCACCGACAACAAAACCACCGCCATGCAGATAAACCACCGTCCGCGTCGGATCACCGGCAGTATAGACGCGAACAAGCACGCCGTCGGCGTGCTTGTCCTCAGCCTCGACCCCCATCGGGCGCGGCTGCCGAAAGTCACGACACATCGCGTCATAGACCCCGCGCTGATCCTGGATCGAAAGATCGACCGCATCATCGGGATAGCTTTCGGCGGTCCTGCTTATGAACGCCCAAGTTTCTTCATCAATCAGGCGTTCATAATCCATGTCCCCTCCGCGATCAGGCAGCCCATTCCCATGGCCGGGTGAATGCGCCCAGCACTTTGCTGACATCGTCCTCTGAGGAGCCGTTCGCGTCAAGCTGTGCAACAAGCCCACGCTTTTTATCATCGAGCACCGAGACGACCCGCGCATCCACGCCCGCCTTTTCCAGCGCGCCATTGTAGATACGGGTGATCGCCTGTTTCCGCAGTTCTGGCTTGAACACTTTGCCCACCGCGGTTTTCGGCAATTCATCGAGAATGGTCATATGCTTGGGCTGCGCGGCACGTTCGTGGACGTGAACGTCGCAGTATTCCATCAACTCCTGCTCGGTGACCGAGGCACCGTCAACCAGCTCGACAAAGGCGCAAGGCACCTCGCCTGCGTAGGCATCGGGCTGACCGATGGCCCCAGCGAAGGCGACCGCGTCGTGGCCCAGAAGGGCCTCTTCAATTTCAGCGGGATCGATGTTGTGTCCACCCCGGATGATCAGATCCTTGGCACGTCCGGTGATCCACAGATAGCCATCCTCATCGAACCGCCCCAGATCGCCCGTGCGCAGATATGAGTCAAAGTGGTAGAGGTCGACGTTCTTTTCCGATTCGGTATAGGTATTGCCCGCATAAACGCCGGGATTGGAAACGCAAATTTCACCGATTTCGTTGGCCGCAGATTCCACTGGTCCATCCGGTCCGTCGGTCAATATTTTGACGTCCGTATAGGGGAACGGAATCCCGATCGAGCCGATCTTTTTCTCACCATCCACCGGGTTGCAAGACACAAGGCATGTCGCTTCGGTCAGGCCGTACCCTTCGACAATGGTGACACCTGTGGCCTCTTCAAATCTACGGAACAGCTCCACGGGCAAGGGGGCTGAGCCCGAGAACGCGGTTTTGACGGTTGAGATATCGGCATCCACGAGGCGCTGCATCTTGGCGGCAATCGCGGTAGGCACGGTGATGATGAACGTCACTTTCCAGCGTTCGATCAGCTTCCAGAAATTGTCAAAGACACCATCACCACGATAGCCCTGCGGCGTTGGGAAGATCACATGCGCGCCCGAAGATACGGCTGCCATCATGATCACATGCACTGCAAATACATGGAACATCGGCAGCGGGCACATGACCACGTCCTCTTCCGAGAACAGCAGCGTATCGCCCAGCCAACCGTTATAGATCAGGCCCGAGTACTTGTGCTGCGCCACTTTGGGCATGCCCGTTGTGCCGCCGGTATGGAAATAGCAGGCAACGCGGTCTTCCTTGCTGTCTTCGAATGTCAGCGTGGTTGGTTGCTTGGCCAGTTCGGCGTTGAAGCTTTTGTAATCCGCGTGAGCCAGATGTTCCTTGTCGCCCATTTTGGGGCGCAGGAAAGGAACGATCCATGACTTGGGCGGCGTCAGGTAGCGGTTCAGGTCAATCTCAAGGATGGTGTTGACCTTGGGCGCATGGCGCACGGCCTCTTCCACTTTTTGCGCCACATCGGTCTTAGGGAAGGACTTGAGCGTCACAACCACCTTGGCGCCGGTTTCCCGTAGAATGGCTGCAATCTGTTCAGGCTCCAGCAGCGGATTGATCGGGTTGACGATCCCCGCAACTGCGCCACCCATCATGGTGATCAGCGTTTCGTTGCAATTGGGCAGGATATAAGCGACCACATCCTTTTCCCCGACGCCCAGCGACCGAAACAGGTTGGCGGCCTGATTGACCTTGCCCAGCAAACCCGACCATGTCAGCGTCTCGGCCTTGTCCGTAGGGCCGGAAAACAGTTGGAAACTAACCGCGCTGCTATTCGGATACCGGGCCGCTGTACGAGACAGCATCTGGTGGAACGTGACCGGGATATCCCGATCCTCCCACGGCATTTCTTGTTCAAGTTTTACCTTGTCGTCGATCCCCTCAAAGGCCATGCGTCTCCTCCCTATTGTGCCGCACGCTTCGCGCGAATTATTCCACAGTAGGATGGGTGCAAAACCGCGCTGGTTCAAGCAAGGGCTTAGCGGCTCAGAGTCAGAAAAACAAAATGACGCTGCGGCGGTTAGGCCTTTCCCTCGCGTCAGCCTATTCAGCCGCGACCCCGTCTGTGAACTGAAGTCGCGCCAGACGTGCATATAGCCCATCTTGTGCTACCAGGTCGTCATGGGTGCCCTGTGCCACAATTTGGCCTGCCTCCATCACCACGATACGGTCGGCCTTTTTGACGGTGGCCAGACGGTGCGCCACGATCAGAGTGGTTCGTCCGGCGCGCATCTGATCCACGGCCCCCTGCACCGCGCGCTCACTTTCTGCATCCAGCGCCGAGGTCGCCTCGTCCAGCAGCAGAACCGGTGCATCGCGCAGGATGGCGCGCGCGATGGCGATGCGCTGTTTCTGACCGCCCGACAGCATCACCCCGCGCTCGCCGACAAAACTGTCATAGCCTTCTGGCAACACCGAGATGAAATCATGCGCGGCAGCGGCGCGGGCGGCGGCCTCGACCTCGGCATCTGTTGCGTCCAGACGACCAAAGCGAATGTTCTCGCGGGCCGATGCGGCAAAGATCGTCGGGTCCTGCGGCACCAGCGCCATGTGGCGGCGGAATTCAGCCCGGTTCAGGTTGCGCAGGTCGACACCGTCCAGACTAACGCCACCAGCGTCTGGGTCATAAAACCGCTGGATCATCTGAATGACAGTCGTTTTGCCTGCACCAGAAGGACCAACAAAGGCAACTGTTTCGCCAGGACTTACGGTCAACGACATCTGGTCCAGCGCAACAACATCGGGGCGCGCAGGATAACGGAAGGTTACGTTTTCAAACCTGATTTCGCCACGCACGGGTGCAGGCAGCGCTTTGGCCGCCGTTGGGTCGTTCACCGTGTCTTGTGAATTCAGCAATTCAACCAGGCGTTCGGTCGCCCCCGCGGCGCGCTGAAGTTCGCTCCAGATCTCAGACAGGGCAGCGACCGAGCCTGCCATGATGATCGAATAGATCACGAACTGGATCAAAACGCCTTCGGTCATCACGCCGTTACGGACGTCATTCGCCCCCATCCACAAAACGCCCACGATGCCGGAGAAGACCAGAAAAATCACGATCACCGTCAGCACCGCACGAGTCTGGATTCGGCGCAGAGAAACTTCGTACGAAGTTTCTGTCATCTCACCGAACTGAGCGCGGCTTGCCTGTTCGTGGGTAAACGCCTGAACGGTCTGAACCGCACTCAGTGCCTCGCCTGCATTGCCGGATGAGGCGGCGATCCAGTCCTGATTTTCGCGGCTGATGACCCGCAGACGGCGACCCAGAACCAGAATCGGTACTACGACCAGCGGGATCAGCAGAAGGACCATCGCTGTCAGCTTGGCCGAGGTCAGCAACATCAGCACCAATCCGCCGACAAACATCAACATGTTGCGCAGTGCAATCGACACGGATGAACCCAGCACCGACTGGATCAACGTGGTGTCTGTGGTGATCCGGCTTAGAACTTCTCCGGTCATAATCCGTTCGTAGAATTCGGGGCTCATCCCGATGACGCGATCGAAGACGGCCTTGCGAATATCGGCCACCACGCGTTCACCCAGCCGCGTCACCAGCGAATAGCGGATGCCTGTACCGATGGCCAAAATTCCAGCAATGCCCAGCGCGGCCAGAAAATACCAATCCAGCAGCTCGCCATCTTCGATGCGGAAATTGTCGACCACTCGGCGCACGGCCAGTGGCAGGGTCAGCGTCATACTGGCCGTGAGGATCAATGCCAGCGTCGCCCCGATCATCAACAGGCGGTACGGCTTCATGAAGGGCCAAAGTGAGGCCAGAACGCCTATTTTCCGGGATCGCGCGCGCTCTTCGCTAGCGCCGGGCGCAGCTTTTGCGGATGGACTGGCTGAGGCGTTTCTTGCCATGACTGGGCCCTACGTCGTGTTCAAACTTACTAATGCGCTTCTTGGCGGTCAGTGCAGGTGGGGTCAAGCTGCACGGCAGAAATGCAGCCTCAAACGGGCCTTTTGACGCAGAATGTAAGGGCTGATTTGGAGCGGGCGGCGGGAATCGAACCCGCTTCATCAGCTTGGAAGGCTGAGGTAATAGCCAGTATACGACGCCCGCTCAGCGGAGGTCGGTTTAAGCGATGCGTCAGATGGCGTCAAGCGCCGTTCGGTGCCGGATTTCAAAATCATTCCTGGAAAACAATCTCCCGCCCGGTGCGGCAGAAAAAGGGCGCGACTGCCTACAGCCACGCGCACTTGTCGAGCGTTCCGCTGATGCGGATCATGCTGTCGCGGGTGATGGCAGCGCCCGGCATTCGCCCGATCAACTGTGCAGGATAGGTGGTGGCAGCGGCCAGCGCCGCAGGCAAAGGCACGCCCACTTGCGTGACCAGCACCCGGATGGCAGTCGTCAAATCCAGATCCGCGCCAGCCAGCGTCCCGTCTTCCAGCGTCAGCCGCCCGTCAGTGCGGGTGATCCTGCGCCCTTCCAGACGAAACTCGGATTGATCCGTTCCTGCAACCGCCATCGCGTCGCTGACCAGATAGATTTGCCCCGGTCCAGTTTTAGCCGCCCACGCCGCCCGCATGACCTGCGGGTGGACATGGATGCCATCAGCAATCAGCCCGGCCGAAAACCCACCATTCGACAGCGCCGCGCCGACCAATCCGGGTTCGCGGTTGCCCAACTGGCTCATGGCGTTGAACAGATGGGTCACACATCGCGCACCAGCGGCGGCATAGCGCTGGCAGGTGGCGAAATCCGCATCAGTGTGCCCCAACGATACCAGTACACCCGCATCGCTTAGCGCGCGAACCTGCTGCTCTGAGACCGATTCGGGCGCCACAGTCACTTTGAGACAAGGCAGATGACCCGCCGCCTCTATCAAGGCAGCGAGGTCTGCATCAGACATCGGACAGATCAGATCGCCATCATGCGCCCCTTTGCGCGCAACCGACAGGTGGGGCCCTTCCAGATGTAACCCGGCGACGCCCGGCACGCCCTCATTGACGGCGTGAATGGCAGCATCAATCGCGGCACGGGTCTTATAGGCCGTATCCGTGATCAAAGTCGGCAGCAGCGCGGCGACCCCCAACCGGCGATGAGCCTGCGCGATGCGCCGGATCGTTTCGACCGAGGGGACGTCATTCAGCATGACCCCATCGCCACCATTCACCTGCAAGTCTACATAACCGGGGCTGACGATGTCTCCGTTCAGATCGACATAGTCACCGGTCGCTATATTCGCATCGGACACAATCCTCCCGGTGGCATCGCCGTCACAGATCAACGCATGATCATACAGCAACCGCTTGCCATCAAAGATTGCCCCGTTTCGAAAGATCACCCTGTCCGTTGTCATACCGTCTCGGTCACTTTCTTGAGGTGGCGCGGCGCGTCAGGGTCGATTCCTCGCATACTGGCAACCGATTCGACCATGCTGTAGAAGGCGGTGACCGCCGTGATCGGATCGGTGATCCAGTGATCCGTGCGCTCGGCCGGCAAAGACTGCGCTCGCGTGACCCGATCCGTCGTCGCAAACACCACCGCGCCTTTTTCAGCCAAAGCATCAGCAGCCTGTGCGGTTGTCTCCTCCGCCGCATCCTGAGCAGCGAAAATGATTGCAGGGAACCCCTCTTCAACGATCGAGACGGGGCCGTGCAGCACTTCGGCAGCCGAATAGCTTTCAGCGTGAATCTGGCAGGTCTCCTTGATCTTTAATGCCGCCTCGCCCGACACCGCAAAGGACGGCCCCCGGCCCAGCGTAAACAGAGACCGACCCGTGATCGCCGACGCCGCTGCGGACCAGTCGCAACGGGCTGCGCGGTCCAATTGGGCGGGCAGAGCCCGGATAGCCGCCAGCAAGTCGGCATCCCCTTTGACCTCGGCCAGCATCCACAGACCCGCGACAAGCGAGGTTACGAAGGTCTTGGTCGCCGCAACGCTCAGTTCAGGACCGGCGTGCAGCGGCAGCACCGCATCAGCAGTTTCCGCCAGACGCGAGGTTGAATTGTTTGTGATCGCCAGTGCCACCGCGCCCGAAGACCGCAAGGACCGCGTCAACCCGACGATGTCAGGGCTTTGGCCGGACTGCGACACGGACACACAGACCGCCCCCCGCGCCATCAGATCGGCCCCGTAGATTGAACTGACCGACGGCCCGACCGAGGCCACAGGCAGACCAAGGAGCAACTCACTGGCATATTTCAGATAGCTGCACGCATGGTCCGACGACCCGCGCGCCACGGTGATCATAAACCGCGGATCGGCGTCGCGGACCAGCCCTGCGGCGTTTTGAATATTGGCCGCGCCACTGCCCAGCAGCCGGTCGACCGCATCGGGAATTTCCAGAATTTCCTGACGCATCTTGGATGTATGTTCGGACATCGGCCTTTGATCCTTCCGGTTATAGCCGTAGCTCGGCGACGAAATCATAGGCGTCACCGCGATAGAGCGAGCGGGTCAACTCTGCGACCCGACCGTTTTTGAGAAACGAGAGACGTTCGATATTCAGCCCCGCCGCCCCTTCAGGCACGTCCAGCAACTCGGCCTCGCGCGCTGCCAGATTAAGCGCCGAGATCTTCTGAACCGCCCGCACCGGACGATGACCCAACCCATCCAGCACCTCGTAGAGCGAGGTCGTCACCTCGATCGGGTTTGGCAGGATGTCCAAGGGCAAGGCCGCTTTTTCCAGCGCCAGCGGGCGGCCATCCGCCTCGCGCAGACGATAGATACGGGCGATTTGCGCGCCGTCCAACAGGTTCAGCGCGGCCACCTCGTGTGGTGTTGCGGCGAACACGCCACGTTCCAACCATTTAGAGGTGGTCTGCATCCCCCGGCTCGACATATCTTCGGTGAATGATGTCAGATGGGTCAGCGATTGCTCGACCCGAGGCACGCGCTCGCGGATGAACGAACCCGACCCCTGACGCTGTTCGATCACGCCTTCTTGCACCAGCTCCTGGATTGCTTTGCGTACGGTGACGCGGGACAGGTCGGTGATTTCCACCAATTCCCGTTCTGACGGCAGCGACGCATTGGGGGCCAGCACACCGGTGTCGATCCCCTCTTGCAACCGGCGGCGCAGCTGTACGTATCGAGGGCCGTTTTCAGGGCTTAGCCATGCATCGGCGCGCAGGAATTCAGCGATGCTCATCTGCCACCTCCTTTGCCAAAGCCAACGCACCTGCCAGCGGTTCCCCCTGCGGCGGACGGATTGCCTCTTGCATTTCGCCGGGCAGGTAGTCGGCGTAGTGCGGTGCAATTCCCCCGGTCAGACATAGCGTCAGACCGGGTTTCCAACCCAAACGGGCGGCCATATCCGTAAGGTAATCCGCACCTGTTTGCAGAACTTTCCGGGCAACGATATCTCCATCGACCGCCGCCGACGTAACCTGCGGCGCCAACGTGCCAAACTCTCCCGGCGACGCTTGGCCTGCAAATGCAACAATGCCTGCGGTACCACCCAACCGATCAGACAGGGCCCGGGTCAGGCCCGAGCTTTCCTGAACACCATCTGCAACGTTCAACGCTTCGGCCAAGGCGCGACGTCCGACCCATTGGGCCGAGGCCTCATCCCCAAGGATTGAACCCCATCCCCCAGCAAACCGCATGCGACCACGGGTCTGGAGCGCAAGGAATGAGCCCGTGCCGCAATGCGCGACAAGGCCGTCTGTTGCTCCCAAGGCCCCTCGGACGGCGGCCGGCCGATCATCTTCCACCCGGGCATTCGTCAAGTTCAGAACAGCCTGCAAGCGCCCAGCTACCGCGTCCCCAGTCACTCCGGCCAAGCCTACGAAAGCGGGCCAATCGAACAGGTCGGCGGCGGGCCGTCCGAGACGTTCGGCCAAACGCGCGACGCCCGTCCTGATCTGGTCGGCACCACCCTCAAAATCGGTTGAGACATTGGCCGCACCTGTTTCGACCGCATGGACTTCACCATCCACATCGCAGGCAACCCGGCATCGGGTTCCACCGCCATCAACGGCCAAAACTGCGTGGTTTTCAGACTCACTCATGACAATACCATTATAATACCTTTTGCCATCAGAAAAGATCAAACCTGCTATGATTAGCAATTTTAGAGAGATTTATGCGAAAAAATCGTTCATCTCGGTCGCAATAAGAAAGTTATGGACAGGTGGTATTAGATAGGTATTGTAAAGGAACTGTAAGGGGGATTCTCTTGACGCTGCCGTCGACTGAACAACTGCACACTGATGCCGCACGACTTGACCCGAGCGATCTGGCAGGCTCCGCCCGCGCCTTGGCCGCCGGTCAAATCGCTGCGGCGCAGGCGGTTGAGGGGGCCGTCGACAGCATCGCGCAGGCTGCACTGGCAATGGCAGAGACTTTGCGTACGGACGGGGTGCTGCACTATGTGGCGGCGGGCTCGTCAGGATTGATGGCCGCCGCAGATGCCCAAGAGCTGGGCGGCACGTTTTCGATCTCACCCGCGCGGCTGCGCATTCACATGGCAGGCGGCCTGCCCACCGGGGTTGAAATGCCCGGCGCAGCAGAAGACGCGGATGCGGGCCTTGCCGACGCGTTGCAAGACTTGCGCCCGCATGACACTGTCATCGCTGTGTCGGCCAGTGGATCGACACCCTACACCCTAATCGCCAGCACCATCGCACAGTCCAAAGGTGCCAAGGTGATCGGCATCGCCAACAATGCAGGCAGCCCCCTGCTGCTGAATGCGGACATCCCGATCCTGCTGGCCACGCCGCCGGAGTTGATCTCGGGCTCGACCCGCATGGGGGCTGGTACGGCGCAGAAGATAGCCCTTAACATGCTGTCATCCCTTATGGCGCTAGAGTTGGGGCATGTGCATGACGGCATGATGGTCAACCTGCGCGCCGACAATGACAAGTTGCGCGCCCGCGCCGCAGGGATCGTAGCGCGTATTGCAAATGTAGACACCGCTGTCGCGCAATCCGCGCTGGACACAGCCAAGGGTGAGGTCAAACCAGCGATCCTGATCGCGGCGCTCGGCCTGTCATTGCCCGAGGCCATGACCCAACTGGGCAACTCGGGCGGAAACCTCAGCACCGTTCTTACAACAGATAACAACCGCTAACCAACTTGGAGACTGAAATGAAACACAAAAGCCTGAAACTGGCCCTGTTGGGCACAACCTTGGTGGCAACATCGGCCTTGGCCGAAGACGTGACGATCACCATCGAAAGCTGGCGCAACGATGACCTGACCCTGTGGCAAGACCAGATCATCCCCGCATTCGAGGCCGCCAACCCCGGCATCAAGGTCCAGTTCACCCCATCGGCGCCCGCCGAATACAACGCTGTTCTGAACTCGAAACTGGATGCGGGCTCGGCCGGTGATCTGATCACTTGTCGCCCCTTCGATGCTTCGCTGGCGTTGTATGAGGCAGGACACCTGACGGACCTTTCGGGCGTTGAAGCCATGAGCAATTTCTCGGACGTCGCCAAATCCGCGTGGCAGACCGATGACGGCGCGGTCAGCTTCTGCGTTCCGATGGCCTCGGTGATCCACGGCTTCATCTACAACAAGGACGCCTTCAACGAGCTAGGCATCGAAGTGCCCACCACCGAGGATGAGTTCTTTGCCGCGCTGGACAAGATCAAGGAAGACGGCACCTATATCCCGATCGCGATGGGCACCAATGACCAGTGGGAAGCCGCCACAATGGGTTACAACAACATCGGCCCGAACTACTGGAAAGGTGAAGAAGGCCGTCAAGCGCTTATCAAAGGTGAGCAGAAGCTGACGGATGAGGCCTGGACCGCACCTTACGCAACACTGGCCCGTTGGGGCGAGTATATGGGCGACGGGTATGAGGCACAGACCTATCCCGACAGCCAGAACATTTTCACGCTAGGCCGCGCCGCGATTTATCCCGCCGGTTCGTGGGAGATTTCGGGTTTTAACACGCAGGCCGATTTCCAGATGGGCGCATTCAAGCCGCCGGTCCGCAACGCGGGCGACACTTGCTATATCTCGGATCACACCGATATCGGCATCGGCATGAACGCCGCCACCGAGAACCCCGAAGCGGCTGAGACGTTCCTGGCCTGGGTCGCAAGCCCCGAGTTCGCGGAAATCTTCGGCAACGCCCTGCCCGGCTTTTTCCCGCTGTCCAGCACCCCGGTCGAGCTGCAAGACCCGCTAGCCAAGGAAATCGTCGGCTGGCGTGATGAGTGTGAATCGACCATCCGCTCGACCTACCAAATCCTGTCGCGCGGCACGCCGAACCTCGAGAATGAGACCTGGGGCGCATCGGTCGCCGCCATCAAGGGCGCCAAATCGCCCGAAGAACTGGGCGCCGAGTTGCAGGAAGGCCTAGCCTCCTGGTACGCGCCGCACCAGTAAACTGACCCCTACTCGGGCGGCTCATCCCGCCCGAGTACCCCCTGACACCCCTTTGAAAGCTGACCCATGAACCGCCCCCGCTTCCGCTGGCATATCGTCGTGTTTCTGGCCCCTGCTGTGCTGGTCTATACGGCGGTGATGATCTTCCCGCTGTTCAACACGCTGCGGCTGGCGCTCTATTCCGAAGTGGATCAGAGCCGCGTGTTCGTGGGCTTGCAGAACTTTCAAACGCTGTTTTTCGATCCCATCTGGTCCGAGCAGTTCTGGAACGCTTTGGGCAACAACTTCTGGTTCTTCCTGATCCATATGCTTGTTCAAAACCCCATCGGGATCGCACTGGCAGCCCTGCTCAGCCACCCGCGCCTGCGGTTCTCGGCGCTCTATCGGTCGGCGATATTCATCCCAACGATCCTGAGCTTTGTGATCGTGGGCTTTGCATGGAAACTGATCCTGTCACCCATCTGGGGCATCGCGCCGTCGATGCTGGATGCCGTGGGCCTGAAATCCCTGTTTGCGCCGTGGCTGGGGAAAGAGGAATATGCGCTCACCACGCTGGCGCTGATCTCGGTCTGGCAATTTGTGGGCATCCCGATGATGCTGATCTATGCCGCCCTGCTGACCATCCCCGAGGAAATCCTTGAAGCCGGAGAGATCGACGGCATCACCGGGGCCTCGGCCTTCTGGAAGATCAAACTACCGCTGATCCTGCCCTCGATCGGGATCATCTCGATCCTGACTTTCGTGGGCAATTTCAACGCGTTCGACCTGATCTATGCCGCACAAGGCGCGCTGGCGGGGCCGGATTTCTCGACCGATATCTTAGGCACCTTCATGTACCGCACCTTCTTTGGGTTCCAACTGCAATTGGGCGACCCGCATATGGGTTCCGCCATCGCCGGGGCCATGTTCGCGATCATCCTTGTGGGCGTCTGCATTTACCTGTTCGGCATCCAGACCCGGATGCGCCGGTATCAACTGTGAGGGGCCAGCGATGAACAAAGCACGTCATAACCCGCTGAATACCGCCGCGATGCACGGGGCGCTGATCCTTTACACGCTGATCGCCCTGTTCCCGGTTTTTGTGATCATCATCAACAGCTTCAAATCCCGCCGCGCGATCTTCCGCGAGCCGCTGGCGCTGCCGAATGCCGACAGTTTTTCCATGATCGGATATGAGACGGTAATGAAGCAGGGGGATTTCTTCCTCTACTTCCAGAACTCTATGATCGTCACCGTCGCATCGCTGTTTTTCATCCTGCTGTTCGGGGCCATGGCGGCCTACGCGCTGTCGGAATATCAGTTCAAGGGCAACCTGCTGATGGGGCTGTATCTGGCGCTGGGGATCATGATCCCGATACGCATCGGCACTGTGGCGATCCTTGAGATGATGGTGGCCACCGGGCTGGTGAACACGCTTTGGGCGCTGATCCTGGTTTACACCGCGCAAGGGCTGCCGTTGGCCGTGTTCATCCTGTCGGAGTTCATGCGACAGGTCAGTGATGATCTGAAAAACGCGGGCCGTATCGACGGGCTGTCGGAATATACGATCTTTTTCCGACTGGTTCTGCCTCTGGTCAGGCCCGCGATGGCGACCGTGGCCGTGTTCAACATGATCCCGATCTGGAATGACCTGTGGTTCCCGCTGATCCTCGCCCCGGCTGAAGAAACCAAGACGCTCACGCTGGGCAGTCAGGTCTTTATCGGACAGTTCGTCACCGACTGGAACGCGGTTCTGTCGGCCCTGTCGATGGCGATCCTGCCAGTGCTGGTTCTGTATGTCATCTTTTCGCGCCAACTGATCCGCGGCATCACTTCGGGAGCTGTCAAATGACCAAAGTTCTGATCGCTGGCCTTGGCAATATGGGTCTCAGCCACGCGCTGGCTCATCACAACCACGCGGACGCGCAGATCGTGGGGCTGGTGAACCGCTCGGGCCACGTGGATCACCCCGAGCTGGGCCAATACCCCGCCTATTCGGATTTCCACACCGCGCTGGCCGAGACCAAACCCGATTTGGTGGTCGTCGCCACCTATTCCGACAGCCACGCCGATTTCGCCTGCGCCGCAATGGAGGCTGGCGCGCATGTGTTTGTCGAAAAGCCGCTGGCCACCAACGTGGCCGATGCACGGCGCGTGGTCGAAACCGCCACTCGCCTGAACCGCAAACTGGTCGTGGGCTATATCCTGCGCCACCACCCCTCTTGGATGCGCCTGATTGCCGAGGCGCGGGACCTGGGCGGGCCGTATGTGTTCCGCCTGAACCTGAACCAGCAATCCTCAGGCGCTGAGTGGGAGACACATAAGGCGCTGATGCAGACGACCTCGCCCATCGTGGATTGTGGTGTGCATTATGTGGATGTGATGTGCCAGATCACCGATGCGCAGCCCGTCCGCGTGCATGGCATGGGCCTGCGCCTGTCCGATGAGATCGCCGACGACATGTATAATTACGGCCAGTTTCAGGTGATTTTCGAGGACGGCTCGGTCGGCTGGTACGAGGCCGGATGGGGCCCGATGATGTCCGAAACCGCGTTTTTCGTGAAAGACATCGTCTCGCCCAACGGCTCGGTCTCGATCACCGATGGCAACAAGGGCGCGTCGGCGGATATTGACGGCCATACCAAGGTCGGCGGCTTGTTGATCCACACTCCGGGCGGCGACCATACGGTTGAGATGCCCGATGAACCCGGCCATCAAGAACTCTGTGACGCCGAGCAAGCCTATATGCTGCGCGCCATCGCTGACGATATCGACCTGACGCGCCATAAGAATGACGCCGTCCAATCCCTTGCCATTTGTCTGGCCGCCGATGAAAGCATCCGCACCGGCCAGTCCGTTTCGCTTAAGGTACCCGCATCATGACCGCTTTGACCCTAACCAATGTGAACAAGTCCTTTGGCGAGGTGCATGTCCTGAAAGACATCTCGCTTGAGGTCGAAGAAGGCGAGTTTGTCGTTTTCGTAGGCCCCTCGGGCTGTGGCAAATCCACCCTGCTGCGGGTGATCGCAGGGTTGGAGGATGCGTCCTCGGGTGAGATCAATATCGACGGCCAGACCGTCAATCTGGTGCCGCCGTCGAAACGTGGCATCGCGATGGTATTCCAAAGCTATGCGCTCTATCCCCATCTGAACGTGCGCGGGAACATGACACTGGCGCTGAAACAAGAGAAGCAGCCCAAAGCGGTGATCGAAGAGCGCGTCGCCAGCGCCAGCCGGATGCTGAACCTTGAGGAATATCTGGACCGCTATCCATCTGAGCTGTCCGGCGGTCAGCGCCAACGCGTCGCCATCGGGCGGGCTATCGTGCGTGAGCCGAAACTGTTTCTGTTTGACGAGCCGCTCTCGAACCTCGACGCGGCGCTGCGGATGAACACACGGATTGAGATTGCAAACCTGCACCGGGCACTGGATGCCTCGATGATCTATGTCACCCACGACCAGACCGAGGCGATGACGCTGGCCGACAAGATCGTCGTTCTGCGCGATGGGCGGGTCGAACAGATTGGCAGCCCGATGGAGCTGTATAATAACCCCGCCAACCAGTTTGTCGCGGGATTCCTTGGATCTCCTTCGATGAACTTCCTGCCCGAAAGCCTGCTAAACCAGGGGTCAGACACCCTTGGTATTCGCCCCGAAGACCTGTTCCTGTCTGACGACGGCCCCCTGTCAGCGCAGGTCAGCCATGTCGAAAAGCTGGGCGGTGATACCAACGTCATTGCGACCGTTCAGAACCATTCGGTGACGGCGCGCTTGTTCGGGCAACACGCAATATCCGAAGGCCAAGACCTGCGTCTTGGGTTCGCGCCCGAAAAAGCGTATCGGTTCAATGCTGATGGGCAGCGGCTGCGCTAACCCAATCACGACGATGTGATCAATCCGCTTTGATGACTGAAAACCCTGCTTGCGTCTCGCAGACAGGGCTTTGGCGCGTTTCAGCGCATCAAAAATGAGTCTATTTTCAGGTCGAAATACAGCGGCTTTAATGGCGCTGTTAAGAACCTGTCACAAAGACCTCTTAAATGCCGTTCATCAACTTTCATTTTAGCCAGGAGCCATCCATGAAAGACGTCGACAACACCACACTTTCCGCAGACGACTGGGACGAGCTGCACTTCCCCCGCCCCGAGGAAAACGACTTTGACCGCGTGGTCGAAAGCGCCATTTCCCGCCGTGGATTTCTGGCCGGTGTGGTGGCCTTTGGATCGGGCGCTGCCGCAATGGGCACAGGTCTGCTCAGCTCGACCTCGGCACAGGCCGCTGACGCGTCGCGCTTTGCCTTTACCCCGATCGCAGCCCAGACCGACGGCACCGTTCACGTCCCCGAAGGGTACGAATGGAAAGTCATGATGCGCTGGGGCGATCCGCTGTTCTCGGATGCCGACGGCTATGACATCGCCGATGGTGGTTCGGTCGAAAAATCCGACCGTATCTTTGGTGAGAACACTGACGGGATGGAAACCTTCTCGTTCCAGGGTCATGAACTGATCGCGATCAACCACGAATACCCCAACCGCAAGATCAACCTGCCGGCCGCTACGGAAGGTGTTCCGGCAAACGCAGGCGATGTTCTGAAGCTGCAGAACATTCAAGGCGTGACAGTCATGGAAATCACCGAAGGCCCTGAGGGCTGGTCTGTTGTCAAAGACAGCCCCTTCAACCGCCGTATTCATCATAACACTCCGATGAAAATCGTTGGCCCCGCAGCCGGTCATGACCTGCTGAAAACCGAGGCTGATCCGACCGGCACCACCTCGTTGGGCACCATGAACAACTGTGGTGCGGGCAAGACGCCCTGGGGCACCTATCTGACCTGCGAAGAGAACTTCAATGGCTACTTCGGCTCGTCGGATGAAAATGCCGCCTATGACCAGAAGGTCTCGGACGGTATGGCGCGCTACGGTATCAAGGCCGAAAGCTGGAACGGTTACGAGTTCTTTGACCCGCGCTTTGACACCTCGAAGAACCCCAACGAGCCGCATCGCGCAGGCTGGATCGTCGAGATTGACCCAACCAAGCCTGACAGCACCCCTGTCAAACACACTGGTCTGGGTCGTTTCAAGCACGAGAACGCCGAAGTCACCCTGGCTGCCGACGGTCGCGTGGTTGTCTACATGGGCGACGATGAACGTGGTGAATACCTGTACAAGTTCGTCTCGAACGGCACCTATCAGCCCGGTGGTGAAACCGAGAGCCTGCTGAACGACGGCACGCTTTATGTCGCCAAGTTCAACGACGACATGAAGGGTGAATGGCTGGCTCTGACCGCGGAAACCACCGGAATGGACGATGCCGAGATTCGCATCTTTACCCGCATGGCCGCCTCCAAAGCGGGCGGCACCACCATGGACCGCCCCGAATGGGTCGCCTCCAGCCCGGTCGCGGTCGAGGCCTATTGCTGCCTGACCAACAACAAGAACCGCGGCGTCAAGCCAAACGCCGGTGGTGATGATACCTCGGTCAACGCGGCCAACCCGCGTGAAGCCAACAAGTATGGTCAGATCGTTCGCTGGCGTCCGGCCAATGACGACCACGCCGCCCAAGCGTTCGATTGGGACCTGTACGTCATGGCAGGCAACCCCACCGTGCATTCCGATGACCGCGCCGGTTCGCCCAACGTGAACGAGGGCAACCTGTTCAACTCGCCCGACGGTATGGTGATCGATTCGACCGGTCTGATCTGGATCCAGACAGACGGGAATGACGACAACGAGGAAGATTTCGCAGGCAACGGCAACAACCAGATGCTGGTTGGTGATCCCGTGACCGGTGAGATTGCACGCTTCATGACTGGCCCGAACGGCTGTGAGGTGACCGGTCTGGCGTGGTCCACAGACCTGCGGACCATGTTTGTCGGCATCCAGCACCCCGGCAGCAACTGGCCCGACGGCGGCACGCCGCGCTCGTCGGTCATTGCGATCAAACGCGCCGATAACGGTCTTGTCGGCTAAGTCCCAAGATCGAAAACCCCCGGCCTGTTTGGTCGGGGGTTTTGTATTTCAGATGTCTTGGCCTTGTGGTGCCAACGGCCCTCCGGGGTCCATCAAGTGGCGTTCAGAGAGCCACGGGTTCAGCTCCAGCGCCTGTTCCAAAGCCTCGCGAGCTTCGTCGATCCGCCCAAGCCCTAACAAAGTCAGTGCACGCCCACTGATTGCTGCCACATGATTGGGCGACAGTTCGATTGCCCGATCCAGATCCGGCAGAGCGGCCTGATAATCCCGGCCCAGAAAATAGGCGAAGGCGCGCTGGTTATACCCTTCGGCATAAGATGGGCAGTAATCTATCAGCGAGTTGAAGTCTTCGATTGCGCCCAGCAGATCGCTTTGACTACGACGTGTCATCCCCCTGTCCAGCGCGACTTGTGCCTTGCTATCCGGTGCATCTGTCCAAAACTCCCAAAGCTTGCCCGACAAAACCTGCGCGGCGCGCTCGGTCTCGGCCTGTTGAATTTGAGAGATAATCCCGGCCACCCCGTCCGAGTGATCCGGAGCGGCGGGACAGTCCTGTGAATGGGCAGCGATGGTGCCTGCGACCAGCACGACAAAGGCTGAGGCGATGTGTTTCATGTGTCTATGGTGACGCGCAGACAGGCTGCGTCAACCCTTGGGCTCGTTCAAGTCTTCGTCACACACCTCGCCACCATGCCGTATGCTGCGTAAACGTACCTTGACCTTGCCCGCCCGAAAGCCCAGCGTCGCGCCATGTTTCCGATCCGTGACCATAACCCCTCGGGGCGCACCCCATACGTCGTCTATCTGCTGATGGCCGCGAACATTCTGATTTTCCTCAGTTATGTAGGCATCATGAATGACGCGCGGTTGCTCAACCGGCTTTATTTCGACTACGCGGTCATCCCGGCCCGGATCGAAGACGGGGTCGCGTATGAGACGCTGTTCACCTCAATGTTCCTTCACGGCGGCTGGATGCATCTGGCAGGGAACATGCTGTTCCTTTGGATATTCGGCGACAATCTGGAAGACGAGATGGGCCACCTGCCCTTTTTGCTTTTCTATACGATGGCCGGTATCGGAGCAGGCCTGATCCACGTCCTGACGGCCCCGGGATCAGTGGTGCCGACCATCGGGGCCTCTGGTGCAATCGCCGGGGTCATGGGGGGATACCTGTTGATGTTCCCTAAGGCCCGCGTGGATATTCTGCTGATCCTGATCGTCTATGTGCGGGTTTTCACCATCCCGGCCTTCGTCATGCTGGGGGTCTGGCTGGGGATGCAATTCCTGGGCAGCCTTGCCAGCAACCCGGACGAAGGCGGCGTTGCCTATTGGGCTCATACCGGCGGGTTCTTTGTCGGTCTGCTTTTGTGCATCCCGCTTTGGGCCCGGCGGGGCGGTACGCGGTATTGGAACCGAACACATGGCCACCCGCCGCACCCCGAGCATACATACAAACTGTCACAATCCCGCATCCCCCGAATCCCGCGCCGGTAGATGCATATCCTTGCACGACATTGGCGGCCTTGATCGCCTGTGCTGCCGACAACAAAAAAGCGCGCCTCGGACAGGGCGCGCTTGTTCGTCTCAGGGTTCTGCAAGTCAGCCCCGGATCACCTTCGAGAACTGGTCGAAGATCGGTTCATTCGAACAGATAACCTCGCCATCTTCCAAGACGCTACCTTCGGGGTTCAGAGCCTGCACAAAGCCACCGGCTTCTTTCACGATGATGATACCAGCAGCCACGTCCCACGCGTTCAGGCGGCGTTCCCAGAAGCCCTCGTAACGGCCTGCAGCCACATAGGCCATATCCAGCGCCGCAGCGCCCCAGCGGCGCACGCCTGCGCAAGTGGGCATGATCCGCGCCAGATCCTGAAGGGTCGCAGGCAAATCAGAACGTCCGCCAAAGGGCAAACCGGTCGAGAAAATGGACTCGATCATGCGGTGGCGGCCCGAAACGCGGATGCGGGTGTCGTTCATCCACGCGCCCTCACCTTTTTCGGCAAAGAACATCTCATCCTTGGCGGGGTCATAGATCACGCCGGCAACGATCTTGCCCTTGTGTTCCAAAGCGATAGAAATCGCCCAATGCGGCAGCCCGTGCAGGAAATTGGTGGTGCCGTCCAGCGGGTCAACGATCCAGCGGCGTGTCGGGTCTTCACCGGCCTGCCCGCCGCCTTCTTCACCCAGCCAGCCATAGGTCGGGCGGGCACCCAGCAGTTCCTCTTTCAGGATGTTTTCAGCAGCAATATCGGCCTTGGAGACAAAATCGCCCGCGCCTTTCATCGAGACTTGCAGGTTCTCGACTTCACGAAAGTCCTTGACCAGAGACCGCCCCGCCTTGCGCGCGGCTTTGATCATGATGTTGAGGTTTGCACTGCCTACCATTGTCCCACGGCTCCTGTTCGGTCAAACCGCGCGTATACTGATGCAATGCGCCCTTGCCAAGAGGCTTGATGCGCATAGCAGACCCGCGTTTCCCGCCTATTGCGATTGCAGCTTGCGCGCCTCGGTTCCGGCAAGGTCGATCAATTCCTGCACATAGGGTTTTTCAAGGTCCTCAGCCCGCACTGCCGCATACAAGCTACGGGTGATCCCATCCTTGGTCAGCGGGCGGGTCACATAGTCTGAATTGTACTTCACTTCCCTCACCACCCAGTCTGGCAACACCGAAATTCCGCGATTTGATGCGACCAGCAATAAGATCACCGCCGTCAGTTCCACCTGCCGAATAGCGGCTGGTTCTACCCGCGCCGGGATCAGCAATTGGCTGAATACATCCAACCGGGTGCGCTCGACCGGGTACGTGATTAGGGTCTGGCCGCGAAAATCCTCGGCCTCGATGAAATTCTTCTGCGCCAATGGGTGTGCCGAGGCCGCAACAAACACCGCGTCATAGTCGAACAGTTTGATGAACTCGACCCCCGGCAGGTCCTCAGGGTCGGACGAGACGACCAGATCGACCTCTTCCTTTTGCAGCGCGGGCAAAGCGTCAAAGGCCAGACCGGGGCGGATATCTACATCCACATCGCCCCAGGATTTGCGAAAGGATTCCAGCACCGGAAAAAGCCATTCGAAGCAGGCATGGCACTCGATGGCGATATGCATTCGACCAGTGCGCCCATCGCGCAGCGAGGTGAACTCCTGCTGCGTCGCTTCGACCTGCGGCAGAATCTGTTCGGCCAGCCGCAACAGGCGCAGCCCCGCCGCAGACAGTTTCATCGGTTTGGAGCGGCGCAGGAACAATTCCACGCCGGCCTGATCCTCAAGACCTTTGATCTGATGGCTCAGCGCCGACTGAGTGATATTCAACTGATCCGCCGCGCGGGCCAACCCGCCGCACTCATGAATCGCCTTGATTGTGCGCAGGTGCCGAAATTCGATATGCATTCAATGGAACTCATGTTGTTCTTGAGGAATATGAGTTTGTCTCACAATGCGTCACATGGCACAAGACCCACAACTGGAATATGCGAGGCCATGATGACCCAACCTGAGATTTCATTCGAGTTCTTCCCGCCCCAAACGCTCGAAGCTTCGTTCCGCCTTTGGGATACGGTTCAAACGCTCGCCCCGCTTGAGCCCCGATTCGTCTCGGTCACCTACGGCGCAGGCGGCACAACACGTGAGCTGACTCGCGACGCGGTCGCCACCTTGCACAAATCATCCGGCCTGCCGGTTGCCGCGCACCTGACCTGTGTGGATGCCACGCGCGAAGAAACCCTGAAAATCGCCGATTCCTTTGCAAAAGCAGGCGTGCGGGACATCGTGGCCTTGCGCGGCGATCCCCCCAAAGGACAGGAAAAGTTCGTGCCTCACCCGGAAGGTTTTGCCAATTCGGTTGAACTGATCAAGGCACTGGCTGACACTGGAAACTTCAACATCCGCGTGGGTGCCTATCCCGACATCCACCCCGAGGCCCAATGCGCCCGTACGGACATTGACTGGCTGAAAGCCAAGCTGGACGCGGGAGCCGACGAGGCGCTGACACAGTTCTTTTTCGAAGCCGAGACGTTCTTTCGCTTCCGCGATGCGTGCGCCAAGGCGGGCATCGACAAGCCCATCGTGCCGGGCATCCTGCCCATCGAAAACTGGAAGGGCGCGCGCAGTTTTGCCAAACGCTGCGGCACACGTATCCCCGCGTGGGTTGAACAGGCTTTTGACAAGGCGATCCGCGACGACCGCGAAGACTTGCTGGCAACCGCACTGTGCACCGAGCTCTGCTCGGATTTGATCGAGGGCGGTGTGGACAAGCTGCATTTCTACACGCTGAATCGCCCCGAATTGACCCGCAACGTTTGTTTCGCCTTGGGCATTACGCCTAAAGCCGATCTGCAAAACGTGGCCTGAGCGAAAAGTCGGCTCTCACAAGCACATTCACCAGAACAATCCTGCAGTGCATGGCGGGATTGTTCTACGTTTAGCCTCAAAAAACCATCAAATTTGACAAAAATGCGGCCATCCCAACACTAAGAGCACGTTGTTGTTTTAACGAGTGTTTTGGGTATGGAAGCTGTTGAAAAGATGAAGGCCCGCGCTGCGGCGCTGGCCGCCCTTGGCCTAGATCAGACCGCCGGTTCTGAGGATATCAGACAAGCGTGGCGCAACATTGCGTTCAATGTGCATTCTGATCGAACCAGGGGCGACAGCTCGGAATTTACCCGTGCGAAAGAAGCCTATGACCTGTTGCGGCTGGAAGGTTTGGTCAGCAAGGGCGCGCAGACCGGCAAACCACGACGTCCGAAATTGCGCAAGCGGGTCATCTCGCTGGATATTACCGATATCGATGCCTGCCGGACGCTTTTGAACAAAGCGCTTCCGCGAGGTGCCAGCGGCGCGGACGAGACTTGCACCGCTGACTCGATTGCCGATTCCGATCACATCCCCGAGGCGGTCGGCTTTCATGGCCGTAACCTGACCTATTTCGTGTCCTCGCCCGTTCGGCAGGGGCAAAACCGGGTGGCTTTGCCCACTTCGGTTCTAGCTGGTGCACGCCGTACCGAAACCGAAGTGCTGAGCTTTCAGGCTAAGGAAACCGGCGGTGGAGAGGTTGTCGTTCCAGATACAATCCGCGATCGCAAATTCCCCGGCGCCAAAAACGTGCGTATCCGCTTTGATGCAAGTAAGCAGATACGAGACGAATTCTGCCTGGCAAGCTGATCAAAACGTAAAAAAGCCCGGCAAATAGACAGCCGGGCTTTTCTGTGAGTGGACCCTTAGTTCGAGATCGGGCCTTTCGAAGTGAATTTCGGAATGACTGCAGTCGATGCTTTCGCAGGCTCGATCCCCGGCCAGTTGCCTTCGGCCAGGTTGATGTTGCCCGGAATGTCTTCTTCAAAGAACCCAACAACTACATCGGTGATGTTCAGGTACAGCTTGTCATCAACGATGCGCCACAGGTTCGGGTTTGCCGGAACCTTACCGCCGCGCGAAACACCATAGGCACAGTGCCCGTCATATTCCGGTGCGTAATAGGCGGGGTTTTCCAGAAACTTGTCGCGGTTCTCTTCAGTCGAGAACGCCCATGTCGCACCGTTATATTCTGCGGTGATGTCGGAACGGCCACGCACACCTTCTGGCTGGGACTGACCAACCGGGGCCTGATCCAGGCTGCGGTAGGCTACAACATCGTAACCCGATACAGCGAATCCGGTACCGTCTACATACTGATCACCGGCAAAAGCGGGAACAGCGAAAGCCAGGGTCGCTGCAACGGTTAGGGCAAAACGTTTCATATAGGTCGTCCTTTTGTCCTCAGGTTTAAGGGGCACCCGTGTTCCGGGTCTGCTCAGACAATAGGTGATTCCAGCCGACAGAGCAGTCCTGCTCGCGGGCCTGTGACGTCGAATGAAGAAACGTGAGACTATTCCTGCCGAATGTTACAGAAAGAAGCAAACAACCGGGGTTGGACTCGGCGCTTTGCAATATTAGCTGTTGTGACGGACGGACAATTCACCCCAGATTTGCTGAGAAAGGCAAGAGATGAGCGAGCAATCGACCTATACCCCCCCGAAGGTCTGGACATGGGACAGTCAGAATGGCGGGCAGTTTGCCAATATCAACCGCCCCATCGCCGGTGCAACCCACGATAAGGATTTGCCTGTCGGACGCCATCCCCTGCAGCTGTATTCACTGGCCACGCCAAACGGCGTGAAGGTCACGGTACTGCTGGAAGAATTGCTAGCCCTGGGTCATGAAGAAGCCGAGTATAATGCGTGGCTGATCAATATCGGTGAAGGCGATCAGTTCGGGTCGGGCTTTGTCGAAGCCAACCCAAACTCGAAAATCCCTGCGCTGTGGGACCGATCCAGCGACAAGCCAGTGCGCGTCTTCGAAAGCGCCTCGATCCTGTTCCATCTGGCCGAAAAGTTTGACGCCTTCCTGCCCAAGTCAGGACCCGAGCGGACCGAGGTGATGAACTGGGTGTTCTGGCAGATGGGCAGCGCGCCCTATCTGGGCGGCGGATTTGGCCATTTTTACGCCTATGCGCCCGAGAAATTCGAATACCCGATCGACCGCTTTACAATGGAAACCAAGCGTCAGCTTGATGTTCTGGATAAGCAACTGGCGGAGAACACCTATATTGCTGGTGAAGACTATACCATCGCCGACATGGCCATCTGGCCCTGGTATGGGCAACTGGTTCTGGGTCGCCTTTATGATGCGGCCGAATTCCTGGACGTCGAATCCTATAAGAATGTCATGCGTTGGGCCAAAGCGATCGATGCACGCCCAGCCGTTCTGCGCGGACGCATGGTGAACCGCCCCTTTGGCGAAAAGCACTTGCAGCTTCATGAGCGCCACGAAGCCAGCGACTTTGAAACCCGTACGCAGGACAAGCTGGAAGCTGCTGCAGAATAAACCTGTCGGGCCTCGCCGGGATCTGGTGAGGCCCTATTTATCTGAGGATTGGTGGCTTTTCCGGGTCACTGCCCGGCGCGGTCCGCAGGAGCCTAGAGGTTTCCGGCTGCGGTAAATCGAACCGTAGCCCCACCTGCGCCAGAGCGGACGCGGCAGCGTCGTGGGCTGCAAAAAAACCCACATCCATTGCGCCCGCCTCGATCCCTGAAAAAGTCAGCGCTTCGGACGCGGCCTTGGCCAAGGCCGCTTCCGCCCCTTCAACCGCGCCGACAAAACCCAGAAGGTGGCCGGTCCCCCCCTCAGATGTCTTGGTGCCGACCAGATAGGCGGATTGCGCCAGACCAACGGCCGTTGCCAGTTTGGCATCCAAAGCCGTCAGTAGATCGTCGGGCAAACCGACTGGGGGCAGGAATTCCGACAAGTGCTGCTGCACCTCTTCCGGCGCGTGCTGCAAGGTGGTCGCCAACCAGCCCAGCGCCTCGGACGGGATCAGCATCGAGGACGGCGCGACCTCAAGATTCAGGCCCAATCCGATGCCCTGCCCGGCCAACATATTCGACAACACCCGCCCTGACAGGGCGACGTAGGGAACAGGGCGTTCAGCAAAGCGCGCCAAACGATCCTCGCGGTCGAACGCCAGAACAAAGCGGCCATCGACCACGTCAAACAACTCGGGCGAGATGTTTTCGCCCTTTGCCTCTTCGGTCAGAAGCAGGAACAGTTCGCTATCGGCCAGCCGCTCAAAGAACCGCAACCGGGCGGCATCGTCCTGCGGCGCGGCCTCCATCCCGGAATGGGCCGAGTCCAGAGCGGTCATGTCAGTCATTCAGAACCTCTTGCACCCGTGCGCGCAGGACCGGCAGAAGGTCGGCCTCGAACCACGGGTTTTTCTTCATCCATGCCGTATTCCGCCACGACGGATGAGGCAAGGAAAAGACGCGCGGCGCATGGTCCTGCCAGTTGCGTACCGTCTCGGTCACGGACCCGCGCGCCTTGAGGTGGTATTTATGCGCATGCCCCCCGACCAACACAGTCAGCGGCACATCACCCAGCGTCTGCATCACCTTGTCATGCCACGTCTGCCCGCAGATCGGTGGCGGCGGCAGATCGGCCTTGCGCGCGTCATAGCCCGGAAAGCAAAAGGCCATTGGCACGATCGAGACACGAGCGCGGTCATAAAAAACGTCTTCCCCGATCCCCAACCAGTCGCGCAGACGATCCCCCGAGGGGTCCGTAAACGGACGGCCCGAGGCATGAACCCGCGCGCCCGGCGCCTGCCCTGCGATCAGGATCGGGGTACCTTGCCGAAACCAGACGACCGGGCGTGGTTCATGCGCCGTTTCGGTTGCGGCAAACCTGTCGGCGCAGATTCTGCAGGCGGCGATGTCTTTTTCGAGGGAATTCATCAGATCGCAAGGTTTCCTGAAGCACAGTGGTTGACACTTGGCAACAAAGATAGTCACCGCAGTGGCGAGAACCAACAGATGGAAAAGTCACAATAACAACAGCCTGCGGCAGCGCGGATTGATCATCATGTGCAAAACTGGACATAATGCCGCCAACATGGCCGGACATGAGTCATGAGATCACGCCGTCCGGCTGCGGCAAGAATAAGCAGACAGGCCCAAAATGCTTGAGTTCGAGAATGTCAGTAAGTCCTTTTGGACCGGGACACGCCGCAAGGTAATCCTGGACCGGGTCTCGTTCCGGGTCGAACTTGGCACCTCAATCGGCATTCTCGCCCCGAACGGGACGGGCAAAACCACGTTGATCAACATGATGGCGGGGTTGGAAAAGCCGGACGAAGGCGTCATCCGCAAATCCTGCCGGGTGTCCTTTCCAATGGGGTTTACGGGTGGCGTGGCCAACAAACTGTCGGCACTGGAAAACGCGCGTTATATCGCCAAGATCTATGGTATGGACCCCGACTATGTCGAAGCCTATTGCAAGTGGCTATGTGGTCTGGGCGAGTATTTCGATCAACCGATGGCGACCTATTCCTCGGGGATGCGGGGGCGGTTTACTTTTGCGCTGATGCTGGCGCTGGACTTCGACATGTATCTGATTGACGAGGGCATGCCCGCCACGACGGATGTCGAATTTAACAGAAAAGCAGGGGATATCCTGCAAGAAAGGCTTCGGACGACGACATTGGTGATCGTGTCGCACAACCCGACCGTGTTAGAAAAATTTGCACAGCAGGCCGCTGTCCTTGTCGATGGGCAACTGCATGTGTTCGACTCCTTGGAAGAGGCAAAACAACTGTATGACTACCAAACCCAAGGCTAGAATATACAACTGGCGACGCAAACGTCAGGGTCCGGCAGATGCCGAGGCCCGCGCCGACGCGATCTCACGCATTCGCAAAGCGACGCAACCACCCGAGGCGGCCAATGATGCACAGACCTCTGAGCTGGAAAAGATCAAGGCTGAGGGGCTAACCGGTCGGCAGCTTCGCATTGCGCGAAAGCTGGCGCAGAAAAACGGGGTCGAGGCGGACTCGGATTATGATGCTGTGCGCTTGTTGCGCAAAAAGGGTATCGACCCATTCGAACGCAGCAGTCTGCTGGACCTTGCCGCCGAGAAAAAGCGTGTCGAAGATGAAACCAAAGACAAGGTGACGATCCAACTGCCTCAGCCCATTCTGCAATCGCCCGAAACTCTGCCCGGCCCCGAGATGAGCCCCGCGGAACGGCGCAACTATGAGATCGGGCAAATTCAGAAGGACATCGCGCGCCGCCGCAGGCGCAAACTGTTTGCTCTGTTTGCGCGTTTGGCAGTGTTTGTATTGCTGCCGACGCTTGTGGTCGGGACTTATTTCTATCGCTTTGCAACGCCGATGTATGCCAGCGATTCGGCCTTCTCCATACTTCAAGCGGATGGCGGCGGAGCCTCATTCGGAGGTTTCTTGGCGGGCACCCAATACGCAACCGCGCAGGACTCGGTTGCCACGCAGGAATTTCTGGAATCCAAGGACGCTCTGCTACGGCTTGAGCGCGATATGGGGTTTTCCGAGATATTCAAACAGGACTGGATTGATCCGATCCAGCGTCTGTCGCCCGACGCAAGTCTGGAAGAGACCCACAAGCTGTACATGCGGATGATCACCATCGGCTATGACCCCAGCGACGGCATCATCCGAATGGAGGTCGCCGCGCCCACACCTGATATCGCAGTCGCGATCTCGGACAGGTTGCTGTCCTATGCCGAAGACACCATCAACGGACTGTCCGAACTGAAACGCGAAGACCAGATGCGCGACGCCGTGGCCAGTTTCGAACTGGCGCAGGAGGCGCGCAACAAAGCGCAGGAAGCCCTGATCGAAGCGCAGCTGCAAGGCGCTCTGCTAGACCCAGAAAACGTGCTTGCCGGCCTACGCGGCCGAATAAACACGCTTGAGGCGCAATTGCAGGATAAAGAACTGCAACTGGCTTCGCTTTTAGACAATCTGCGGCCCAATCAGGCCAAAGTGGACGGTGTACGCGCCGAAATTGCGCGCTTCGAAGAAGTGCTGGAGGAGCTGAACGCCGAGATGTTGGATGTCTCGGCTGGCGAAAACTCGCTGGTGCGTCTGACCTTGCGAATCCAGACTGCGCAGGCTGATCTGGCTGCACGGGACATGATGCTGCAAGCAGCCATGCAGCAAATGGAAACCACCCGGACCGAGGCCAACCGCAAGGTACGGTATCTGACCGTCTCAGTGAACCCGGTTCCCAGCCAGGATCCGACCTATCCGAGGAAATTCGAAAATACGATTTTGGCATTCCTGTTGTTTGCTGGTATCTACCTGTTGATCTCGCTTACCGCGTCGGTCCTTCGTGAACAGGTATCCTCGTAAGACACATGAAACATGTAAAAATCTCCGATCTCACGGTCGGCAATGATCTGCCTCTGACAATCATTGCCGGTCCATGTCAGCTTGAAAGCGCCGATCATGCCCAGATGATCGCCGGCAAAATGAAAGAGGCCTGCGATGCGGCCGGAGCACAGTACGTTTTCAAGGCGTCATATGACAAAGCTAACCGTACTTCCTTGTCCGGTGTCCGTGGCCTGGGTATTGACGCTGGATTGAAAGTTCTGAGCGATATTCGCAACTCGATGGGTATTCCTGTTCTGACTGATGTTCATACTGAATCCCAATGTGCCCTAGCGGCCGAGGCCGTAGACGTATTGCAGATTCCCGCCTTTCTCTGCCGCCAGACGGATATGTTGCTGGCTGCTGGTGAAACCGGGAAAGCCGTTAACGTCAAGAAAGGTCAGTTTCTTGCGCCTTGGGAAATGGGCAACATCGTTGACAAGATCGAAAGCACGGGAAACACGAATATCCTCCTGACGGAACGCGGCACATCTTTTGGATACAACACACTGGTTGCTGATATGCGCGGCCTGCCGCAGATGGCGAAAACGGGCTACCCGGTCGTGATGGACGCAACGCATTCGGTACAGCAACCAGGTGGCAAAGGTGGGTCCTCTGGCGGTCAGCGGGAGTTTGCGCCGGTCATGGCGCGTGCGGCAGTGTCATTGGGTGTCGGAGCTGTGTTCATTGAAACCCATCAGGACCCTGACAATGCGCCATCTGACGGCCCCAATATGATCTATCTTGACCAGATGCCGCAACTTATTGACACTTTGATGCGCTTTGATGCGCTGGCCAAGGCAAACCCCATTCAGATTTAACGATTGAGATTTTCTATGACCAAACCAATCCCCGAGGTGACCCCGAACACCTGGAGCTTTCTGCGCGATGCCATGATCAAACCCACGGGTTTCCGTGAATATGACGCCAGGTGGAAATACCCCGAGGAAATCAACCTGCCCGGCATGACCGCGCTGGGTCTGGGGCTTGGGACGCAGATGCGCAGGCGCGGGATTGCACCGGTGATCGCGGTGGGAAACGACTACCGCGACTATTCGCTGGCCATCAAGAACGCACTGATCCTGGGGCTGATGCAGGCCGGCATTCAGGTCAAGGATATCGGCCCAGCGCTCAGCCCCATGGCCTATTTCGCGCAATTTCATCTGGACGTGCCGGCGGTTGCTATGGTCACTGCCAGCCACAATCCCAACGGCTGGACCGGGGTCAAGATGGGGTTTGAGCGTCCTCTGACCCATGGCCCCGATGAGATGTCCGAGTTGCGCGATATCGTCCTGAATGGCGAAGGACAACCCCATGAGGGTGGCTCGTATGAGTTCGTGGACGGCGTGAAAGAGGCTTATATCGACGATCTGGTCGGCGATTTCAAAATGTCTCGCCCGCTGAAAGTGGTCTGCGCCACCGGGAACGGCACCGCCTCGGCCTTTGCGCCCAAGATATTCGAACGAATGGGGGTCGAGGTTGTGCCCAGCCACACCCGGCTGGACTACACGTTCCCCAACTACAACCCGAACCCCGAAGCGATGGAGATGTTGCACGACATGTCCGACAGCGTGAAATCCAGCGGTGCCGACCTGGCGCTGGGGTTTGACGGCGACGGCGACCGGTGTGGTGTTGTCGATGATGAAGGTGAAGAGATTTTCGCCGACAAGGTCGGTGTGATCATGGCCCGCGATCTGGCCAAACTGTACCCGAACGCGACCTTTGTGGCTGATGTGAAATCAACCGGTCTGTTCGCAAGTGATCCGCAGTTGCAGGCCCGTGGGGTCAAGGCAGATTACTGGAAAACCGGACACAGCCACATGAAGCGCCGGGTCAAGGAAATCAATGCGCTGGCCGGGTTCGAGAAGTCGGGCCACTACTTTCTGGCTGAACCGATCGGGCGTGGCTATGACTGCGGCATGCGCGTGGCGGTTGAGATCTGCAAACTGATGGACCGCAACCCCGATCAGAGCATGTCTGATCTGCGCAAGGCCCTGCCCAAGACTTGGTCGACTCCCACCATGTCGCCCTATGCGGCAGATACCGAGAAATATGACATACTCGCCCGTCTGGTCGACAAGCTGGTGGCCAAATCCGAGGCGGGAGATTCCTTTGCCGGACGCGCGATCAAAGAGGTCGTCACCGTCAATGGCGCTCGGGTCATTCTGGACAATGGCAGCTGGGGTCTGGTGCGGGCATCCTCGAACACGCCCAATCTGGTCGTGGTCTGCGAAAGCAGCGAAAGCGAGGATGAAATGCGCGCGATATTTGCCGATATCGACGCTGTCATCCGTACAGAACCCGGCGTGGGCGACTACGATCAGACAATCTAGAGCCTTGGGGCGCGTCTTGCGCCCCGCCGCTCAATCCGCGCCCAGCAATTTCAGCAGCCCTTTCGTGGCCTCTTCCTGCAATTTGTTCTTCACCGCATTCTCGATGCTTTCGGAGTCTGTCACGGCAGTCCCAAGCTCGTCGCTGACCTTGTCCAGCACCTGTTGTTTGGCGTCGTCCTCAAGTTCTTTGATTTTGCCTTCGGCGGCCGCTTCGATCACTTTACTGAGGTCGGGTTTGATCGACGGATTACTCCACGGTCCAACAATGCGCACCGGCACCGACAGGCCCTGACCAGAATTTGCCCGCAACGCTGTGGGGGTGAACAGATAGTCGATATTGCGCTCGCCTAAGCCGACGCGACCGGCGCCATCGGCACGGAAATTATCCAGTGACATCAGCAGGTCATCATTACTGAGAACACCCTGATCAATGGTGAAACTAGCGGCAAGACTGTTGAACACAGTAGTGCCGCCTGACCCTTCGCCCCGCCCCATCAGGCGGTCCAGGTCGAACCCGTTGATCACCCCCTGCCCCACATCCACGCGACCCTTGCCGCTGAGTGAACGCATGATCTGATCCTCGCTTTGCCCAACGCCCAGAAACTCGAACGAACCGGTGCCCGTGCCGGACAATCGGTCAATATCGGCCAGCGTCATCAGGGCCTGTTGGATGTCGATCCCGTCTGCCTTCATGTTGCCACCGACAGACAGCCCGTTGCGGTTATTCGCGACGACCTGACCGGTCAACTGACCCGAGAACAAGGTGGCCGGGTTCATCTGCAACACCGCGCGTGACCGGTCCAGATTCAAGGTCAGATCGCTGGGACCAAGGGTCAGGTCGGGCACTGCTATCGAATTCGCCTTCAGCCGGATTTGCCCATTCGCCAAAGCCAGCGCCGAGGCGTCAATCGGTGTGGTCGACCAGCCATCGGATTGGCTTGGCGCAGCGCCGCCACCACCGCCCGAGCCTCCATTAGACTCGTTGAATCGGGACAGATCCAAATCGCCCGCGTCAAACCGCGCGGTGATCTGTGGTGGGTCCGAGATCACGATATCCGCCTCGCCGGTCAGGCGGTTGTCGTCCAGTTGCGCCACCAATTCACGCACCGACAGACGCCCGTCCTGCGTATAGGTCATACGACCGACCAGTTCCGCGCGGCGACCCAGACCCAAAGGCACGGCTGTACCGGGCTGTCCGAAAGCGGCCAGCAATGTCTCGGTATTTTGGGTTTTAAGGTGCAGGTCGCCGTCCATCTCTCCGGCAAGATTCACGCGACCGTCAAAGTCGACTTCACCCCCGGGCGCGCGCAGCAACAGATCCAACTGGGTGGCCGCGCCGGTTGCATAAGCGGGCAGATCTGGGATTTTCATATCCACCTCAACCGCGCCCCCTGGTACCGCCATTTTCGCCTCCAGCAACAACGGTGCTGTGACCTCGGGCCAGCTTGCCGACAGGTCGACTTGCGAGAAATCGAACGTCACCGCCCCGTTTTCCAGATAGAGCAGACGCGCATTTGTTAATTCCAGCCTATCCAGCGTTACGACACCCGGTTGCCCCTGCGGGGCGGCAGAGGTGCCAGATCCCGAGGACGCCGCCGCAGGCGCTGACGCGCCAAACTCCCAATTGCCGCGCCCGTCAGACAGTTCCAACCGCAGCGTCGGGTTTTCCGCAATCACCCGCCGGATACGCAAATCCCCTGACATCAACGCCGCCGCATCCACACCAACGGCCAGATGATCCGCGCTGAGCATCGGCTCGGACCCGGCCCAAGGGGCATTGCTGAACGTCACAGGCCCGGTCTCCATCCCTAGCACTGGCCAGAATGACAGTTTCACATCTCCTGTCAGGGTCAGATCCCGGCCCGTTTCGGCCTTGACCTGCTCGGCCAGGATACGCGCCAGCTTGTCGCCGGGCATCATCAGCAAAGCCCCGATAACCAGCCCGATCACGGCCACGATGAGAAAGAGAATGCGCACCAGCCACTTCATTTTACCGCTCTTTGCTTTTTGTTATGCGTTGAAATTATCATTCTAAGCCCAGCGGCCATTTGCAAGGGGAAGCGTTCCCCACTATATGCCGCGCCATGACCACGAACCCGCCGAACCTCCGCCCCGACCTGGCGCCTGCCGCCCGGATCACCGACACGCCCCGTCCGAACCAGCCCACCATTGGTATGGTGTCTTTGGGCTGCCCCAAGGCTTTGGTGGATAGTGAGCGTATTCTGACGCGCCTGCGGGCCGAAGGATACGGGATTTCGCCCGATTATTCAGGCGCAGATGCCGTGATCGTGAACACCTGCGGGTTTCTGGATAGCGCCAAGGCCGAGTCGCTGGACGCGATTGGTGAGGCACTAGTGGAAAACGGCATGGTCATTGTCACCGGCTGTCTGGGTGCCGAACCGGATTACATCCGCGAGCATCACCCCCGCATCATGGCCGTCACCGGGCCGCATCAATACGAACAAGTGCTGGACGCCGTACATCAAGCCGTTCCACCCGATCCCGACCCGTTTGTAGACCTGCTGCCCGCGGCTAGCGTGCAACTGACCCCGCGCCACTACAGCTATCTGAAAATATCCGAGGGCTGTAACCACAAGTGCAAGTTCTGCATCATCCCTGACATGCGCGGCAAACTGGCCAGCCGCCCCGCCCACGCCGTGCTGCGTGAGGCCGAAAAGCTGGTCGACAATGGCGTGCGTGAGCTGCTGGTGATTTCTCAGGACACCTCTGCCTATGGGCTGGATCGCAAATATGACGTGAACCCGTGGAAAGATCGCGAGGTTCGCAGCCACATCACCGATCTGGCGCGAGAGTTGGGGCAGTTCGATGCGTGGGTGCGCCTGCACTATGTCTATCCCTACCCGCATGTGCGCGAGTTGATTCCGCTGATGGCCGATGCGGGCTGCAACGTGCTGCCCTATCTGGATATTCCGTTCCAGCACGCCCACCCAGACGTTCTGAAACGCATGGCCCGCCCGGCGGCGGCTGCCAAAACGCTGGACGAGATCGCCGCATGGCGCGCGACCTGCCCCGATATCACCCTACGCTCGACCTTTATCGTTGGCTATCCCGGCGAGACCGAGTCCGAGTTCCAGACCCTGCTGGATTGGATGGACGAGGCTCAATTGGATCGTGTCGGCTGTTTTCAATACGAAAACGTGGCCGGGGCGCGCTCGAACGACCTGCCCGATCATGTCCCGTCCGAAGTCAAACAGGACCGCTGGGAACGGTTCATGGAAAAAGCGCAGGCGATATCCGAGGCGAAGCTGGCCGCAAAGGTCGGACAAAGGCTAGACGTGATCGTGGATGAGGTCGATGACGAGGCTGCCATCTGCCGCACCAAGGCCGACGCCCCCGAAATTGACGGCAACCTGTTCGTCGACGAAGGGTTCGAAGACCTCAAACCCGGCGACATCGTCTCGGTCGAGGTGGACGAGGCTGGGGAATATGACCTGTGGGGCACGTTGCGCTGAGGCAATGTAACTACCGATAGGGCAAGCGTGAGCCAAGTTTATTGGCGATCCCCCGCATCAGGCCCCAGATTTAGACAGAACCCAAACACGTCCAAAAAGGAGGGTTACCATGTCTAAATTGCGTCCTTTCGCAACGAAATGCGCCGTCGCGCTCCTGGCTGTACAACTATTTGCAGCGCCTGCTTTTGCAGAAGTGCGCTCGGGCAGCACGGCTCAGTTCACGCTGGTCGGAGGGAAATCCTTTGGCATCCACTATCGCGGCAAACATCGTGTCCACAAACACTTCGTTGCGCCCAAAGTGTATGAGAAAAAGGTCCACAAGCCGGTCGCAAAAGCCAAGGTGCATCATGCCAAGCCGGTCAAAAAGCACCACCGGTCGAAGTTCAAACACAGCAAGAAACGTTACCATCGGTACTATGTGCCGAAGAAACACGCGTTCCGGCACCAAAGATCTTATCGAGGAGTCCGGTATCACAGATCTCATCGCGGGTACGGGCGGTATCGAATCAAGTAATGACGACCGTCAGAGCATAGCTACAAGACCCGCCATCCATGCCACCGCAGCGGCAATGGCCGTCAGCGCAACCGCTGCGCTGGCGGCGTCTTTGGCTTGGCCGGCCAAAGTGTTGTGGTCTGTAGATGTGTGATCCACGGCCCGTTCTATCGCCGTGTTGAAAAGTTCGGCGACCAGAACCAAAATTCCCATGATGACAATCAACGCGCGCATACCGCCGCTGAGGGGTAGTCCAATTGCCAGCCCCACCGAGATCAGGTTGGCCCATCCCCATACGCGAAACGAGTACTCATCGCGCCACGTCGCGGCCAGCCCTTGCCAGCTCCAGACTGTGCGATGTTTTAGACGGATTAGAAAGTTTTTCATGTGTTCCCTGCACAGCGCTCTCGCAGACAAAAGCCCAAACCGGCAATTACAGGCAAGAAAAAACCGCCCAGTGGGCGGCATCTATCTGAAAGCAGGCGGCCCGCGCGCGAGCCGCCTGAAGGTTTGTTATTGCGCGACCGGGTTACAGACAGTCTGGCCTGCCTCAGTCGTGGCCAATGCGGTTCCGGCCGGACAGCTTGGCGTACCAAACTTGTCATATTCGGGTGTAATATAAACCGGAGCTGGTTCTTCCTGCTGAGAACAGGCTGCAACGACCAAAGCAAACGCACCAACGGCGGCAAATCTAAGTTTCATGTCCGTCATTCCTTCTAATAATTTTCTGATTTTGCCCAGAAATTCGGGGCCAGTCTCAAAATACGACTTCGCTGGCATTTTTGCAACAAATCTGATCACGTGAATGTGAAAACGGCAAATCCATGCTGCCATGGCAGAACGGAAATCGGACGCTAAACTGTCTGACCAGCAGACATCAGCAAACTCCGGAGAAGCCACGTGTCAGACGCACCGATCATTTCTCAGAAAGCCCCCTATCCCGTCGAAGTGACCGAGGGGAAAAACTATTTCTGGTGCGCCTGTGGTAAATCCTCGCGTCAGCCTTTTTGTGACGGTTCACATAAGGGAACGGGGATTGAGCCGGTCAAATACACCGCAGAGGCAGACAAGAAAGTGTTCTTTTGCGGATGCAAACACAGCGCCAACCCGCCGCTATGTGACGGCTCGCATTCCAAAATTTAGGGTTTCAGCGCATTCAAAGCCTGCGCGTTCACGCAAAACTCAGGCGCTTTGTCCGCCTTGGCCTGCTGTTCGGCCAACCATATCGCACATGTCTCGCTGCAATCGGCAGCGCGACATTTCGTGACCATTTCCGCGTAGCGTTCGGCGCTAAGACGCCCTTCGGTCATCGCCTCGGTCAGGGACAGATTCATGCAGCGCGCGACGGACCGCGTCAGCCAGAAGTGTTTTTCGACGTCCCCAAGAATATCTTTCATTCTCAACCCTCTCGAGTTTTCCCGGACCTAAGCGTGGCAAATCTGGCCCGGTTCGGGCAGGTTCGAGGTGCCTGGGTCGCGCCCTTGTTTTGATCCAACCAATCGGGGCAGCATCTGGCCCAAGCGCATCCCTGACAGGCCCGTACCATGCTGGCCCAGTCCTCCTGGCTCAAGCGGCCCTGCCGATGCGCTGAAACCACGTCCGCGCCTGTTGCCTGCCCCATGCGCAGGACAAGCCGTAGGTGCGTCATGACAGCCCCAAGCGTTTGCATCACCGCCCCTTACGTGGCTTGATCTGGGCGAACAGGCCTTTGTTGCGGCAATATTCCGGCGTGTCCTGCGATACCGCCACTTGCGCCAGCAGCGCTTCGCAATGTCCGGGATTGGCGCATCCTGTGCAGCGCAGAACCGCTTCGGATATCTCATCGATCGAGACATCACCCCGAAGCGCTGCGTCTTCCAGGTCGATGCCTACTCGCGTTGCCATCTGATCGACGAGGCCCGCGTGATGCTTCAGGGTCTCTCTGTTGGACATATGGCACCCTTTCCCTGATGCGTTTCGATCAGGTTAGCGGATGCGGCGGCGCAGGCCCTTGATACAGGTCAAGCCCCGGTGTCGATCTGATCCAGATAGGTTCGCGTTGCGTCCTGCACCCGCCGAAAGCGGTCCCCGCCCAGCTTTTTGCCCCCATACCAGCGGGTGACTATTACGACGTGGTTCTGCACGTCGGCCCGTTCCATCATCCGCAGGATCACCATCCCCGCGCCACTTTCCCCATCATCCGCCTTGAGCGCCCCAGTGGGCAGTACCGCCGCCCATGTATTATGTGTGGCCTTGGCATATGATTTATCCGCCTTAAGCGCATGCAGCACAGTGTCGACCTCGGTCCGCGATGACACGGGCGCACCGGATACTGCGTATTTCGAGCCCCGATCCGTCAGGATCACCCCCAGCTTTTTCACTGCGGTCATTGCGTCAACCCAAGCCCGCGGGCGGTCTGCTTCACCACCTCGACCCGTTTGGCGTTGGGGGGATGGGTGCTGAGGAAACTGTCTTCGGGATCCGGCAGGCGGTCGAAATATTTCGCACCGATCAAAGGGTTATACCCGGCGCGAAAGGTTATGATCGTTCCAAGCTCATCAGCTTCAAGTTCAAAGTCACGCACATAGACCTGCGTCCCCACCCGCGCGCCCAGTTTCTGCGCCTCTTCCACGGCCGCCCCTTCGGCACCGGCCAATCGCGCCAGATCGCCGAAAATCTCGGCACTTTCGCGTGCATTCACCGATTGGCGCGGAATATGACGCAGGATGTGATGGGAGGCTTCGTGCCCCATCACAAAGGCCAACTCATCCGCGTTCTGAGCGGATTCGATCATCGCGCGGGTAAAAATGATCACCGGCTGGTCGTTTTTATCCAGTGTTTGAAATGCGTTGGCAGGGGCTTTCGGGTCCAGATCGACCAATGTGGTAAAGTCGCAATTCTTGACATTGGCACGTCGCAAACATTCGACCCTGGCCTGTTCGCCGACCCTTTGGCTGATCTGCTGGAAAGTGGCGGCTTCGACCCTGAAATCCCCCTCGCCCTGTATCCAGTCCTCGGCAGGTTGAACCCGCAGCGCATTGGCGTCGCAGGCGGCCAGAAACACGGGAAATAACAGGTACATCAAACGGTGCATGGATCATCCTTTGAAACGGTCACGCCGTTTGGCTGACCATAGCGCAGACCCCTTGGGACTGCCACCGGTTGAATGCGATAGTACGGGTTGCCAAGCGGAACATCGCCCTGCACTCTGCCATCATGTTTTCGATTGAGCATGAATTCGACTCGACGGTCATTACGCTGGTGGACGAAGGCGAAAAGCCTTTGCAAGAGGATGTGGTGATCAACAATTTCGCAGAATGCGTGACGCTAGAGCAGTTTGATCCTAGAACCGATCAGGTCCAGAAAATCACGCTGTCGCCGGAACAGGTCCGCGATCTGGCCGCTGCGCTGGATTTGCCCGAGGGGGTGTACCAAATCCACGAAACACCGGATTAAGGATCGTAGACAAAGACCTTGTCCCGCGCCGTATGTCCGCGCTTCAGGGTCAGCGAAGACGTGGCCACCCCCATGGCCGCAGCGAGGATGCGGCGCACGGCCTCGTTCGCCTTGCCGTCTTCGGGCGCAGTGGTCACATGGATGCGCACTACGCTCCCATCCCGCGTGATCCGGTCCGAAGCTGCCTTAGGCGTCACCTTAACCGCAATCTCGGCCCCCGCGTCGGTCAGATCGCTCAGATCCGGCAGATTGCGCAGTTTAGGTTTAGCCATCTCATCCTCCGATCCCAAAACACTGTTGCACGGCTGGCCCCGGGATGGAATTGATCCACCAAGCCCAGCCCTTTGCACTTGAAACCCGCCAGAGGCTCAACCAGATACAGAAAGCCCATGTAAAGGAAGTTAACATATGTCCTTGAAGAATCCGGCCGCATTTGAGTTTCTGCTGTCCCGCCGGTCCCGCCCTGCGAAAACACTGATCGCTCCTGCCCCGACGCGGGATGAACTGACCCCATTGCTGACCGCCGCCGCCCGCAGTCCCGATCACGGCAAGCTGGAGCCGTGGCGATTCATAGTGCTGGAAAGCGGCGCGATGCCCCGTTTGTCAGCGCTGACGCAGGAATGCGGCGAACGGCTGGGTAAATCGCCTGAAGAGATCGCCAAAGCATGCAGCCAGTTCGACATGGGTCATCTGGCCGTAGCAGTGGTCGAGGTTCAAAAACCATCCGAAAAAGTCCCCGCGATTGAACAGACCTATTCCGCCGGTGCGGTGTGTCTGGCGTTGCTGAACGCAGCCTTAGTGGCGGGCTGGGGCGCGAACTGGCTGTCGGGTTGGCAGTCACATGATGCCGAGTTTTGCCGCACCGCCTTTGGACTGCAAGACAATGAACGGATCGCTGGTCTGATCCACATTGCCACCGAATCCGCAGCCCCGCCAGAACGTCCCCGCCCGGACGTGGCCGCACTGACCGAATGGGTTCCTGAATGATCATCCTCAACGCATTTTTTGCGGCAATCGGACAGATCGGAGATCCCAAATTCCGTTCGGTTCTGTTCCGGGGCGTGGGCCTGACAATCGTGTTGCTGATCGCAGCCTGCGCAGGCGCGATCTGGTTGATCAACTGGCTGTCCAGCGGCGAAATCACACTGCCCTTCGTCGGAGCCGTTCCGTGGCTAAACGACGTGTTGAATTATTCCGGTATTTTTGCGGTGGTGATTCTGCCGGTCTTCCTGATGATGCCGGTCGCCTCGGCCATCATCTCGCTGTTTCTGGAAGAGGTCGCGCAGGCGGTCGAGGACAAACACTATCCCACCCTGCCAAAGGTGCCCGGAGTTGCCATCAGTGACGGGTTGCGCGATGCGCTCAGCTTTATGGGGGTGTTGATCGTCGCCAACTTGCTGGCACTGATCCTCTATGTAATCTTCACGCCGCTGGCCCCGTTCATCTTTTGGGGCATGAACGGGTTTCTACTGGGTCGGGAATATTTCACTTTGGTCGCGATGCGGCGGATCGGGCGCGAAGGCGCGCGCAAGCTGCGTGGCAAACATATGGTCACGATCTGGCTGGCGGGCACTTTGATGGCCATTCCTCTGACCGTGCCGCTGGTGAACCTTGTCATCCCGATTGTCGGAGTGGCCACGTTTACCCATATCTACCACAGGCTGTCCGTCTGAGGCTCAACCGCGCGGCTCAAGCTGGTTCAACCAGTCGAAATCCCGCACCGAGATGACGCCAGAAATGATGATCCCCGCGATGATCGCCCAGAGCACCACCGTCAACCCGGTGGTGATCCACAGCTTTTTCTTCATATGATGCACTTCCGGCGCACCCGCATGAGTGCCCGGAACGATCTCGCCCAGATCGCCCTGTGTCTTGATGCGGATCGGCAATACGACCAGCAATGTCAGAAACCAGATAACGGCAAACAGAACCAATGCAGCAGTGATCGTCATGGCAGCCTCGCTTGGGTTAGACCTGTTCTAGCTCGACCAGACAGCCGTTAAAGTCTTTGGGGTGCAAAAACAGCACCGGCTTGCCATGGGCCCCAATCTTGGGTTCACCCGAGCCCAGCACGCGCGCACCGGTTTCCTTCAGATGGTCACGGGCCGCGATGATATCTTCGACCTCATAGCAGACATGGTGAATGCCACCAGCCGGGTTCTTTTCCAGAAACCCGTTGATCGGGCTATCATCGCCCAATGGGTACAGTAGTTCGATCTTGGTGTTTGGCAGTTCGATGAACACCACGGTTACGCCGTGATCGGGTTCGTCCTGAGGCGCGCCGACCTTGGCTCCCAATGCATTGCGATATTGCGCGGACGCGGCCTCAAGGTCAGGCACGGCGATGGCAACATGGTTCAGGCGACCGATCATAGAACACTCCTCTATTCTGCGTTGCAGCGGTTATGGGGGCAGTTCAATCAAAGAACAAGTGCGCCAAATTGCCGTTAACGTCGTGTTAGCCAGAAGTTCCTAGCGTGAGGCATCTGCTGATTAGGAGTTCCGCCATGGACGATTCGAGCCCCTTCACCTCAGCCGCACAGCCAACGGCGATGCGGCCTTTGCTGGGACAAACCATTCTGGTTGTCGAAGACAGCCGCTATGCTTGCGACGCGATCCGACTGATGTGCCTGCATTCCGGTGCCCGGATCCGACGCGCGGATTGCCTGAAATCGGCAAGGCGGCATTTGCAGATCTACCGTCCCTCGGTTATCTTGGTCGATATGGGGCTGCCGGATGGCTCAGGGGCCGAGCTGATTGCCGAATTGACCGAAGCATCGCCGCGTATCGGGGCCATTCTGGCGATGTCCGGCGACAGCTACACCGAAAACGCAGCCATGCAGGTCGGGGCTGACGGTTTTCTGGCCAAGCCGCTGAAATCGCTTTCTTACTTTCAATCCATGGTGCTGCAGCACCTGCCCGAGGATCGCCGCCCCAGCAGCTTGAACGCTGTCCGGGATCAGGTCATTAACCCCGATCCGCTGGCCTATCAGGATGACATGGCCCGTATCGCCGATGTGCTGGCTGGCCCGAATGATCACCGCACGCTGGACTATGCCGCCCAGTTCCTGCGGGGGGTTGCCCGCGATGCCGATGACAAAGTGCTGGCAGACGCGGCCAAACGCTTGGCCGCGTCCCGCGCCGAAGGGACGCCCGTCACCGCATTGGCCGCTCAGGTCGCCGGGATCGTTCAAGCTCGCCTAGAACAGCGTGAGGCGATCTGAGATGGCAACAGCCTATTTCGCGACGGCTACGCTGCTGAGCCTTTGGATCTATTGCCAGACCCGCGCGGCGGCCCGCAACATTCGCGCCGCCCGAGCCTTGGTCAACGATCCACTGGAGCAAACCGGACAGCTTTGACCGCTTCGCGAAACATCCGACCAAAGAAAAAACCCGCCGCAAGCGTTGCGACGGGTTTTCTTGTCATTCCTGCGGGATGATCCGCAATCCCAGCTCCATCAACTGATCCGAGCTAGGGTCGGACGGTGCGTCCATCATCAGATCTTCGGCGCGCTGGTTCATCGGGAACATCATGACCTCGCGGATGTTGGCCTCATCAGCCAACAGCATCACGATCCGGTCGATACCCGCGGCACAGCCACCGTGCGGCGGCGCGCCATAGTGGAACGCATTGAACAAAGCACCAAAGCGAGATTTCACCTCATCCGCGCCATAGCCTGCCAGCTCAAAAGCTTTCAGCATGATCTCGGGCTTATGATTCCGGATCGCGCCCGAGACCAACTCATACCCGTTACAGGCCAGATCGTACTGATAGCCGCGCACGTCCAGAGGGTTGCCGTTTAGCGCCTCCATACCGCCCTGCGGCATCGAGAACGGGTTATGTTCAAAGTCGATCGCGCCGGTTTCTTCGTCCTGCTCATAGATCGGGAAATCGACGATCCAGGCAAAGGCAAAGCGGTCTTTTTCGGTAAGACCCAGCTCATCACCGATCACGTCACGAGCTTTACCAGCCACCTTTTCAAAGGCCTTCGGCTTGCCACCCAGGAAGAACGCCGCGTCCCCGACACCCAGGTCCAGTTGCTGACGGATCGCCTCGGTGCGCTCGGGGCCTATGTTTTTGGCCAGTGGACCTGCGGCTTCCATCCCTTCGCCCTGATCGCGCCAGAAGATGTAACCCATCCCCGGCAGACCCTCTTTCTGGGCAAAGGCGTTCATACGGTCACAGAACTTGCGGCTGCCCCCGGTCGGCGCCGGGATAGCGCGAATTTCGGTACCCTCCTGCTCCAACAGCTTTGAGAAAATCGCAAAGCCAGACCCGCGGAAGTGGTCGGAGACCACTTGCATTTTAATAGGGTTCCGCAGGTCGGGCTTGTCGCTGCCGTACCACAGGGCCGCGTCCTTGTAGGATATCTGCGGCCATTCCTGATCCACTTTGCGGCCACCGCCGAATTCTTCGAACACACCGGTCAGAACCGGTTGGATCGTGTCAAACACGTCCTGCTGCTCGACAAAGGACATCTCAAGGTCAAGCTGATAGAAATCGGTGGGCGAGCGGTCGGCGCGCGGGTCTTCGTCGCGGAAGCACGGCGCGATCTGGAAATACTTGTCAAAGCCCGACACCATGATCAGCTGTTTGAACTGCTGCGGGGCCTGCGGCAGCGCATAGAACTTGCCCGGATGCAGGCGCGAGGGCACCAAAAAGTCGCGCGCGCCTTCGGGAGAAGACGCCGTGATGATCGGCGTCTGGTATTCGCGGAAGCCCTGATCCCACATGCGGCGGCGCATCGAGGCGACAACGTCCGAGCGCAGGGTCATGTTCTGCTGCATCGCCTCGCGGCGCAGGTCCAGATAGCGATAGCGCAGGCGGGTTTCCTCAGGGTATTCCTGATCGCCGAACACCATCAACGGAAGTTCGTCGGCTGCGCCCAGCACTTCTAGCTCGCGCACGTAAACCTCGACCTCGCCTGTGGGCAGTTTCGGGTTCACCAGTTCCGGGTCGCGCGCTTTGACGGTACCGTCGATGCGGATACACCATTCGGAGCGTACTTTTTCCAGCTCGGCAAAGGCGGCGCTGTCGCCGTCGCACAGAACTTGCGTCACACCAAAGTGATCGCGCAGGTCGATGAACAGCACGCCACCGTGGTCGCGGACCCGATGCACCCAGCCAGACAGGCGGACGGTTTCACCGACATTGGCGGCGGTCAGAGCGGCGCAGGTGTGGCTGCGATAGGCGTGCATGGATCATATCCCTTCGGGCGCAGAATTCGTCGCGCCGATACACCCCGTCGGGCCGCGAAAGTCAAGGCAGGTATCCCGCTCAAAACGGCCTTTGCACGTTGCCCGAGTAGAAATAGATGCCCAGACCGACCGCAAAGATGATATTGCCCGCAATCGCATGCAACAGCACCGCATAGAAAAATGAGCCGCGTTTGCGATAGGCCCAAGTGAACAGTAGCCCACCCGCAAATGTCATGACAGCGACGATCCAGCTCCAGTACATCAGATGCGCCAGCGAAAACAGCGCGGCGTTCAGCAGATAGGCCGCGCGCTCGCCCGGCAGGATTGCATGATAGCGGCGGAAGAACAGCGACCGAAACAGAAGCTCTTGCGGTAGGGCCGAGATGAAGGGGTAGAAGACCCAGATCATCAGCAGGATCTCGGGCCGTTCGCGCAGCAGAAAAAAGGCGGCCTCGGGGCGGGCGATTATCACGACCGCCACGCAGAACAGAGTCATCGCAACGGCGAACAGGGCAACTTCGGTCCAGGACCAGTTGCCATGGTTGTATCGCAGTTCGGCCCATTCAAAGCCCGGTGTATAGTGCAGCAGTAAGATGCCAAGTGCGGTGAAACTGAACAGCGACGGGAACATCCAACTGGGCGGAAAGAATACCGCGATCAGCACCGGGACAGCGATGAAGAACAGTCCGAACTCGACACGCAGCCGCAGCGTTTGAGGCGCGCTCTCGGCCCACTCGATTTGTTTGCTCACAGTTCTACCAACTCCGCCCGGATCAGGCCGCGTAAGGAATTTCCGACATATATTTCTGTCGCATCCTTCAGGTCGGTCAAGGATAACACGGCGTCAGTAACCTGTTTATTTTTCAGCGCCTCTTCGCGCAGTATGCCGGGCAGCACGCCGCAGGACAGCGCGGGCGTCAGGCCGCGTCCATCAGGCATGTGCAGAAACAGATTGCTGATCGTGCCCTCGCACAGTTCGTCGCGTTCATTCAGGAACAGCAGTTCGTCAATTCCCGGTGGCAGCGATGCGCGGGCGTCATCATAAAGCGCGCGTTGTGTGGTCTTGTGCTGCAACCACACATCCGAGGCCCGCAAACGCTGATCCGCGATTGCCACACGCCAGAACGGCGGGTTCTCGAGCAGCGCACCGGTCGTCACCTCCACAGCGCCTGCCATATCTAGCGTCAGCCGGCAACGCAGAGGGGATGGACCCGCGACATCTTCCAAAGCGGCCACGGCGCGGGCCCGATCAAACGGCACTCCCAACGCCTCAGCCGATCGCGCCATGCGCGCCAGATGGCGATCACGGCGCACAAACCCCTGCCCCGGCCGGAAGGCCAGCGTTTCGATCAGGCGGAAGTCAGGGTCATCTGGCGGGCGAAGCGGGCTTTCCATAGCGCCTCCTCATATTCGGATGGGGCGGTGCTGTCCCAGACCACGCCGCCGCCCACATTCAGGGTGGCTTTGCCGCCCTCGACCATCAGCGTGCGGATGGCCACGTTAAACTCCGACCGCCCATCCGGCGCGGCCCAGCCAATCGCGCCGCAATAGATGTCGCGCGGCCAAGGTTCGAGGTCGGATAGAATCTCCATCGCGCGGATTTTGGGCGCACCTGTGATCGAGCCGCAGGGGAAAAGCGCCATCAGAATGTCCGAAAGCTCGGCCCCCAGATGCAGCTGCGCCTGCACCAGCGAGATCATCTGATGCACGGTCGCATAAGTTTCGACCTTGAACAGTTCGGGCACGTTGACCGAACCGGGCAGCGCCACACGGCTGATATCGTTGCGCAGCAGGTCGACGATCATCAGGTTCTCGGCCCGGTTCTTTGCGTCACTCGACAGGAAATCGCGGCGGCGGGCGTCTTCGGCCAAATCCTCGCTGCGCGGTTGGGTGCCTTTCATCGGGCGCGTTTCGATCAAACGGTCGGCATCGGTACGGAAAAACAGCTCGGGCGAGCGGCTGAGCAAGTCAGGCAAACCGTCCTGCTGCACAAGCGCGCCGTGGCCCACGGGCTGACCTGCCGCCAACGCGGCATACAAAGCGGCGCTGGTGCCTTCGACCATCAGGTCAATCGGAAAGGTCAGGTTGGCCTGATAGATATCGCCCGCGCCGATGGCCTCATGCACGCGCGCGAAGGCTTGGGTATAGCGCGCCTCGTCCCAGCGAGGCGCAAAACCGGTCACTCCACCCGCAGGCGCAGGCAGCTCGCTTTGGGCTGGCGTGTCAAAGACGCCAAAGCGCAGCAATGGCAGGCGGCGGCCCTTGGGCATCCGCGCGGACAACCTCGGCTCCAGCGCATAACCAAGCTCATAGCTGGCATAACCGGCCAACCACGCACCATCCGCGCGCGCGGAATCCAGCGCCTCCAACGCGTGAGGCACATCTTCCGCGCGGTCGGCGCGGATCACCTGCGTGGGCCGGTCAAAAGTGGTTCCCTGCCCGGCCGGGCCCTGATCGAAACGAATACGCACCTGCATCCTCATTTGCCGTGCTGCGCGGTATAGAGAATACGGTGCCGAGGGAAAGAGGGGAAAGCGGCAATTTCACCCCTGTTTCCGATACCCCTTGAACCTTTTCGCGCTGTCCCTATAACGCAGGACAATTTGGGCGCTTGGGGGTGCCCTGACTCGCGAACAATTGAAGGAACGTGGCCATGCCGAGAAGAACCGACATCAAGTCGATCATGATCATCGGGGCGGGGCCCATTGTCATCGGTCAGGCATGCGAGTTCGACTATTCCGGCGCTCAGGCATGTAAAGCGCTGCGCGAAGAAGGCTACCGGGTCATTCTGGTGAACTCGAACCCTGCCACGATCATGACCGACCCCGGTCTGGCCGACGCTACCTATATCGAGCCGATCACCCCCGAAGTTGTTGCCAAGATCATCGAGAAAGAGCGCCCCGACGCCCTGCTTCCTACCATGGGCGGACAGACCGGGCTGAACACTTCGCTGGCGCTGGAAGAGATGGGCGTGCTGGACAAGTTCGGCGTCGAGATGATCGGTGCCAAGCGTGACGCCATCGAGATGGCCGAAGACCGCGCACTGTTCCGCGAGGCGATGGACAGGCTGGGCATCGAAAACCCCAAAGCCGAGATTGTAACCGCCCCCAAGGACGCGGACGGCAAAAAAGATCTGGACGCGGGCGTAGCGCTGGCGCTTGAGACACTGGAGACCGTCGGTCTGCCCGCCATCATCCGCCCCGCCTTTACATTGGGCGGCACCGGCGGCGGCGTGGCCTATAACCGCGAGGATTACATTCATATCTGCCGCACAGGCATGGATGCGTCCCCCGTGGGTCAGATCCTGATCGACGAAAGCCTGCTGGGCTGGAAAGAATATGAGATGGAGGTGGTGCGCGACACCGCCGACAATGCCATCATCGTCTGTTCCATCGAAAACGTCGATCCCATGGGCGTGCACACGGGCGACTCGATCACCGTGGCCCCGGCCCTGACGCTGACCGACAAAGAATACCAGATCATGCGCAACCACTCGATTGCCGTGCTGCGCGAGATCGGGGTCGAGACCGGCGGATCGAACGTGCAATGGGCGATCAACCCCGTCGATGGCCGCATGGTCGTGATCGAGATGAACCCGCGCGTGTCGCGCTCGTCTGCGCTGGCGTCCAAGGCGACCGGCTTCCCGATTGCGAAAATCGCCGCGAAACTGGCCGTGGGCTACACGCTGGACGAGCTGGACAACGACATCACCAAGGTCACGCCTGCGTCCTTCGAACCGACCATTGACTATGTGGTCACCAAGATCCCGAAATTCGCCTTCGAGAAATTCCCCGGCTCGGAACCCTACCTGACCACCGCGATGAAGTCGGTGGGTGAGGCCATGTCCATCGGCCGCACGATCCACGAATCGATGCAAAAGGCTCTAGCATCGATGGAATCGGGCCTGACCGGCTTTGATGAGATCGAAATCACCGGCCTGAATGTGGGTCTGTGGGATGAGGCCGACGACAAGGCCGCCGTGATCAAGGCCATCAGCCAGCAGACGCCGGATCGCCTGCGCACAATCGCGCAGGCCATGCGCCATGGTCTGACCGACGACGAGATTTTCGGCGTCACCAAGTTCGACCCGTGGTTCCTGGCCCGCATCCGCGAGATCATCGAAGCCGAGCGTCAGGTGCGCAAAGATGGCCTGCCCGTTACCGAGGACGGTATTCGCAAGCTGAAAATGCTGGGCTTCACCGATGCCCGTCTGGGCAGCCTGACCGGCCGAGATGAGAGCAATGTCCGCCGTGCCCGTCTCAACTTAGGCGTCACCGCCGTGTTTAAGCGTATCGACACCTGCGCCGCCGAGTTCGAAGCGCAGACACCCTACATGTACTCGACCTACGAAGCCCCGATGATGGGTGAGGTCGAGTGTGAGGCGCGCCCGAGCGACCGTAAAAAGGTTGTCATCCTCGGCGGTGGCCCCAACCGGATCGGTCAGGGGATCGAGTTCGACTATTGCTGCTGCCACGCTTGTTTCGCGCTGACCGAACAGGGCTATGAGACCATTATGGTCAACTGCAACCCCGAGACCGTCAGCACCGACTATGACACCTCGGACCGCCTGTACTTTGAGCCGCTGACCTTCGAACACGTCATGGAGATCCTGACGAAAGAGCAGGAAAACGGCACGCTGCACGGTGTGATCGTTCAGTTCGGCGGTCAGACCCCGCTGAAACTAGCCAACGCGCTTGAGGCAGAAGGCATTCCGATCCTCGGCACCACGCCCGACGCCATCGACCTTGCCGAAGACCGCGAACGCTTCCAGGCGCTGGTCAACGAACTAGGCCTGAAACAGCCCAAGAACGGCATCGCCTCGACCGACGAACAGGCGCTTGAGATTGCAGACGAGATCGGCTTCCCGCTGGTCATCCGCCCCTCATACGTTCTGGGCGGGCGCGCCATGGAAATCGTGCGCGATATGGATCAGCTGCGGCGCTATATCAACGAGGCCGTCGTCGTCTCGGGCGACAGCCCCGTTCTTCTGGACAGCTATCTGGCGGGCGCGGTTGAGTTGGACGTGGACGCGCTGTGCGACGGCACCGATGTGCACGTGGCAGGTATCATGCAGCATATCGAAGAGGCCGGCGTGCATTCGGGCGACTCGGCCTGTTCTCTGCCGCCCTACTCGCTGTCCAAGGAGATCCTCGATCAGATCAAGGATCAGGCGTTCAAATTGGCTAAGGCTCTGAACGTGGTCGGTCTGATGAATGTTCAGTTCGCGATCAAAGACGATGAGATCTACCTGATCGAAGTGAACCCGCGCGCCTCACGCACCGTTCCCTTCGTCGCCAAGGCGACCGACAGCGCGATTGCGTCCATCGCAGCGCGTATCATGGCTGGTGAGAAGCTCTCAACCTTCCCGATGCGCCCCGCGTACAAGGAAGGTCAGGACACCAAGATTGCCGACCAGATGACGTTGGCCGACCCGGACATGCCGTGGTTCTCGGTGAAAGAGGCCGTGCTGCCCTTCGCCCGCTTCCCCGGCGTTGATACCATTCTGGGCCCCGAAATGCGCTCGACCGGCGAGGTCATGGGCTGGGACCGCGACTTCCCGCGCGCCTTCCTCAAGGCGCAGATGGGCGCTGGTATGGTGCTGCCGTCCGAGGGCCGCGCATTTATCTCGATCAAGGATGCCGACAAGACACCCGCAATGCTTGAGGCGGCGCAGGTGCTGACCGAACAGGGTTTCTCACTGGTTGCAACGCGCGGCACGCAAGCCTGGCTGGCAGAGCAAGGCGTCGACTGCGACGTGGTAAACAAGGTCTATGAAGGCCGACCCGACGTGGCCGATATGCTCAAGGACGGTCAGGTGCAGCTGCTAATGAACACCACCGAAGGCGCGCAGGCGGTCGAAGACAGCAAGTCCATCCGCTCCATCGCGCTGTATGACAAGATCCCCTATTTCACCACTGCGGCCGCCAGCCATGCCGCAGCTTTGGCGATTAAGGCGCAGGCCGAGGGCGATGTCGAGGTCAAATCCCTGCAGGGTTAACCCCACCGCCCGGTTACAGAAAAAAGCAAAGCCCCCGGTCTCTGACCGGGGGTTTTTCATTTAAACAACAGGTTGCGGCGCTGATTTGCGCCGGTATTCCGGCAGGAAGAACACCATGTAGAACACGGGCGCGGCCACCATGGTCAGGATCGTGGCAAAGGCCAACCCCCCCATGATCGTCACCGCCATCGATTTGAAGAACGCATCCGTCAACAGCGGTGCCATCCCCAGAATGGTCGTAATCGCCGCCAGCATCACCGGGCGCAAACGCGAGACCGAGGCTTCGACGATCGACTCGTGCAGTCCCTTACCGGTTGCGCGAACCAGGTCGATCTCTTCCACCAGAACGATGCCGTTTTTTATCAGCATCCCCGACAAGCTCAGCAGCCCAAGCAGCGCCGTAAAGGTAAATGGTAACCCGGTGCCCAGCAACCCGATGACTACCCCATTTACCGACATCGGCACCAGCAGCCAGATGATGATCGGCTGCCGGATCGCGTTGAAGATCAGCACCGAGATCAAGACCATGATCAGCAGGCTCAAGGGCAGTTGCCGTCCAAGGCTTTCATTGGCCTCACCGGCATTTTCAAATTCACCACCCCATTCCATCCGGTATCCGGCGGGCAAATCCATGTCTTCGATGGCCGCCCGGACTTCGGAATGGACCTGAGCCGCCGTGAACCCTGCCGGGATATCTGCACCAACAGTGATGGTCAGGACCCGATCCCGCCGATGTACCAGCGTGTTCAAGGCCTTGTATTCGAACCCGTCCACCATCTGCTCGATCGGAACAAAGCGTTCGGACTGATCGGAATACACCACCTGATCCACGATCGAGTAATCGCCATTCGCAGCGCGGCGCAGGATGATTGGGATCAGGCGATCGCGTTCACGAAACACCCCGCCGGTGATGCCATCGGTTGAAAACTGCAACGTGGCTGCGATGTCTTCGCGGCTGACACCTGCAGTTTGGGCGCGCTCGGTCGCGTAGATCGGTTGAACCGCCAGCTCTTTTTCACGCCAGTTGTGATGCACGTGCAGGGCATTATCGGACGCGGCGCGCATCCGCAGGACCGCCTCCTCTGCCAGTTGCCGTAAAACTACCGGATCGCTGCCCGAGAACCGCGCCTGGATCGGATCGCCGCCACCCGGACCAAAGATCAAACGGCGGGTGCGAAACTCACCCTCAGGGAACTGGGCCGAGCCGAATTCTTCCAGATCCGCGCGCAGTTGCGGGATGTCTTCTAGGGTTTCGGTTCGGATGATCAGGTGACCATAGCTGGGGTTCGGCTTTTCGGCCGAATAGGTCAGCAAAAACCGGGTCGCGCCCTGTCCGACAAAAGTTGCGACCGACACGACTTCATCCCTGTTGGTCAGCCATTCCTCAAACACGGCCATATCATCAGCGGTGCGGGAAATTGGAGTACCTTGCGGCAATTTATAATGCACAAGGAACAGTGGCGTGTTCGAATCCGGAAAGAATTGCTGCTTGACCAGACCGAACCCGGCGAAACAGGCCACCGTCACCCCCACCAAGGCGGCGATCACCAGCCAGCGGAACCGCAAAGCCCAGCGCAGGACGGTCCCGTAGATACGGAACATCAGTCCGCCATAAGCATCCACCGCGCCTTCTTTACCCTGTTTGAAGAAATAGTGCCCCAGCATGGGCGTCACCGTCAGTGCCAGAATCCAACTCAGCAGCAATGAGATCGCGATGACCGCAAACAGCGAGAACAGGAACTCACCCGATGCGTCCGGGCTGAGACCGATACCAGCAAACGCCATGATACCGATGATCGTCGCACCCAACAGCGGGATTTGTGTTTTGGACGCAGCCTCATCCGCCGCATCGCGCGCGTTTTTGCCGCGCAGCATGGCGATCTGCATCCCCTCGGCCACGACGATGGCATTGTCGACCAGCATCCCCATGGCGATGATCAACGCGCCTAGCGAAATCCGCTCCATCTCGATCGAGAAGATGGCCATGAACAGCAGCGTTCCCACCACGGTCAGCAGCAGGGTCGAGCCCACCACAATCGCGGCGCGCCAACCCATGAAGATGGCCAGAACCGTCACTACAATCGCCACCGACAAAGCCAGGTTCACCAGAAAATCGTTCGAGGCCTGCTCGACCACAACATGTTGCTGATAGATCGGCAGGATTTCGACACCATAGGGAATCTGCCCGTCCAGTTCGGCAAATTTCTCATCGGCGCGCTTGCCGACCTCGACAATGTTCTCGGTCGACAGGCCCGCGATGCCCAGCGTGAACGCCTCGGCGCCGTTAAAGCGGATGATGACCTCGGGGTCGGTTTGGCGCCCGCGATAGACATTGGACATATCAAACAGGTTGATCACCTGCCCTTGCGAGCCAACCGACAGCCCTGCGATGGCCGAAACCGTATCGGACCCTTCGGCAGTCAGGACCGTGGTACGGTCATTGTCTGACCGCAGCGAACCCGATGCATTCACCGAATCCGCATTGACGATGGCATCGTTGATCGCCTGCAACGGCACATTCTGATTGACCGAGATGGCTAGGTCGGGCTCCACGAAAATAGCTTCTTCCGGCAGGCCCATCACCTCGACATCCGCTACGCCCTCGACGGTCAGCAATTCGCGCCTCAGAAAGGTCGACAACTCGTGCTTTTCAGCATCCGAGAATCCATCCGCGGTGACCGCATAGAACAGCCCGAACACGTCACCAAACCCGTCATTCACCAGCGGCTGGCTGACACCTGACGGCAACGCGCGAGCCGCATCGCGGATCTTAGCGCGCAGCTTGGTCCAGATTTCGGGCAATTCGGTTCCGTCATAGGTAGACTTCACCTCAACTTCGATCAGCGAGAACCCCGGTTGGTTGACCGAAGTAATGGTTTTGACCTCTCCCATCTGCTGGATCGCCGATTCCAGAGGTTCCGAGACCTCAAGCGCCACTTGTTCGGCAGTGGCACCGGGATATTGCGTGGCGATGACCGCGTTCTTGATCGTAAAGGCCGGGTCTTCCAGCCGACCCAGCGACAGGAACCCCCAGATGCCGCCAAACAGAGCGATCAGAATGATCAGCCACGTATAGATCGGCCGATCAATGGATGCGCGCGCGATGTTCATGACCCTGCCCTCTTTAATTCGCAAAACCGGCAAAACGGCGCACGGTCTGCCCGTCGGTCAATGCTCCACCGCCTGCGACCACGACCTCATCGCCATTGTTAAGCCCGCTCAGAACGCGCACATCCCCACTTTCCGTGGGTTCGATCGTCACCGGTACTCGCGTGATCGTGCCTTCATCGGCCCCTGTCGGCGTGAAAACGAAAATGCCAAGCGTTCCTTCGGCATCCGCCACAATCGCGGTCGCCGGGACCACGATGCCTGTGCGTTGATCCTGTACCTGCACGTTCACCGTCACTGAAGACCCCGGCAGAATCTGCAGCCCTTCCGGCGGGGTCAGGCCGAACTGAATGCGGAAGGTTTGACCAACGCTCGAAGATTCAGCATCAAACTCGCGGATTTGCAGCGGGAACACCTCATCGCTGACAGGGAATTTGGCGGTGATGGTGATGTCATCCTGCTGGCCCGAGCGTTGAAACAGAATTTCGGGCACATCCACTTCGATCCGCAGCTCGGACATGTCGTGGATACGAACGATGGGGGTTCCGGCCGATACGGTTGTAAAGGATTCCACCGCGCGGCTTGAGACCAGCGCGTCAAAGGGCGCGGTCAGCGTCGCCTGTTCCAGATCATAAAGCGCATCGCGCACAGCGATATCGGCTAGTTGTGCCGCTGTTTCGGCGTCATCCACAGCAACCTGACTGGCCGCCGTACCGCGCAAACGGGACAAGCGTGCCAGCGTTCGATCGGCTTGTTCTTTTTGCAACACAGCCCGGTCATAGCGGCGCTGGAACGGCTCACGGTCTAGCTCGGCAATCAACTCGTCCTTGGGGATCACGAACCCCTCGGTCACGGGCATGTCCATGATCTGCCCAGCCACCTGAAACGCCAGATCGACCGTTTGGCGCGCAGCCACACGACCAAAGAACTGACGCGAAAACCCCGGTGTAGTTTCCTGCACAACCATCAGCTTGACTGGTTTGGCCGTCTCTTGCGCCGTGGCAGAGGTGGCCAGCAGGGCAAGGGCAATGCCCAAAACAGAGATCAATTTCATTTCTTCAACCCCTCGGGTATTCCCGTTTTCAATATGTTTTCCCGGATTTTCCGGGCCAGACGCGCAAATTCTGCCGTCTCATCAGCATCCAACCCCGACGCGCGGTGAAACAAAGCACCCGCTTCGGCCACCAGGGCCTGACGCATTTCAAGCCCCTTGTCGGTCAGCACCAACAACCAGGCGCGGCGATCTTCAGGGTCGCGTTGCCGCGATAGATACCCCGATGCTTCCAACGCGTCCGCCGTAGAGGTGATCGTGGAGGGCACCGTCAGCATATCCGTCGCCAGAACCCCCATGCGCTTGGGCTGGTCTAACTTGATCAACATGTGGCATTCCTGATGGGTCAGCTCGATTTCCAACGAGTTAAAGCTTTCTTCAAGCTTCCAGTACAAGGCATACACGCCCATCATGGCCTGCATTTCAGGACTGAGCCGTTTTACCAGCGCACTGTCATCGAATGTCATGGACCGAATCCCTTAGAGACCTCGCGACCGCATATACTTCAAAAAATGAACTATTCAAGAATTGAAGCGCATTTGGGCCCCAACTTTGGCATTCCCTTGGGTCAATCTCTCTTGAACTGACCGGGTATTGGCGGCATTTTGAGCAAATCCGAAAAACGCAGGTTCACATATGCACACGCCAGCAATCACAGGCACCGGTGTATTCACGCCAGAGAACATCATCACCAACGCAGAACTCGTCACCGCCTTCAACGCCTATGCCGACAAGGTCAATGCCGAGCATGCCGACGCGATTGCCGCAGGTGACATGGAACCGCTGCAACATTCCTCGGAAGAATTCATCGTCAAGGCCTCGGGCATCCACAACCGCTATGTGATGGACAAGACCGGCGTACTTGACCCCGACGTGATGCACCCGTTGCTGCGTCAGCGCAGTGACGATGAACCCGGCATCATGACCGAGATGGCCGTGGATGCTTGCAAAAAGGCAATGGCGCAAGCCGGGCGCGCACCCGAGGACGTGGATCTGGTAATCTGCGCCGCCTCGAACCACGAACGTGCCTATCCGGCGATTGCGATCGAAATTCAGCAGGCGCTGGGGATCAAGGGCTTTGGCTTTGATATGAATGTCGCCTGTTCCTCGGCCACGTTTGGCATTCAGGCGGCGGCGGATATGATCCGATCGGGATCGGTGAAATCCGCGCTGGTGGTGAACCCCGAGATCTGCTCTGGCCATCTGGAGTGGCGCGACCGCGATTGCCATTTCATTTTCGGAGACGTCGCCACCGCCACCCTGATCGAACGCGTCGAGGACGCAACCGGCCCCTATTTCGAAATCCTCTCCACCCGCTGCGCCACCGAATTTTCCAACAATATCCGCAACAATAATGGTTACTTGCGCCGCTCGCGCCCTGATGGCGTGGTCGATCGGCGTGACATGCAGTTCATGCAGAACGGCCGAAAAGTCTTCAAGGAAGTGCTACCGATGGTCAGCAAGCACATCGCCGACCATATGGACTCCGAAGGGCTGAGCAGTTCGGACCTGAAACGCCTGTGGTTGCATCAAGCCAACAAGACGATGAACGATTTCATCGGCAAAAAGGTTTTGGGCCGCGAGCCAGAACCGGGCGAACAACCCAACATCCTGCAAGACTATGCCAACACGTCTTCGGCCGGATCGATCATCGCGTTCTCCAAATACTCGGACGATTTCGCAGATGGAGAAATCGGTCTGATCTGCTCCTTCGGGGCGGGGTATTCCGTGGGTTCGGTGATCGTGAAGCGGTGCGGTTAAACATCATCTGTAACAGGCGACTTTCACAGCAGGGTATTCTTGCCTCCAACCCGCAGCTTGACCACTTTAGCGTTAAAAACAAACAAGAAGATGAACTGTAAAGCAGATCAAGGTTGCATTTGTGACAAGCCCTAGTTTTCGCCTTCACGACCCGCGCCCAACGCAAAAAGAAAACCCATACACGTTCCATTTACCAAGCGAAGAAGAGCTTGCTGAAGTCGGTATTGGAACAATCGTATAGCTGATTTTCAGCGCTGTTCCTGAATCCGAACAATACGATGCGGAGAGAATGTGGGTTATCGTAGAACGCCGCGACGGCTCAAATTTGCTAGGTAGGCTCGACAACACCCCAGAAGACATACCCGCATTGACACTCGGCGATCTGGTCGAGTTCAAAATCCACCACATAGTTGGAATAGATTGGGATGACCCGGAATTGCAAATGCGTTTTTCAAACGACTTCAACAAGTGGTTTGGCCGCTGTTTTGTTGATGATGCAGTTTTGGAACGGCGCGCCCGCGTGGGATATGTTTATCGTGAAGATTCCGAACATGACGAAGAAGACAAGTATCCCGATACCGGCTGGCGCATCCGCGCGGATGTAGAACAACTGTCGCAAGAAGAATACGATGACACGCCATGCAGCTATGTCGCTATTGGTGCGGTGTTAAACCGTGATGACAGTTTTGTTCATCTCCTGTCAGAACCCGTTGGAAGCCGTTTTTTGAGAACGCAGGGCGATAGCTACGAACGCTGTCAGGAAGAGGAATAGCTCAAGTGCAGGCATAGCCGTTCGTAGAACGCGCCGCTCAAGTTTTTTTGCTCGAAGATATGAGAAGCGCTCAGCTCACGCTTTCCTCTTCCAGATGCAGCTTCATCTCGATCAAAACCTGCTGCAACTGGCTGGTCTCTTTCAACAAACGCTTGGCTTCGTTCACTGTGATGATGCCGTCTTCGATGGCAGCCTGGTATTCGGTCATCAGCATGGCAAAGCGCTGGCTTAGCGCGATAACGTCTGCATTCACCCCTCCGGTTCGGGGCGCGTCCGAGTTGCGACCGTCATAGGACAGCGTGATGTTCTTTAGGTCCGCCAAAGCCGAGGTCACATGCGGAAAGTTGGACACGGCCTCAAGCCGGGCAACCGCGTCCACCGGCATGAACCGGTCGGCGTGCTCGGCATTGTCGGAATAATACCGGCCCAGGGTCGCCTTGGATTTCCCGGTAATCTCGCAGGCGGATTCGATGCCCACGTCTTTGACCAATGCCTCGGTATGCTTTTTCAGGTAGGCCCCGATATCTGCCATGTTTCAACCTTTGCTGCCTGGCTTCACCACCACATCTGCCAGTGTGGGGGAAACGGTGCGGAAATTTCCCATACTCGAGTCATAATTGAAATGGCATAAATTGACTATCCCTCAGAATTGAAGGGATTTTGTGAGTGAGTGGCGGCGTTTCCAGCCGGTTATGAGTATCCGCGGGGCGTTTTTCTGGTCCCGCAATGGTTAGGCCGTATGACGGCCGACGGCGTCGCTGTTGTTGAAGCGGGGGTATCCATCCCCAATGAGCTTGCGCTCGACCCTTGCAACGACAACGGCGACGACGCTTTCTTGGTTTATATTGGTCCCTTGCCCGCGCCGTTCAGGCGTTTTAGACCCGGGCGTATGGCAAAGCTATACTTCAATTATTCGACCATGAACGCGGGCAAATCGACCGTGTTACTGCAAGCCTCGCACAACTACCGTGAGCGCGGCATGGATACCTATCTGATGACGGCCCGGCTGGATGGACGTGCAGGGGTGGGCAAGATCGCCTCGCGCATCGGGATTGCGGCGGATGCCGAAACATTCGGGGCGCAGGACGATGTTTTTGCCATGATCAACGCGCGCCTGAAACAGGGCAAGGTGGCCTGCGTGTTCATTGATGAGGCGCAGTTTCTTACCGAGGATCAGGTCTGGCAACTGGCGCGTGCCGTGGATGATCTGAAAATACCGGTTCTGGCCTACGGGTTGCGCGTGGACTTTCAGGGGCGTCTGTTTCCGGGCTCTGCGGCGCTGCTGGCGCTGGCCGATGAAATGCGCGAGGTGCGCACGATCTGCGAATGCGGCCGCAAGGCTACGATGGTCATTCGGCAGGACGAGAACGGCAACACCATTACCGAAGGCGCACAGGTTCAGATCGGCGGGAACGAGACCTATGTCTCGCTCTGCCGCAAGCATTGGCGCGAGGCGATGGGCGACTAAACCGGGTTCGGCAGCGCGCGCCCCGTGACAAAGGCGGCGACATTATCCAGCGCCATATTGCCCATATCCGTGCGCACTTCCTCGGTCGCGGTACCCAGATGCGGGAACATGGTCACGTTGTCCATGTCGATCAGAGCTTGTGGGACCTTGGGCTCGAATTCATAGACATCCAGCCCAGCCCCGGCGATCTGCCCCGCCTGAAGGGCTGCGATCAGGGCAGCTTCATCCACGACCTCTCCGCGCGCGATGTTGACCAGCAGGGCGTTGGGGTTCATCGCCTCCAGCACCTGCGCATTGATCAGATGCCGGGTTTCGGCGCCACCGGGAACCGCCAGCACCAGGAAATCGACCGAAGCCGCCAAAGCAGACAGATCGGGAATGAACTCTGCCGCAAAATCCAGATCCTTCGCGCTTCGCGATTGATAGGCCACCTGCATCGAGAACCCATAGTGGCAACGCCGCGCGATGGCCTGACCGATGCGACCCATGCCCACGATACCAACCCGTTTGCCGGTGACGTGGTGGCCCAACATCTGGGTCGGATGCCAGCCTTCCCAAGCACCGGCGCGAACCAGGCGCTCACCCTCGCCCGCGCGACGGGCCGTGGACAACAACAGCGCCATGGCGATATCGGCGGTCGCATCAGTGACTGCGCCGGGGGTGTTGGTGACGGCGATTCCGGCAGCTTGCGCGGCGCTTACGTCGATATGGTTATACCCAACGCCGAAATTGGCCAGCAGCTTGCAACGCGGGTCAGGCACTTGCGCAAAGATATCCGCCGAGAACTGATCCCCCAGCGTCGGAACGACAATGTCGAACGTGTTCAGCGCGTTGATCATTTCTTCCTCAGACATCGGCGCAGTCTCGGGCCGGAATTCAACGTCGAATTCAGCCCTTGCGCGCGCTTCGACCGCTGGCGTCATCGGCCGGGCAATAAATACCTTCATCAGTGCATCCTTCCGCCGATGGGAACGTTGCCATCCGGTCCGATCAGAACGATCTCACCGTTTTCGTCGGGCAGGCCCAGCACCAGGACTTCGGACATGAACTTGCCGATCTGGCGCGGCGGGAAATTCACCACAGCCATCACCTGCTTGCCGACCAGAGTGGCCGGGTCGTAATGCGCGGTGATCTGGGCCGAGGTCTTGCGCTCGCCGATCTCATCGCCGAAGTCGATCCACATCTTGATCGCGGGTTTGCGGGCCTCGGGATACGGCTCAGCGCGGATCACTTCACCTACGCGGATATCGACCTTGAGAAAATCGTCGAAGGTAATCTCACTCACGGGACAGCTCCTTGGATCGGTCGGTGGCGGCTTTGACGGCACGGTGCAGCAGATCGGGGAAACCCTGTTCTTCGTGCATAAGCACCTCTAGCGCGGCCTGCGTGGTGCCATTGGGCGAGGTCACGTTGACCCGCAGCTGCGCGGGGTCTTCGTCGGCGGCCATCGCTAGCGCGCCTGCCCCTGCAACAGTAGATTTGGCCAGCTTCATTGCCAGTTCATGCGGCAAGCCCTGCGCCTGCCCCGCGGCGGCCAGCGTTTCGATCAGGTGGAACACATAGGCCGGGCCCGATCCGCTGAGACCAGTCACTGCGTCCATCTGCGTCTCTTCCGCCAACCGGACAGTTTCACCAATCGCGGACAGCAGGTTTTCGGCCAGGGTCACATCGGCCTCGGAGGCCTGTGCGTTGCCGATCAAAGCCGTGATGCCCTGCCGAATGGCCGCAGGCGTATTTGGCATCGCCCGAACGATCGGCGTGCCCGCGCCCAACACGGATTCGAATGTGGAAATCGACGTCCCCGCAGCGACCGAGACGAACAGGCTTCCGCCCCCGCCCAGCGCTTTGATCGCGGGCAATGCTTCGCCCATCATCTGCGGTTTGACGGCCACAAGCACCACGGCGGGCGCTTCGGGCAATGCTGTGTTTATATTGACGCCTTGTGCTTTCAGCCAGTCCGAGGGGTACGGATCAACGACCCAGACCGAAGAGGCAGGAAGGCCGTGTTCCAGCCAGCCCGCCAGCATGGCCGATCCCATCTTACCGCATCCCAGAAGCACAAGCCCCTGATCCGCGACACGCGACATATCCATGATTGCCCCTCCCCATTATCTGGCTTGGGGCAAAGCTTTACGCGCGGCCGTAAGCCTCTGCAATGGCGACTTGCATCGCATCTTCGGGATCACGATTGCCCCATGTGACCAGTTGGATCGCCGGGTAATACCGCTCGGCACTCAGAACCGCTGCGGTGATCATCGTGTCAATCTGTTCAGGGCTGGCCGTCTGACCACCCGCCAGAACCAGACCATAGCGATAGACCATCAGCTTCTGGTTGGCCCAATAAGTAAACGCCCCGGCCCAGCACTGATCATTCATCTTGTTCAGAAGCTCATACAGCTCGCTTTCCCGCTCGGATGGCGGGTCCATTTCGAACGAGCACACCATGCGCAGGGTTTCGTCATAGTTCGACCAGGCCAGAGTGATGGAATAGGTGCGCCACTGTCCTTCGACAGCCATGGCGATCTGATCGTCGCCGATACGATCAAAATCCCAGTCGTGATGTTCGGCCAGGTGTTCAACAATATCAATCGGATGAAGGTCTTCTTCGAGAAACTGCTCGGATAGGGCCATAATGCCACCTCACTTATCTCTAGCAATTTGGGGCTGGCAGCGCCCCAGCGCTAGTTGCCTGCTCTACAAGCCGGGCTTCCCCCATGTGCCTGTACTAAATATGGTGCGCCGCGCGCACCCGTCTGGCAACCCTATTTCTTGGGGATAACAGCAATAAGTTGTGGACGAATGGTCACGGCGATCAAAATATTGGCGCCGGGTACAGCTTTGTCTTGATTAAATTCCGCAAGGCGGCATGATGCACAACACCGCACAAACCGACTAAGGATTGCGCGGTGCTTTTCCTGTTTTCGATGAATTTGCAGCGGACGTTACTTGTCCAGCTTTGCCTCAAGCGCGGCGATACGCTGTTCCAGGGCTGCGTTTTCCTCGCGCGCCTTTTGCGCCATGGCGCGGACGGCATCGAATTCTTCGCGGGTGACAAAATCGCGGTCGGCCAGCCAGCGATCGATCATCGACTTCATCGCGTTCTCGGCCTCTTCCCGTGCACCTTGCGCCACGCCCATGGCGTTGGTCATCAGTTGGGATACATCGTCGAGGATCTTGTTGCGGGTCTGCATAGTTTTTCTCCGAAATCGCGGTTGTTCTCTATATGGGTAAACTTTGCGTCAGGCTCAAGGTTGACTTGCCCTGCAAAGCACGGGCAATGAGACGCACATGCAGGCTGTTCTGAATTTCCCCGATCTGTCGCCCGAACTGTTCTCGATCTCACTCTTCGGGATGGAGTTCGCGCTGCGTTGGTACGCGCTGGCCTATATCGCGGGCATCCTGATCGCGTGGAGGCTGGGGGCAGCGGCGCTGAAACGCCCCGCGCTTTGGGCGGATAACACGCCGCCGATGAAACCCCAGCAGCTTGAGGATCTGATCACCTGGATCATCCTTGGGGTGATTCTTGGTGGTCGACTTGGGTTCGTGCTATTTTACCAGCCCGCCTATTACCTTGCGAACCCGGAGGACATTTTGAAAATCTGGCAAGGCGGCATGGCCTTTCACGGCGGTCTGCTGGGCGTGATTGTCGCCTCTTACATCTATGCCCGCCGCCACCAGATAACGGTTCTGCCGCTGGCTGATCTCATTGCCCACACTGTTCCGCCCGGGCTGCTGCTGGGACGGTTGGCCAACTTCATCAACGCCGAGCTTTGGGGCCGCCCCAGCGAGGTGCCATGGGCGATAATCTTCCCCGGCCCTGCCGCGCAAGACTGCCCTGGCGTGCTGGTGGGCATGTGCGCACGCCACCCCTCGCAGCTTTATGAGGCCGCGCTGGAGGGGTTGCTGCTGGGGGCCATGCTGCTGTGGCTGGTCTACCGCAAGGGCGCGCTGCGCAAACCCGGACTGGTTATGGGCGTGTTTCTGGCCGGGTATGGCGCGTCTCGCTTTATCGTTGAGTTCTTTCGGCAGCCGGACGCACAGTTTATCTCGGTCGGGAACCCTCTGGGTCTTGCGTGGCATATTGGCGGGTATGGCCTGACCATGGGGCAGCTCTTGTCGCTGCCCATGATTGCGCTTGGCCTGTGGTTCGCCCTGCGGGCGCGACACGCGCGATGAGCCTAACCGACCATCTGCTGGAGCGCATCGCGCAGGACGGTCCGATGACCGTGGCCGACTACATGACCGAATGCCTGCTGCACCCGACCTATGGCTATTATACCACCCGCGATCCTTTCGGCGCGCAGGGCGATTTCGTGACCGCGCCCGAGATCAGTCAGATGTTCGGTGAGTTAATCGGCCTAAGTCTGGCGCAAAGCTGGATGGATCAGGGCCACCCCGATCACTTCGTTCTGGCCGAGCTTGGGCCGGGACGCGGAACACTGATGGTGGACATCCTCCGGGCCACACGCGGGGTCCGTGGCTTCCATGACGCGGCTGAGATCGTGCTGTTCGAAGCCTCACCGACCCTGCGCGACATTCAGGCAGAAACGTTAAACGAATTTGCACCGCGCTGGGTCACAACGGTTGCCGACCTGCCCGACGCGCCCTTGTTTCTGGTCGCCAACGAGTTTTTTGACGCCCTGCCCATCCGACAGTTCCTGCGCGATGGCCCTGCGTGGCGCGAGCGCCTGATCGGGGCCGAGGGCGAATCGCTGACCTTCGGGTTGGGGACCCAGGCGGATCAGGTTGCGCTGACGGACCGATTGCAAGACACGAAAGATGGCGATCTGGTTGAGCTTTGCGCGGCGGCAATCCCCATCCTGACCGTCATCGCGGGTCGAATCGCAAGCCACGGCGGTGCCGGTCTGATCGTGGATTATGGCGACTGGCATTCACTGGGCAACACGTTTCAGGCCCTGCGCGGGCATGAGCGTGTGGATCCGCTAGATACACCCGGTCAGGCCGATCTGACCGCCCATGTAGATTTCGAACCACTCGCATTGGCAGCGCGTGCCGCGGGTTGCGCCCATTCCCGTCTGACTCCTCAGGGCGTGTTTCTGGAACGGCTGGGCATTACCGCCCGTGCACAAGCTTTGGCCAAACCGCTCGGCGGGGCGAAGCTTGAAATGCTGGTGGCTGCACATCGCAGGTTGACGCATCCCGATGAAATGGGAAACCTGTTCAAATTACTGGGTCTCTACCCCTCCTACGCGGCACCTCCACCGGGATTGGAACCATGACACTGGAAATACTGACCTCGGACATGTTGTCAGGCGTGCGCCACGGTTTCTTCAGCCGCCGGGGTGGTGCCTCCTCGGGGATTTTTACCGGACTTAATTGCGGCTACGGGTCCTCGGATCAAACCGAGGTCGTGTCGATCAACCGGGGCCGCGTGGCCGACGCGATGGAGGTCGACCCCGGCGCGCTGGTCGGCGTGCATCAGGTGCATTCGCCGACCGTGGTGACCGTTGATGGCCCGCAAACCGGCGACCGGCCAAAAGCGGATGCGATTGTGACGGCGACACCGGGTCTGGCGCTTTCGATTCTGACCGCAGACTGTCAGCCGGTTCTGTTTGCGGATGCTCAAGCCAATGTGATCGGTGCCGCCCATGCCGGGTGGCGCGGGGCCTTGGACGGTGTGCTTGAGGCAACACTGGACGCGATGGAGGCGCTTGGCGCGGACCGCGCGAATACAGTCGCTGTCATCGGGCCGACGATCTCGCAGCGGGCCTATGAGGTCGGTCCGGATTTTCTGGACAGTTTTGTCGCCGAATCACCCGATAACCTGCGTTTCTTTGCCAATGGAGAAGGCGACCGACTGCAATTCGACCTGCCCGCTTTTGGCCTGCACCGTCTGCGACAGGCGGGAATCGGCCAAGCGGAATGGACGCGCCATTGCACCTATTCGGACCCGGACCGGTTTTATTCCTACCGCCGGGCCACCCACGCCAAAGAAGCAGATTATGGCCGCCTGATTTCTGCAATCAAATTATTAACCTAGACCGAATTGTGGCGATATCGCCACCTTTTCGCCACATTCTTTGTGTCTACCTGAGTCGGAAGAAACCAAGTTTTATTGTCCGGTCTCAGGTGCTTATCTGCCGATGCTCCAGCAGTGCAGGACAGCATAAAGAAAGAGGAGCTGCCATCCTTCATTTTGTCCTGAATTGATCCCGGATCAGCCTTATCGCTGCCGCAATATGGCGTCAGATTAGGTCCAAAGGGAATTGAGGCCACGACCTCGACAAGAGCAGGACTACAGGAATGAAGGGAAAATCTCGCTTTCTAAGCGCCGTCATCGCGGCGAGCAGAGAGAAAGGTCTGGACATGCCGTGGAAGGGCGTTTCCAGCCACTCGATCAGGGTTGCCCGCCGCTTGGCGGCACGGCGTTGATCGCGATGTTCAGGGTACCAAGCTGCCGGTTCCCTGGGCCAAGACCGGCGTCAGAGGGGTGCTCCGGCCTGACGCGTACCCTGCCGCAGGTATTTTACGCGGCGCGGGTGAGGGGCATGTGTGCGCAGGCAATTTCCGCCCGCGTTGTTGTGAGTTTGTCTGGGGGGTCAAGATGTTGACCAAAGGGATACGCGATACTGCTGCGATGCGACGTCAGTGCGACGATCGCCCCAAGGTCGCCCTTTCATTCAAAACAAAGAAGAAAACTGGTCAGACGGGCATGGACGGAGGGGTCAACCTGTCTGAGCGGACTTTAGAAGGGACGGAATAACAATGCCTATTCCACATTCGCTCTCGCGGGCGGCCAGAAATGCGGTTGATACGTCAGCGATGCTGCGCGACGCGTCACGTGCACCGAACAAACCCAAGGCGCAGCTGCGGCGCTATGAGGTCAGTGCGCTTCTGCCCAATGGTGACATTGCGCAAACCCGCCATATCGCACCAGCCCTGCCGATGTTCGAGGATGCCTTTTGCGCCTTTACCCGCGGATCTCTGGTCGACACTGAAACCGGGCCGGTCGCCATCGAAGACCTACTGCCCGGAGACACTGTTTTGACACAGGATGGCACCTCACAAATCGTGTTGTGGAAAGGCTCGGTCACGCTGGTACCGGGGCGCGAAGATTCGCGTGGCCGCACCCGTCCGCTGACCCGCATCATGGCCGACACATTCGGCATGCAAAAACCTCTTTCAGGCGTGATCGCGGGGCCATCAGCCCGGATCGTGGGCACTCCGGCGCATCTTCGGCATCTACACGGGAATGAGACGATCCTGACCCCGGTTCACGAATTCCAGGACGGAATGAACGTGATCGAGACATTGCCGCCGACGCCAGTTGAACTGTTTCACATCTGCCTGAAACGTCACGCGGTTATCAAAGTCGATGGGTTGCAGTTTGAAACCTATCATCCCGGCGTGAACGCGGTGCGCATGATCAGCCACTCCTTGCGGTCGATCTTTCTGAACCTGTTCGCGCATGCCGACTCGCTGAACGATTTCGGACCGCTGCTGATGCCGCGCGCTGGCGATGGTGAGGTCGACGCGATCACAGCTTGAAAATTACCAGATACTGCAAAGTGGGGGCTTTATGCAGATTCTATTAGGTTGGGTATTGTTTTTGTACGTGACGGCCATCTTACCAAGGTGTTGTGCCGCACATAAACGGACGCGCTTTACGCCGTCCGGTTCATTCGTTCTTCCAGCACGTCAAAAGGCACGCCGGGCTCGTCCTTAGCGCCACGAATGACCAGTGATGTTTTAACACTGGCCACGTTCGGCGTCGTCAGCAGCTCTCCGGTCAGGAACTGTTGAAAACTGCTGAGGTCGGGGGCGACGCATTTCAGGATGAAATCCACCTCACCGTTCAGCATGTGACACTCCCGGACCAAGGGCCATTCGCGGCAGCGTTCCTCAAAGGCGGTCAGTTCCGTTTCGGCCTGACTTTCCAGACCGACACTGGCAAAGACCTGAACCTCGAACCCCAATTCGCGCGCGTTTACCTCGGCATGGTACCCGCGAATAAAACCCGATTCCTCAAGCGTGCGAACCCGACGCAGGCAAGGAGGGGCTGATATCCCGACACGTTTCGCCAATTCGACATTGGTCATGCGACCGTCTGCCTGCAATTCCGCCAAAATCTTGCGGTCAATCTCATCCAGCCGGGTCGTGACCATAAAATGCTCCTGAATTTTTTTCAGTTGTTATATCAGCACCCACTTGATGCGCAATAATATTTCGCCTCTGCGCAACATTCTTTGTTTCATTGCCATTCCATAGCCGCAAGGCCGATACCCATCAGGAAGGGGCTTTAAGCGCCGCCACTGGGTCGCTATATCCAATCGCCAAGGGGCCAAGCGCCCAAGTCAGGCATATCGAGTTGGGGGTACCATGGCCGAAACGAAACACACCAAGGTTCTGATCATCGGGTCGGGACCTGCCGGATACACGGCGGGCGTCTATGCCAGCCGCGCGATGCTGAACCCGATTCTGGTTCAGGGCATCGAGCCCGGCGGTCAGCTGACCACCACGACCGAAGTCGAAAACTACCCCGGCTTTACCGAGGTGCAGGGCCCCGATCTGATGATCAAGATGCAGGAACATGCTGCAGCTATGGGGTGTGAGATCATCGGCGACATCATCAGCGATCTGGATGTCAGCAAACGCCCCTTCACCGCCACGGGCGACAGCGGCACGACCTATACGGCCGACGCCGTTATTCTGGCGACCGGCGCGCGCGCCAAATGGCTGGGCCTGCCGTCCGAGGACAAGTTCAAGGGCTTTGGCGTCTCGGCCTGCGCCACCTGCGACGGGTTCTTCTATCGCGGGCAAGAGATCGTGGTCATCGGCGGTGGCAACACCGCCGTGGAAGAGGCGCTGTTTCTGACCAACTTCGCCAGCAAGGTCACTCTGATCCACCGCCGCGACGAGTTGCGGGCCGAGAAAATCCTGCAGGACCGGCTGTCCAAAAACGAAAGGATCGAACCGCTTTGGTTTCATGAACTGGACGAGGTCGTCGGCACGGATGCCCCGCTGGGCGTCGAAGGTGTACGTGTCAAGAACGTCAAAACCGGCGAGATCACCGAGATTCCGTGTAAGGGTGTCTTTGTTGCCATCGGTCATGCCCCAGCCAATGAGCTGGTCAAGGACACGCTGGAAACCCATATGGGCGGCTATGTCGTAACCAAGCCGGGCTCGACCGAAACCTCGATCCCCGGTGTTTTCGCCGCCGGGGACCTGACCGACCACATCTATCGTCAGGCTGTCACCAGCGCCGGTATGGGCTGTATGGCCGCGCTGGACGCCGAACGCTTCCTTGCAGAGCAGGAATAACACGGTGTTGGAATTCTCCGGCCCGGTCTGGAGAATTCTGTTTTTGTCCCAATGCGACGCCCCTCTGGCCCCTGCAAAGGCGCCCGAGGGGCGTTTTCATTTTGCAGGGCAGGCAGCGCTTTATGCGTCACTCAGCGCCGATGGGGCTGCGGTCGCGATCCGGCGCTATGTCGGCAAGGATGATCCCCCGCGCGTTTTGCAACAGGCCCGGATCACCAAAGCACGCCTTGTCGACCTGCGCGGACAACGCACAGCCTCGGTCGTGTGGCAGGAGATGGACCGTCCCTCGCCCACCTGGCAGTTCTCGGAAGCGGCCCGCGCGCAAGAGGCGGACGGGCTGATCTACAGCTCTCGGTCCCGGCCAGACCTCAGCCATCTCGTGCTGTTCAAAATTTCGGCTGACGTGATCCATGTCGATGCGCCTGCGACCGCTTGGGTTCCGCCTTATTCTTGACCCGTCGCCTCCCCCGTACCAGACTCGGCTTCAGACAAAGCGCGTGCAGGTGATTTGATTGAGTAGCGTTCTATGGCAAGGCGGGTGGGCAACCCGGCTGAGGATCGGCAGCGGCCTGGTCCTGTTTGCCTTCGCCTTTTTTCACTTCATCAACATCGGGTTGGGGTTGTTTCATACCGATTACCTACACGGGATGCAGGATGGCCGCCACGCGGTGACGCGCCATGACATCGGCAGTGCGTTTCTGTATTTGGCGTTGTTTGTGCACACAGGCTTGGCGCTGTATTCGATCAGCCAGCGCAGGACGCTCAGAATGCCGGTCAGCACGGCGCTGCAGGTGGTTCTGGGCCTGCTGATCCCGCTGCAGCTGATCACTCATATCGTCTATACGCGCTACGCGCACGAGGTCTATGACGTCAATGACGAGATGGGCTATATCATCATCCTGATGTGGAACAGCAGCGCGATCTGGCTGCAAAGCGCATTGCTGCTGATTGTCTGGATTCACAGCTGCATTGGCCTTCACATGTGGCTGCGCCTGACCGATTGGTGGTCAAAAACTGCGCCCTACCTGATCGGGTTGGCGGTGTTTGTCCCGTCGTTCGCGCTAGCCGGATTGCTGACCGAGGGACGGCGCCTCTGGTTGGATTTCGCCGATCCGTTTCTGCGTGACCAGTATATCGACCACTATAACTGGCCGTCTCAACAGGACTTTCAGGCACTGTTCAGCATCAAGAGCAATGCTGTCACGGCTTTCTGGATCGCGCTGGGGGCCTCATTAACTGTTTTCGCAGTGCGCAAATTGCTGCGGCGCAGGCACTCGGTTCGGGTGAAATACGTGGAAGGCCCCGAAGTCGTCGCCGAAAAAGGCATGACATTGCTGGAGATTTCGCAAGCCAATGGCATCCCGCACACTGCATTGTGCGGGGGTAAAGGACGCTGCACAACCTGTCGGGTGATTGTCGAGGATGGGGCAGACGCCCTCCCCTCGCCTAGCGAGGTCGAGGCGCGCAGCCTTGCAGCCGTGGGTGCTCCAAGAAAAGCGCGCCTGGCCTGTCAGATTCGACCAACAGAACCGTTGACCGCGTTTCGCATGTTCCGCCCCGACGGCGGTCGGCAACGCGCACATTCCAGCCAGGGACAAGAGCGCAAACTGGCCGTTCTTTTTCTGGACATGCGTGGTTTTACCTCTCGGACGACGGGTCAGTTGCCCTATGACATCGTATTCCTGCTGAACCGGTTCTTTGACGCCATCGTGCCCGCCATCACCGCCGAGCGCGGGGTGGTCGATAAATACATGGGGGATGGTCTGCTGGCGGTGTTTGAAACACCCGATACAGAAAGTTCGGCCCGCGCAGGGTTGCAGGCAGCCATAAATGTCAGTCGCGCCCTCGTTCAATTCAATCAGCGGCTAGAAGCGGAAGGCAGCCCACGTATCCGCATCGGAATGGGTCTGCATCTGGGAGATCTGGTTTTGGGTGAAATTGGCGCAGCAGGCACCGCAACGCGCACGATCATCGGCGATGCTGTTAACGTTGCCAGCAGGCTAGAAGGGCAAACCAAGGACCTTGGGGTCGAGCTGCTGGTGTCGTCCGAATTGCTTCAGGCCGCCGGATTCGGCGGAGATCAAAGCGGCTTGAAGTCGTTTGATTTGCGCGGGGTCACGCGACCGATTCCCGCCTTGCCTGTGACCAGCGCTACCGATCTTGCAGCCACCGCCGCAGAATAGAACATACGTACTGAATTCACCTGCGAACCGTAAATCGTCGGGAATTTCGTCCTCAAAACTTCTACCGGTCAAAAAATCCTTCCAAACGCAGTAAAAACTGCGCATATCGTCCTTAATTACCTGAATGTATATGGACTTCGCCCCACAGTCGGGGCAAACGCCCCGCAAAGACACTGAACCACCGGTAAAAAAAACCGAACTTCGACAAGAGTATTCCCATGACGATGTTGAGCAATCTGGCTCCGATCCCTGAACTTTATGTTTCCTACGAGTCGGCGCAGAAACTGAAAGTAGAAGCTGCCGACCTGACCAGCTGGGACCTGAGCCCGCGCCAGATCTGCGACCTGGAACTGCTGATGAACGGCGGGTTCAACCCGCTCAAAGGTTTCCTGTCCGAGGCCGATTACGACAATGTGGTCGAGAATATGCGTCTGGCTGATGGCACGCTGTGGCCGATGCCGATCACTCTGGATGTCAGCGAAGACTTTGCCGAAAGCATCGAACTGGGTCAGGACATCGCCCTGCGCGACCAGGAAGGTGTCATTCTGGGCACCATGACTGTGACCGACCGCTGGACCCCGGACAAAGCGCGCGAGGCCGGAAAGGTGTTCGGCGCGGATGACGATGCGCACCCTGCGGTGAACTATCTGCACAATGTGGCGGGCAAGGTCTATCTGGGCGGCCCTGTCACCGGCATCCAGCAGCCTGTCCACTATGATTTCCGCGCCCGGCGTGACACTCCGAACGAGTTGCGCGCGTTCTTCCGCAAGCTGGGCTGGCGTCGCATCGTTGCATTCCAAACCCGCAACCCGCTGCACCGCGCCCACCAGGAACTGACCTTCCGCGCCGCCAAAGAGGCGCAGGCCAACCTGCTGATCCACCCGGTTGTCGGCATGACCAAGCCCGGCGACGTCGACCACTTTACCCGCGTGCGCTGCTATGAGGCGGTTCTGGACAAGTATCCAGCCTCGACCACCTCAATGTCGCTGCTGAACCTCGCAATGCGTATGGCTGGCCCGCGCGAAGCGGTCTGGCATGGCCTGATCCGTGCCAACCACGGTTGTACCCACTTCATCGTGGGTCGCGACCATGCGGGCCCCGGCAAGAACTCGGCCGGAGAAGATTTCTATGGCCCCTATGACGCGCAAGACCTGTTCCGCCAGCATCAGGATGAAATCGGCGTTGAGATGGTTGATTTCAAACACATGGTCTATGTGCAGGAACGCGCCCAATACGAACCGAATGACGAGATTCTGGACAAGGATGACGTCACCATCCTGAACATCTCGGGTACCGAACTGCGCCGCCGTCTGGCGGAAGGTCTGGAAATCCCCGAATGGTTCAGCTTCCCCGAGGTTGTGGCCGAATTGCGCAAAACCAAACCGCCGCGCAGCCAGCAAGGTTTTACCGTGTTCTTCACTGGCTTCTCGGGCTCGGGCAAATCCACCATCGCCAACGCGCTTATGGTCAAGCTGATGGAGATGGGCGGCCGTCCTGTGACCCTTCTGGACGGTGACATCGTGCGTAAAAACCTGTCGTCAGAGCTGGGATTCTCGAAGGAACACCGCGACCTGAACATCCGTCGTATCGGGTACGTTGCGTCCGAGATCACCAAGAACGGTGGCATCGCCATCTGTGCGCCCATTGCGCCCTATGCCACCACCCGCCGCGCCGTGCGCGAAGAGGTCGAGCAATTCGGTGCCTTCTGCGAGGTCCACGTCGCCACCAGTATCGAGGAATGCGAGCGCCGCGACCGCAAGGGCCTGTACAAGCTCGCGCGCGAAGGCAAGATCAAGGAATTCACCGGTATCTCGGACCCTTATGATGTGCCGCAGAACCCTGAACTGAGCGTCGAGACCGAGAATGTCGATGTCGACAACTGCGCCCATCAGGTGCTGCTAAAACTGGAGAGCATGGGCCTGATCGCCGCGTCCTAAGCTGCATCCAAACAGTCAAAGGCCCTCGCACCGCGGGGGCCTTTTTTCATGCTCAAAGCGCGGCGCGGATGGCCGCAACGGCGCGGGATTCGAAATCTCCGAACTCGGCCGCTTTGGGCTGGATCGCCTGAAGATGTGGCAGGCGCGCAGCGTAGTCCTCGGGCGAGGCGGCTTGAATGGCACCATGAATATCGGCCTCGGATTCGCACAGGATCATGCCCGATGTGTCGAAGAAATCCCCGATATTCGGGCAGCCCCAATAGATCGGAACGGTGGCGCAGAGGATTGCATCGGTCAGTTTTTCCGAGAAATAATTCCGCTCCCGCACATTCTCGATCACCACGGAATAGCGATAAGGTGCCAACCCGTCGGATTTCTGCTCAAACGGCATATAACCACGGCCCATGATATCGACATCCGCGCCCGTTTCACGCACCCAGTCGATCACCGAATGGCGCAGCTGGTGACCTTCCAGATCGCGCTTGGCCGAGGCGATCAGCGAACAGGATTTGGTCTTTTCGACGGACAACGCCTGCCACTTCGGCACCATGGTGACGCCATAGGGCAGAAAAACCGCATTCGGGATGCCTTGCAACAGGACGTCATGGAAGGTCAGCACACGAAAGAACCGACGCCATGTCCAGCGCAGCATCCGGTCGTGTTTTGCGTGGATGGCCGAGGGTTCCCCCATCATCAGCGAAATCTGCGCGCGGGTACCCCGGCGCAACCGCAGATGCACAGTGGAATTGGGATACATGATCAGGTGATCGGTAGATTCAAGATCTCTGACGGTTTTACCGATCAGGCGATCCGGGCAACCCTCGGGCCAGATCAGATCGCTGAGGGGAACCGCGGCCAGTTTCGGCCCCAACCGGTGCCCATAGGGCAGAATGGCAATCGCGGGCTCGGACATCAGACCCCCTCGGGCAGGTCGACCTGCCCACGCATCAGCACATGGCCGCGTCCGGCGACCTTGATACCGGTCATTGCCTCTGGTGGGCCAACGCGCGTGACGGTGGCCTGACCCGGACGGCCCATGTAATGGCCCTGTTCGGCGATGAAGCTGTCCTTGTCCATCAGCTGGTATTTCCACAGATAAGCCGCCATCGCACCGGTGGCAGAACCTGTGAACGGATCCTCGGGTGGGCTGGGTGGGGCCAGCAGCAGGCGCGAGAACGTGTCACCCGCCCCGGTCGCGCCTTGCAGCGTCACAAGAAATGGCTCGGCCATGTCCGATCCGGAAAAACCTGCTTTGGCCGCAACCTCTCGCAATGGACCTTCCACCAGTTTTGCGGCGCGCAACGCCGCGTGATCGCGCAGAACCGTGATGCAGAACGGCAGACCGGTAGACACGAATTGCGGCGGGGAAATGATGGCATCGGTCGGCAGGCCGATCGTTTCTGCCACCAGTTCAACTGGGACCTGCGCGCCGAGTTGGGGCGCGATCTGCGTCATCTCGATCTCATCACCATTCAGGCGGATATCGACGATCCCGGCACCGGTCTCAAGCGTCAGGGCATCGCCCTGAAACAGACCACGCGACCGCATGGCCGCGACGGTGGCAATGGTGGGATGTCCGGCAAAGGGAATTTCACGGCTGGCCAGGAAATACCGAACCCGGATGTCGGCCACGTCAGAGGGGCCGGTAAAGGTGCATTCGACCAAAGACGTCTCTTGCACATAGGCCATGCAGGTTGCGTCCGACAGATGGGCTGCGTTATGCACCACAGCACATCCATTGCCGCCAAACGCCCGGTCGGTAAAAGCATCCACCCAGTCAAAATCGAACCAGCTCATTCCCGCGCATCCCATGCCATTGCACGGCATATCTGGCCCGGCGAGCGGCGGATGTCACGGGGAAAACGCCTCAGGGGCCGTGTCAGTGCACGGCCACCGGCGAAAAGTCATGCTCGCGCGCGAGGTTGAACGCCAGCTTGCGGTCAGCGACCAGAGCCAGGCGTTGGCCATCGGAATCATGTACCGCATAGAGCGTATCCAGATCACCCGCCTGTTCACGCACCTCGCGCGGCAGGTCGGTAATCTCGACCTTCTTCACATAGACGATACGGTCGCCATTAGCGTCTATTTGTACCGGTGTATTCATTGCTCTTACCCCTTTCTTATGTTGATCGTTTGCACCACGGTTTCCGGCACGGCGCGGGTCAGATCCACATGCAGCAGACCGTTTTCCATGATCGCCTCGCCCACCTCGACTCCGTCGGCCAGCACGAACATTCGCTGGAACTGACGTGCCGCGATGCCGCGATGCAGGAAGATGCGCCCCTCGCTGTCGTCGCGTTGACGGCCCCGGATCACCAGTTGGCGATCCTCGATGGTGATCGACAGATCTTGCTCGGCAAATCCGGCTACGGCCAGCGTGATGCGGTAGGAATAGTCCGAGGTTTGTTCGATATTGTAGGGCGGATACCCCTCATTTCCGGCCTTTGCAGACCGTTCCAGAAGGCGTTCCAGTTGCTCGAACCCCAAAAGATGCGGGTATGAGCCCAAGGTAAGTTTAGACACGTATTTCGTCCTTTATTGCCAAAGCGACGTGTTGTGCGGCCCCGTTCCGGCAACCGCGTACAATAGAATATGGGAATGTACCTGGATGTCCACAAGGTCTGGCAGGATAAACCCTGACACACTATCTTGTGTGACAAGCACCACAATAATCACTGAGTCGCTCATGAACGCGCCCACCGATCTTTCGATGAAAACCGATGACGTTTTGCGGGTCGAGCTGGAGGTTTTTCGCCGCCAGCACCGCGATCTGGACGAAGCGATCGAGGCGCTGCAATCCACCGGAACGGCCGATCAACTGACCGTCAAGCGCTTGAAAAAGCAGAAACTGCGGCTCAAGGACATTATTCGTCTGATCGAAGACCGTCTGACCCCTGACATCATCGCCTGACGCATTGCCACGAATGCGGATTTGGCTATAGTGCGCGCTCTTTCATCAGGCAGGGGCGTAAAGCGGATGAGCGATGTGAAAGTGGGGATCATCATGGGCAGCCAATCGGACTGGCCCACGATGAAAGAGGCCGCCGATATTCTGGACGAGTTGGGCATTGCCTATGAAAAGCGTATCGTGTCCGCCCACCGTACCCCTGACCGTCTATGGGACTATGGCAAGACCGCAGTGTCGCGTGGCCTGCATGTGATCATCGCAGGAGCCGGAGGGGCGGCGCACCTACCGGGTATGATGGCCTCAAAAACCCGCGTGCCAGTGATTGGCGTGCCGATACAGACGCGCGCCTTGTCGGGTGTCGATTCCCTCTATTCCATCGTTCAGATGCCCAAGGGGTTTCCTGTGGCGACCATGGCGATTGGCGCCGCCGGTGGGGCCAATGCAGGCCTGATGGCAGCTGGCATTCTGGCTTTGCAGGATGACGCTCTGGCGCAGCGGCTGGATGCGTGGCGCGCAGCGCTGTCGGCCTCGATCCCGGAAGAGCCACAAGGATGAGCCGTGTCGGGTTCATCGGCACCGGCCACATCGCAGCGCCAATTGCCCGGCTGCTGGCCCGTAAAGGGCATGAGATTTATGTGACCGAGCGTAACGCCACCGTGTCGGCAGCACTGAAGGTCGACATCAACGCAACGGTCGGCGATCCGCAATCGGTGATCGACCAGTCCGAGATCGTGTTCCTGTGTCTGCGTCCGCATGTTGCAACGGATGTGCTGGCCCCCCTGTCCTTTCGGGCCGACCATCGGATCGTTTCGGTGATGGCGGCAGTGTCCGAGGCGGATCTCAGGTCGCTCTGCGCCCCTGCGGGGGATTTCGTGCAGACGATCCCTCTGGGCTTTTTGGAACAGGGCGGTTGCCCCTTGGCGGCTTATGGGAACGATGATCTGTTGGCGGGTCTGATGGGCCCTGAAAACCCGGTTGTGAAAGTAGCCAATGAGGCCTCGCTTAATGCTCATTTTGCTATCTGCGCGATGGTTCCGGGTGTTCTGGATCTGCTGACCACCGGCGTGGATTGGCTAACCGAACAGACCGGCGATGCGGATGGTGCGGAATTCTACACGACCCAATTGATGGCTGGTTTCCTGGCCAGCATGGAAAAGGGTCAGGCTGGTCGGCTTGCCGCCGAACGCGATGCGCTGGCAACCGACGGAACACTGAGCTTGCAAATGACGCGAACCCTGCAAGCGGGCAAGGCCCATGCGGCCCTGCGCGACGCCCTGACTGCAATCGGCAAACGGCTGGAGACCTGAAGAATGACGGACATGCTTGCACCCGGAGCCACGATTGGCATCCTTGGCGGTGGACAACTGGGCCGGATGCTGTCCGTTGCCGCAGCGCGACTGGGCTTTGTGACGCATATATTCGAGCCTGGCGCGAACCCGCCCGCTGGTCAGGTCGCAGACCGCGTGACCACAGCCGCCTATGACGATGCCGACGCCCTGCGCGCCTTTGCCGAGTCGGTCGATATTATCACCTATGAGTTCGAGAACATCCCGACCGAGGCTCTGGACCTGCTGGAGGCACACCGCCCCATTCGCCCGGGCCGCGAGGCGTTGCGAGTCAGTCAGGATCGGCTGACCGAGAAGAACTTTCTGCAAGGGCTGGGCCTACAAACCGCGCCTTTTGCCGATATCACCGATCTGGGCAGCCTGAAATCCGCGATTGAGGAAATCGGCACGCCCGCGATCCTGAAAACCCGCCGCTTTGGTTATGATGGCAAGGGGCAAGCCCGGTTGCGCGCGCCCGAAGATGCCGAGGCTGCTCTGGCCGATATGGCGGGTGCACCAGCGATCCTTGAAGGGTTTGTAGAGTTTAGCCACGAAGTCTCGATCATCGCCGCACGCGGGCTGGATGGTCAGGTCGCCTGTTTCGATCCCGGCGAGAATGTCCACCGCGATGGTATCTTGCATACTACGACTGTCCCGGCCCGACTGCCTCCGGCGCAGCGCACCGATGCGGTGCTGTTGGCAGCCAATATCCTGAACGCGCTGGACTATGTGGGCGTCATGGGGGTCGAGCTGTTCGTGACCGCGCGCGGATTGATCGTGAATGAGATTGCGCCGCGGGTGCATAACTCGGGCCACTGGACGCAGAACGGTTGTGCTGTGGATCAGTTCGAACAGCATATCCGCGCGGTCGCCGGGTGGCCCTTGGGCGACGGTCAGCGCCATAGTGATGTGGTGATGGAGAACCTGATCGGCGATGACATGGATCGGGTGCTTGATTTGGCGAGAGAGCGCGATGTAGCCTTGCATCTTTACGGTAAGGCCGAGGTCAAGGCAGGCCGCAAGATGGGGCATTTCAACCGCATTTCGCGCTAGGAAATCGCGCTGGTGCGCGATGCCTCCGGCGGGGATATTTTTAGCCAGATGAAGTTTGCGGATCAGACAAGGAACCGGGCCGCGATATCCCCGGCCATATAGCTGAAGCGCCCCTCTGCCATGGTCGCGGCAACGCGGTGGGTTTGTTTGTCTAAAATGGTCAGATCCGCGCGTTTTCCGGGGGCCAGCGTACCCCGGTCATTCAGACCCAGAACGCGCGCAGGGCCCGAGGACACAAGCGCCCAAGCCTCGGCAAAATCCAACAAACCAGACTTAGCCAGCATCAGTGCGGCGCGGCGGGGGCTTGGGTAATGATAGTCAGAGGCCAACGCATCACAGAGCCCCATCGTGATCAGGTCCAACGCGCTGACATTGCCTTTATGCGAGCCCCCGCGCACCACATTGGGCGAGCCGAGAATGATATGGTCCCCTGCGGCGCGAGCGGTTTCGGCAGCTTCGAGCGTTTCGGGGAATTCCGATATCTTCGCCCCACGCGCGCGCCAATCTGCGCGGGTTTGGGCAGTGGCATCGTCATGGCTGCCCATGCGCACGTTTTGCTTTTCCAACACCGTGCACAAGCTATCCAATGCCATTGGAACCTCTGATCCCCGCGCGTGCATGGACAGCAGCATTTCGAAATGCATTTCAGGGTTACGCCCAGCCTTCAACGCCTGCCCGGTCAGGCGCGGTGGTTTGCGCCCTTCGGCAAGGCGATCATGCGGCAGATGGTCGTTGAACACGACATAGGGCACCTGCCACGCCGCAATTCGCTCCGGCAAATCAACATAGTCGTCCAGCATATGCGTCTCGAACCGTAGCTGGGGCAACAGATCGGTCACAACGCTGTCTCTGACGGACGCAATTGCATCAAAGACCTGCCCTGCAAATTCGGGACCGCGCACGCCGCCCTCCCAACTGTAAAACTGCGCCAGCACGGCGGTGGTAATGCCATTGGCCGCCAGTTCGGCCTCGACCGCCAGAATACCCTCATCCATCTGTTTCATCGCCCCACGGCGCGGCGCGATGTGACGTTCGAACCCATCCCCGTGCAGGTCGATAATGCCGGGTAAAACGAGAAATCCGTTTAGGTCAACGGCGCGGCCAGCGCGATCGGGTTGAATGACTCCTTTTGCAAGCGACAAATTAGCTAAGGCCAGACCGTCCCCTGGCAACAGAACCTCGGCGCCGGTGAACGTCAGGGCCAGATCGCTCATTCCGAGGGTTCCGATTCTGGTTCTGAGCAATCCCAACCGAGGCAGATCTCATCTATGATGGCTTGCACGCCATCCAGCCATGTAATCTGAGGGTCAAACTGGCCGAATTCGATGAAATGCAGTGCTTGCGCCATCACGCGAGGATTGTTCATCATAAAAGTATGGGTCACGGGCAGAACGATATGGTCCTTCATGCCCTCGACCTTGGTCGTCTCGACCGAGACCTTACCGTCATCTTTGCCCTCGATCAGCGATGAAAAAAGCGGGTTCAGCGAATTTTCACCGGCGATCACCCCAAGTTCGAAGTCCACCGGCGGCAACTTGCGCGGGATACCTTCGGGACCTGTGCCCAACGCCAGCCCGGCAGGGCCGTTCAGGATACCAAAGACCTCGTAGGCGCTTAACTCATCCACCAGTTGGCTACCCTGATTGGGCGGGCCAAGCATGACCACGCGGCCCAGGTTTTCGGGCATGTTGTCCTGCAACCAGAAACGCAACAGGATACCCCCCATGGAATGCGCCACCACGTTGACGGTATCGTCACCACAAGCCGCAAAGGCATCTGGCAGGGTCTGAGCCGCCAATTCGGCAATCGGCAGATCGGTCGAGGGATATCCGGGCCGCACAACAGTGTAGCCATGCGCCTGAAAGAGTTGCTCCATCACCGTAAAGGACGCCTCGGTCCGGGCAAGCCCGTGCAGCAACACCACACATTTCGCATGGGCCGCGGCGGGCAACAAAAACAGAATAATGGCCAACACATATCTCATAGCGGCCAGATAAGGGCAAAGCGGGCGCGATGAAACCCCTAGCGCCGCGACAGGCGCAGAACAGCCAACGCAATGCCACCCAGAACCAGCGCGGCACCAAGGATCAGACGTAGGCTGGCGGTTTCACCCAACAAGGCAACGCCCCCCACAATGGCAATGATCGGCACGCTCAACTGCACAACGGCGGCGGTCGTCGGGGCCAGCTGCGGCAGAACCCTATACCACAGGGCATAGCCCATCCCAGATGTCACACCGCCAGACAAAGCGGCCAGTACATACCCGGTGGCTGTCATGTTCCACTCTCCTCCAACCAGCAACAACGCTAGCCCTGTGATAGGCAGAGCAACGACGAAATTGGCGGCTGTTCCGGCCAGCGCATCTGGTTCGGACCGGCCAACCAGCGAATAGATTGCCCATCCGACCCCTGCCGCAATCATCAATGCCGCTCCCACCGGGTTCACCTGAATCTCTCCGCTCGGCCACAGAACCCATGCCAGACCAGCCAAAGCGATACCAGCTCCTGCGATCTGCCGTGCGCTAGGCGCCGACCCCGTGACGGATGTCACGGCAAACATGGTGATCTGAACCACTGCGAACAGAATCAAAGCCCCTAACCCCGCATCCAAGGTCAGATAGGCAATAGAAAACCCGATCAAATACAGGGATAAGGATCCGGCCCCCGCAATGCGACGCCTGTTCCGCAAAGGCAACTGCCCCCCTCGGAATGAAACCAGCGCTGCCAACACCACTGCCCCGGCCAACACACGCACGATGGCAAACCCGGCAGGGTCGCTCGCGCCGCTATCAATGGCCAAACGGTTGAGGATCGAATTCGCCGCAAAGGCGCACATAGTCAGGGCAGTCAGCAAAAACAGTCGCATTCCCACCGCATAGCGTGTTCGGACGCATTTGCACACTCACATTCCCGGCGACAAACCGTGCCCGCTCTTCTTCTGTTCAAAAATACCTCCGCCGGAGGCATGTCCGCGCAGCGGCCATTCCAAACGAAACGGGGCCGCCCGAAGGCGACCCCGTTCCTAAGTGCTTAGCTTAAGCAGCTTACATCATGCCGCCCATGCCGCCCATGTCGGGCATGCCGCCTGCAGCGGGTGCGTCTTTCTGGGGCTTATCGGCAACCATTGCTTCGGTAGTGACCAGCAGGCCGGCAACCGATGCTGCATCTTCCAGTGCAGTACGGACAACTTTGGCCGGGTCAATCACGCCGAACGAGAACATGTCGCCATATTCTTCGGTCTGCGCGTTGAAGCCGAACGCGGCGTCGCCGCTTTCGCGGACTTTGCCAGCAACAACTGCACCGTCAACGCCTGCGTTTTCAGCGATCTGGCGCAGCGGCGCTTCGATTGCCTTACGAACGATGTTGATGCCTGCGTTCTGGTCAGCGTTTGCACCTTCCAGAGCTTCCAGTGCTTTACCGGCCTGAACCAGAGCAACACCGCCGCCCACGACAACGCCTTCCTGCACAGCAGCGCGGGTCGCGTTCAGAGCATCGTCCACACGGTCCTTACGCTCTTTCACTTCAACTTCGGTCATGCCGCCGACGCGGATAACAGCAACACCGCCTGCCAGTTTGGCAACGCGCTCTTGCAGCTTCTCACGGTCGTAGTCCGACGAGGTTTCTTCGATCTGAGTGCGGATCTGAGCAACACGCGCTTCGATCTCGGCTTTTTCGCCTGCACCGTCGACGATGGTGGTTTCGTCTTTGGTGATTTCGATCTTCTTGGCGGTGCCCAGCATGTCCATGGTGACGGACTCGAGCTTCATGCCCAGATCTTCGCTGATGACCTGACCGCCAGTCAGGATCGCGATGTCTTGCAGCATGGCTTTGCGGCGATCGCCGAAACCCGGTGCTTTGACAGCAGCAATTTTCAGGCCGCCGCGCAGTTTGTTGACAACCAGAGTTGCCAGCGCTTCGCCTTCAACGTCTTCGGCAATGATCAGCAGCGGCTTCTGCGATTGGATCACCTGCTCCAGCAGCGGAACCATCGGCTGCAGCGAGGACAGTTTCTTTTCGTGCAGTAGGATCATGCAGTCGTCGAGCTCTGCGATCATCTTGTCTGCGTTGGTGACGAAGTAAGGCGACAGGTAGCCGCGGTCGAACTGCATACCTTCGACAACATCGGTCTCGGTTTCCAGACCTTTGTTTTCTTCGACGGTGATAACGCCTTCGTTGCCAACTTTCTGCATCGCGTCTGCGATCTGCTGGCCGATTTCGGCTTCGCCGTTGGCCGAGATGGTGCCAACCTGAGCAACTTCTGCCGAGTCTTTGACTTCACGCGAGGCCGACTTGATGCCTTCGACAACCTTGGCAGTTGCCAGGTCGATGCCGCGCTTCAAGTCCATCGGGTTCAGGCCAGCAGCGACCTGCTTCAGACCTTCGCGAACGATTGCTTGAGCCAGAACAGTTGCAGTGGTGGTGCCGTCACCGGCTTCGTCATTGGTGCGGCTGGCGACTTCTTTCACCATCTGCGCGCCCATATTTTCGAACTTGTCTTCCAGTTCGATTTCCTTGGCAACCGAAACACCGTCTTTGGTGATGCGCGGTGCGCCGAAGGATTTGTCCAGAACCACGTTACGGCCTTTGGGGCCCAGGGTCACTTTAACAGCATCGGCCAGGATGTTTACGCCTGCCAGCATGCGGTTACGGGCATCGGTGTCGAACTTGACGTCCTTTGCAGCCATGTCGTTTCTCCTTGAGAAATAAGTTGTAAATGAAGATCAGAGTGAAGCGCGCGGCTTACTCGATGATCCCCATGATGTCGCTTTCTTTCATCATCAGCAGCTCTTCGCCGTCGACCTGAACCTCGGTGCCCGACCATTTGCCGAACAGGATCTTGTCGCCAGCTTTCACAGCCATTGCGATCAGCTCGCCGCTGTCCTTGCGTGCGCCTTCGCCGGTTGCGACGACTTCGCCTTCGCTGGGCTTTTCTTTTGCGCTGTCAGGAATGATCAGGCCGCCTGCGGTTTTTTCTTCGCTTTCGGTACGGCGAACCAGCACGCGGTCATGAAGCGGTTTCAATGCCATCTTTGCAGCTCCTTGGGCTCAAAGTTGTTAATCCTCCCCTCGCCGGATGGCGGGGCGTTAGCACTCATGCTTGTCGAGTGATAACGACGCATAGCTAGGGGGTGCAATTCCCCGAGTCAACAAGCTGTGAAGGATTTTTTGGACCTCTGCCCCTATTCGGGGTGATCCCAACTGTAGGCCCAGTGTTTCAGACCGTCCTGCCCTGCGTCTGACAAGGCATAAACGCCCTTTTCAACTTTGTCGAACCACCCGTAGTGATTGGTACGCATCAGCCTTGTCGCCTCGGTCACGCCCGTCGCCTTGGCTACGTCAGATCCCTTTGTCGCCCCACACTCGGCCAAATGCGCCGCACATTTCAGCGCATCCTGTCGATAGGCAGTAACAATCCCATGACGCGTGGCCCCGCCCACATTGGGGTCGCCCTCCAAGCGGTCAAACTCGCGCAGCAGCCGCCCCTTTCGCGTCTTGCTCATACGGGGAGCATAGGGTCCCGGATCGCATTGCACTTCAACCGCGCCATCAGCGCGTACGGTAATCAAACCCAGCCCCAGACGTCGGCACAAGGCCAGATTGTCCTTCAGAGCCCGCCGAGCGCTGCGACCTTTGGGTTTGAGCACCCCGATATAAACCTGATCCGTCACCTTCAGCCGCGCGATCGCCTGATGAAACAAGGCCAGCGAGAACCGCAACTTCAACTCGACAATCACCGGATCTTCCCCAGCGCGCACGGCGACTATATCGGCAGCACCCACCTCACCCTTGACGGTGTAACCTTGACGCTCCAACAACGCTTTGATGGGGGGGTAAAGATCCTGCTCGCGCTCCATACGGCCATGCTAGGGGATTTGCTGTGGAATGCCAGACACAGATCGGACCGGCGGCGCTTTGCGCTGCTTGATCCCATGCCTTGCGCAATGCAAGGTCGCGGCACATATAAAAAAGTCCGAGGTTTGAAGGGTGGCTCCAATGCGTTTTCTGTTCGTCTTCGTTTGTCTATTTCTACCGCTGAGCGCTTATGCGGCCTGCGAGGGGCGCGACCTGCGCCCGGAATTATCGGCCGAAATGCAGGATCAGATTCAACAGGCGCTCGTTGATTTCCCCTACCCCGAAGGCAATCACTGGATCGCCACCAAGGACGGTGCAACCCTGCATCTGATTGGCACGGTTCACACCAATGACGCCCGCATGGACGCGGTGGTCGAGCGGCTAGAGCCAACGCTCAGCCAGGCGGATTCGTTTTTTTTCGAAGTGACCAAGGCCGAGATGGACGCCTTTCAGCAAGGTTTAGCTAAAGATCTGAGCCCGGTTCTGATCACCTCGGGCCCGACGCTGATTGACATGATCCCCGCCGAGCAGTGGGAGACCCTGTCACAAGGTCTAGCCGATCGCGGCATCCCAAGCTGGATGGGGGCCAAAATGCGCCCCTGGTTTCTCAGCATGACTTTGGGCGTGCCGCCCTGCATGGTGCACGAACCGAACGCCAGTTACGGAATGGATGCCCGTCTAACCGATTTGGCGGCCGAATACGACATCCCTCAGTTCTCGCTTGAGACAACGGCGGAATTGATGGCGATGTTCAACGAATTCCCGATGGAGCAGCAGGTGCAATCCCTCGTCCGAATGGCAGACGCCTTCGAAAGCAGCGAAGACCAGCTGGCCACGATGCTGAACGCCTATCTCGAAGAGAAACACGGCGAAATCCTACAATTCGCGCGGTTGCAGGGGCTTGAGACCTCGGGCCTGACGGAAGAGATTTTCGACGAGGAATGGGACGGGTTCGAAGAACAGCTTCTGATCGGGCGCAACAATAACTGGATGGCGCATATTCTGGACATTCAGGACCAGACTGCCGTGATCGCGGTCGGCGCTGGACACCTTGGTGGAGAACATGGCCTTCTGAACCTGTTGGAACAGGCTGGCTACACTCTGGAGCGCGGGCCGTTCTAAGCCGGTTTTACCTATCGTCGCAGTGCAACCGAGACCGGGTGACAAGCGCGCCTGACCACCCTATAAGGCGCGCAAATTTACCATCCTCAGGACGCTGACATGACAACCCTCGTATTTGGACATAAATCCCCCGACACCGATTCCACCGGCTCCCCGATCCTGTGGTCGTGGTATCTGAACGAAGTCAAAGGTGAACAGGCTGAACCCGTACTGCTGGGTGAACCCAACACCGAGGCCGCCTTTATGCTGCAGCGCTGGGACCTGCCCAAGCCGCGTATTATCGCCGACGTGGACGCGGACGTGCCAGTTGTAATCGTTGACACCAACAACCCCGCCGAACTGCCCGCCAACGTCAACAGCGCAGACATCCGCGCCATCATCGACCACCACAAGCTGGTCGGCGGACTGGAAACCAAAGGCCCAATCGACATCACCGTGCGCCCACTGGCCTGCACCGCGACGATCATGGTTGACCTGATGGGCGACGACGCTGCCAAAATGCCTGACGCCGTCAAAGGCGCGGCCTTGACCTGCATCCTGTCGGACACGCTGGAATTCCGCTCGCCCACCACCACCGCCCATGACCGTGCAGTGGCTGAAAAACTGGCGGCTGAACTGGGTCTGGACGTTTCGGCCTATGCGGCTGACATGTTTGCCGCTAAGTCGGACGTATCCTCGTTCTCGGACGCCGAACTAATCCGCATGGACAGCAAGGAATACGAAGTCGACGGCACCAAATTCCGCGTTTCAGTTCTGGAAACCACCGCTCCGGGCGTCGTTCTGGACCGCAAAGACAGCCTGGCAGCGTCGATGGTGGATGTTGCCAAGGAAGACGGCGTTGATCAGGTATTGCTGTTTGTCGTCGACATCCTCAACGAAGAAGCCACCCTGCTTGTGCCCAATGACCTTGTGAAAGGCGTGGCCGAGAAGAGCTTTGGTGCGTCAGTAGACGGTGACGCCGTGGTTCTGCCCGGAATCATGAGCCGGAAAAAGCAGATCATCCCCAACCTCAAAGTGTGATCTTCGTTGCACCACAAACAAAAGGCGCCTGTATCGGGGCGCCTTTTTTCGTTAAGACACAAGATTTTGCATAGAGCGTATCCGTTGATAGTCTGGTGCGGATAGTCTTGCTTGGGTCTTGGTCGCAGGAATGAGTAAACGAAAATTCAGCACCACCAGGGACATCCTTCGGTTCGAAGGGCATGACCGAGCGGCGTATTGGCGCAGATTTGCGATGCTTTTGACACTGTCGGTTGTGATCGCGACCATGGGGATGCTTCGCGATTCAGGCGCAGTGGTGATTGCCGCCATGTTGGTCGCACCGTTGATGACACCGATATTGGGCATAGCTGCCTCGATGGTCATGGGGTGGCTGGGACGTGCGTTCAAGCTTGCCCTGATTGTAAGCGGGGCGGCAGTTATCTGCGTCTTTCTGGCCTGGTTTCTTGTCTATATCGCCGATGTTCCCCGCGGAATTCTGATCCCTGATCAGGTTCTGGCGCGTACCGATCCCGGGACTGAAGATCTGATCGTTGCCTTGGCGGCTGGCGTCGCCGGAGCGTATGTGCAGATAAATCGATCAGAAGTTAGCCTGCTGCCAGGTGCTGCGATCGGTGTGTCTTTGGTGCCCCCGTTATCCGCCTCGGGGGTATTGATGTATTTTGAAGAAGCGGCTGAAGCTTATGAGGCCGGCTTGCTGTTCGCAACAAACCTTGGGGCGATCATCCTATCGGCTTGCGCGGTTTACATCGTGTACGCTGCTCGTTCGGTGGTTTTCAGCAAGGGGCGTCGCAAGCTGAACTTTACTGCCAGCGTCGTTGTGACCTTGGCGTTCTTGACCTTCGTTGTCATTCAATTGGGCAAGTCGACATATAACCGCTATCTGGAAACCCGGACCGAAGCGCAATTGGCACAGACAATTCGCGATTGGGCTGATCCAGTCTCGGTCGAGATTGTTCGCGTCGACGTCAACGCTCAACGCAAGCAAGCCGATATCTGGCTGATCGTTGACCTGCCAATTGAAGCCGCGTTCAAGGTGTCTTCAATCGCAGGCCTCCTGCCGGAAAGCCTGCGCGAGAAACCCCTGGTCGACGTACTGCGCAACGAGTTGGGGCCGGGTTATCTGGTTGTCGTTCGCTTTCAGAACAGGATCGGCGCCCAGATCATTCTAGGTACTGAAAACGTTCAACTGGCACCGGATGTCGAGGAAATCAGTGAAGACAACTGAACGTATACGGCTATTGATTCAGAAAAGTTGCAGCTGGGATGGTCAAAAGACCGAAGCTTTGACATAGCTGGCACAACTTCGACTCCAGAGCCCCGGGGGCAGCTCAATGACTCAGATTATTCACAAACTTGATGAAATCTCCGATCGCTACAAAGCGCTGTTTGTCGACCTCTGGGGCTGTGTGCATAACGGCATAACCGCCTATCCCGAAGCCGTGGCAGCGCTTCAAGGTTATCGCGCCAAAGGGGGCATTGTTGTTCTGGTCACCAACTCGCCCAAGCCCCGTGCAGGGGTGGCTGAGCAACTGGAACAATTCAACGTTCCCAACGACGCCTATGATACGATCGCCACAAGCGGAGACTCGGCGCGCTCAGCTATGTTTCGAGGCGCTGTAGGCGAAAAAGTTTACTTCATGGGAGAATGGGCGCGCGATGCTGGCTTTTTCGAGCCGCTGAAGATTTTGCACCACCCAATTCAGATCGAGCGTGTGCCACTGGATCAGGCCGAAGGGATTGTCTGCTGTGGACCATTCGATCCGATGGCCGACCCTGGCGTCAACCGCGCGGATTTCCTTTACGCCAAGCAGAAGGGCATGAAACTTCTCTGCGCCAATCCAGATATCGTGGTCGACCGGGGCGAGGTTCGGGAATGGTGCGCGGGCGCTCTGGCCAAGCTTTACACCGAGATGGGGGGCGAGAGCCTTTACTTCGGCAAGCCGCATCCGCCGATCTATGATTTGGCGCGGCGGCGGCTGCAGGAGTTGGGTCACGATATCCCCGATGGCGACATTCTGGTAATCGGCGACGGACCGCATACCGACATTCTGGGCGGTATGGGTGAGGGGATTGATTCTCTGTTCATCTCGGGCGGCTTGGCGGCGGCGGAAACTAAAACGTCGCACCATCCGCATCACGAATCCCTAACTGGTTATATCGCAAGGGAAAACATCAACCCCACCTTCACAATCGGCCGCTTGCGCTAGTCAGAAAAGACTTGATTTTCTGCAGCTGCGAAGTAATAAAGTTACCCAACTTGGGTGACTTTGGTTTTTTTGTTGCCCATTGAAATCGAGTGAGGGTGACATGTTGGACAATCTTCCGCGCGGCACGATCTGTATTGAAGACATCGAAATGGGCATGACCCGCCACCTGCGCAAAGTGGTGACGGACGAAGATATCGAAATGTTCGCGCAGGTCTCAACCGACCGCAACCCGGTGCATCTTGATGACGATTATGCCCGCGACACGATCTTTGAGGGGCGCATTGCCCACGGGATGCTGACGGCGGGGCTGATCTCGGCTGTGATAGGGGAGCAACTGCCGGGCCACGGCACAGTTTATATGGGGCAGTCGCTGAAATTCCTGGCCCCGGTCCGCCCCGGTGACATGGTCTATGCCGAGGTAAAGGTGATCGACATCGACTTTGCCAAGCGCCGGGTCAAGCTGGATTGCCACTGTGCGGTAGACGGCAAAAAGGTGTTGATGGGCGAGGCTATGGTGCTGGCGCCATCGCGCAAGTTCGACTGACGTCTCAGACCCTTGAACCTGCCTCGCAGTCCCGCTAGGCAGGCGCTATGCGCATTATCCGGGATTTCCAGTTTGTTGAGCCGCAGGACCGTGGTGCCAGTGTCGCCATCGGTAATTTTGACGGCGTGCATATCGGCCACCGCTCTGTGATCGAACTGGCCCGCAACGCCGCGCCAGACGCGCCACTGGGTGTGATGACGTTCGAGCCACATCCGCGGGAGTATTTTGCACCCGACAGCCCCCCTTTTCGCCTGATGCGCGGCAATGCCCGTGCGCACCGTTTGCAGAAGCTGGGAGTTCAGAAGCTCTATGAATTACCCTTTAACGCGGCGCTGGCCGGGCTGACGCCCGAAGAATTCGCACGCAATGTGATCTGTGACGGGCTGGGGCTGTCGCATGTGGTGGTCGGGGCCGACTTCTGTTTTGGCAAAGGCCGCAGCGGCACCGCCGATGATCTGGTGCGGTTTGGGGCCCAGATGGGTTTCGGTGCCACCATCGCCCCCTTGATGGAGCGGTCGGAAAACGTCGTGTCTTCGACCGCGATCCGTACTGCGCTGTCGGAAGGTCGCCCCCGGGATGCCGCCGCGATGCTGGGCCACTGGCACCGGATCGAGGGCGAGGTGATTGGCGGCGAACAGCGCGGGCGCGAGTTGGGCTATCCCACCGCGAATATGTCGATCGAGGGACTGCACCCGCCGAAATTCGGCGTCTATGCGGTGCTGGTTGATGTGCTGGATGGCCCGCATCAAGGCAGCTATCACGGCGCGGCCTCGGTGGGCACGCGCCCCATGTTTAACGGCGAAGTCCCCAATATCGAGACGTTCCTGTTCGATTTCTCGGGTGATCTTTATGGCGCGACGCTCTCGGTTGGTCTGGTCGAATACCTGCGCCCCGAGATGACGTTTGACGGGTTGGACGGGCTGATCACCCAGATGGATGCCGATTGCGAAAAGGCCCGTGCGCTACTGGCGGCGCTATGACCACCGACCCGATTGACCGCAACGGCCTGTCCGCCCGCTTCTGGGAACGCAAACCGTTGACCAAGATGAACCAGCGCGAGTGGGAGGCGCTGTGCGACGGCTGCGGTAAGTGCTGTCTGAACAAGCTGGAAGACGAAGACACTGGCGAGGTTGCCCTGACCTGCGTCGCCTGCCGGCTGCTTGACGATGAGACCTGCCGTTGCACCCAATACGACATCCGCCACCAATTCGTGCCGGAATGCATCGTGATGACGCCCGAAAATATCGATGAACACGCCTATTGGCTGCCCCAGACCTGCGCCTATCGGCTGCTGTGGGAGGGCAAACCCCTTTACGACTGGCACCCTTTGATATCTGGTACGCCCGACAGCGTACACGCCGCCGGGGTCTCGGTTCAGGGGCGCACGGTGTCGGAGTTCGAAACCCCCATGGAAGAGTGGGAAGACTATATCATCGAGGAGCCCAACTGATGTATTTCGCTTCTGACAATTCCGGGCCGGTTCACCCGCAAGTGATGGCCGCGTTGAGCGCCGCGAATGAGGGCTATCAGATGGCCTACGGGGCCGACACGCTGATGAACGAGGTGCGCGACCGTATCCGTGGTATCTTTGAAGCGCCGGGGGCAGCTGTCTATCTGGTTGCGACCGGGACGGCAGCGAATTCTTTGGCTCTGTCGACGCTGGCGAACCCGTGGGACACCGTGTTTTGTTCCCCCGTTGCGCATATTCATGAGGACGAGTGCAACGCCCCGGAATTCTACAGCGGCGCCAAGCTGACGCTGGTGCCCGGTGGTGACAAGATGACGGCAGACGCATTGCGCAGCACCATTCTGGCCGAAGAAACTCGCGGTGTGCATGGGCCGCAACGCGGGCCAGTCTCGATCACGCAGGTGACCGAGCGAGGTTCGGTTTATTCGCTGGAAGAGTTGCAGGCGCTGTGCGGTGTTGCCAAGGAATACGGCCTGCCGGTGCATCTGGACGGTGCGCGGTTCACCAATGCGCTGGTCGCGCTGAACTGTTCCCCCGCCGAGATGACGTGGAAGTCGGGGGTTGATGCGGTCAGCTTTGGCGGCACAAAGAACGGGCTGATGGGGGTCGAGGCGGTGGTCTTTTTCGATGAGGCCAAAGCCTGGGAATTCGAGCTGCGCCGCAAGCGCGGCGCGCATCTGTTTTCGAAACACCGTTATTTGTCGGCTCAGATGGCCGCGTATCTGCAGGATGATCTGTGGTTGAGGATGGCGCGGCAGGCCAATGACAACTGCGCACGTCTGGCGGATGGGCTGCGGGCCAAGGGGGCCTCATTCTTGCATGAACCGCAGGCGAACATGATCTTCGCAGAATTCTCGCGCGCCCAGCACAAACAGCTGCACGAGGCCGGAGCGGTCTATCATCTGTGGGGGGCCGAATTGGAAGGTGCGGATGATGCAGAGCCGCTGGCCTGTCGGCTGGTGTGTGACTGGTCACTGCCGTCCGAAGAGATCGACCGGTTTTTGGGTTTGATCTGAAGCTGGTTGGGGGCTCTGCCCCCAAACCCCCGAGGTATTTTCAAACAGAAGAAGACTGTAGGCTTTGCCAAAATGATGTGATCTGCGCAGCGGTTTCTCTGGGGTGCGAGATCGGCAGCATGTGGCCTGCGCTTTCTACAGTAACCTTGGACGCATTGGGCAGGCGTCTTTGCAATCCCCGGGCAATCGCAGGCATGACCGGATGAGAGTTGCCGCCCGCCATGAGCAATACAGGTGCTTTGGCCCCGAGCAGCGCTTCTGGTTTCAGGAGGCCTTTTGTGTCCTGGAACAGAGACTGCTCCACATCTGGAACAACCCGGATCCCCCGGATCATCGCCGCGCGCGTTTTCTCGGGCATGTCCGGCCAACGCGGGCTGTCATCTGTGCTCCACATACGGTTGAACAGACGGGCTGCCAACGGCATGTCTCCGGCTTTCAACGCCTCCACATATGGCTGGGCTGCCATGTCATGCTGAGCCAACAAATCAGGTGCGTCCTGGGCGGCAACGGCGAAAAACACGGGCTCGATCAAGACAACACTGCGCACCAGATTTGGGTGTTCTACAGCAAGCCGTAGGGCGATCATTGCGCCAAAGGAATGCCCGATCAGATCCATCGGCTGGGTTAGTTGAGCAGCAGACAGCGCCGTAGTCAGGTCGAAGAAATCTGACTGCCCGTCCCAATCAGGGCTCATGCCATGTGACAGCATATCGGGTGCAACGAATGTAGCCTGTGTGCCGATACAAGACGCAAGACCAGCCCACGCCCCTGAATGCGCAATCGTGCAATGCAAGGCGAGCACACTGCGCTCGCCTTTCCCTAGATTGCGGACATAGATGGAGGAAGAGGCCACCCCGTCCTTCACCCTTTCATCTCGGACAGGTGGCGGTCCAGATCTTCGAGCCGATCCTGACCCCAGAACCGTTGTCCATCCTCGGCAATATAGAACGGCGCGCCAAAGGCACCGCTGTCCACGGCCTGTTCCAGATTGGCGGCATAGGTTTCGGCACCGTCCAGCAACCCGCTATCCGCGAGGTTCGGGTCGAACCCGGCTGCCGACAGGCAATCGCGGATCACGTCATCCTGCGCGATGTCCTTTTCCTCGGCCCAGCAGGCGCGCAGGAAGGAATGGACCAGCTTGCCCACATCGCCTGAGCCATCCTTGGCCGCCGCGATCACGGCATAGGACGATGGCGCCATGTTCGTCGGCCAATGAGCGGGTTGAATGTTGAATTCCATCCCCAGATTTTTGGCCTGACGCTGCAATTCCTGTGCTCGGTATTCGGTGCGCGAAATATGCCGGTCCTTGGGTGGGGTGCCTCCGGTCCGGCCAAACAGGGCCATGATATCCAGTGGTTTGTAGTTAATTGTCGCGCCATGTTTCGCGGCCACCTCTTCCAACCGGGTTCCGGCCAAGTAGGTGAAGGGCGAAATTGTCGCAAAATAGTAGTCAATGGTGGCCATGTTCACTTTCTCCGCTGCGTTATCTTTGCGAGACGGTAAGGCCATGCTAAGCGGTGTCAACATCACGAATCTGTCACATTAGCCTTTGCTGCCCGGGGACCTCAGCCGATGCCGACACTCAACGAACCCAAGCTGATCGCTGGGAACGCCAATCTTCCGCTTGCCCAGACCATTGCACGCCGCATGAGTCTGTATCGCGGCGTTGACCAGGGGTTGGTTGACGCGCGGGTCGAACGTTTTAACGACGGCGAGATTTTCGTCGAAGTGTTCGAGAATGTACGCGGCGAGGATATGTTCATCGTCCAGCCGACTTCGAACCCGGCAAACGATAACCTGATGGAACTGCTGATCATCGCCGACGCGCTGCGCCGCTCATCCGCGCAGCGGATCACTGCCGTGATCCCTTATTTCGGCTATGCCCGTCAGGACCGTCGCACCAAGGCGCGCACGCCGATTTCCGCCAAGCTGGTTGCCAACATGCTGACCGGCGCCGGGATCGAGCGGGTTCTGACCATGGACCTGCACGCCGCGCAGATTCAGGGGTTCTTTGATATCCCGGTGGACAACCTTTATGCCTCGCCGATCTTTGCGCTGGATGTGAAAAACCAGTTCAAGGACCAGATGGATGAGATCATGGTGGTCTCACCCGATGTCGGCGGTGTAGCCCGTGCGCGTGAATTGGCCAAGCGGATCGAAGCGCCGCTGTCGATCGTGGACAAGCGCCGCGAAAAGGCCGGCGAAGTGGCCGAGATGACTGTCATCGGCGACGTCAAAGACAAGATCTGCCTGATCGTGGACGACATGTGCGACACAGCGGGTACACTCTGCAAGGCCGCGCAAGTGCTGCTGGATAACGGCGCGAAAGAGGTGCATTCCTATATCACCCACGGTGTCATGAGCGGCCCGGCGGTTGAGCGTGTGACAAACTCGGTGATGAAATCTCTGGTTCTGACCGACACAATCCAACCCACCAAAGAAGTCGCCAAAGCCAAAAATATCCGCATTGTTCCGACAGCGCCCATCTTTACGCAGGCGATCCTGAACATTTGGAACGGCACCTCGGTCTCGTCGCTGTTCGAGGACAAGACCCTGACCCCGATCTACGAATCCATGTACCACATGGACTGATCTGAACGGGCGGCCTTGCAGCCGCCCTTTTTCGTGACCCCTCTAAGGCAGGAGCTTTCCGTGACAGCCCCCAAACGCATCGTTCTTTCCAGCGACCACGCCGCCATCGAGCTGCGCCAAGCGGTTGCCAAACATATCGCGGACCAAGGATGGGAGGTCATGGATATCGGCCCTCAAACACCTGAGAGCACGCATTATCCGATCCACGGCAAAGCCGCCGCTGACGCCGTTGCCTCGGGTGATTGCGCACTGGGTATCATCCTTTGCGGCACGGGACAGGGCATCATGATGGCGGCGAACAAGGTCCCCGGCATTCGCTGCGGTGTGTGTTCCGACGCGTTCTCAGCCCGGATGATCCGCCAGCATAACGACGCCAACATGCTGTCCATCGGTGCACGCGTCGTAGGTGAAGGTCAGGCGCTGGATATCGTGGATGCTTTCCTTGGAGCCGATTTCGAAGGCGGCCGTCACGCAACACGGGTGGACATGATCGAATCCTGAAACGTCGGATGGCTAGGAGATGTCCCAGTCATCCTCATGCGCCACCTCTCCGATCGCTGTCCAGGACATCCTGATCCGCGCGATGCGGGTGTCTGACCAAGTGCGGAAAACGGCGCTGAAGCCTTCGGCTGAGATATCCTCGGCCTTGACCTCGGCGCGCAGGGCGGTGGTTGTGTCCACATCCCATAGGGATATGCCAACCTGAACCGCTGGCGTGGTCCTGAACGGCTGGCTGAACGTAACAGCCGCGCGCCGTTCTCGGGTTCCGTTGCCTGTCCACATGTCCCCGCCATTGGAAAATTCGGAAAACAGTACAGTCTCGCCTTGGTCGATACCAATCGGGTGGGTGCGAAATGTCTTCATCTTTATCGTCTATAACCATTTACACTGAAAACTTAATCTGAGACTTCAAGCAAATCACGACAAAAAAACGGCCCCGCATTGCGAGGCCGTTTCGAATGATCCATTTGCAACAAGCCGTTACAGGCTCATATGCGTCCCAAGCGCTTCCATGTCGGCAAGCAGTTTGGCTGCATCGTCAACGATGGACTGATCGTCCCCGGCCTTTGCGGCCTCGTGCGAGGCGCGGGCTTCAGCGATCAGGTCATCCAGATGCGACCGGGTCACTTCGGCAACCGGTATGGCTTTTTCAGCCAGAACCGACAGGCCGTCGCCGTTGATCTGGGCAAACCCGCCAGTGACCAGGTATTCGCTGGCTCCGGCAGGTGCCTCAACCTTCAGCAGACCGGGGCGTAGCGTGGTGATGGTGGGGGCATGATCGGGCATTGCCGTCATGTCCCCGTCCGCGCCGGGTAGCTGGACCGCGGTGGCCTCAAGCGAAGCAAGGCTCCGCTCTGGGCTGACGAGGTCGAATTGCATCGTGTTTGCCATCAGGGATACTCCTTAGGCGGCTTCTGCGGCCATCTTTTCCGCTTTGGCGATCACTTCGTCGATGCCACCAACCATCAGGAAGGCCGCTTCGGGCAGGTGATCATATTCGCCAGCCACAACGGCTTTGAACGACGAGATGGTGACATCCAGAGGAACCTGAACGCCCGGCGAACCGGTGAAAACCTCGGCCACGTCGAACGGCTGCGACAGGAAGCGCTCGATCTTACGGGCACGGGCAACGGTCAGTTTGTCTTCTTCCGACAGTTCGTCCATACCGAGGATGGCGATGATGTCCTGAAGCGACTTATAGCGCTGGAGGATCTGCTGAACGTCGGTTGCAACCGCGTAGTGCTCTTCACCAACGATGGCCGGGTCCAGCAGACGCGACGACGAGTCGAGCGGGTCAACAGCCGGGTAGATACCCTTTTCCGAGATCGCACGGTTAAGAACGGTGGTCGCATCCAAGTGAGCGAACGAAGTTGCCGGCGCGGGGTCGGTCAAGTCGTCCGCGGGAACGTAGATGGCCTGCACCGAGGTGATCGAGCCCGACTTGGTCGAGGTGATGCGTTCCTGCAGGGCGCCCATGTCGGTGGCCAGCGTCGGCTGGTAGCCCACGGCGGACGGAATACGACCCAACAGAGCCGAAACCTCGGAACCCGCCTGCGTGAAGCGGAAGATGTTGTCGACGAAGAACAGAACGTCGGTACCGGACTGGTCGCGGAACTGCTCGGCCAGGGTCAGACCGGTCAAAGCAACACGCGCACGCGCACCCGGAGGTTCGTTCATCTGACCGTAAACCAGCGCAACCTGCGATTCCGACAGATTGTCGGGCTTGATGACGTTGGATTCGATCATTTCGTGGTACAGGTCGTTCCCTTCACGGGTCCGTTCACCAACACCCGCGAATACCGAGAAGCCCGAGTGCACTTTTGCGATGTTGTTGATCAGTTCCATGATCAGAACGGTTTTACCAACGCCCGCGCCACCGAAGAGGCCAATTTTACCGCCTTTGGCGTAAGGAGCCAGGAGGTCAACAACCTTGATGCCGGTCACAAGGATTTCCGACTCGGTCGACTGTTCCGCGAACTCAGGTGCGGGCTGGTGGATTGCGCGGGTTTCCGACGCAACAACGTCGCCTTTTTCGTCGATCGGCTCGCCGACCACGTTCAGGATGCGGCCAAGGGTGGCGTTGCCAACCGGAACCGAGATCGGTGCGCCGGTGTCGGTCACAACTTCGCCACGGACCAGACCTTCGGTCGCATCCATCGCGATGGTACGGACGGTGTTTTCACCCAGGTGCTGAGCAACTTCCAACACCAGGCGTTTGCCGTTATTGGTGGTTTCCAGCGCGTTCAGAATTTCAGGCAGTGCGTCATCGAACTGCACGTCGACGACGGCCCCGATGATCTGTGTGACTTTGCCTTTTGCATTCGCCATGTTTCGTCTCCGGTATGTCTCTACAGCGCTTCGGCGCCGGAAATAATTTCAATCAGCTCGTTGGTGATCACGGCCTGACGCGAGCGGTTGAACTGGATCGTCAGCTTGTCGATCATCTCACCCGCGTTGCGCGTCGCGTTGTCCATCGCGGACATCCGTGCCCCCTGTTCAGACGCTCCGTTTTCGAGCAGAGCCGAGAAGATCGCGGTTGCAACCCCCTTGGGCAGCAGGTCGGCCAGGATAGCCTCTTCGCTGGGCTCATAGTCGAAAATGGCACCGCTGTCGTCACCTGCCGCGTCGTCCTCGAACGAGGCGGGGATGATTTGCTGTGCCGTCGGGATCTGGGTCACAACGTTGACGAACTTCGAGTAGAAGATCGTGGCAACATCGAACTCAGCCCCATCAAAGCGTGACAGTACGTCCTTGGCGATGTCTTGCGCGTTGGTGTAGCCAATGCGCTTGACCTCGCTAAGGTCGACATGTCCAACGAACAGATCGCCCAAATCGCGCTTGAGCGCGTCGCGGCCTTTCTTGCCAACGGTCAGAACCTTGACCGTCTTGCCTTTGCCGCGCAGCTCTTCCGCCTTTTGGCGGGCCAGCTTGGCGATGTTCGAGTTGAAGCCGCCACACAGGCCGCGTTCAGCTGTCATCACAACCAGCAGATGGACATCATCGCTGCCCGTACCACGGAGCAGCTTGGGGGCGCTGTCGCTGCCCCCGACCGAAGCCGCCAGCCCCGCCATCACGGCATTGAACCGCTCGGCATAAGGGCGTGAGGCTTCAGCAGATTCCTGGGCGCGGCGCAGTTTTGCAGCCGCGACCATCTGCATGGCCTTGGTGATCTTGCGGGTCGACTTGACCGACTCGATCCTGTTTTTAAGGTCCTTCAGACTAGGCATCGGAACCCCCTATCAAGCGAAGGTCGCGGCGTATTCGTCGATCGCTGCCTTGAGTTTGTCTGCTGCGTCACCTTTGATCTTCGGATCTTCGTCGGTGATCCACTTCAGCAGGTCAGCATGCTTGCCGCGCAGGTGCGACAGCAGACCGGCCTCGTAGCGGCCAACATCAGATACGTCGATCTTGTCGAGGTAGCCGTTGGTGCCTGCAAAGATAACGCAGACGATTTCCGCGTTTGTCAGCGGCGAGTACTGCGGTTGTTTCATCAGCTCGGTCAGGCGCGCACCACGGTTCAGCAGCTGCTGAGTTGCGGCATCAAGGTCGGAACCGAACTGCGCAAACGCAGCCATTTCGCGGTACTGAGCCAGCTCCAGTTTCACCGGACCGGCAACCGATTTCATCGCGTCAGTCTGAGCCGAGGAGCCCACGCGCGAAACCGACAGACCGGTGTTCACAGCAGGGCGGATACCCTGATAGAACAGTTCGGTTTCCAGAAAGATCTGACCGTCGGTGATCGAGATCACGTTGGTCGGAATAAACGCCGAAACGTCACCACCTTGCGTTTCGATAACCGGCAGAGCGGTCAGCGAGCCTGCACCAAAGTCTTCGTTCAGCTTCGCCGAACGCTCCAGCAGACGCGAGTGGAGGTAGAAAACGTCGCCAGGATAGGCTTCACGTCCGGGCGGACGACGCAGCAGCAGGGACATCTGACGATAGGACACAGCCTGTTTCGACAGGTCATCATAGATAATCAGCGCGTGGCGGCCGTTGTCGCGGAAGTATTCGGCCATCGCAGTCGCCGAGTAAGGCGCCAGGAACTGCATCGGCGCCGGGTCGGACGCGGTTGCGGCCACAACGATCGAGTATTCAATCGCGCCGGATTCTTCCAGTTTCTTCACCAGCTGTGCAACGGTCGAACGCTTCTGACCAACCGCCACGTAGATGCAGTACAGTTTCTTCGACTCGTCGTCGCCTGCTGCGTCGTTGTAGACTTTCTGGTTCAGGATGGTGTCCAGAGCAACGGCGGTTTTACCGGTCTGACGGTCGCCAATGATCAGCTCACGCTGGCCACGGCCGATCGGGATCATCGCGTCAACCGATTTCAGGCCAGTTGCCATCGGCTCGTGCACCGATTTACGCGGGATGATGCCGGGGGCTTTGACGTCAGCAACGCCACGCTTGGAGGCATTGATCGGGCCTTTGCCGTCCAGCGGGTTGCCCAGACCGTCAACAACGCGGCCCAGCAGTTCGTCACCGATCGGAACGTCCACGATCGAGTTGGTGCGCTTGACTGTGTCACCTTCTTTGATGTCACGGTCAGACCCGAAGATAACGACACCGACGTTGTCGCTTTCCAGGTTCAGGGCCATGCCCATGATGCCACCGGGGAATTCGACCATCTCACCGGCTTGCACATTGTCCAGGCCGTATACACGGGCAATCCCGTCACCGACGCTCAGCACGCGGCCGATCTCGGCCACTTCGGCTTCCTGACCAAAATTCTTGATCTGGTCCTTCAGGATTGCAGAAATCTCTGCAGCTTGGATTCCCATTTATCCGACCTCTTTCATTGCATTCTGTAGGGAGTTCAGCTTCGAACGGATCGAACTATCGATCATCTTCGAGCCCACTTTAACGACAAGACCGCCGATGAGGCTTTCATCCACGGTCGCATTGATTGTCACGGTCTTGCCCACACGCTCGGACAGCGTCTTGGACAGTTTTTCCATCTGTGTCTTGGTCAGCGCTTTGGCCGAGGCAACATCGGCAGTCACTTCGCCACGCTCTTCGGCCAGCATGTCGCGCAGAACCTGCACCAGCTGCGGTACGACAAACAGGCGGCGTTTTTGTGCCATCAGGCCCAGCGTGTTGCGCAGGATGGCGTTCAGGCCCATTTTGTCGGCGATTGCGGTAATGGCGCCTTCCTGTTCGGCGCGCGAAACCAGAGGCGAAGCGATCAGGTTACGCAGTTCGGCGCTGTCGCCCAATGCTGCTGCCAGATCGTTAATTCCGGTCTCCAGACCTGCGAGGTCTTTATTCTCTTTCGCGATCTCGAAGATCGCGGTGGCATAGCGCTCGGCGATGCCTGTGGAAATCGAAGCTGGTTCGGACACGTCCACCCTTCCGATATTTGAGGCCCCGATTTCGGGTAGCGGCCGCTACCTTGGGGCGTGAGGAAACCCCGTCCTTTTAGGGCGGGGATCAAAATCACCGGGGATGTAGCAGAGCCGAACCCAGCTAGCAACATATTATCACGGGGGTGACTTTATCCACAAAGTGTTTGATTTCAAATGGTTACACAGGGTGCGACCCTTTTGTCCGGCTGCAAGGGGCGAAAAATGTTACGAAAGTGTAGGTTTTTGCGATTCCTGAGGCGTTTTTGCCGCGTTTTCCCGCTTTGACGTGGCGTAAAAGCAAGCAAGAGCTAGGCGGGCTTCAACAGACCGTCTAGTGCCTTGATCGGACGACGGACAGGATCCTTGGTGACGCTGCCGCTTGGGGGTCGAATATGCTTTGTTGCTTCGACCATCAGAACACCTCCAGCCATGACGGTGGGTATCCGCTGGCCCGTCTTTTCAATCAGATTGCCCGACTTGAGCCAGAACCGCCGGAACGAGGGAGGCAAATACAATGCTGAGCAATGGCTTTCCGGTTCAAAATGATGCGCCCGGAGCTGGTTTTCTAGCTGCGATGCTGAATACGGACGTCCAAAGCCAAACGGCGTCCGATCCGTCCGTGACCACAATCCCGCGCGGTTGGGCACAATAAAGAACGCGCGCCCACCAGGGCCCAGAACCCGCCAGCATTCATTTAACAGTTCGCTTGGCCGCTGCGAGGTCTCAAGCCCGTGCATCACCACCAGCTTGTCCACGTGCCCGGTCTCTATCGGCCACATCGTCTCTTCCGTCAGGACCGAGACATTGGGCATCCCCGCGGGCCACGGCATAACGCCTTGCGGCCCAGGCATCAGCCCAATCACCCGCCGGGCATCTGCCAGGTAAGGGCGCAGCAAGGGTACGGCAAAGCCAAACCCGGCGACTGTCTGGCCTTTGGCTTCGGGCCATTGTTCGATCAACCGGCCCCGGATCGCCGCCTGCGCCGCACGCCCCAATGTGCTGCGGTAGTAGAAATTCCTCAGATCCTGCACATCAAGATGCATTGCGGACACCCGGTCAATCGGCTTAGCTTCGGCGCAGTCTAGCAACGAAAGGGCAAAAGGCCATGCCTCTTGAAATCGTCACCATTCCATGTCTCAGCGATAACTACGCTTTTCTGGCGCATGACGCCGCAAGCGGCAACACCGCTTTGATCGACGCGCCCGAAGCAGGACCCATTCTGGCCGAGCTGGACCGGCGCGGCTGGACGCTCAGCCACGTGTTGTTGACTCATCACCACTATGACCATGTGGACGGCTTGCCGGCCATTCTGGAAAAGCACACCGCCAAAGTGATCGGGGCCGCTGCCGACGCGCACCGCTTGCCACCATTGGATCAACAAGTCAGCGATGGCGATACGTTTGAACTGGGCGGAGAGCAAGTTCAGGTGTTGGATGTCTCAGGCCATACGGTCGGACATATCGCGTTTTACATGCCCCAAAGTGCTGCCGTTTTTACCGCAGACAGCCTGATGGCCCTCGGCTGCGGGCGTCTGTTCGAAGGCACAGCGCCTCAAATGTGGGCCTCCCTGTCGAAATTGGCCGCCCTGCCCGACGATACTATAGTGTGTTCAGGTCACGAATATACACAATCGAACGCCAAGTTTGCCCTGACGGTCGATCCGGACAATGCTGCGCTGCAAGACCGCGCTGCCGATATCGACCGCGCGCGGGCAGCGAATGAACCAACGGTGCCCTCGACATTGGCTTTGGAAAACGCGACAAATCCTTTCCTGCGCGCCGCAGATCCGGCGATTCAAGCGCATCTGGGCATGGCGGGCGCGGATCCGGCGGCTGTATTTGCGGAAATCCGGGCTAGAAAAGACCGCTTTTGATGCCTATTTCCCCAACTTCACAGCCACGGTCACAATAAATGTGACTGTCAAGTGAAAGAAAACCCTTGAAGCCGGGCCATGATCAACCAAACTCTAATAGTATGAGGACATGGTTGGGATGGGGATCCGGCCGAAAGCCCGCGCCCCTTCCGACCCAAGACAGAGGAGCACCCGCGTGCCTTCATTCTCGAGCACTTTAGAACAAGCCATTCACGCGGCCCTTGCGGCAGCGAACGAACGGCGACACGAATTCGCCACGCTGGAGCATCTGCTTCTGGCGCTGCTGGAAGAACCGGATGCGATCCGTGTCATGAAAGCCTGCAGCGTTGATCTTGAGGACTTGCGTAGTACTCTGGTCGAATTCATTGACGAAGATTTATCCAACCTCGTCACCGACATTGACGGGTCAGAAGCCGTGCCAACAGCCGCCTTCCAGCGCGTGATCCAACGCGCCGCGATCCACGTGCAAAGCTCTGGCCGGACTGAGGTGACGGGCGCCAATGTTCTGGTCGCCATCTTCGCCGAACGCGAAAGCAATGCGGCCTATTTCCTGCAAGAACAGGATATGACACGCTATGACGCGGTGAATTTCATCGCTCACGGCGTCGCTAAAGACCCTGCCTACGGCGAAAACCGCTCAGTTTCGGGCGCGGATCAGGTTGAAGAGGAACCGCAGTCTGGCACGGGCGAAGGCGAACAAAAAGAAAGCGCTCTTGGAAAGTACTGTGTCGATCTGAACACCAAATCCCGCGCGGGTGACGTTGATCCGCTGATTGGGCGCTCGGACGAGGTTGAACGCTGTATCCAGGTGCTTTGCCGCCGCCGCAAAAACAATCCGTTGCTGGTTGGCGATCCGGGCGTGGGCAAAACGGCTATTGCCGAAGGACTTGCGCACAAAATCGTCGCGGGCGAAGCCCCCGATGTGCTGTCCGAGACAACGATTTATTCGCTGGATATGGGCGCGCTGCTGGCCGGTACGCGCTATCGCGGTGATTTCGAGGAACGGCTGAAGGCGGTTGTGACCGAGTTGGAAGAGCATCCCGATGCGGTGCTGTTCATTGACGAAATTCACACGGTCATCGGCGCAGGCGCCACATCGGGAGGCGCGATGGATGCGTCGAACTTGCTGAAACCTGCACTGCAGGGTGGCAAGCTGCGCACCATGGGTTCGACCACATACAAGGAGTTCCGTCAGCACTTCGAAAAAGACCGCGCGCTCAGCCGCAGGTTCCAGAAAATTGATGTGAATGAGCCTTCGGTGGAAGACAGCGTGAAAATCCTGCGCGGCCTCAAACCTTATTTCGAAGAACATCACGCGATCAAATATACTGCGGACGCGATCAAAACGGCGGTGGAACTGTCGGCACGCTATATCAATGACCGCAAGCTGCCTGACAAGGCCATCGACGTGATTGACGAAGCCGGTGCAGCTCAGCATCTGGTCGCGGAAAGCAAGCGCCGAAAAACCATTGGCGTGAAAGAGATCGAGGCCGTGGTTGCCAAGATCGCCCGCATCCCGCCCAAGAACGTCACCAAGGACGATGCCGAGGTTCTGAAAGACCTTGAGACCTCGCTAAAACGGGTGGTTTTCGGTCAGGACGACGCCATTGTCGCGCTTTCCAGCGCGATCAAACTGGCGCGGGCTGGCCTGCGTGAGCCTGAAAAGCCCATCGGCAATTACCTGTTCGCAGGTCCGACCGGTGTGGGCAAAACCGAAGTGGCGAAACAGCTGGCCGATACGCTGGGTGTTGAACTGCTGCGCTTTGACATGTCGGAATACATGGAGAAGCACGCGGTCTCTCGCCTGATCGGTGCGCCTCCGGGTTATGTTGGGTTCGATCAGGGTGGTCTGTTGACCGACGGCGTTGACCAGCATCCGCATTGCGTGCTGCTGCTGGACGAGATCGAGAAGGCGCACCCGGATGTGTTTAACATCCTGTTGCAGGTGATGGACCATGGTGAGCTGACCGATCACAACGGTCGCACGGTGAATTTCCGCAACGTGGTGCTGATCATGACTTCGAACGCGGGTGCACAGGAACAGGCCAAGGCCGCGATCGGCTTTGGCCGTGATCGCCGCGAAGGTGAAGATACGGCTGCGATTGAGCGGACCTTTACGCCGGAATTCCGCAACCGTCTGGACGCGGTGATTTCCTTCGCACCGCTGCCGAAAGAGGTCATCCTGCAAGTGGTCGAGAAATTCGTCCTGCAACTGGAAGCACAGTTGATGGACCGCAATGTGACCTTTGACCTGACACCTAAGGCCGCCGAATGGCTGGCGGACAAAGGGTATGACGACAAGATGGGCGCACGCCCTCTGGGCCGGGTGATCCAGGAACACATCAAGAAGCCTCTGGCTGAAGAGCTATTGTTCGGTAAGTTGGCCAAGGGTGGTGTGGTTCGCGTTTCGGTTAAGAAAGGCGATCTGAACCTGGAAATTCTGGGCCCCGATCAGCCTCGCATTCCGGGCGACAAGCCGCCGCTGCTAACAGCAGACTGATTGCACAAGCTTTTAGAAACATTGATCGCCCGGTTGCACCTGCATCCGGGCGATTTTGCATCAACGCCAGACGATTGCGCGCCCGTGGGCGCGTTTTTCGACGGAACGACTTCTCGCGCACGTTTCACAATCACCGTTGAAGCGAATTGGAGAGTCGAATGCTTAAACCCGCCGTCCTTTGGGGCTCTTCCTTAACCTTTGCCGTGATCGCCACAATAACGACCGCACAACGCAGGTTTCGCTATCAACATGAAACGACAACACGGCCACTAATTCTGCAACCGGCCACGATTGATCCGGGGGTCAGTTACGTTGATCTCACCGAAGCCAAAATCGCGTAAGCGTTTCCGCAAATGGAATACCGGACCATCTGGTCGGTCGCTTTCCAAACCGAGGCAACCCGCACGGCCTTTCCGAGCAACGAGTCAATCTCTGCGTACCCGCGCGCCCAAAACCAAGTCGCATGCCTAAGCCTCTGGAGCTGGGTTGGAATTTCGGCGTGTCGATAGACGGTGTGGTGTTTGATCCGCTGGCGGCAGAATACTGGAATGGAGATCCAAGATCGGGTTGGTCTTACAACGCACTTGGCGGTGCAATTTCGCTGGGTCTTGATGAAAACCACGCCCATGTTCTCCCCGGAGGAAAGTACCACTATCACGGTATCCCGACCGGCTTGATCGAACTATTGGAATACACGCCGACCCGACATTCGCCTCTGGTCGGATATGCCGCAGATGGTTTCCCGATCTATGCGATGACTGGTATTGAGGATGGGAACGTGACGCAAATGTCCTCATCCTACCAACTGAAGAACGGCAATCGACCCGGAGGCAGCGCACCAGATGGAAACTTTGATGGCACCTTCAATGAGGACTATGTTTACCGCGCAGGAACCGGAAATCTGGACGAATGCAACGGAGGCATCACGGTCTCACCCGAATATCCGTCTGAAACATACGCCTATTTCCTAACTGAAAACTACCCGGTCATCCCACGGTGTTTCACTGGTACGCCAGACGACAGCTTTCGCTTTGGGCGTCGCTGAGCACAAGGCAAAGCGCTAGTTATCGTTCCGTCAACTTCAGCTCGATGCGCCGGTTCTGGGCCCGCGCTTCGGGTGTTTCGGCCGGATTGACGGGCTGGAACTCTCCAAAGCCGTTTGCCGCAAGCCGGCTGGGTGGAATACCCAGCGCCTCGACCATATACAGAACCACCGACAGGGCGCGCCCCTGGCTCAGTTCCCAGTTGTCGCGATAGCGCCCCGTCCCAGCGAGGGGGACATTGTCCGTGTGGCCGTCGACACGAATGACCCAGTTCAGCCCTTCGGGGATTTCAGCGGCCACGGTGCGTAGGATGTTGGCCACTTTGGCGACCTCGAGTTGGCCTTCGGGCGACAGCACGGCCGAGCCGGTGTCAAACAGAACCTCGGACGAAAAGACGAACCGATCCCCTTCGATCCGGACCCCGTCTTGATCCCCCAGAACATCGCGTAATCTGCCGAAGAATTCCGAGCGGTAACGCTGCAAGTCCTCGGCCTGCGCAGCCAGTTCCTCATTCTGGCCTGACAGAGCTTCGGCTTCAGCCTCCAGACGGGCGCGTTCGGCCTCTTCCAGCAGACGGCGGCGACGTTCTTCCGAGGCCGCGCGGGCCAAAGCCGCGTTAAGATCCTGCCCCAGAGTTTGGATGCGGATATCGGCGGCGGCGTTGCGTTCTTCATAATCGTCCAGCAGCGCCTGCAACCCGCCCAATTGTTGACGCAGCGCAGCGAGTTGCTGGTTCAACAAAGCGGTTTGACGCTGCGCCTGCTCAGATACTTCTTTTTCAGTCGAAATCGCTTCGCGGGCCACGGCCAGCAGGGCAGCGCGCTCCTCGGCCAATGTGCGTTGTTCCTGTGCATCCGCCTGCGCCTGAGTTTGAGCGGCAAGGGCAGCCTGCAACTGCGCCTCAAGCTCTTCGGTATTCAGCTCTCCAAATTGACGCTCAAGCTCGGCACGAGCGGCTTGGGCGGCAGCCAAAAGGGTCAGCGTTTCCTCGGCCTCTTTGCGCTGCGCTTCCAACGCCAGTGTCATCGCAGTCAGTTCGGCATCGGCGTTCTGCAATCGGTCGCGCAGGTTTTCAGCCGCCGCCGCCTCAGCCAGTCGCGCGGCCTCTTCAGCGCTAAGTTGATCTTCAAGTTCCGTGATCAGCGCCGCCTGGGCAGTTTCGCTTTGCTCCAAATCGGCAACCAGAGCTTCCAGTGCTTCGCGGCGGGCCGCAGCCAACCGTGCAGCCTCGGCTTGCGCGTCAATCTCCGCGCGACTTTGAGCAAGCGCAAGATTCAACGCATCCTGATCCGATAGCAACTGTTCCTGTTGGTCCTGTAACCCCTGCCGTTCCGCTTCAAGCGAGGCTATGACATCTTGCGCGCGATCCTGATCGGCCAGCAATGCCGCAACCTGCGCCTCAAAACCCGTGATCCGCGATTGCGCCTCCGAAAGGCTATCTTCGGCCTGAGCCAACTCATCTTCGGTTTCAGACAATGTCGCGTTCAGCGCCCCAAGCCGAGCTTCAAGTCGGCTGTTTTCGCGTTCTTCCAACCCCAGCGCGCCGGCCAACGCGGCAACTTCGTCAGACAGCGCTGTCAGCTCGTCTTCCTGCCCCGAAATCGTTTCCCGCAGGACGAACTGAACCACCATGAAGATCGTCAAAACGAAGGTCAAAACCATCAAAAGCCCGGTGATCGCATCCACGAAGCCGGGCCAGACCGAGCCCTGAAACCGTTGACCTGTGCGACGGGACAGGGCCATCTTTTATTCTCCGCCCGGCGTCGTGCGCACAGCACCGCGCGGCAATGTCAGGGCCTTGACCAGCAGCTCGATATCCTTGCGCATCTCGCTCATGCTTTCCTGGCGACCGGCCGAGATTTCTTCGAGGATGCGCAGCAATTGCACATCCATCGACCGCAGGCGCATCCGGCTTTCGGCGTCGATCCCGTCGCCGGTGCCCTGTTCGCGCATGTGATCCAGCAGGGCATCCTGTCCCAGCGCCACGCGTTCCAGCGCGGCGGTGACGCCTTCGTTGTCGGATTGGCGCAGGTTCATATCGGTGATCACGTCCACCAACTGACCCAGCTTGGCGGACAGCTCGGCCCGATCCCCCTCCTGTGCCGAGAACAGGTCCTGCAAGGCGTCCATCTGTTCTGACATCGTATCCAACACCGGGGACAGTACGGCCAGTTCTGCGCTGCTGCCTTCATCACCCAGCGCAAAGCCGACCCGTGTGATCGAGGACAGCCATTCCTCCATCTCGCGGTAGAACCGGTTCTGACCATGGCCCGCAAACAGCTCCAGCAAGCCGACTATCAACGACCCGGCCAGACCCAGCAACGAGGACCCAAAGGCCACGCCCATGCCCTGCAACTGCGCCTCAAGCCCAACCATCAAGCGATTGAACACGGCCAGCCCCTCTTCGCCCTCTTGCGGGTTGAGGCTGCGGATCGTGTCGACAATGGCCGGGACCGTGGTGGCGAGGCCGAAGAATGTACCCAGAAGGCCTAAGTAAATCAGGACGTTGGTGATATATCGCGTGATCTCACGCTCTTCCTCGATCCGCTCGGCCACCGAGTCCAGAATGGACCTGGTTGAACTGGAACTGATCTGAGACCGCGCGCCACGTTCACGCAGCAACGAGGCCAGCGGCGCCAGCAATTGCGGGGTGCGCGCATCTTCGCGGACGACGCCACCGACAAAAGCTTCGATCCAGCGGACCGAGCCGATTAACTGTGTTACCTGAAGAAAACAGGCCAGAACACCGATCGCAAAGACCAGCAGGATAAACCCATTGAGATACGGGTTGGCATAGAAGACCGGCAAGACATAGGGCAGCGCCATAAACACGCCCGCCCCCGCCAGACCTATAGCGATCAGCATCGTTACGATCTGACGAATGGGTTGCGAGAAATGCGGTCTCGCGCCCTGATGTGCCTGCGCCATGCGCGTGGTTCCCGGTTCTTACCTGCTCTGACAGTGAATCTAGCGAAAATCCGCCGGTGACGCCAAGGGTTTATGCGGTAATGCTACGCACCCGTTGCGCCAACCACTCAAGATCAGGGTCGCGCAGGCCAATCTCGGCCAGATGTTCGGCGGTGTTATAGAGGTATTCGGTGTTCGGCCCGCGCCCGCCCACGGCGTGGGCGATGATCTGAGCCTGTTCCTCAAGAGGCATTCCACCGCAATATTGCACGTGGTCTTTTTCGATCACATAGGTGACAGCCTCGACCGTTTCGCCGCTTTCCAGATGCACGTCCAGCATCTTCTCAACATAGGCTGACGAGATCAGCTCACGCTCGCGCAGCTCGTGCAGGGTGCGGTCCTCGTGACCGGGCTCGACCGACAGGGCCAGACCCTTGCATTGGGCGCTGTCCTGTTCGTCCAAAGCCAGCACAAGGCCGGGATGATCCTCGGTCCCGCGATGGTGGATCGAGCTCATGCAGAAGGATCGGGCATATCCGTGCAACGTCGCACGCGCGCTGCGGGCAACGGGAAACCCCGGATTCCACAACAGCGATCCATATCCGAATACCCACATTGTCATAGCACTGGTCCTTGCCCGTTTGCGCCTATAAACATCAATTCAGGTACGGGAAAAAGGGCGAACTGCCATGCGCGGGCTGATACGGCTAGTCATTGTCATAACTGTGATCTGGAGCGCATATTGGTTTGTCGCCGGATTTGGCCTGCGCAATGCCATAACCACATGGTTCGACGGACAACAGGACAGGGGCTGGCAGGCTGAGTATTCGCAGGTCGCCACCGCAGGGTATCCGTTCAACCATGTCACCCGGCTGGATAATCCCGCGCTGGCCGATCCGGTCAACGGCACCGCCTGGAGCGCGGATTGGATCGAATTCCAAAGCCCCGCCATCTGGCCCGGCCAGCAAATGCTGCGATTTGCCGACACACCGCAGCGGTTATCGTATTTCGACCAAACCTCGACCATCACGGCGGCGGATTTGGTGGCAGAGTTGCAACTGCAACCCGGTATTGCGCTGGTGCTTGAGAAGATGGCGCTGACTTCCGGGTCGTGGTCAATCGCTGACGACGGAGAAGCGCAAGCGGCGGGCGAGACGCTGCAGCTGATCATGGCGCAGACAGCAATCCCTGAGACCTATGCCATCAGCGCCCGGATTGACGGCTTCACCCCCGGTGACGACTTGCGCGAGCTCATGCGCTCGGCCACCACTCTGCCGCAATCCTTTGAGACGCTCGAACTGGACATGACGACCGTGTTCGACAAGCCATGGGACCGGTCCGCGCTGGAACAGGGTCGCCCGCAACCCACCAGAATTGATCTGCGGCTGGCCGAGATGAAATGGGGGGCCCTTCGTCTTTTTGCTGCCGGAGAGCTGGACGTGGACGCGCAAGGCATCCCCACCGGAGAGATCGCCATCAAAGCCGAGAACTGGCGCGATATGATCGCCATGGCCAACGCGGCTGGCGCATTGCCTGATCAAGCCGTCGACCCGGTGACGCGCGCGCTGAACTTCATGGCCGGACTAGGCGGAAACCCCAATGCGTTGGATTTGCAGTTGAATTTCCGAGACGGCTTCGTTGCGGTCGGCCCCCTGCCCCTTGGCCCAGCCCCGCGGCTAATTCTACGTTAACGGCAATACGGACCCCGTCTGTGGCGTGCCGTATCCAGATGGAAATGATCACGGTGATAGCGGTCCGAGTTTGGCCCCAACACCGTACCAAACGGCCCGCACGCGCCGCGCCAGATTTTGGTCAGTTGTTTCTTCGACGGGTTCTTGCGCCAGCCGTTTAGAACCGTCACCAGCTCTCCGTCCGCCATTCGAAAACCCGAGATATCTATCGCGCGCCCCTTGCCATGCTCGGATATCCGCGCGCCTTTCTGATTGTTTCGTGTTCTGCAGGCATAGTGGGCGGCGACTTGTAGTTCGACCACCGGACCGCGGCGTTTGAAGGTTGGCTTGACCGATTTATCGACCCATTTGTTCAGCGCAATGGCAGTTCCGCAATCCATCGTAGACGGGCGGCTGAGTTTGACACCGGCGACCGAAGTAATCTGCACCGCGTCCTGGATCCCGCAGGCCTTGATCTTGCCCGGAACCTGCCCCACCGGTTTGCCTTGAATGTCGATATCCCCGCAGACCGAACCCTTGCGCAGCTTGCGTTTCTTGAACAGCGCCTCCTGTTCCAGAGCTTTCGGGCGCAGATAAGGCATCAAGGATGTGTCCGGCCCCAGGAACGGCAGCGCTGTCGGGCGCGCAGCGACGGCCAGAACCTGTGCTGAAACAGGACGCAACACGGGGCGAAGCTTTGTGGGGCCAACAACCTGCTCGACCGATGGCCGCGCCACGGGAATCAATGACTGTTCCGGCGCTGCCTGCGCTGTTGAAGCCAAGGCCCCAACAAGCGCAAAAGCAATGGTCCGCCGGATCGCTCTCATGGCTAGGATTTCCCCCGGCCGAAATCCGGCGCATCCGTATCCTGGCCTGCGTCGATGATCCCACGCCGGATCGCACGGGTGCGTGTGAAATAGTCGAACAGCTGCTCACCATCTCCGGTTCGGATGGCACGCTGTAAGGCGAACAGTTCCTCTGTGAACCGGCCAAGAATTTCCAAAGTCGCGTCCTTGTTAGTCAGAAACACGTCGCGCCACATGGTCGGGTCCGAGGCCGCGATCCGCGTGAAATCCCGGAACCCGGCAGCCGAATATTTGATAACCTCGCTATCCGTCACCCGGCGCAGGTCATCGGCCACACCGACCATCGTGTAAGCGATCAGATGCGGTGCGTGGGAAGTAACGGCTAGCACCAGATCGTGGTGGTCGGCGTCCATCTCATCAACGTTCGATCCCATCCCCTCCCAAAGCGCACGCAAGCGCGCGACGGCGGCGGGGTCGGTGCCTTCAACCGGCACCAAAAGACTCCAACGATTGTCGAACAATTCGGCAAAACCGGATTCTGGGCCCGAGTGTTCCGTCCCGGCCAGCGGGTGCGCGGGGATGAAATGCACGCCCTCGGGGATATGTGGCGACACCGCCTCGATCACATGACGTTTGACCGAACCCACGTCAGACACCGTCGCGCCCGGTTTCAGCATTGGTGCGATATCTGCGGCCACCGCACCCATCGCGCCGACCGGAACACAGAGAACGACAAGATCGGCGCCCTCCGCCGCATCTTGGGCGGTATCGCACACCCGGTCGCAAAGACCGATCTTGCGCGCGGTGTCGCGCGTCGCCTTGGACCTCGCGTATCCCGTCACTTCACCCGCTAGCCCGGCGCGTTTGATGGCCCAGAACATGGACGAGGCGATCAGCCCCAGCCCGATCAGTGCAACACGGTCGTAGATCTGGCTCATGCTGCGCCCTCTTTGAATGCGGAGATTGCCGCAACGACCCGGCGGCAGGCGTCTTCATCGCCCACGGTGATGCGCAGCGCATTTGGCAAGTTGTATCCCGCCACACGCCGCACGATCAAACCTTGGGTTTTCAAATAGTCGTCGCAAGCCTCAGCCTCGGCCTGATCGGTGAACCGGGCGAGAATGAAATTGGTACAGGACGCATCCGAAGGCACCCCGATCTTGGCCAGTTCGTCGGACAACCACACCCGCAGCCGCGTGTTTTCGGCCTGACAATGAGACAAGAACTCTTCGTCCTTAACCGCAGCTTCGGCCGCCGCCAAAGCGGTCAGTGATAAGTTAAACGGCTGACGCACTCGGTTGAGCACATCAATGATCGACTGCACGGCATAGCCCCAGCCCACGCGCATCCCACCCAGGCCGTACACTTTCGAGAACGTCCGGGTCATGATCACGTTGTCGAACCGACCCACGATGGATGCCCCACCATCAAAATCATCGACGAACTCGGCATAGGCCCCGTCGATCACCATCAGGCAACTGTCGGGCAGAGCCTCGGCTAGGCGCACAAGCTCACTTTCAGGGATCATGGTCGAGGTCGGGTTACCCGGATTGGTCACAAACACGATCCGCGTCTGATCCGTTACAGCGGCAAGGATGTTGTCAACATCCACGCGGCGGTCCTTTTCAGGCACCATCACCGGCGTTGCCCCCGCCATCCGCGCGATGATCGGGTACATGGAAAAGCCGTGCTCGGTATAGATGACCTCATCCCCCGGCCCGGCATAGGCTTGCGCCACGAATTGCAGCACCTCATCGCTGCCGACACCACAGATGATCCGCGCTGGGTCCAGCCCGTGCCGTACACCGATTGCGTCGCGCAGGGGCGCGTGGTCGGTGCTGGGATAGCGATGCAGGTTTGCGGCACTGTCGCGCACAGCCTCGATCGCCTTGGGGCTGGGACCAAACGGGTTTTCGTTGGAACTCAGCTTGATCACATGCGAAACCCCGGCCACATGCGACTGGCCGCCCTGATACAGCGCGATGTCCATAATGCCGGGTTGCGGGGTGATCTTGGTCATAAGAGGCTCCGTTGATTGGAGCCTCTCATACCTGTCTCAAGGCGTTGAGAAAAGCGGCAATTCCGTCACGCCGCTTTGAAGCGGGCGGTCGCCGGGTCGGCCGTATAGAATGGTGCGAATTCAGCGGTGCGGCGCGACAAGTCATTGACGCTGTCGATCACGAACTGCACCGTCTGTTCGCTCATCAAATATGAGAAGTTCAACCGCACCCAACCGGGCTTCTTCATCTCTTCTCCGGCAGACAGCGCGGCGTGCAACGCCTCGGACGTGTCCCTGTCGATGCCCAACAGGCGATGCGCATAGGGCCCAGCACAGGCACAGCCGCCCCGCGCCTGAATGCCGTAGATATCGCTGAGCATACGGGTGAACAGTTGCTGATGCACCAGGTTCCCCGCATTGTCGCGCACGAGGAAAGAGAAGATCGGCAGGCGATGTGGATTGTCCACGCCCAGCAACGTGAGGTTCGGGTTGTCACCCCATCCCTGCAACGCCATTTGGTTATACTGTACCTCGCGTTTGGTGATCTCTTTTACGCCAACTACATCCTTGACGATAAAAGCCAGCGCCGCTCGGATATCGCCGATAACGTTGGGTGTTCCGGCTTCTTCGCGCGCGGACAGGTTAGCGCTGTAGTCATGCCGCCATGGCGACACAAAGCTGACTGTCCCGCCACCGGGCCAACTGGGACAGGTCCGACGCACGGCCTCCGTGTTGACAACCAACACGCCCGAAGCCCCCGGACCGCCTGGAAATTTATGCGGAGAGACAACTATTGCGTCCTTACGTGTATCGCCTTCCCCTATATCCATCGGCAGGTAAGGCCCACCCCCGGCATAATCCCAAACTGCCAGCGCACCATGCGCTTTCAGCAAGCGTGTCACCGGATCGGGGTCGGTGATGATGCCGGTCACGTTCGAGGCCGCTGAAAACGACCCGATGATAAGATCGGACGCAGAATGATCGACCAATATACGTTCGAGCACTTGCAGATCGACACCCCCGTCCGATGCTTCGGGGATTTCGATCACCCGCGCCTTGCTTTCGCGCCACGGCAAAATGTTCGAGTGATGCTCATACGGCCCCAACAAAACAACCGGCCGGTCCGCCTCGTTAACACCCATCAGGCTGACCAGCCGGTTGAGACCCGCAGTGGCGCCAGAGCCGGTGAAGATCACCGAATCCTCTTCCTGGGCGCCAACGATGCGGGCAATCTCTGCGCGGGCCTCTCCGCGCAGGCGCGTCATATACGCGCCGCAATACGAAGCCTCGGTGTGGCTGTTGGCATAAAACGGCAACACATGCGCAGCCACAAAATCCTCGACCTGCCGTAACGCGCGGCCCGAGGCAACGTAATCCGCATACACAAGCGGCACGTCCCCGCGCAGACCCGGAATCATGACGCCTTCTCCGATCAGCCCATCACGAAAGGGGGTTATGCAATCGGCGGATTGGATGGACGCGCGGAATTGGTTCAGGGTCATGGCTCAGGCTCCGTATTACCCTGACAATATGATTGTTATTTTTTGGATAAACTTCACATTTCTTTGGGTAGTTTTTCCATTTTTTGTGTCATATGATCTGATATGACCGAAAGAATAGATCAAATTGATCAAGGCATACTGCGCGAACTGCAAAAAGACGCGACCCTGTCACAGCGAGAACTGGCGGATCGGGTCGGCCTGTCTCAGAACGCGTGCTGGCGTAGGCTGAAGGCGCTGAACGAAAGCGGCGTCGTCACCGGGTCGACCGCCAAGATCGCGCGCGAGAAACTGGGCCTCAGCCTTGTGGTATTTGTGATGCTACGAACCCGGCATCACTCGGCCGAGTGGCTGCAGGCGTTTCGCCGCCATGTACTGACCATCCCCGAGGTTGTGGATTTTCACCGGATCGGCGGCGATTATGACTATCAGCTCAAGGTCGTGACGCAGGACATGGCATCCTATGACAAGGTGTACCAACGCCTGATCGAAAAGGTCGAACTGGACAGCGTCACGTCCTATTTCGCTATGGAAGCGATCGCCGAGGGGCGACCGCTGCCGATCTGACTGGATCACTCACCAACAATCAGCTGCAAATCCCCGTCTCCGGTCACAAAACCGGTCACGAAGAAATTGCGATTTCCGGACGAAACCCAAGCCCGCGTCGATTCACCCGGGATCGCAGGGGTATAGGCCAACCGCGTGTTCGACGCGAAGGCACGCGCCAACCGGTTGATATCGCCAACCGTCGGCACCGGCCGGGTCGTGCCATATCCACGCACGATAACCTCACAGGACCGATCTCTGGTACTGCCCCCAAGGAATTCCATCCCCCGCTCAAGTCTCGGCTCATTGGCATTGAACCCGGCACGAACCCGCGATTCTTCGAATGTCGGGGCGGTCTCGATACATCCATGTTGAAAACTTTGCAGGATGCCAGTCAAAAGCGGGTCCTCGGACCGCAGCCCACTTGATGTCAGCGGTCTGGTGGCGTCGGAGCAACCGACAAGTAGAACAGCCAGCCCTGCTGCGGTCAGGATTTTCTGAAAACGTGCTGTCATAGCGGTCTCAAATTCACTGTGTTGTCTCATATGCGCTTGGTCACGGACCAAAATGTTGGAATTTCAGCGCGATGGCAACAGAACTGTGTAAACGAAAAAACCGCGCCGGATGGCGCGGTTTTCGAAACTTTCCAGATCGGCGAAGATTAGTTCTTCGCGTAGAATTCGACGACCAAGTTCGGCTCCATCATGACCGGGTAAGGCACATCGCTCAGGCCCGGTGCGCGCACGAAGGTTGCGGTCATTTTCGAGTGGTCGGCGTCGATATAGTCAGGCACATCACGCTCGGCCAGCGCAACAGCTTCCAGAACAACGGCCAGTTGCTTGGACTTGTCGCGTACTTCGATCACGTCGCCTTCTTTGACGCGGTAGCTGGGGATGTTCACTCGCTTTCCGTTCACTTTGACGTGGCCGTGGTTCACGAACTGACGTGCAGCAAACACGGTTGGCACGAACTTGGCGCGGTAAACAACAGCGTCCAGACGACGCTCCAGCAGACCGATCAGGTTTTCACCGGTGTCGCCTTTGACACGCTCGGCTTCGGCGTAGATGCGGCGGAACTGCTTCTCGGTCAGGTCGCCATAGTAGCCTTTCAGCTTCTGCTTGGCGCGCAGTTGCAGACCGAAATCCGACAGTTTGCCCTTGCGGCGTTGACCGTGCTGGCCTGGGCCGTATTCACGACGGTTGATCGGGGATTTCGGACGACCCCAGATGTTTTCGCCCATCCGGCGGTCGATTTTGTACTTGGCAGACGTGCGTTTCGTCACGGCTGATCTCCTTCTTTATGTTCGAAGGCGCTGCACTGCTACAAGAGTAGGCGCCTACTATGAAGGGCGTTGTCCTCTTGGGGTTTCCCCCATGACAGGCATCCCCTTGCGGGGGCCACCAACACCAATGAAGCCGCGCTTATATCTGCAGTTCCGTCAGAGTCAACAGGTCCTGAAAAAATCCGGTCCGTTGAAACGGATCAATCCACCAACGGTCCCGCATTCGCCGCAGGCAGGCGCGGCACTGCGTGAAGATTGGGATCCATGCGTGGACGAGTCGGGAACGAGACCACCGTATTCGCGTGGCTGGCCGATTCGCCGCCAGCCTGACGGATTTCGACAAACTCATCGACCCAAAAGTCCTGTTCGCGTGCAGGACATCCTTCTTCGAATACCAAAAGAGGTTCAGCCTGCGTCGCCGAAACATATAACAGGGCCGAGAATTGCTGTGCCCCGTTGGTCAGGATAACAACACCCTGCGCACCGTTGCCCAATTCGTCTTCCGAGATGAAATGATGCAGAACATTCAGCGCCACCTCTCGGCCGTGCGGCAAAGAACCGTCCACAAAGGCGGCATGCCCGCGCCAGGACCACGCAGCCCCAACATTCAAAAAGGACAGAGGCGCCGCCTCAAGCCCATCCAGTTCCGTCTGTTTCCATAAAATGGCTATACGACCGTTTTGCCCGGCTCTCATTATACCCGCCCGCACCTTTCAACGTATCACTGCTTACGCAGGCGTTCTTATCAGGGCAAATTCTGGCAGAAAAGAGACGTTAACATAACGTTCATAAAAATGTTGCTAAAGAGATTCAGCTTCTGGCTTCTGGCGGGAAACGATCCCGCCAGCGCCACAGCAATTGTCTGCGATCTGCGTCAGCCACACTTAGAATGACCGCAGCTTCGGCAGGTCATGCAGCCCTCGATCATCGCCATATCGAACTGACCACAGGATGGGCAGGCTTTGCCGCGGGGTGCGTCCATATTGACCACCTGCGCCTGCGGGTCGGATTTCAGACCCATTCCTTCGCCTTCAAGAAAGCCGATATTGACCATATGCTGCTCGATCACGCCGCCAATCGCGGCCAGGATCGATGGGATGTATTTCCCTTGCACCCAGGCCCCGCCACGCGGATCGAACACGGCCTTTAGTTCTTCAACGACAAAGGACACATCCCCGCCCCGTCGAAATACGGCAGAAATCATGCGGGTCAGCGCCAGCGTCCAGGCGTAGTGCTCCATGTTCTTTGAATTGATGAACACCTCGAACGGACGACGGCGGCCACCAATGACGATATCGTTGATGGTCAGATAAATCGCGTGTTCGCTGTCGGGCCATTTCAACTTGTAGGTCGACCCCTCCAGCGATTGCGGACGGTCCAGCGGTTCGGACATATAGACAACCTCACCGCCATCCACCTGATGCGGGGCATCCGCGCTTTCGCCGGGGGCTTTGTCGGCGCTTTCGGACACTGTCAGGACCGAGCCGGTCACGTCATTCGGGCGATAGGTCGTGCAGCCTTTGCAGCCCTGATCCCAGGCCTGCATGTAAACGTCCTTGAAGGCGTCAAAGCTGATATCTTCGGGACAGTTGATCGTCTTGGAAATCGAACTGTCGATCCATTTCTGCGCGGCGGCCTGCATCTTGACGTGATCAGACGGGGAAAGCGTCTGCGCGTTCACGAAATAGTCTGGCAAGGCAACATCGCCGAACTTGTCGCGCCACATCTGCACGGCATAGTCCACGACTTCTTCCTCGGTGCGCGAGCCATCCTTCTGCAGCACTTTGCGCGTGTAGGCGTAGGCAAAGACCGGCTCGATCCCCGACGACACGTTCCCTGCATAGAGCGAAATCGTCCCAGTCGGCGCGATCGAGGTCAGCAGGGCGTTGCGGATACCATGTTCGCGGATCGCGTCACGCACGTCATCATCCATTTGCTGCATGTTGCCGCTGGCCAAGTATTTCTCGGCGTCAAACAATGGGAAAGCGCCCTTCTCCTTCGCCAAATCGACCGAGGCCAGATAGGCGGCGCGGGCGATCGCGTGCAACCAGCGTTCGGTTTGACGCGCCGCTTCGTCGGACCCATAGCGCAAACCCAACATCAAAAGCGCATCGGCCAACCCGGTCACGCCCAGCCCAATCCGGCGCTTGTCTTGTGCTTCGGCTTCCTGCTCCGCCAGCGGGAATTTCGACGCGTCTACTACGTTGTCCATCATGCGCACAGCGGTCGCGACCAATTCTTGCAAAGCGGCCTCATCCAGGCGCGCCGCGTCCTCGAACGGATCTGTCACCAACCGCGCCAAGTTGATCGAGCCCAAAAGGCACGCACCATAGGGTGGCAAGGGTTGCTCGCCGCAGGGGTTGGTCGCGGCGATGGTTTCCACATAGCTGAGGTTGTTGACCTCATTGATGCGGTCAATGAAGATTACTCCAGGCTCGGCGTAATCATAGGTGGCCTGCATGATCTTGTTCCACAGATCACGCGCCTGAACGGTATGATAGACCTTGCCGTCGAACTGCAACTCCCACGGACCATCGGCCTTGACGGCCTCCATGAACGGATCCGTCACCAGGACCGACATGTTGAACATGCGCAGGCGGGCCGGGTCAGATTTCGCGGTGATGAACTGTTCGATATCAGGGTGATCGCAGCGCATGGTCGCCATCATCGCCCCACGGCGCGAGCCCGCAGACATGATCGTGCGGCACATCGCGTCCCACACATCCATGAAGGAAAGCGGGCCAGAAGCATCCGCAGCCACGCCTTTCACATCGGCCCCACGTGGACGGATGGTCGAGAAATCATACCCGATCCCTCCACCCTGCTGCATGGTCAGCGCGGCTTCTTTCAGCATGTCGAAGATACCGCCCATGCTGTCGGGCACGGTGCCCATCACGAAACAGTTGAACAGGGTCACCTGACGCGCCGTACCTGCACCCGCAGTGATGCGACCAGCGGGCAGATATTTGAAATCTTCCAGCGCTGCGTAGAACTTATCTTCCCAATGGGCCGCGTCATCCTCGACCCGCGCCAGATCACGGGCGATGCGCCGCCAACTGTCCTCGACCGTCTGGTCGATGGGCGTGCCATCCGCTTCTTTAAAGCGGTATTTCATGTCCCAGATCTGCTCGGCGATGGGGGCGGCAAAGCGGCTCATTGGTGATTCCCTGTTTTGAAAGAGGTATCCAGATTACCGCAATTCACATCCAAACCACAACACCTTGATGACTTCGCATTGCGAGCTACAATATAAAGGTGGGCCTTGGGACGACTCTGTGGGAAAGCTGTGGATAAGTACGTAAACCTCATCAAACTGTCCGTCGGATCGGAAAGCGTTGATACGCTGATGGCGTGGCAGGACAGTCGCAGACCGCTTTACGCGGACGGCTGCCCGCGCCATGTCACCCGCATGTGGCCCAAGCGCGAGGCTGAGATTTTGAATGGCGGATCAATCTATTGGGTGATCAAGGGCGTAATCCAATGCCGTCAGCGCATCCTGCGTCTGGATGAGGTGCGCGGCGAAGACGGCATTCGCCGCTGCGCCATCGTGCTGGACCCGCGGGTCCATCGCACCCAGACCGCGCTCAAACGCCCATTCCAAGGCTGGCGCTATCTCAAACCCGAGGACACCCCCGCCGACCTGCCGGAAGGGCGAGAACAGGACGATGCCTTGCCCGACGATCTGAATCGCGCGCTTGCCGAGATCGGGGTGCTTTAACGCAGGCGATCCAGCAATGCGTTCAGTGTGGCCTTTGTCTCGGGGTCACATTTCGCCACCCGACTGCGCCACAGGGTCGCCTGCGATTGCAGGATCATCCCGTCGGTCAGGATTTTCAGGTGGTTCGCCCGCAGCGTCTCGCCAGTAGATGTGATATCGGCAATCGTCTCGGCGGTCTCATTCATCACCGTGCCCTCGGTCGCGCCCTGACTATCGACCAGAGTGTAATCGGCAACTCCCGCATCGGTCAGGAACTCGCGCACCAACCGGTGGTATTTGGTGGCAATCCGTAGCCGATGCCCGTGGGTCTTGCGAAACGCTGCTGCAGCCGCATCCAGATCATCCAACGTATCCACATCGACCCAGCAGGCAGGTGTGGCGATGATCAGGTCCGCCTTGCCGAACCCAAGCTGCGAGATCTCCTCGACCTGTTGTTCCCAGCGGGGCAGTTTCTCATGCACCAGATCAATGCCGGTGACGCCCAGATGAATGCGCCCGGCGGCCAGTTCGCGCGGGATTTCCCCGGCAGACAGCAGGATCAGAGAGACCCCGTCGATGCCCTCGACCTTGCCAGCATATTCCCGATCCGATCCGCTACGCGACAGGGTGATGCCGCGCTTTTCGAACCAACCAAAGGTCTTGTCCATCAAACGGCCCTTCGAGGGCACGCCCAGTTTCAGGCTCATTGCGCGTCCTCCTCGATCTCCAGCATCAGGTCGGGGCGGATGACACCGCCCACCGCCGGAATTTCGGCCCCGTTCCCCAACTGCCGCGTCAGCGCGTCATAGCGCCCGCCAGTGGCGATGGGGGGTAGATCGGGGCGACCCTCAGCGTAGAAGCCAAAGACAAACCCGTCATAATATTCCATCGAGGTGCGGCCATAGGCGGCCTCGAAGTCCAGACGTTCCACATCCACGCCACGCGCCTGTAGCGAGGCAATCCGCGCCTCAAGCCGGTCCAGCGCCGGAGTGATCTGCGGCAGATCCACCGCCACGTCGCGCAGCTGTTCCAACGCAAAGGGCATGGTCTCACGCACGTTCAGCAGGGTTTCCAGCCCAACCAGTTCGTTGTCGGAGATAGGCGGTGTGTCGCGATCTTCGCGCAAGGCAGCGATCCGCGCTTCGATCTCGGAGGCACGGCGCTTGCCGATCATCGGGATGTCCGTATCCAGCGGATTTTCTGCATCCAACAGGCTGTCGCGCCCTTCAGGTCCCGGTTTGCGACCGGCAAAGCGGTCCAGCAGCACCCGGAATCGACGAGGCCGCCACAAGTGCCGCATCAGCGCCGCCTTGCGCCGGTCTGTGGTCTTAAGGCCCTCGACAGCGGCAGTCAGGATGCCGATATCCCCGGTCGCCGCGCGCAAAGGCAGCCCTCGCAATTGCAACGCGAGCAGCGAGAAGACTTCTGCATCCGCGCCTGCGGGATCATTGCGGTCGAATACTTCGTATCCGACCTGAATGTATTCATTCGAGCGATCCGGGTCATGTTCTTGCCGACGGAAGACCTCGCCGGAATAGGTATAGCGCGCGGGCTCGGCCCCGTCGGACATATGCATCTGCACCACGGGCAGGGTGAAATCCGGGCGCAGCATCTGCTCGCCCCGCAGCGCGTCCGAGGTCACGTAGGCGCGCGCGCGAATATCCTCGCCATAAAGGTCCAGCAGCGTGTCGGCCGGTTGCAGCAGCGGAGGGTCCACGACCTGTGCGCCTGCGGCCTCGAACCTCACGCGCATCATGGCAGCGCGGGCTTGTATCTGGGAACGGTTCGGCATGGGTCAGTCCTGACTGTCCAGAATTTCACGCACCTTGGCGACCAGATCGCCACGCGGCACTTCGAACTGGCTGGGGCGTTCTTTCCATTCCTCAAGCGTGGCGCTTTCGGCGATCTTGGCCCCAAGGATCAGGTCTTTGATCTGCACGATCCCATTTACTTTTTCATCGCCCCCCTCGATCACTGCGATGGGAGAGTTCCGCTTGTCTGCGTATTTCAGCTGATTGCCAAAGTTCTTGGGGTTACCCAGATAGACCTCGGCCCGGATACCTGCATTGCGCAGCTCGGCCACCATCGCCTGATAGTCGGCCATACGGTCGCGGTCCATCACGGTCACAACCACGGGGCCTGTGGCTTGCGCCGCGATCCGGCCCTTTTCGCGCAGGGCGGCCAGCAGCCGGTCGACACCGATAGACACGCCGGTCGCAGGCACTTCCTGCCCTGTGAACCGCTTGACCAGGTCGTCATAACGCCCACCGCCCGAGACCGAACCGAACTGCCGCTTACGGCCTTTCTCGTCGAAAATCTCAAAGGTCAACTCGGCCTCATAAACCGGTCCGGTATAGTACCCGAGGCCCCGTACGACCGACGGGTCAATCTCGATCCGGTCCGAGCCATAGCCGCCCGCATCGAGCAGAGCGCCGATCTGTTCCAATTCGGCAATCCCATCCGCGCCGATCTTGCTGTCGCCCACGGCAGCACGCAGGTTGGCCAGTGTTCCTGCGGTATCCGCAGCCTTCGAGGTCAGGAAGGCAATTACCGGCTCGGCCTGATCGTCGCTCAGCCCCACACCGTCGATAAACGCGCCCGAGGCATCCAGTCGGCCCTTGGTCAGCAGCTCGCGCACACCGGCTTCACCTACTTTGTCGAACTTGTCGATGGTGCGCAGAACATTGTCGCGGGCGGCTACGTCTTCGCCCAGCCCCATCGCCTCAAGCACTCCGTTCAGGACCTTGCGGTTATTCACCCGCACCAGATAGTCGCCGCGCGGAATGCCCACGGTCTCCAGCGTATCCGACAGCACCGCGCAAATCTCGGCGTCGGCGGCCATCGAGGCCGTGCCCACCGTATCCGCATCGCATTGATAAAACTGGCGATACCGCCCTGGCCCCGGCTTTTCATTGCGCCAGACCGGACCCATCGCATAGCGGCGATAGGGCGTCGGCAGGTCGTTGCGGTGCTGCGCATAAACACGGGCCAGCGGCGCGGTCAGGTCATAGCGCAGGGCCATCCAGTCACCGTTGCCGCCTTCGTCAAACTCCTGCCACGCAAATACGCCCTCATTCGGGCGATCCACGTCGGGCAGAAACTTGCCCAGCGCCTCGACGGTTTCCACAGCGCTGCTTTCCAGCGCATCAAACCCATACCGATGATAGACATCCGCAATCGTCCGCAGCATCTCGGTGCGCTGCGAGACTTCCTGGCCGAAATAATCGCGGAACCCTTTCGGCGTGACGGCCTTGGGGCGGGGCTGTTTCTTGGGCTTGGCCATGTGGGGCGTCCTTGCGGTTCATGTTCCGCGCGCGGTCTATCCCATGGCCCGCATCGGGGCAAGGCGCGCTTTCGCTGGTGTTGTGGTCAAAGCGCCGCTATGACCACGCCCAAAGGAGAGCCCCATGCAGCATCTGGAAGAGCAGATCGCCCACCTGACCCGCACGGTCGAAGAGTTGAACACAGTCGTTACAACCCAACAGAGCGAGATCGACCGCCTGACCCGGCGCGTCGAGATGCTGTTGCAGCGCGAGGCTGAACGGGCGCAGGAAGGTTCCGGCGGGGTTGTGTTCGGCGACGAACGCCCACCGCATTATTAAGGGCTGAAACCTTAGCGCTCGTTTCACCGCAAAACCTGCTACGCCGGCGTAGTAACTTTGTCAGCGGCTAGGCAGCAACTGGTGCCAGCATTGTCACCCCCGAGATCGCGGCCCATCCGTGTCCAAGAGAGGATATGGTCGCAAAAAGGCTTTCCAACCGCATGAAGCTAAGCGCATTCAACACAGCTGTGTGGCACCATCGGGTTGGGCTCAAAACTCCTCGACCGACATCACGCCTTCCAGCGATTTGATCGCGCCCTTGATCTGGGGGTTGATCGGGAAATTCTGACCCAAGTCCATCTCGACCTCACCCGGCAATCCGGGGGCCATCAGCAACAATTGGATAGGCCCGCGCGCGGCGTTCTTGGCTGCGCTGGCGGCATCCTCCAGCACTTTAGCCACAGTAGGCAGCGCCTGTTCCTCATCCACAAAGATGCGCAGGCCGGTTGCACCCGCCTCGGCCACGACCGTATCCACCGGGCCGACAGACCGGCCAAGCAGCTTCAGCTGATCAGCTTCCATCGTCGCCTCGGCGGTTAGTACAACTTGCGCACCGGTTTCAAGATATTCGCGCGATTTCTCCAGCGTTTCCGAAAACAGCGTGACCTCATACGCGCCGCTGGGGTCCGAAAGCTGCGCAAAGGCAAACCGGTTGCCGCGCGCCGATTTCCGTTCCTGCCGACCAGCAACAACACCGGCCATCTTCGCGATGAAGGGCCCCGAGCGCGCCTTTTCCGTCACCTCATCCAGCGTCATTACCTGTTTACGTTTCAGCGCGGGCATATAGTCGTCCAGCGGATGGCCTGACAGGTAAAACCCGATGGCCTTGAATTCCTCGCTCAACCGCTCGGCAGGCAGCCAATCGGGCGTGGGCGACAGGCGCGGTTCCGGCAGGTCGTCACCCGCCTCACCAAAGAGCGACACCTGGTTCGAGTTCTTTTGTTCGTGGATAGCCGCCGAATACTGCACAAGCGGATCAAGGCTTTCGAACACGCGGCGGCGGTTCTTATCCAACTGATCAAACGCACCCGCCCGCGCCATCATCTCCAGCGGGCGTTTACCGACCTTCTTCAGATCAACCCGGCGGGCTAAATCGAACAGGTTCACAAAGGGCTTTTCCGCGCGACCATCGACCACCAGGTTCATCGCCTCAACGCCCACGTTTTTCAAGGCGCCCAGCGCATAGACAAGCTCTCCGTTCACCACATCGAAGGTAGCTTGAGATCGGTTCACGCAAGGGGGCACATAGGGCAACTCAAGCCCTTTGCGGACCTCTTCGAAGTAAACGGCTAATTTGTCGGTCAGGTGGATATCGCAATTCATGACACCCGCCATGAACTCTACCGGGTGGTTCGCCTTCAGCCAGCCGGTCTGGTAGCTGACCACCGCATAAGCCGCAGCGTGGGATTTGTTGAAGCCGTAGTTGGCAAACTTGTCCAACAGGTTCCAGACCTCGGTCGCTTTGGTCTCATCGACATCATTTTCGGCAGCCCCTTTGAGGAACTTGGGCCGCTCAGCATCCATCGCCTCCTGAATCTTCTTACCCATCGCGCGGCGCAACAGGTCTGCGCCGCCAAGGCTGTAACCGGCCATTTCCTGCGCGATCTGCATCACCTGTTCCTGATAGACGATGATGCCCTGCGTCTCGTCCAGGATGTGGTCGATGGACGGATGCAGCTTGTCCCGCTTACTGAGCCCGTTCTTAACCTCGCAGAACTTGGGAATGTTCTCCATCGGACCCGGACGGTATAGCGCCACAAGGGCAATAATATCCTCGATACAGTCCGGCTTCATGCGCTTGAGCGCATCCATCATGCCCGAGGATTCCACCTGAAACACCGCAACCGTTTTGGCCGCCGAATAAAGCTTGTACGTCGCCTCATCATCCAGCGGGATGGCGTTGATCTCATTCACCGCGCCTTCGGCGGGTTCATACAACTCGGTGCCATCGGGTGCGATATGAAGTTCGCGCCCGGATTTGAAGATCAAATCCATCGCGTTCTGGATCACAGTCAAAGTCTTCAAACCTAGAAAGTCGAACTTGACCAGCCCGGCCTGTTCCACCCATTTCATGTTGAACTGGGTCGCGGGCATATCGGACCGAGGGTCCTGATAGATCGGCACCAGCGCATCCAGAGGTCGATCACCGATCACCACCCCCGCCGCGTGGGTCGAGGCATTCCGCAACAGCCCCTCAACCTGCTGGCCATAGGTCAGAAGCCGGTCCACAACCTCTTCGCTGCGTGCCTCTTCGCGAAGGCGGGGTTCGTCTTTCAGGGCCTTTTCGATGGAGACAGGCTTGACCCCCTCCACCGGGATCATCTTGGACAGGCGGTCCACCTGCCCATAGGGCATCTGCAATACCCGCCCAATATCGCGCACGGCGGCCTTCGACAACAGAGCACCAAAGGTGATGATCTGCCCCACCTTGTCGCGCCCGTATTTCTGCTGAACGTAACGGATCACCTCTTCCCGACGATCCATGCAGAAGTCGATATCAAAGTCGGGCATCGAGACCCGCTCGGGGTTCAGGAACCGCTCAAACAGCAGCGAATAGCGCAGCGGGTCTAGGTCGGTGATCGTCAGCGCATAGGCCACGAGCGAGCCCGCACCAGACCCCCGCCCCGGCCCCACCGGAATGTCGTGATCCTTGGCCCATTGGATAAAGTCGGCAACGATCAGGAAATAGCCGGGAAAGCCCATGCCCTCGATGATGCCGAGTTCGAAATCCAGCCGTTCCTGGTATTCCTCGGGCGTCACCGCATGCGGGATCACCGTCAGACGTTTCTGCAAGCCCTCATTGGCGATACGCCGCAGCTCGGCGACCTCATCATCGGCAAATTTCGGCAGGATCGGATCTCGGCGATACGCCATGAAAGCGCACCGGCGCGCGATCTCGACGGTATTCTCAATCGCTTCAGGCAAGTCGGCAAACAGCGTCACCATTTCCTGCTGCGACTTGAAATAATGCTGCGCGGTCAGGCGGCGGCGACCGTCCTGTTGGTCGACATACGCGCCCTCGGCGATACAGATCAGCGCATCATGCGCCTCATACATGTCGGTGGTCGGGAAATAGACATCATTGGTGGCGACCAGAGGCAGATTCTTGGCATAGGCCATCTCGACATGCCCACGTTCGGTTAGACGCTCTGCCTCGGGCTGGCCCCCTTCGCCCGGATGGCGCTGCAATTCGATATACAGGCGGTCCGGGAACATCCCAGCCAGGCGATCCACCAGAGCCTCCGCCGACGGACGCTGGCCTTGCTGCAACAGCATCCCCACGGGCCCATCCGGCCCGCCGGTCAGACAGATCAACCCGTCCGAGCGCTCGGCCAATTCGTCCAACGTGACCTGCGGCAACTGTCCGCCCTTGTCCACATAGAGGCAGGAACTCAGCTTCATCAGGTTCTCATACCCCGCCTCGGACTGCGCCAGCAGCACCAGCGGCGCAGGAGCTTTGGGCTTCTCGCCTGGCTGCGGCTGCACATAGGTCAGATCAACCTGACACCCCATGATCGGCTGCACCCCAGCGCCGCTGGCAGTCACGGAAAACTCCAAAGCCGAGAACATAGAATTGGTGTCCGTCACCGCAACAGCGGGCATCTCCATATTCTCGCACAAAGCGGGCAGCTTCTTCAGCCGCACAGCGCCTTCCAGCAGAGAATATTCGGTGTGAACACGTAGGTGAATGAATCGAGGAATACTGCTCATACCCGCTACGCTATCCCAGCCAGCGACGCGGCAAAAGCAGGAACCGCCGCTTTGAGATGCCTAAAAAATCAACACCTATTATTCGGATTTTTCAGAAGGTGCTTCGGCCGCAATTGGACCCGATCTGCAAAAAGCGCTTTATTTACAGACAACTGATGTCTAGACAACGGCGAAAATCGCAGATCGTTCAGGTCCAATGGTGCATCACATAATCAGTTTTTCTTGCCAGATAAGGCGCGCTGTTTCTAACATCTGACGGCAAGCACTCTGCCCGCCCCTTTTTCTACGTCGCATCGAAGAAGGGCACCGAAGGGCGCAACCGGGTAAGGCGACGGGTTTCTCGAATGAACATCACGTTTCTTCTGAATGGAGAGACAGTGGAGCTGGCGGACGTCAATCCGACGGCAACTCTGCTGGACTGGCTGCGCGAGGATCGCGGCCTGACCGGCACTAAGGAAGGCTGCAACGAAGGTGACTGCGGGGCCTGCACCGTCATGGTCACGGATGAAGGTTCCAGCAAAGCACTGAATGCCTGCATCCTATTCCTGCCACAACTACACGGCAAAGCCATCCGCACCATCGAGGGCGCAAACGGCCCCGACCAGCAGGCCCACCCCGTGCAACAGGCCATGATCGACCTACACGGTTCACAATGTGGCTTTTGCACCCCCGGCTTTGTCATGTCGATGGTCGCGGGCCACACCAATGGCGTCACCGACCACGACACCCAGCTTGCGGGTAATCTCTGCCGTTGCACTGGCTACGCCCCCATCATCCGCGCGGCCCAAGCCGCCGAATCCCAGCCAGTCCCAGCATGGGTTAAAGACGACCAATCCTTCTCTTGTTCAAAAATACCTCGGGGGGAGGCCGCAGGCCGGGGGGCGGAGCCCCCTTTGCTCCCCACCTCATCCGACGAACTGGCCGCGATCTATGCACAAAATCCCAACGCCACGCTCATCGCGGGCGCAACCGATGTGGGCCTCTGGGTCACAAAACAACTGCGCGACCTGGATCCGGTCATCTTCCTGAGCCGCTGCGACGACCTGAAAAACATCACCATCACCAATGACGAAATCCACATCGGCGCCATGGTCGACATGAACCGCATGTGCGACACGTTGACAGACCTCCATCCCTCTTACGCCGAGATGATCCGGCGTTATGCCAGCGTCCAGGTCCGCCACGCCGCAACCGTGGGCGGCAATATCGCCAATGGCTCACCGATCGGAGACAACCCGCCCGCCCTGATCGCATTGGGTGCAACCCTGCATCTGCGCAAAGGCGACACTCGCCGTCAGATCCCGTTGGAAGATTTCTTCATCGACTACGGCAAACAAGACCGCTCGCCCGGAGAATTCGTCGAAGCCGTCAGCTTCCCCCGCCAACCGGACCGGCTGAAAACCTACAAACTCAGCAAACGGTTCGATCAGGACATTTCAGCCGTCTGCGGCTGTTTCAACATCACCGTCACGCACGACACCGTCACCCGGGCGCGGATCGCGTTTGGCGGCATGGCGGGCACTCCGAAGCGGGCCACCCATGTCGAGGCCGCATTGATCGGCAAACCCTGGACCGCTGCGACCATTCAGGCCGCGCTGCCCGCCTTTGCTGACGATTACCTACCACTCACGGATATGCGCGCCTCGGCCACCTATCGTCTGGAAACCGCCAAAGCGATGCTGGAGCGGTATTTCCTTGAAGATCAGGGCGAAGTGACCGACGTACTCAAGGTGACGGCATGAGCGTGACCAAACCCCTCCCCCATGACGCAGCCCCGCTGCATGTCGCAGGTGCCGCGCGCTATGTGGATGACATCCCAACGCCCAAGGGCACTCTGCATCTGGCCTTTGGCCTCAGCCCGATTGCCAAAGGCACGATCACCACGATGGACCTGTCGGCAGTAAAAGCCGCCAAGGGTGTGGTGCAAGTGATGACGGCGGATGATCTGCCTTTTGCCAATGATGTCTCGCCCTCGATCCATGATGAGCCGCTGCTGTCGGACGGCACGGTTCATTATATCGGCCAGCCCGTGTTTCTGGTGGTGGCGACCAGCCATCTGGCCGCTCGCAAGGCTGCACGGCTGGGCAAGATTGACTATGCCGAAGACACCCCGATCCTGACCATTGAACAGGCTCTGGCCGCTGACAGCCGGTTCGAGGACGGCCCCCGCATCTATGCCAAGGGCGATGCGGACGTGGCGATCGCGTCGGCCCCCCACGTGATCGAAGGTTCCTTTGAACTCGGCGGGCAGGAACATTTCTATTTGGAAGGCCAGGCCGCTCTGGCCTTGCCGAATGAAGGCGCGGACATGCTGGTCCACAGCTCGACCCAACACCCGACCGAGATTCAGCATAAAGTAGCCGATGCCTTGGGTGTGCCCATGCACGCCGTACGGGTTGAAACTCGCCGCATGGGCGGAGGGTTCGGCGGCAAGGAAAGTCAGGGCAACGCTCTGGCCGTCGCCTGCGCCATCGCCGCCCGCGCCACCGGCAAGGCCTGCAAGATGCGTTATGACCGCGATGATGACATGATCATCACCGGCAAGCGCCACGCCTTCCGCATTGCCTACAAGGCTGGGTTTGATGAGAACGGCCATATTCAGGGTGTCTCCTTCCACCACTACGTCATCTGTGGCTGGGCGCAGGACCTGTCGCTGCCCGTCGCTGACCGCGCGATGCTGCATTCCGACAATGCCTATCTGCTGCCGAATGCCCGGATTGAAAGCCATCGACTGAAAACCAACACCCAATCCGCCACAGCCTATCGCGGGTTCGGCGGCCCTCAGGGCATGGTCGGGATCGAACGCGTGATGGATCACGCCGCGCACGTGCTTGGGCTGGACCCGGTCGAACTGCGTCGCCGTAACTATTATGAGCCTGCGCATAAGGTGGCCGATCAACCGCTGCACGCGAAACCGCTGGACCGCCCCGACCCACACGAAGACCTGACCAGCCGTGGTGCTGTGGAAACCGGGAATGCCCCCGTTCGCCCCCTACCCGCCGACGGCAACACCACGCCTTACGGTATGGAAGTCAGCGATTTCGAACTGCACGGCATGACCGAAGCACTTCTGACATCCAGCGACTATGCCGCCCGTAAGGCCGCCATCGCCGAGTGGAACGCGAAGAACGGCGTGATAAAGAAGGGTATCGCCTTCTCGCCGGTCAAATTCGGGATTTCCTTCACACTGACCCACCTCAATCAGGCGGGAGCGCTGGTGCATGTGTATCAGGACGGCTCGGTTCACCTGAACCATGGCGGCACCGAGATGGGACAGGGCCTGTTCCAGAAAGTCGCGCAGGTGGCCGCGTCGCGGTTCGGTATTCCCCTTGAGACGGTCAAGATCACCGCCACTGACACGGCCAAAGTGCCGAACACGTCAGCCACAGCTGCGTCCTCGGGCAGCGATCTAAACGGGATGGCTGTAAAGGCCGCCTGCGACACGATCCGTGACCGCATGGCCGATTATCTGGCCGAACGGCACCAGGCTGATCCCACAACCGTATCCTTCGCGGACGGCCACGTGAGTGTGAGCAAGGAACGCTATACCTTCGCCGAAGCCGCTGCTCTGGCCTATCAGGGCCGCATAAGCCTGTCGGCGACTGGCTTCTATAAAACGCCCAAGATCGAGTGGGACCGGATCGCAGGCCGGGGGCGGCCGTTCTTCTACTTCGCCTATGGCGCGTCCGTCACTGAAGTCGCGGTGGACACGCTGACCGGCGAAAACCGTATTCTGCGTACCGATATACTGCATGATGCGGGGGCCTCTCTGAACCCGGCGCTGGATATCGGGCAGGTAGAAGGTGGCTATGTCCAGGGCGCGGGCTGGCTTACGACCGAGGAACTGGTCTGGGACGGAAATGGTAACCTGCGCACGCATGCGCCCTCGACCTACAAAATCCCAGCCTGCTCAGACCGGCCCGATATCTTCAATGTCGCGCTCTGGGATGGCGAGAACCGCGAGGACACGATCTATCGCTCGAAAGCGGTGGGAGAGCCGCCCTTCATGCTGGGTATCTCGGCTTGGCTGGCCCTGTCGAATGCGGTGGCAGCCTGCGGTGACGCTTACCCCGCTTTGGATGCGCCCGCCACTGCCGAAGAGGTCTGGCACGGCGTCCAGCGGATGAAAGGGGGCATCTAATGGGATTTGATCTTGAGGCTTTGAGGGAGGCGGTCAATACCCACGGACGCGTGGTCCGCGTGGTCATCACCGTGATCAAGGGCTCGTCCCCGCGTGAGGTCGGTGCCGCCATGCTGGTCTGGGAAGGCGGACAAAGCGGCACAATCGGTGGCGGCACGTTGGAATATCAGGCTGCGCAGGCGGCAAGGTCGCAGGCCGCGCCGGCGCGGCTGACCCATCACGCGCTGGGTCCTGACATGGGTCAATGCTGTGGCGGCGCGGTTTCGCTGCTCAGTGAAGTCTATGATCACAAAGCGGTAAATGCGCTGGACGATACCGTCATCGCGCGATCTCCGACCGGCAGCGACATGCCGTTATCGGTCAAACGGCTGCTGGCCGAGGCGCGCGGTCAGGGCATTGCGCCCGAGCCACAACTGCTGGACGGCTGGATGGTCGAGCCGGTTCATCAACCAACCCGCAACTTCTGGATTTGGGGTGCGGGTCATGTCGGGCGGGCGCTGGTCGACGTTTTGGCCCCCCTGCCCGATCTGGCGATCACCTGGGTCGATACGGGGCCTGAGCGATTTCCCGACAATATTCCTGCGAGCGTCACACCAGTTCCAGCAGCCAAACCTGCCGAGCTTGTCCGCCACGCCCCGCAGGACGCTGAACATCTTGTGCTGACATATTCGCACAATCTGGACCTTGAGCTGTGCAATCGACTGTTGACGCGTGGTTTTGGGTTTGCTGGCTTGATTGGCTCCGCTACGAAATGGGCGCGATTCCGGTCGCGGCTGGCGGCCCTAGGGCATTCCCCCGAACGGATCAGTCGGATCACTTGCCCAATCGGCGACCCCGCCTTGGGCAAACACCCGCAGATGATCGCCGTCGGCGTCGCCGCGCAGCTTCTGCGCCCTGCCCGACAATCCGAGTTGAAGAAGGACCTGAGCGCGTGACCACTCCACTATTAAGTCTGCAAGGGCTGACCAAGGCTTATCCTGGCGTCGTGGCCAATGATCAGGTGTCCTTCGACATCGGCGAAGGCGAAGTACACGCCCTGCTGGGCGAAAACGGCGCAGGCAAGTCCACACTGGTAAAAATGATCTATGGGCTGGTGAAACCCGATAGCGGCACGATGCTGCTGCGCGGCCAGCCGTTCGCCCCGCCCGAACCGCGCGCGGCCCGCGCCGATGGGATCGCGATGGTGTTCCAGCATTTCTCGTTGTTTGACGCGTTGAACGTGGCCGAGAATATCGCATTGGGAATGGAGAACCCGCCGCCCATGGGCGATCTGGCCGCACGTATCCGCGAAGTGTCCGAAACCTATGGCCTGCCGCTGGACCCGTATCGCACGGTGGGCGACCTGTCCGCAGGCGAACGCCAGCGGGTCGAGATCATCCGTTGCCTGCTGCAGGACCCCAAACTGCTGATCATGGACGAGCCAACATCGGTTTTGACCCCACAAGAGGTCGATATCTTGTTTGAAACACTGAACAAATTACGCGCCGAAGGTACCTCGATCCTGTATATCTCGCATAAGCTGGAAGAGATCCGCACGCTGTGCGACCACGCGACAATCCTGCGTCTGGGCAAGAACGTGGGCGAGTGTGTTCCCTCTGAGACCTCGGCGCGGGACATGGCCGAGATGATGGTGGGTTCGACCCTACAAACACCGGAACGGTCAGGGCGGGATTTTGGCGAAGTTGCTCTGGATGTCAGCGGGCTGTCGGTACCGTCTCCGTCGGAATTCGGTACCGCGCTGCGCAATGTTCACATGACCGTCCGCAAGGGCGAGGTTCTGGGCATCGGCGGCGTCGCAGGCAACGGGCAGGATGAATTGCTGGGGGTGCTGTCGGGCGAAATCCCGACTGCCGCCGATGCGATCAAGTTCAACGGCCAGCCGATTGGCAAGCTGGGCCCCACCGCGCGGCGCAAGCTCGGTGTGCTGACCGCGCCCGAGGAGCGGCTGGGCCACGCCGCAGCGCCTGATATGAGCCTGACGGAAAACGCCTTGCTGACAGGATCCGTCCGCGAAGGGTTGGAAAATAATGGCTTCCTGAAATGGGCCGAGACCAAAAGCTTTGCCGAGAAAATCATCAGCGCCTTTGACGTCCGCACGCCTGGCCCCGAGAACGCGGCGCGGTCTTTGTCGGGTGGGAACCTGCAGAAATTCGTAATTGGGCGTGAGGTGTTGCAAAACCCCGATGTGCTGGTGGTGAACCAGCCCACATGGGGCGTGGATGCCGCCGCCGCAGCCTCCATCCGGCAGGCCATTCTGGATTTGGCGGCAAAGGGGACAGCGGTGATCTGCATTTCGCAGGATCTGGACGAGTTGATGGAGATCTCCGACAGCTTTGCGGCGCTGAACGAAGGCCGCCTGAGTGCGCCGCGAGAAACCACCGGTCTGACGGTCGATGAGATCGGCCTGATGATGGGCGGTGCTCATGGCATGGAGGTGGCGCATGTGTAAGCCGTGGAACCGTCTCCGGCGGCCGTATTTGGAACGAGAAGAAGACCTGGGGGTTTGAGCAGATGATTGTGTTGGAGAAACGGCCTCAGCCGTCGAAAGCGTGGTCATATGCGACCCCTCTGGTCGCGGTGGTGGCAACGATGGTGTTTGGCGGTTTGCTGTTCGCCCTGCTGGGCAAGAACCCGGTCGAAGCCATCGGCACCATATTCTGGGAGCCTCTGTTCGGAGAGTTCGCATTCTACTACCGCCCGCAATTGCTGGTGAAGGGCGCGCCTTTGGTGTTGATCGCCATCGGTTTGTCGCTGGGGTTTCGGGCAGGGATCTGGAACATTGGGGCCGAGGGTCAGTACATCATGGGCGCCATCTTTGGCGCCGGTGCGGGTTTGGCCTTTTACCCGCTGGAGGCGATCTACATCTTTCCTATCATGGTGATTGCGGGCGCGTTCGGGGGCTGGCTGTGGGCGATGATCCCGGCCTTTCTGAAGGTACGTTTTGGCACCAATGAAATCCTCGTGTCGCTGATGCTGGTCTATGTGGCCGAACAGATGCTGGCCTCGGTCTCGCTTGGATTGCTGAAGAACCCCGAAGGATTCGGCTTTCCCGGCTCGCGCAACCTGCAGTCCTATGACAGCGCCCATAATGCCGAGCTGATTGCCGGATCGGGGATGCATTGGGGCGTGGTGACGGCGCTGATTGCAGTGATCTTTGCCTATGTTCTGTTGAACCGACACATGCTGGGCTTTCATATCCGCCTGACGGGCGAGGCCCCGCGTGCAGCTAAATTCGCAGGCGTCAATCCGGCACGGCTGATCCTGTTCTGCCTGGGTCTGTCGGGCATGTTGGCCGGGTTGGCGGGTATGTTCGAGGTGTCCGGCCCTGCCGGTCAGGTCAGCATCGACTTTAACGTGGGCTATGGCTTTACCGCCATCATCGTGGCCTTCCTTGGCCGCCTGCATCCGGTGGGCATTCTGCTGGCCGGCTTCCTGATGGCGCTGACCTATATCGGTGGTGAAATCGCGCAATCCCAACTGGGCTTGCCTGCCGCTGCCATCCAGGTGTTTCAGGGGATGCTTTTGTTCTTCCTGCTGGCCTTTGATCTTCTAACAAACTTCCGCATCCGTGCGGCCCGTAGCGAGGTAGCGTGATATGGACCTTGGTGAAATCAATCCCGTCCTTCTGGTCGCCTCGCTAATGGTGGCCGCAACCCCCCTGCTGCTGGCCGCGATCGGAGAACTGGTCGTTGAAAAAGCAGGAGTTCTGAACCTTGGCGTCGAGGGCATGATGATCGTCGGCGCGATCAGCGGCTTTGCGATTTCGGTCGAGACCGGCTCACCTTGGCTGGGGTTCATCGCATCCGCTATCGGCGGCGCGGTGCTGTCGCTGCTATTCGTTCTGCTGACGCAGGTAGCACTGGCCAATCAGGTGGCCAGCGGCTTGGCTCTGACGCTGTTTGGTCTGGGCTTCAGCGCCCTGTTGGGACAAAGCTATGTGGGGATCAAGCCCCCCAGCATGGGCGACATTCATATCCCGGTGATCAGCGATATTCCGGTGATCGGCCCGATCCTGTTCCAGCATGACCCGATCCTTTATGTAGGCATCGCACTCACGGCCGCCGTCTGGGCCACGCTGAAATACACGCGCGTCGGCCTAATTCTGCGCGCCGTGGGCGAGAACCACGATGCGGCGCATGCGCTTGGCTACAAAGTCATCAAGATCCGCATTATGGCGATCCTGTTCGGCGGGGCCTGTGCCGGGCTGGGCGGAGCCTACATCAGCCTGATCCGCGTGCCGCAATGGACCGAGGGCATGACTGCCGGTGTCGGCTGGATTGCGCTTGCGCTGGTGGTCTTCGCCAGTTGGAAGCCATGGCGCGCCTTGATGGGCGCCTATTTGTTTGGCGGTATCACCGTGTTGCAGCTGAATTTGCAGGCAGCGGGCGTTGCCATTCCGGTCGAGTATCTGGCAATGTCGCCCTACATCATCACGATCCTTGTGCTTGTGATCCTTTCGGCCGACAAGAGCAGCGCACCTGCCGCATTGGGCCGAACCTTCCATGCCTCGCACTAGGGGCCAACTAAAACCAACTTGGAGAGTAACACATGAAATTCACCACTCTACTGACAAGCGCCGCCGTGGCGCTGGGTCTGGCCACGGGGGCCATGGCCGAAGACAAGACCAAGGTCGGCTTTGTCTATGTCGGCCCCGTCGGCGATGGCGGCTGGACATATGAGCATGACAAAGGCCGTCAGGCGGTCGAAAAGCACTTTGGCGACAAGGTCGAGACCGTGTTCGTTGAATCCGTCCCCGAAGGCCCGGATGCTGAACGTGTGATGACCCAGATGGCGCTGGAAGGCGCAGATCTGATCTTTACCACCTCGTTCGGCTACATGGACCCCACCATCAACGTGGCCAAGAAATTCCCGAACGTGAAGTTCGAACACGCGACCGGATATAAGACCGCTCCTAACGTCTCGGCATATTCGGCACGTTTCTATGAGGGCCGCGCGGTGCAGGGTCACATCGCGGGCAAAATGACCAAGTCGAACATCATCGGCTATATCGGGTCCTACCCAATCCCCGAAGTGATCCGTGGCATCAACTCGGCCTATATCCACGCCAAGAAGGTGAACCCGGATGTCGAATTCAAGATCGTCTGGGCCTACACTTGGTTCGACCCGGCGAAAGAGGCTGACGCCGCCACCGTTCTGATCGAACAGGGCGCCGACGTGATTCTGCAGCACACCGACTCGACCGCCCCGCAAGCGGCCGCGCAAGAGGCAGGTAATGTTGTCACCTTTGGCCAAGCCTCGGACATGAGCGAATACGCACCCTTCCCGCGTGTTTCGTCGATCATCGACAACTGGGCACCTTACTATATCGCCCGCACGCAGGCCGTCATGGATGGCTCGTGGGAGACCGTAAGCACTTGGGACGGCATCAAAGAAGGCATGGTTGAGATCGGTGAGATTTCCGACGCCGTACCTGCCGACGTCAAGGAAGAGGCGCTGGCCTTGAAAGCCGCGATGGCCGCAGGCGAATACCACCCCTTCACCGGCCCGCTGAAGAAGCAGGACGGCAGCGACTGGCTGGCGGATGGCGAAACCGCTGATGACGGTACGCTGGCAGGCATGAACTTCTACGTCGAAGGGCTGGACGGCGAGATCCCGCAGTAAGCCACGCGTAAATAGCATTAGACAAAGCCCGCCTCGTTTGGCGGGCTTTTTTCTTGTCATGCATTCATGGCGCAAACCGCGTAAGATTGCCCAAGGCACGGCTTGCGAGGGACCGCGATGGAGGATTTTCTGGACGGCAAACGACGTGCCGCCATTCTGGCCATGGATGTGCTGGGCTACGCCCATCTGACCGAAACCGATGAGGTCGGAACCCTGCGCGCTTTACGCCATCTGCGGAACATGATCATCTCGCCCGCGCTGGAACAAAATCAGGGACGATTGGTCAAAACGATGGGCGACGGATTTCTGGCCGAATTCCCGGAGCCTGACACCGCGCTGACCGCTGCGATGCGGATTCAGACCGAGGCCGCAGCGCAAGCTCGGCAGCAGCCGCCAGACGCGCGCATCCTGCTGCGCATTGGGGCGCATCTTGGGGATGTGTTCGTTGACGATCAGGACATTCTGGGCGACGGCGTCAATATTGCCGCCCGATTGGAAGGCCTTTGCCACGCCGGGGGGCTGGCCGCCTCGCAGGCATTTGTCGATGCGCTGCCGCAGGGCAAAACAAAAGACCTGACACATGATGGCCAACATCAGCTCAAGAACATTTCGCGCCCTCTGACCGTGTTTCGCTGGCAGGCCGAGGGGACGTCGCCCGCGCTGTCCCAACCCGTAATCCAAACAGGTCCACCGACCCTTGCGGTCTTGCCTTTCCAGAACCACTCCCCCGATCCTGAACATGCCTTTTTCGCCGAAGGGCTGGCCGAAGACATCATCTCAGGCCTGCAACAGATGGGCCGGGTGCCGGTTGTCTCGGGCGCGTCCAGCCTGTCCCTGAACCCAGAACTGAGCGTCGAAGACGCCGCACGGGTTTTGGGGGCGCAGTATCTTGTGACTGGAACATTGCGCCGGTCGGGCCCTCGGGTGCGGGTGACGGTGGAATATATCGAGGGAACAACCGGACTTGCCCTCTGGTCCGAGAAATACGACCGGCCGTTCGAAGATGTGTTCGAGATTCAGGACGACATCACCTTGCGTGTCGTCACCGCATTGGACACCGAGCTGGTCGAGGGAGAGATCGACCGCATTCGCCGTAAACGCCCCGACCATCTGGGGGCGTGGGAAAGGTACCTGCGGGGGATGTCGGGACTTAGAAAGCCTGGGCTGGAAGATTTGCAAGCGGCACAGGTTGAGTTTCAGGCCGCCGTGGCACTGGATGAAGACTATGGTGATGCCTGGGCGGGTATGGGATGGGCCTATCTAAAGGAATATGGGTTTGGAGCGTCCGAGCGTTCAAAGGACGTGTTGGCCAAGGGTGTGGCCGCTGCGCAAAAGGGGTTGGAGCTAGCCAATAAATCTCCATTTGCGCACTATGTGATGTCGACAGCCTATGTCTGGCAGGGAGAGAAGGCGTTAAGCCTGAAGGAATTGGAATACGCGATCCGCCTGAACCCCTTTTTTACACGCGCTAAACTGGCCTATTTCAACCGGTCCGAACTAGCCGATCCCAGTATCGGCCCCCAGGCAGCCGAGGAAATCCGCAAGGCTTTGGCCTTGTCTCCGCGGGAACCGGACCGGGGGTTCTATTTCTGGGCAATTGCCCGGATGTATTTGGTTGCGGGTGAAAATATCGAAGCGTTGGACTGGGCAGATCGCGCCGTCAATGTGCGCCCCAACGATCCCAACATGCTGTATCGCCGCGCCATCTGCCTTGCCGCCTTGGACCGCGTGGATGAAGCACAGGAGGCTCTGGCCGCTTGCGAAGGCCTGTCCGAGGGCTATGTCGACCGGATGCGGGACTGGCGGCCCTACGACGACGCCCGTAACGACAAGGTTTTTGCGGGGCTGCACCGCAACGGTCTGGCCGGATAACGTGCACCCGGCCAGACCAAGTTGAAATCAGTGCCCGCTCAGCACCAACGTATTCACCGGCATCAGGATCAACCGCAGGCGCAAGCCCGCCGCATGAACCACCCCAATTGTATCAACCACGTGCAAAAACGCGGCGTGCCAGAAGCCGAGGTCCTCATGTTCCAGCCGTTCATGATTGCTGGTATAGACATTCGCCAAACAGTTGCTGCCCGGAGGAATGTCGTCAGCCATCCCTTTATACAACGGCTCCATATAGACCAGAATGGACCCCGGATTTGTATTGGTCTGCACATCGCGCAGTTCATCCGAAGGGCGGAGTTGCCCTGATGGGATCACGTCCTGCACATCGACCACAACCATAGGAATGACCGTAAAAGGCTTGGTCATGCAGCCCAGTTCGCCCACCATGCCCGGCTTGATTACCTGGGCCGCCATCTGGTTGAACGCCGCCTGAAACCGGTCATGACCCGAATGCGACGGCACCAGAATTCCCGCAGGCCGCAGCAAAGGGCTGACAAAATCGCCAACTTGCAGGCCGAATTGTTCGATCCGGCCCGTCACGCCCGCGGCAACCACTGTCTTGTCCAGCTCGGTCAGGGCGGCGTCCAGTTGCGCATTTGCACTGGCCAGCTGCGCCGGGATCAGCTCTTCGATCTGTTGCACAACCGCAGCCCGTTGCGCCTCGGCCGCCACCAGATTGGCTTCGCGTTCGGCGACGATGTTTTCCAGCCGGTCGATCTCGGCCAGACGCACAGCGCTGGATCCCTCGTCGCGCAGCGTGGTGTTGCGCTCAAGGTCTTCAATCGCCTGATCCAATGAGGCTTTGGCACCCGCAATCCCGGCGGTTGCTTCGGCCAGGTCTGTCTCGGCCACTTTCAACGAGGCCTGAACCTGCGCGATCTGCGCATGAGCAGCCTCGACCATCGCCGTTTGGGTAAAATCCTCCATTCGGAAGATCGGCTGACCTGCGACCACCTGCTGGTTGTTGGACACATAGACCTCGGACACGCGCCCTCCCAGTTGCGGCAGGATCGTCACGGTGCGGAAATAGGACGCTGCCGTCCGGCTGGCCGGGTGAAAGTAAAACAGCGTCGTGATCACCGTCAGTGCCAGAATGGCACAGGTCGTCAGCCCCCAGCGCAGCTCGTACCACATGGTGAACAGCGTAATTTCATGGCCTATCCGTTTGCCCTGCACGTAACGACGGAACAGAAAATCAGGCAGCACCGTGATCAGTGCACACATCAGTGTTTCAAGCATGCCTTATTGCTCCTGATGTTCCGCCCGAGGAGGCGTGGCTGGGTCTTGCGCTTGCGGACCCAACGATCGGATCGCATCTGCGATGGCCCGCAAAGGGGCACCAATGTCAGGGAACTGGAATCCGGCAACCAGAATGGCAGCAATCCAAAACAGACCATTATGAGTAAACAGCGCAAGAAGCGCTAGAATACCAACCAGTTGGAACTGGGGGTGGTTGGATTCATGTGCGATTTTTTCTGGGATCGAATGCAGGGTGAAATATCCCACCCCAATCAAAATGATCACTCCAACCGTGAAAATGAACATAAACGTTAAAAGAAAGTCGCTGCCATCGGCCTGGGTCACGTAGGACGGTATATGTCCCGTGGCCATCGGGTGTAAGTTATCGCCAGTCACCCTATCCTCCTATATCAATGGGGCATTCTTTGTATGGGTTGAGGTGCAATTTCAACCCTGCTTGTAGATCGACAGCAAACCTTGTGTACTTCGCCCCGCACTCTGCGAAGAGAGGGATATGATAGATTTCCTGGTCATCGGTGGCGGTATCGCCGGGCTCAGCGCTGGCGCGCGCCTGTCAGCCCATGGACGGGTTGTGGTTTTGGAGGCCGAAGACGCCCTGGGCTATCACGCGTCGGGGCGTTCAGCTGCACTATTTGAAGAAAATTACGGCCCAGAGACTGTCGTTGCCTTGAACCGGGCCAGCGCCAACTTTCTGAAGACCGACAAGGGTGGTTATCTGACACCGCGTGGCCTAATGCTGGTCGGTCGAGCAGATCAAGCCCTGCAAATGTCCAATGATACTGCATCCTTGAACATGCATCCCATATCAATTGCCGAAGCTGTGAATCGAATCCCAATCCTCAACGCTGACGCCGTTCGCTTTGCAGCGATCAGCGACGCCGCGTTCGACATCGATACCGACCGTCTTATGCAGAGCTTTGCACAAGCGATCCGACGCAATGGCGGAGACATTCTGACGAAATCCCGCGTAACCGCGCTGCGCCGGGATCGAAACTGGATTGTCGAGGCCAACGGCAGCTTTGAAGCTCGCGTAATTGTCAACGCAGCCGGGCCGTGGGTGGACCAGGTCGCGGCATTGGCAGGGATCGAACCGATCGGGATATCTCCACTACGTCGATCGATGGCGCGTCTTCCCGCGCCGGGCGGTCATGATTTGCGAGATTGGCCAATGCTGCTGGGTGCTGGGGAAAGCTGGTACGCAAAGCCCGATGCTGGGAAATTGATCGTCTCGCCATCCGAGGCTGACCCGGTACCACCGCAAGACGCTTATGCCGACGACTTGGTCTTGGCGGAAGGGCTTGCGCGCTATGAAGAAATGGTGACCGAAGCCGTCACGCGGGTCGAGACAAACTGGGCGGGGCTACGCAGTTTTGCGCCTGATGGGACGCTGGTTCTGGGACCGGACCCGATCGAACCCAATTTTATCTGGTCGGCTGGCCAGGGTGGCTACGGGTTTCAAACGGCGGCGGCCGCGTCTAAATTAGTTGCCGACTTGGCAATCGGCGCACCGCCGGAACTGGACGCGGAAATTGTGAACGCCCTTAAACCCGACAGGCTGCGACAATGAGCAAACGAACCCTTCCTCCTAACGCCAGCGTTGCAACTCAGGTCGAGGGCGCCCGAATGGTCGCGCCTGCTGCGACCCGCAATGCAGATGTGCTCTGCGATCTGCTGGCGCAATGGGCCCCTGACAGCGGGAACGCATTGGAAATTGCCAGCGGGACAGGCCAGCATGTGAGCGCCTTTGCCCAGCGCCTGCCCGGCCTGACCTGGCACCCGACTGAGATCGACCCCGACCGCCGCGCCAGCATCAATACATACACGGTCGAGCAAGTGAACATCAAAGTCGCCGCCACTCTGGACGCCACGGCGGAGGGATGGCATCGAGAATTTGGCGGCAAGGATCTTATCGTCCTGATCAATCTGACCCATCTTATCAGCTGGGTTGAAACCTGCACGATTCTAACTGAGGTTTCAAAGGCGCTGGAGCCTAAAGGGCGATTTATCCTATACGGTCCTTTCATGCGCGCGGGCAAATTGACCAGCGATGGTGATCAACGGTTTCACCAGGCCCTGGTCCAACAAGACCCCGAGATCGGCTATAAGAATGACTCCGAAATTGCCGCGTATATGCAGGCCAGAGGTCTAACGATTCTCAAAATATCAGAGATGCCCGCAAACAATATCGCTTTCATTGCGGAAAACTCGGGCACTTGATGAGAATAAGTTCTCTGCCAAGGATGGGCCCTATCCAATCCATCTTCGGAAACCACGTAATATTTCTCCCCAGAGATGCGCCACGAAAACCTGCTTAAGCAGGTTTGCCTCCGGCGGAGGTATTTTTGAACAGAAGAAGTAACGGGTCGTTAACTCTGATGAGCAATAGTGATTTTGCGGTACAGGCGGAGGCGCCGTTGGCCGTAACAGGAGAAGGCCCCCCTAGCCAAAAGCAGGGGGCTGGATCATGTCACCAGCCCCCGCTTCTTCTGTTTGAAAATACCTCCGCCGGAGGCATGGGCCGCCTTAGGCGGCCCATTTTGGAGCCCCGCCTAAAGCTAAGCTCAGAATCAACCGTCTTTACGGATCGTTTCGTTCTTAGGATCATAGGGGCTGTCACAAGTCACAACCGCATCCCACAGCTTGTCCTGAATTTTGACTTGTAGCTTGGTGCCTTCAACTGCCAGCTCGGGGGGCACATAGCCCATGCCGATCGATTTCTCGAAGGCCACCGAATACCCGCCCGAGGTCAAACGACCCACGCGCGCGCCCTCCGGCGTATAGAGCGCTTCGCGACCCCACGGGTCAGCATCGTCTGGTCCGTCGATCAGCAGTGTGCAACACTTTACGCGCACACCGGTCTCTTCCAGCTTGGTTTTGCCGTAGAAGTCTTTCGACAGGTCGACAAAGCGCGGCAGATCGGCCTCGAGGGGGGTCGCGTCGCGGCCCAGTTCGGTGCCGAAGGCGCGATAGGATTTCTCCTGACGCAGCCAGTTCTGCGCGCGGGCACCAACCAGCTTCATACCGTGTTTCTCACCAGCCTTTTCCAACAGATCGAACAAATAGTTCTGCATTTCGATCGGGTGGTGCAGTTCCCAACCCAGCTCACCGGTATAGGCCACACGGATGGCGTTCACGGGGCACATGCCCAGTTCGATCTGACGGGCCGACAGCCATGGGAAGCGCTTGTTGGACAGTGCGGTTTCCGGATCGGCGTCTTTGATGACCGCTTTCAGGACATCACGCGACTTGGGTCCGGCGATGGCGAAGACACCCCACTGAGTGGTCACATCCTGTATCTCGATATACCCAAACTCCTCCATCTTGTCCTCGGCCGCTTTTCGCAGATAGTCCGCGTCATACTCGGTCCAGGCACCTGCGGAGACGATGTAGTAGTGATTCTCGCCATTGCGGACGATGGTGTATTCAGTGCGGGTGGTCCCATGCGAGGTCAGCGCGTAGGTCAGGTTGATGCGACCGACCTTGGGCAGCTTGTTACAGGTGAACCAATCCAGAAACTGGGTCGCGCCGGGGCCTTTGACGACATGCTTGGTGAAGGCCGACGCGTCGATCAGGCCAACGCCTTCGCGGATCGCTTTGGCCTCTTCCACAGCGTGTTTCCACCAACCACCGCGACGGAAGCTGCGGCTTTCCTTGTCGAAATTATCCGGCGCATCGACGGGCCCAAAATAGTTCGGACGTTCCCAGCCGTTCACCCAGCCGAATTGTGCGCCACGCGCTTTCTGGCGGTCATAGGCCGGAACAGTACGCAGCGGACGGCAGGCTTCGCGCTCTTCGTCGGGGTGGTGCAGGATGTAGACGTGCTCGTAGCATTCTTCGTTCTTGCGCGCCGCGAATTCGGTGGTCATCCAGTTCGACGAATACCGTTTGGGGTCCAGCGAGGCCATGTCGATCTCGGCTTCGCCGTCAACCATCATCTGCGCCAGATAATAGCCGGTGCCGCCTGCGGCAGTGATCCCGAACGAGAAGCCCTCGGCCAGCCACATGTTGCGCAGGCCCGGAGCGGGGCCAACCAGCGGGTTGCCATCAGGCGTATAGCAGATCGGGCCGTTGAAATCGTCTTTCAGGCCGGATTCGGCGCAAGAGGGTACACGCTCGGCCATCGCCATGTACTGGTCGGCAATCCGGTCGATATCCAGCGGGAACAGGTCCGCGCGGAAGCTGTCCGGCACACCATATTCGAACTGTGCGGGCGCGCCGTGTTCGTAGATGCCCAGAATCCAGCCGCCACGTTCCTCGCGCGCATAAGACTCGTTGTCGGCGTCACGGACGACGGGATGCTCGGGGTTGCCTGCTTCGCGCCATTTGACCAGTTCGGGATCTTTGTCCATGACGATGAAGGTGTGCTCGACCGGGATGGCGGGCATCTTGATACCCAGCATTTTGGCGGTGCGCTGTGCGTGGTTGCCCGAGGCGGTCACGACATGCTCGGCTGTGATGACAACCTGCTCGTCCGACGGCACCAGGTTGCCGCCCTTTTCGACCATCCTGGTGCAGGTGACTTCCCAATGAGTGCCGTTCCAGTGGAACGCGTCAGCCTGCATCTTGCGCACAATATCAACACCGCGCTGACGGGCACCTTTGGCCATCGCTTGTGTCACGTCGGCCGGGTTAATGTAGCCATCTTCGGTGTGATAAATCGCACCTTTCAGATCGCCGGTTTCGATCAGCGGCCAGCGTTCCTTGATCTGCTCGGGTGTGAGCCACTCATAGGCCACATCGCAGGTCTCGGCGGTCGAGGCATAAAGCATGTATTCGTCCATACGCTCTTGCGTCTGCGCCATGCGCAGGTTGCCAACCACGGCAAAGCCAGCATTCAAGCCAGTCTCTTCCTCAAGTGTCTTGTAGAAATCGACCGAGTATTTGTGGATGTGGGTTGTCGCGTAGGACATGTTGAACAGTGGCAGCAGGCCAGCCGCGTGCCAAGTGGAGCCCGAGGTCAGCTCGTCACGTTCGATCAGCATCACATCGTCCCAGCCTGCCTTGGCAAGGTGGTATGCAATCGAGGTCCCGACGGCACCACCGCCAACGACCAGTGCTTTGACTTGGGTTTTCATTCGCCCGTTCTCCGGATTGAGTCTAATTTGCAAGGTTTATGCCCAAGCCCGAGGCCTAAGCGCCAAGTCCAGCCGACGCAAAAAAGTGCAAAACCGACTTTTGGCGTCAGCAATCGCTCAAATGACAGTGAAAGCCGCTACAGGATCTTGCCGGGGTTCATGATATTGTCCGGGTCGAGCGCCACCTTGATCGCCGCCATATAGCGGGTTGCGTCCCCCAGCTCCTTGATCAGATAGGGGCGTTTGCCCTGCCCTATTCCATGCTCGCCGGTGCAGGTGCCGTCCATCGAAATGGCCAATTCATTCAACCAGCCGACAAACTGATCGGCATTGGCCACCTCGTCGGCGTTTTCCATATCGATCAGCAACAAGGTATGGAAATTCCCGTCCCCGACATGGCCGACCATAGGCGCGATCAACCCAAGTTCCTCTGCCTTGTTTTGTGTGGCGGTGACACATTCGGCCAAACGCGAAATGGGCACGCAAACATCGGTTGAAATTCCGCGTGCACCCGGACGCAGCTGCAGACAAGCCCAATAGATGTCGTGCCGCGCCTGCCACAGCTTACTGCGTTCCTCAGTGGTCGAGGTTGCCGCAAAATCGGTACCGCCGAATTCTTCGGCAATCTGACCGAAGGTTTCTGCCTGCTCGATCGCGCCGTTTTCCGAGCCATGGAATTCGAGCAAAAGCAGTGGCGTTTCGGGCAATGTCAGATTGGAATAGGCATTGGCCGCCTTTACCGACATTTCGTCCAGCAACTCGATCCGGGCCACGGGAACGCCGTATTGGATGGTCATCATCACCGCCTGGCAAGCCGCATCCACGGTTGGAAAGGAACAGCGCGCCGAAGAAATCGCCTCGGGGATGCCTTGCAGCCGCAAAGTGATTTCCGTGATGACCCCTAGCGTCCCCTCGGCCCCTATCAACAACCGCGTTAGGTCGTACCCGGCCGAGGATTTCTTGGCCCGTTGCCCGGTGCGAATGATCCGCCCGTCCGGCATCACCGCCTCGAGGCTGAGGACATTGTCCTTCATCGTGCCATAGCGCACTGCATTCGTCCCTGAAGCCCGCGTTGACGCCATCCCCCCCAATGAGGCATTGGCGCCGGGGTCGATGGGGAAGAACAACCCCTGATCGCGAAGATGCGTGTTCAGATCCTCACGCGTGACGCCGGGCTGCACGACACAGTCCAGATCACTGGCATTCACGGTCAGAACCTTGTTCATCTGGGTCAGGTCGACCGAGATACCTCCGGCTGGCGCATTGACATGCCCCTCGAGCGAGGTGCCGGTGCCAAAAGCGATCACCGGCACTTTATGCGTGGCGCAGGTTTTGACAATCTCGGACACTTCTGCAGTGGTCTGAGGAAACACCACAGCATCCGGGGACTGGTTTTCAATCCAGGTCGTCGTGTGCCCATGCTGTTCCCGAATGGCCTGACCGGTTTGCAGGCGGTCGCCGAATTTCTGCTTTAGAACGCCTATGACCGTTTCGATCCCAGCCTCGTTCCGAGGCAAAGCGACTGCCTGCACCATACTGTTCCTCCCCCCTGATCGCCGGGCTATTCGCCCAGCGCAATTCCTTCGCGACGTGGATCTGCGCCGCCGATCAGGACATCCCCGATCTCAATCGCGTGCAGGCCCGAGGTCAGATCCCGTGGATTGACCTCATACCCAAGCGCAGTCAACTGATCTGCATACCCTTCGGCCGCTGTTCCCAGCTCAACATCATAAGTCCCGAACCGGTTGACCAGATGAGGCAGGGACAGGGCCTGCTGCACGTCCATATCCCAATCCGCCCACGCGATGATCGACTTGGCCACATAGCCAATGATCCGGCTGCCGCCCGGAGAGCCAATAGCCAGAACAGGCGCGCCGTCCTGCATCACGATTGTCGGGCTCATCGACGAACGCGGGCGCTTGCCGGGTTCCAACCGGTTGGCAATTGGCACGCCATCGCGATGCGTCTTGAACGAGAAATCGGTCAATTCGTTGTTCAGCAGAAACCCGTTGGTCATCAATCGAGAGCCAAAGCCGTTCTCGATCGTGGTCGTCATGGAAAGGACGTTGCCAAATTGATCGACAATCGAGATATGCGAGGTCGACGGCAATTCCAGAGATTCATCATCCGCCCAGTTTGATGCATGATCGAAGGCCGGGTTGCCCGGCGCCACGTCGATCAAGGCTTCGCTCTCATTCAACAGACCGCCACGCTCGGACAGATAAGACGGGTCAACAAGCCCGTTGGTCGGCATCGGGACAAAGTCGTGATCAGCCATGTACCGCCCCCGGTCGGCAAAAGCCAAGCGCGAGGCATCGCCGATCAGCCGCCAGCTTTGAACATCTTCCGGTCCCATGGCCGCCAGATCATAACCATCCAGCATGCCCAAAATCTGCCCAACTGTCAGCGCGCCCGAAGAGGGCGGCCCCATGCCGCAGATCTCGTAGGCACGATAGGCGGCACAGACCGGCTCGCGCTCGATCACCTGATACAGGGCCAGGTCAATGCCCGATAGCACACCGGGGTTTCCTTCCGCCCCACGCACCGTGCTGACGATCCCCGCTGCGATCTCGCCACCGTAGAACCCTGCCGCGCCTTCGCTGGCCAAAGTGCGCAGTGTTTCCGCATAGTCGGGGTTCATCAGGCGCTGACCCTGCTCTAACGGCTTGCCATCCGGCAGGAAATATTCCGCCGTCACAGGGAAGCGTGACAACCGTTCGGCGTCCTTTTCGACCAGCCCCGCCAGTCGTGGAGAAACCAGAAATCCGTCCTCGGCCAGCGCAATCCCATCCGCAAACAGGCTGGGCCACGGGCTTCGACCCCAGCGGCGATGCGCCTCTTCTAACAGGGCTGGCGTTCCCGGTGTTCCAACGGACAGTCCCCCGACTACAGCATCGAAGAATTTCAGGGGTTCGCCATTTTCGTCGTGGAACAGCCGGTGAGTGGCCTCAAGCGGGGCTGTCTCGCGCCCGTCCAGCGTGGTCATCTTGCCAGTCGCGGCATCATACCAGACCAGAAACGCGCCACCGCCCAGACCAGAGGATTGCGGCTCGACCAGGCCTAGCACCACCTGAACCGCGACCATCGCATCCGCAGCCGACCCCCCTGCCCGCAGCACCTTGGCCCCGGCCTCAACCGCCAACGGGTTGGCCGCTGCAACCATCCAGTTCTGCGCAGTGACCGGCTTGCCCACCATCTTCGCCTCAAGCGCGGCAATGACCTCGGCGGTCAGGCCTTGAACCTGGCCTACGGACCCGCCTTCGGGCGAAACCGCGTCGGCAGCCTCCTGCGCGAAAACCGGTGACGCAAAGGCCAAAGCCGACAGGAACAAGCCGGAAATCAGACGTCGTTTCATAGTATCCTCCTGAAAAATTGATACCCGGCCAGTCGGCCGTGCCGATTAAAGCATTGCAGGAACCACCTGATCCGGTGGGCGGTGCCCATCTTCGAATGTCTTGATATTAATGATAACTTTTTCGCCCATCTCGATCCGACCCTCCAGCGTGGCGGACCCCATATGGGGCAACAGAACCACGTTGGGCAACTGTCGCAATCGCGGGTTCACGTCGGTGCCGTGTTCGTAGACGTCCAGACCTGCCCCTGCGATCTCACCAGCGCGGATCTGCCGGGTCAGCGCGTTTTCGTCTATCACCTCGCCCCGCGAGGTATTCACGATCACGGCCGAGGGTTTCATCAACTTCAGCCGCCGCGCGTTCATCAGGTGAAAAGTCGAGGGCGTGGACGGACAGTTGATCGAAATCACGTCCATACGCGCAACCATCTGGTCCAGGCTTTCCCAATAGGTCGCCTCAAGCGCCTGTTCCGTCTCAGCGCGCAGCCTGCGGCGATTGTGATAATGCACCTGCATTCCAAAAGCGCTGGCGCGACGCGCCACGGCCTGACCGATCCGGCCCATGCCAAGAATACCCAGCCGACGTCCGCCGATCCGGCCACCCAGTAAGGCGGTCGGAGCCCAGCCTTCCCACTCGCCCTTTTGCATAGTTGTCAGGCCTTCGGGGATACGACGGGTCACGGCGAGGATCAGCGCCATCGTCATATCCGCCGTGTCATCGGTCAGCACACCGGGCGTGTTGGAGACAAGGATGCCCCGCTGACGCGCGGTGGCCACATCAATATTATCGACGCCAGCGCCATAGTTCGCGATCAGCCGCAGGTTTTCACCCGCCTGCCCCAGCACCCCGCCATCAATCGTATCGGTAACGGTGGGAACCAGCACATCCGCCGTTTTGACCGCTGCGACCAGCTCATCCCGCGTCATTGGGGCGTCGTCGTCGCGCAGCTTTACATCGAACAATTCGCTCAACCGCGTTTCCACCGCCTCGGGCAACCGTCGCGTTACGACAACACTCAGACGTTCTCTTGGCACCTGTGCACTCCCACTGCTTTGCAAACCTGCGCGCGCCATGTCATCGTGGCGCAGGAAAAGGCGGGGCACAAGAACCCCATGGCATTGAACCAAGCTTTTTTCGCAACAAGATCAACAGGCACAAGAGCAGGCAGTCCGTGAGAGGTTTTCTACCCCAAAAGCGCCGTTTAGCGTCGGTGTTGAGCGTTTTTCTGATCTGGACCGGAGGTCTGGCCGCCAGCGCGCAGGACAAGCGCGGTCCGGTCACGAATCTGCCGCTGCCACGCTATGTCTCGATGAAGGCGGCCGAGGGCAATGTGCGGCGCGGGCCCTCCCTGACTCATCGAATCGACTGGGTGTTCAAGCGGCGCGGCATGCCGCTGCAAATCACCGCCGAATATGGCAACTGGCGCAGGGTCCAGGACCGTGACGGCGCTGGAGGCTGGGTGCACTACGCCCTGTTGTCCGGTGCGCGCACCGTTCTGATCGAAACGGATATGTTGCCGGTCTATGCCAACCCCAGTTCCAGCGCTCAGATCAGCGCGCAATTCGAATCCGGCGTAGTTGCGCGCCTGGGCAGCTGCACATTGGACTGGTGCCATGTCTCGGCCGGAGGACACCGTGGCTGGACGCAGAAATCCAACCTCTGGGGCGTCGACCCCGAAGAAGTTCGGGAATAGCGTCAGGACGTTCGGGCGATGAAATCGCAGGTCAGATCGACCAGTTCCGCCCCGACATCTTCCTGCAGAAAATGACCGGCGTCCGGCAGGATTGTGTGGGGCTGCCCCTTGGCCCCCGGACAGAGCCGCTGAAACACCGTATCTATCCCAGCCATGACCTTGTCATCCGCCCCAAAAGCCGTCAACACCGGGGTCTGCAAAGTGCGGATAAGAGCCCAGGCTTTTCTGTTTGGCTCAGCCTCAGGATCGTCCTGCGACGCTGGCACCAACATCGGGAACTGCCGCGCCCCGGCCTTATAGCTTTCGTCCGGGAATGGCGCGTCATAGGCGGCAATCGTGTCGTCTGACATCGGCTTTTGCGTACCGCCCTTCAAGATCCCCCCCGCCGGGAACACGGGAACCTCCTGGCTGAATCTACGCCAGTTTTCGAATGCCTCTCCCATCGGCTGATCGCCGGTAGGCAGGGCCGTGTTGGCAACCACGATACGGGCAAAGCGGTCCGGCATCTCGGCCCAAAGGCGCAATCCGATCAACCCGCCCCAATCCTGACAGACCAGAGTGATATTCGTCAGATCCACCCCGCGCAGCCAGTCCCCCATCCACGACACGTGGCGAGCATAGGTGTAATCCGAGCGCTCGGTCGGTTTGTCAGACCGACCAAACCCGACCAAATCCGGCGCAACCGCCCGATGTCCGCGCGCGACAAAGCCTTTGATCATGTGACGATAGAGGAAAGACCAGCTTGGTTCGCCATGCATCATCAGAACAGGGTTGGCGTCCGCTGGACCTTCGTCCACATGGTGGACCCGAAGTTCTCCGCCTTCGGTATCATCGACCATCGAATAATGCGGTTCGAAATCGTAACCTTCCAGAGATTGGAACAGCTCGTCCGGCGTGCGTAGAAACTTCATTTCCGGTCTATCCTTTTGCAATTTCACTGGCCTGGCCGAGTGCCAGTCTTCACGATCCCGGCGCGCCAATACCCCCTGGGAAACTTACCGCAAAATCGTACCGACGACATCTACTTGAAACAAGCAACCTGCGCCGCCGACGTTTTCTTGGCAAACCGCGAAATGACCGACACGGAAAAGCAACTCAAAGCTATGTTTCCAACGGTTGCATATCTTGGCAAACTTTTTTCTGACTGCGTTCATATTTTTGCGGGAAAGGGCTTGAACCCCCCAAACAACAATCGTAGATAGCGCCTCACCGTTGGGGTGTAGCCAAGTGGTAAGGCAGCGGTTTTTGGTACCGTGTATCGTAGGTTCGAATCCTACCACCCCAGCCAGTTCATCAGAACATGGAACGAGACTAGGAACTTGGGGTTAAACCCTCCGAGAAATGCCCCCGTTTATGCCCCAGTTGTTTCGGGTGCTACGGGCGCCGAGGGTGGGCCCTCAGAGATCGTTGAAGGCCCATGCCACAGGTCATAGCAGGTCGTAATCGACCCCGTTCGCCCAGAAGTCCCAGTCGTCGCGCTTGTTATCCGCCGCCGACCCCTCAATCAGACGAATCCGCAAATCCTCGGATGCACGTAAGTTTCCAATTGCGCTCTGAACGCTCGAGACGATGTCAATCCAAACATATCATTCGGCGCACCTCAGTCTTGTCCAACTTGATTCACCCCAATCAGCTTCCGCAGATCTAAGAAATAGAGGCAATTCCACGGCAAAATCATACAGCGTTGACTGAAGAGACGTTGTCATGGGCTGACCGTTGTTTTCTGCTAACTCAAACAAGTTACCAGCGAAATTCGTATATCTGAGCGAAATACACTCCGGCTGCAGGACACCCTTAGGTTCGGCGGTCAAAAGCGTCTGAACAATAAAGTCCAAATTTCCAGAACCTGCACCAGAGTCGGCCGGCACTAGGTTAAACGAGGTGCGAATAACAAGATTGGAAGTTTGTGCACCTTGTGGGCAGCTTGATCTGCTTGAACTGGTTGTGAAACACGGCGGCACGCCATCGAAAAGTCCAGTACTCAAAGAGTTGGAAAGTGTCGCTTCGAATGCTCGTTCAAACTTTGATGGTTGGTATGCCCGGTTCAGTGTATCTAATGCACGTACAATTTCCTCACGCGATCGCGACGTTCCACTCGCGGCACCATAGATTCCTCCTGCAGTGGCAAACACAGGAACTAATGCGACACCGAGAGCCAGTCCGAATGGGTCTGCTGAGGAAAGCCCCGCCTCCAAAGCACCTCCGGCGCCTGCGCCAATACCAGAAACAGCACCTTCGCCTCGCGTATAAGCGGTGCTACGGACATCTCCGTCTACGATCCGCACGGACAAGTTTATCGTTGAACGCGATGCTAAATTGGCAGTGTTTATGTCAGGAAGGGAGGGCGCGCACGCAGAGAGAAGCGAGCAAGTAGCTACGCATAGCGCTTTAAGTCTTTTTCTGTCGCTTCTCTTCATCTCAACTGGTGTATCGATTTGCAAGTTTCCGTGGGCCTCATAGGCAGCAGACAACGGTCCAATTTCACCAATGCGGAGCATTGAAACTTCAGCCATCCCTTCCTTTTTGCAGAACTCCGAAAGTGCTTAAATATATCTCAAAATCAGAATGTAACTTTTGATTTGCATCAAGAGGAAGTGCATAATTGAACTCATTCGGAGTAAATTCTCCAGCGCTCGCGGGATGGAGTGCACCGTATGCGCCCGGATAGTCTGATTGAGGGGTCAGCGGCGGATAACAAGCGCGACGACTGGGACTTCTGGGCGAACGGGGTCGATCGCGACCTGCTATGACATGTGGCATGGGCCTTCAACGACCTCTGGGGGCCCACCCTCAACACCCGTAACACCTGAAACCACTGGGGCATAAACGGGGGCATTTCTCGGAGGGTTTAGCCCCAAGCGCCTGCTGTCGTTCCATGTTCTGATAATCTGGCTGGGGTGGTAGGAATCCTTGCCCACCGATGATTGTTATCGGCTTTTCCAACCGGTGACCTGAAGTGGGGCGGTTTCGGGGGCATTTCGAGGGTGAGCACGGGGTATTCTGACCGCTAGAGAGGTCGTTGGCGGGTGCCAACAGGCGCGACTAGACCGCTAGATCGACCGTCCACTGGCGCTGACGACGTCCGTAAGATGGAACCGCTGTCGAGTCGTTCCGGGTGCTGAAGACTGGTCGCTGGTGCTGGCGGGTGGTGTGGGTTAGTACCGTTCCCACTTGGACCGACCGAGGGATTGATGCGTCCGGCAACAGAGGCAGCCTCCCATCTATGCTGTCTTTTTCAATATGCGGTGGCTAAGCTTTTCATCCGAGACGGAGCAGCGCAAACTAAGGGAAAACTACTTTGCTAGAAACTTTGGACACATCTTTCGATTTCTACGAAGACACACCAACTGGAAAAGACCCGGATGCATTCAGTCCTACGCTTCGCCGATATCACAAGTTACTATGGAGCAAACAGCTTCCAAATCAGACTATGTTTGAATTAACTGACAGTACTCCAAACGTTTATTTGCATCATAAATCCCAATTGGGAGAGTTTTTTCTGGCTAGCGATGCAATCACACATACTTATAGCAGGACTAAAAGGACATCTGGAATCGTCGGCAAAATGGACCGCGAAGAAGTGAAATCATTTTTCAAAACCTGCAGTACGATCGGCGCTTACATTGTGTTTCCCGGAAATAAGGTTAATGGGAAATTGACAATCAATGGTGCGCGCGGCCTAAACGGAAAAATCGGTGATAGATTTGACCTGACCTTGGAGTGTATCCGGCTTCACTACTTGCAAGGTGAAAGCCCACTTTCAGAAACACTGAAACGCTACTCGGGTTTTTTTGATTTATTTGGAAACTTTAGAGGCTACGTAAAATTCTTTTTGCTCGAAGACTTGGTTTCCGAGTGCTTCGAGAAAGTCAAATTCCACCTTCCCTTTGATGATTTTACATCTTCACCCTATCCCAGTGATTTAGGGGAGTACAATTTCTATAAAAAAAATGTCTTAGCGTTCGTGACAGCGCGAAATAGACGGATTGAAGGGGCCATTTCCACGTAACGTCAGAGTTCAACTTGCATCCACGCCGTAGGCATCGGCTCCCCCTTTATGAGTGCCGACAGGTTCTGAAGAAACCGCTAGTGGACCGTCCACTGGTGCTGACAGGATCGCCAACGGCTGGCTCCGGGTGCTGACGGGTGGGTGGATTGGTGTTGGCGGTCTGGGGGGGGGGCTTGGTGGCTGTTTTATTCCTCCGTCCCAATATCTGACTCGATCTCTTCACCCTCGCTGCTTGTTCGCCTCAAAGGGTTCAGCCTTGCGACTTGCGACGGCACTGAGCCAATGACACTGCCGACTGATGCCGCTGCCGAACCAATGGCGTTACCCACTGGTGCAACGGTTCTTGATACGGAAAACTTGCCTTCTTCAGCAAACACCTTGGAAATCCGCTCCAAAGCCATTTCTTCGCGCTCATCAAGAATGCCATCCGCCTCGGCCACAGTTTGCAGGAAGGTCATAATGTCCGAATACATATGGTCGAAGCTGCAATCTGGGTTATCTCTCGTGAAAGCACCAAGAGTTTGCGCCGTGGCTTTGATGTTATATTCATCCAGTCGAAGTTTCACGAACTCGAAACCACGCTCGGCAAATTGCTCAGAATAGCCCCACTCTTCAACGAAATAGCGCCTAATGGCTGCTTCTTCTGTTTCTTCGACTTTTCCGTCAACTTGGGCAACCTTCATCGCAAGAGGAGCCAATAAGTCGAAAATTCCTAACCCCAAGACGTCCAGTGGTGTGTTGATGAATGTGGGAATTACGGTCGTCTTACTGTTGTCAGACTTCAGATAACGGGTAATTCCGAGCCACGCGCCACCAGATATAACGCTAGCCGCAGCGATCCAACCGACAGGAGTGGCCGCAGTCGCAGTTCCGATTCCTATAGCAGCGAGCAAACTTGGAGCAGCAAAGAATTTCTGAGCGATCATAGCAGAGCTAGCAACTTGCGCCCCTGTCGCCGCAACGCCAGCAACGTCCCAAGCTTCAAATAGTGCCTTTTTTACTCGTACGGACGTATAGGCGTTCTCACCAATGCCCAGCTTAGCCTTGAACCGCAGATCGTCGTGAACGACATCATCGACACCGTCAAACCAACCGTGTTCCATTAGCTAACCACCGATTTGAGAGCGTCAAACTCAGCCAAAGACGACATAACCCGCCGTTCGAGTGCTTTGTCTGAAATATCCATGACTGCGCCTGCGGACATCCCAAACAGAATTAAGATGGGAGTAACGATTGGACCAAGCACCCATCCAATCACCGGAATGGAACTAATAAGTGTCCCTGCTATCGCCCCGAACACCACACCAAAGGTTGTGTTTGGATAGGTCTTAATAACTTCAAGAACCGTCTCAAGAATCTTTTGGCCGATCTTGATAACCGTCTCCCCCACGCGGATTACCTTCGTTGCGACTTGGAACAGAAGTGCCTTTGCATCAGCCGATATTGCTAAATTGTCGATCTTTGCCTTCAGTTCTCCAGACGATAAGCCCAATGATGCCATTGACTGAAGTTCTTCGGATGAAACATCAGATATTTCCTGAGTGACTGCCTCGCCAGTATCGTCCGCTATCCCGCTAACCTTCATCGTAAACCTCTAAACTCAACTACGTAACCAGCTATAATATCGGTATTTTCCATCGCATTCTCGCCGCGTAATTTCGAAGCGGCAAGAAAAAAATATCAAAGTGATCCCCCCGGCAACCCGCTAAGGGCCGCCGAGGGTTAGGTGTCAGGGTGGTCTTCGGTTAACGACATAGTCAGCCAGCCACTGCCAGTAGGCTTCAGCGTCACGGAACCCTTGAGCCCGAGCCGCCAGATCTTCCGCTGCCTTGCGGGAGCAACCGCCATCGTATTCAGCGATAGCAGCCCGTTCCTCAAACGCATCAATGTCCGGGAAGGTCATGAGGCGACCGTCCCTAGCGGGAGTCTGATTTGGTCAACGATCGACCGGCGTTGCTCGTCACTGATGCCAGCCGAGTAGATGCCGTAGGTGATCCCGTTCTCCGACCGTGCCGATTGGTGACCGACCAGAGATGCTGTGAAGTGCTCAGGGACACCCGTTCGCTCGCACTGGGTGATGAACCACTTACGGGTCGAGTGGAACACCAGTCCCGGTCGTTCCAGTCCCAACCGTCGTCTCAGTCTCGCAAATCCCTTGGTGACGTGCGCCACGGTCAGGTCAGGGAACAGAGGGCCAGAAGCAGGCAGTTGACGGAACGTCTCGTCCAGCACCGGGTGAACCGGAACCAGTCTCTCCGCCGCGCCCGTCTTCAGCAGTCTCAATTCGTTTGGTTGAACATGAACGAAGCAACCGAGGTTGCCCTTGGTCACGAGGTCTTCCCGAAGCAGCCCAACCGCTTCCCCCGCTCGCATTCCTGATAGCAGGCAAGTCAGCAGAACCGGATGCAGGTCTGGGTCTTTGGCTCCCAGCAAGCGCACCACCTCATCGTCAGTCGCGACAGCATAAGGCGCTGGGCGCACCTTTCGATCGAAGAGAACAGTCCGGAAAGGATTGACCTCCAGATACCCCTCGTAGACCACCCAGTCGAGGAAGTGATTGACCTGTGACCAGATACGTCGCTGAGTTCTGGCAGTTATCGTCACAGACCCTCGTGACGAGTACGCGACCAGTTGGTCCAGAGTCAGCCCACGCGTCCGCTCTGACTTGCCGATCATTGGGGAGAGTTGGGCAATTGCCGTCAGGAAGTCTCGTCCGCCTGCTCGGTCCAGGCTGCAAACCGACTGGTCACCAAATCGGCTGGAGAATAACCCGACAGAGTATCGGACCGATTTGAACCCGCTGGGTCGTAGTTCGTTACTGCGCTTGTTCAGATAGGCCCGGCTCAGGTCACGAACCGGCACTTTAACCGGCGCTGATGGCCTGATGAACTTAGACCGCTGCAGATTGCATCCAGAGTCCTCCAGAGTGGCCCGGAGACGGACGAGAGACGACTCCGGCTGGTCAACCCAATCAGGAGCATCAGCGTTGGTCTCCGGTGCAGAGAGAGTCTCCTCTGCTTGAGACCGAACCTGTTCCACCAACGTCTCGAACCGGGCGTTGACTTCAGCGGCTCGGACGCGGGCAGTGTTACGGTCACTGGTCTTGAGGCTCTGCTTCAGCGCCTGAGCGCCCAGCGCGAGAGCCACGTCGACGGGATAGTTACGTCTGAACAACCACGTATGGCCCTTCAGATAAGCATAGCGAATGTGAGCAGACATAGGTCTCCTCCTTTTCTGTTTTGATTTTTTGGGGTGTTAGTCGTTAGGGACGATCCGCAGGATCATCTCACGTGCTGGTTCGCCGTATTCACCAGCCAGTGGACCGGTGACAGCAAAGCCGGTCACGCAGTCTTCGAAAACCTCTTCCACGCGGAAGTGATGCTCAGGGACGTCATCGAAGGCGCGGACGACCACGACGTCACCGGGGTTCAGTTCCAGTTCAGTCATCGTCGGACCTCCACGTCCAGAGAACCACCAGCAGAACCAGCGCCGAAACAGCGGGATGGGACCGCGCAACCACCCAGAGCATCGTCGTCAGGACAGCCTTGGGCGGTGGGTGCAAAAGAAAACCCCCGACGAGAACGCCGAGGGCAGATAGGTACTTCATAGATCAAACTCCTGCAGTTGCTTCTTTATTTAGATGCAGGAGGTTCCTCGGTTTTCTGGGGGGCAGGAGTGAGTAATGCCCGCTGGCTTGTATGCGCCCGACACCTGCGTTAGCCTGAGTCTCCCAAGGCGAATACTGGGTGAGGCCAGAGCAGGTCCATTGCACAGGGTTGAGTTGTCAACGATTTCGCGGGGTATGAAAATGGCCGATACTGAATGCAACTATCAACGGATAGTCTCGGTTGAGGAAGTCAGGTGTGCTCTTGAAGAGGCGCAGTGCCAGCAATGTGGCATCACCACCAAAGAGTTAATGTGGCGCGGGGAGTTGCTCGAGATCTGCGGTGAGGAACTTTGCTCCGACATCTCAACGGGCAAGAAAACTTTCATCGCGATTGCACTATGCCCAAGCTGTCATGCACGGGCTCATCAGGACGCCGAGAACAAGCATAACCCCTGCCAGATAAAGGCTCGGTGGAGTCGAGAGGGCCTAGCGTAGTAAATTGCGAGGTACGGCCCGAATTGATCTCTCGGATGGACCTCTGCCAGACATGACAAGTCATACTTCGCTGATTAATAAAGTTACATGACATTTGATCTATTGTTTGCCCGCCGCTGGCCAAAATCTTCATTAACGAAAGACGTCGCGCGAATTGACGTAGCTTCGTATTGCCAAGCCTATCAATGCCTTAAGGAAGAAGCTCCGAAACGTCCAACTGGTCGCCCCTATTTAGGAGGGAGAAGTGGCTATCCTACGACTGAAGGGAAGACGAACCGCAGGGAAGAGCATTTTGCGATTGCGATGGTTAACGCACAGGAGGGCTGGGATTTACCAGACGGGACTCGATTTGAGCTGCTTGATTATCAAGTTCCGCTAAAGGCGACACGTGCAGATCGTGAAATCGGAAAGATCGATATGTTCGGCCTGACGGAACATGGCCGAGCTGTACTAGTTGAACTCAAGGTGATTGGGCACTCGGGTGGCCCTAGTGATCCGCCCCCTGTCGCTCTGCTGGAAGGGTTACGATATGCCGCCATCGTTGAGGCCAATCTTCCGAGAATTGCGAAGGAAATTCGTGACACCTTTGGTCGTGAGATGGTCTTGGAGCGGCCTGATATCGTGGTCCTAGGAGAAGCAGATTGGTGGTCGCGATGGCTTACATCTGACAGAGCCTTTAAGTCTGTTCTCGAAGAAAAGTCGCAAGAAATCTCAAATGTCCTTGGCCTTAGTATAATCTTCGCATCCTTGCCGAACGCAAAAGTCCAATATGGCCAGCGAAGCAGAGCACCAAGATTAATCGGGCTATCCCAAATTGAGTACCAGAACTCGTTGCCCAAAAGTGCTTTGCAAAAATCAAGTGAAATGGGGGCGGAACCAAAAAAACACGAAGCGCTGCTGCAAGGGGTTTGGTGGAATTATGCCAAATCGTTCTCCAAGGGCGACCTCGACGGGCAATCGGCACCGGGAAGGCCGCCAGTCGTCTCCGTTTCAAAACCTTATCTCAATCTCATGCTGCCATCCGACGAAAGAATGGCCTCGGAGATTGAAGCTGAAATTGCAGCAACGGATCGCCATAGGCATTTTCGATCTTTCAGAAGCTCGCAGGCGATGGCTCAAAGTGTTTTTGGAGCCTTCAAAGCCGCAGGCCAGTTGGAATTACTGTCCCAAATTCCGGCCCAATGTGGGCGTTCAGCTTTTGGAAACGTTTCTCAAGAAACTGCGCTGTCCATGGAAGTCGACGTTCAAACGCTTAATGAGCCTCGACCAACGCAATTGGATGTCTGCCTAGAAAGGGACGATTACCGGGTAGCCGTTGAATGCAAGTTTAGCGAATCCGAGTTCGGAATTTGCTCGCGCGTCAAGCCGCAAAAGTCCGAGACGCCTTTGTGCGATGGGACCTATACTCGTCAGCAAAACAGGCAAACGCGCTGCGCTTTAACGGAAGTTGGCGTTTCTTATTGGGATCACATACCTGACTTATTTGATTGGAGCGACAAGCAGGATCTGTCTCCCTGCCCACTTTTACCAACTTATCAGATCGTCCGGAACGTACTCGCTGCAGTCACCAATATTGACGGAAATGTGGATCCTTCAAATGGACACGCCGTCTTCGTATATGATGGCCGAAATCCTAGGTACAAAGTTGGCGGAGCTGCGGACGTTCAAATTAGACAAGCTGCTTCCGCGTGCCGGGTACCTGGTCTTATTCGTCGCGTGACATGGCAGGAAATTGTTCGAATTTGTTTGGACTCAGAAAGCTTGATTTGGTTAGCGGAAGTAATGGAAGAAAAGCACGGGATATTTCCCTAGCCCACACAATATCAACCCCACCAAAGCCCCCGCCAGCACCAGCGACCAGTCTTCAGCACCCGGAACGACTCGACAGCGGTTCCATCTTACGGACGTCGTCAGCGCCAGTGGACGGTCGATCTAGCGGTCTAGTCGCGCCTGTTGGCACCCGCCAACGACCTCTCTAGCGGTCAGAATACCCCGTGCTTACCCTCCAAATGCCCCCGCAACCGCCCCACTTCAGGTCACCGGTTGAAAAAGCCGATAACAATCATCGGTGGGCAAGGATTCCTACCACCCCAGCCAGATTATCAGAACATGGAACGACAGCAGGCGCTTGGGGCTAAACCCTCCGAGAAATGCCCCCGTTTATGCCCCAGTGGTTTCAGGTGTTACGGGTGTTGAGGGTGGGCCCCCAGAGGTCGTTGAAGGCCCATGCCACATGTCATAGCAGGTCGCGATCGACCCCGTTCGCCCAGAAGTCCCAGTCGTCGCGCTTGTTATCCGCCGCTGACCCCTCAATCAGACTATCCGGGCGCATACGGTGCACTCCATCCCGCGAGCGCTGGAGAATTTACTCCGAATGAGTTCAATTATGCACTTCCTCTTGATGCAAATCAAAAGTTACATTCTGATTTTGAGATATATTTAAGCACTTTCGGAGTTCTGCAAAAAGGAAGGGATGGCTGAAGTTTCAATGCTCCGCATTGGTGAAATTGGACCGTTGTCTGCTGCCTATGAGGCCCACGGAAACTTGCAAATCGATACACCAGTTGAGATGAAGAGAAGCGACAGAAAAAGACTTAAAGCGCTATGCGTAGCTACTTGCTCGCTTCTCTCTGCGTGCGCGCCCTCCCTTCCTGACATAAACACTGCCAATTTAGCATCGCGTTCAACGATAAACTTGTCCGTGCGGATCGTAGACGGAGATGTCCGTAGCACCGCTTATACGCGAGGCGAAGGTGCTGTTTCTGGTATTGGCGCAGGCGCCGGAGGTGCTTTGGAGGCGGGGCTTTCCTCAGCAGACCCATTCGGACTGGCTCTCGGTGTCGCATTAGTTCCTGTGTTTGCCACTGCAGGAGGAATCTATGGTGCCGCGAGTGGAACGTCGCGATCGCGTGAGGAAATTGTACGTGCATTAGATACACTGAACCGGGCATACCAACCATCAAAGTTTGAACGAGCATTCGAAGCGACACTTTCCAACTCTTTGAGTACTGGACTTTTCGATGGCGTGCCGCCGTGTTTCACAACCAGTTCAAGCAGATCAAGCTGCCCACAAGGTGCACAAACTTCCAATCTTGTTATTCGCACCTCGTTTAACCTAGTGCCGGCCGACTCTGGTGCAGGTTCTGGAAATTTGGACTTTATTGTTCAGACGCTTTTGACCGCCGAACCTAAGGGTGTCCTGCAGCCGGAGTGTATTTCGCTCAGATATACGAATTTCGCTGGTAACTTGTTTGAGTTAGCAGAAAACAACGGTCAGCCCATGACAACGTCTCTTCAGTCAACGCTGTATGATTTTGCCGTGGAATTGCCTCTATTTCTTAGATCTGCGGAAGCTGATTGGGGTGAATCAAGTTGGACAAGACTGAGGTGCGCCGAATGATATGTTTGGATTGACATCGTCTCGAGCGTTCAGAGCGCAATTGGAAACTTACGTGCATCCGAGGATTTGCGGATTCGTCTGATTGAGGGGTCGGCGGCGGATAACAAGCGCGACGACTGGGACTTCTGGGCGAACGGGGTCGATTACGACCTGCTATGACCTGTGGCATGGGCCTTCAACGATCTCTGAGGGCCCACCCTCGGCGCCCGTAGCACCCGAAACAACTGGGGCATAAACGGGGGCATTTCTCGGAGGGTTTAACCCCAAGTTCCTAGTCTCGTTCCATGTTCTGATGAACTGGCTGGGGTGGTAGGA